>NZ_JACXSI010000023.1 GCF_014712675.1 Peribacillus faecalis | reverse complement strand
CCTGAAAGATGATCAGGTTGATAGGTTGGAGATGGAAGTGCGGCGACGCATGGAGTTGACCAATACTAATCGAACGAGGACTTAACCAAATAGAAAAGCGAAGGCGACTGTTCAGTTTCGTTAGGAGTTGGAGGGTTGACACGAAAAATCCCGGTTTTGGATTTGAGTGGCAAACCGAAACGACCGAGAAACTAGGAGCCGTAGCTGGACAATACAACGTGTTTTTAAGCAAATTACTTACCTTCTGTTATCTAGTTTTGAAGGAATAAACCTTTTTAAAAAAATATTGTCTGGTAATGATGGCGAAGAGGCCACACCCGTTCCCATTCCGAACACGGAAGTTAAGCTCTTCAGCGCCGATGGTAGTTGGGGGTCTCCCCCTGTGAGAGTAGGACGTTGCCGGGCAAGATGAAGATCAGCTGATGAAGCTGGTCTTTTTTTGTGTCATAAAATAACTGAACCGAAGGTTCAGAGTTAAGAAGCTAACCTCTTAGGACTGAATACAAAATTAAAACTGCCCAAACCCGGTGAAGGAGAAGCAAGAAGGTCGAGGAAATGAGGGAGTGACGCCCGGAGCGTACGGTGTACGTGAGGACGGAACGAGTGAAATGGACGAAGAGATTCGCCGCTTATCGTTCGCCGGGAGTCGAATACGGAAGTTAAGCTCGCGCGCCGATGGTAGTTGGGGGTCTCCCCCTGTGAGAGTAGGACGTTGCCGGGCAAGATGAAGATCAGCTGATGAAGCTGGTCTTTTTTTGTTCTATAAGTACGTATTAGTAAGACTTGAATAAAAATGGTTTGTCGCTCAATAAAACTACAAAAATCAGGGTAGGATAGAGAAAGCAAATTGAAGAGAAGAGAACTATAAGAATTAACACACAAAAATTACCATAAACAAGGAGTTTGTATTTTTGTATATTTAAGGCAGTACAGAATTAATTGAAAAGGAGGTCCAACTACTGCAACATGCAGCGGGAGGGCTTCTATTACATTTTAGAAATAGGAGAGATCATAATGGAACCAATATTTTTTGAACCTGTCTTTAAAGAGAGAATTTGGGGAGGTACGAAGCTTGAAAGCTTTGGTTATAAACTTCCTTCCACTCAAACAGGGGAATGCTGGGCGTTTTCTGCTCATCCGAACGGACCGAGCGTTGTAAAAAACGGCCGGTATCAAGGGCAAACGCTGGCGGATTTATGGGGTAGCCATCGAGAGTTATTCGGCGGTTTAGAAGGTGACACTTTCCCTCTATTAACAAAAATATTGGATGCAAATGCTGATTTGTCTGTTCAGGTACATCCGAATGATAATTATGCAAAGGCGAATGAAAATGGTGAACTTGGCAAAACAGAATGCTGGTACATTATAGATTGTGAAGAAGGGGCAGAGCTTATATACGGTCATCATGCTCAGACGAAAGAGGAATTGCAAAGCATGATTGATGAAGGAGAATGGGACAAGTTACTTCGAACTGTACCGATCAAGAAGGGCGATTTCTTTTATGTGCCAAGCGGGACAGTACATGCGCTTTGCAAAGGAACACTAGTATTAGAAACGCAGCAAAACTCCGATACAACGTACCGTTTATACGATTATGACCGAAAAGATGCTGAGGGCAATTTGCGCGAATTACATTTAGATAAGTCAAAGGATGTGATCACTGTTCCATTTCAGGAGGAACAGCTTGTATTCGACACAACAAAGCATGGGGGTGTCAATATAACGCATTTTGTGGAAAATGACTTCTTCACCGTTGATAAATGGGAGGTCAATGGCCAAGCAGAATTTGAACAAGAATATCCGTTTTTATTATGCAGTGTCATTGATGGCAATGGAGTGCTGGTCCATAAGAATAAGGAGTATACATTAGAGAAGGGCTCACATTTCTTATTACCGAGTCAGTTCGGACAGTTTACACTAAATGGTGAAATGGAACTAATTGTCTCTCATGTATAATATAAATAGAAGAAAACCGCTTACCGAGTGTGAGCGGTTTTTTGTGTTTTGCCGAATTTGCAGTTTGATGTATGAGCGTTTTTGGTAGGTTTCGTTAATGAAAATTCAAAATGTGATTAATTTGTGTATGATTTGTGAAAAAAAGAACAAAAAAAGGTAAAAGTGGAAGACTATTTATGATTGTTTTTGACTGAAAATGATTGAAAGTGACTGTTTGTTCATTTATACTATTTTTATCAACTACAAGGGAAGTGTTGAGTTGTTAACGACAGAGCGTCATCGAATCATTATGGAGTTGTTAGCGAAGCATGGAGTTGTCAGTTTAAAAATGATTGTTCAACAAACGAATTCTTCTGAATCAACAATCAGAAGAGATTTAGCTTTGCTGGAAGAAAACGGCTTATTACGGAGGGTTCATGGCGGGGCAAAACTTCCGCTCTCGAAAATTGATGAACCTACTATGAAGGATAAGACCGATAAAAGTTTGGTTGAAAAGAAAGCGATTGCAAAGGTTGCGGTTGATACAATTCACGATGGTGACTGCATTTATCTTGATGCAGGTACGACTGTTGAGCATATGCTGCCTTTTTTAGTTGAGAAGAAAATCATTGTGGTAACAAACGGGTTGATGCATATCGAAGCGCTGACGAATGCAGATGTGCCAACCTATTTATTAGGGGGGAAAATTAAAGCGAATACAAAAGCAATCGTGGGCTCAGCAGCACAGGAAAGCTTGAAGAAATATCGTTTTAATAAATCTTTTATTGGCATGAACGGTGTCGATTTGGAATTGGGATATACAACTCCTGATCCGGAAGAGAGCATCTTGAAGAGTATCGCAATGGAATTGGCTGAAGAAGCATTTGTACTAGCTGATCATACTAAATTTGGTGAAACCTTCTTCTCGAAGGTAGCTGATATACATGAAGCAACGATTATTACGAATAATAAAGATGAACTGCTTCTGAAACAATATAAAGAAAAAACAAAAGTGAAGGTTGTGACACCGTGATATATACAGTAACGCTTAATCCATCTATTGATTATATCGTTGAAGTTGATCATTTCCAGCTTGATCATCTGAACCGAATTGATCGCGAAAGCAAGTTCCCAGGTGGAAAGGGTATTAACGTTTCTCGAGTTTTAAATACAATTGATGTGCCATCTAAAGCTTTAGGGTTTGTAGGAGGCTTCACTGGCGGATTCATTCAAGATACGCTAGAAAATGAAGGCGTTCAAACAGACTTCGTAAAAGTGCAAGATGACTCTCGCATCAATATTAAGCTTAAAACAGGTGAAGAAACAGAGTTAAATGGTCAAGGTCCTGCATTAACTGCAGAAAACATCGAAGAGCTGAACAACAAACTTGAAGCATTGCAAGAAGGAGATATTCTTGTTCTAGCAGGAAGCATTCCTCCATCATTACCGAACACATTCTACTCTGAGCTGACACAAAAATTCAGCGCACGCGGAGTAAAAGTAGTAGTGGATGCAGGAGGGAAAATCCTTGCAGAAGTATTACAAGATAAACCATTCTTAGTAAAACCAAATCACCACGAATTAAGCGAGTTATTTGGAACGAAAATCACAACAGTTGAAGAAGTTATTCCATACGGTAAAAAAGTTGTAGAAATGGGCGCACAAAACGTCATCGTTTCTATGGCTGGCGACGGAGCGCTTCTTTTCACAAATGGTGAAGTTTATACAGCTACTATTCCTAAAGGGAAGGTATTGAATTCTGTTGGAGCTGGTGACTCACTTGTAGCAGGATTTATCGGAACTTACTCAAAGGAACAAGATTTTGTTAAGGCATTCCAAACAGCAGTAGCAACTGGTAGTGCAACAGCATTTAGTCAAGACTTAGCAACTAAAGAAAAAATTGATTCATTAATGGATCAAGTTGTCATCACAAAACTATAATTAAAGGTGGTAAACGATGAAAATTACGGATTTATTGAAAAAAGATACCGTTATTCTCGACTTAAAAGCAACAACAAAAGTTGAAGTAATCGATGAATTAACGCAAAAGCTATATGATGCTGGACGTCTGAACAGCTTAGAAGGATATAAGGAAGCAATTTTAACAAGGGAAGGTCAAAGCACAACTGGTATCGGCGAAGGAATCGCGATTCCTCACGCGAAAACAGATGCTGTTAAAATCCCTTCAATCGCATTTGCTAAATCAGAAGCGGGTGTTGATTATGAATCACTAGACGGCCAACCAGCTCATCTGATTTTCATGATTGCAGCAAGCGCTGGAGCAAATAACGAACACTTAGAAACATTATCTCGTCTATCTATGCTATTAATGGATGCTGACTTCCGCAATAAATTATTAGGAGCTAAAACTCCGGATGAAGTTATCAGCATTATCGATGCAAAAGAAAGAGAAGAAGATGGTGAGGAAGAAGTAGAGCAAGTAGTAGAAACTGCTGAGGATGAAAAATTAATCCTTGCTGTAACAGCTTGTCCGACTGGTATTGCTCACACTTACATGGCGGCGGATGCTCTTAAAGGCCGTGCAAAAGAACGCGGTATTGCTTTCAAAGTAGAAACTAATGGTTCTACAGGAATCAAAGGTGAGTTAACAAAAGAAGAAATCGAAAAAGCGCATGCAATCATCGTTGCTGCTGATAAGCAAGTTGAAATGGACCGTTTCGCAGGCAAGCATGTTATTAAAGTACCTGTTGCGCAAGGTATCCGTAAAACTGATGAGCTTCTTGATCGTGCGTTAAAACAAGATGCGCCAGTTTACCAAGCAACAGGTGAAGGTTCTAGTAATGAAGAGTCAACTCGCTCAGAAGGCGGATTCAAAGAGTATGTTTATAAACCATTAATGAACGGTATCTCTAACATGCTTCCATTCGTTGTCGGCGGCGGTTTAATCGTTGCATTAGCATTCTTATTCGGTGGATATGAAACAAAAGGTGCTTTCGCTGAAGCTTTAAATACAATTGGTGGCGGAACAGCTCTTGGCTTAATGGTTCCGGTATTGGCTGCATTCATTGCAAGTGCAATCGGTGACCGTCCTGCATTCGCTCCTGGTATGGTCGGCGGTTTGTTAGCAGTTAATGGTGGAGCAGGTTTCTTAGGCGGTTTAATTGCTGGTTTCCTTGCAGGTTACGTAATTTTAGGTCTAAAGAAATTGTTCTCTTATTTACCACAGTCTCTTGAAGGTTTAAAACCGACACTATTATATCCATTATGTGGTACTCTAGTTGTTGGTCTATTAATGATTTTCGTTATTAACACACCAATCGCGTTTATCATGGACGGATTGATGAATTTCTTAAATGGTCTTTCTGGCGCTAATGCAGTAGTATTAGGTTTAGTTCTAGGCGGCATGATGGCAATCGATATGGGTGGTCCATTCAACAAAACTGCCTTCGCATTCGGTATTGCAATGGCTGCTTCTGACAACTTTGCGCCACAAGCAGCTACTATGATTGGTGGTATGGTTCCGCCTCTAGGATTAGCTTTAGCAACAACATTCTTTAAAAATAAATTTACTCAAGCTGAAAGAGAATCAGGTAAAACAAACTACATCATGGGTCTTTCTTTCATTACAGAAGGTGCGATTCCATTTGCGGCAGCTGACCCGATTCGCGTAATCGTTAGCTGTATAATTGGTTCTGCTCTTGCAGGTGCATTAGCAATGTTCTTCGGATGTATATCTCAAGCTCCACACGGTGGAATCTTCGTAATCTGGGCAATCAGCAATCCAATTATGTATGTTGTATCATTATTGATCGGATCAATTGTAACAGCATTACTAGTTGGTTTCTGGAAAAAGCCTGTAGCGGAAAGACTTTAATAAGTTAACCAAACAAGCAGTTGCTGGCTGAAGTTTAGACGGCGCTGCTTGTTTTTTTATGCTCTAAGAAAGTACATAAATTGGCGACAAAGTAGAAAATTCGACGTATTTGTCAATTTTAAAGTCTATAGTACAAGTGCAACTAGACCTTTACCTACGCCCTATCAGTCTTGTCAAAGGCAAGTTTTCTTTACAACAAAACACCGAATTACCATTAACTGCTTTTGACGATAATATCGTTATTTGATACCGTTAATATATAAATTAACAAGCCCTTTAACAGGAGTTAAAGGGGATTTTTTTGGGTACATATACTATATGTTGTATTATTATGAATATCAAATGTCAATATATAGAGAATGGGGGATATGGAATGATTAAGGAAGTATACAAACGAGACGGAAGAAAAATTCCTTTTAATAAAGAAAGAATTACAAGGGCAATCTATTTAGCGGCTGAAGAAGTATCCAAAAGAGAAGGTACGGAAGCAGACTACCATATGTCAGAACAATTGGCTGATGAAGTGGTAACAAAAATCAATCAAAACTTCTTTGGGAAAACACCGAATGTTGAGGATATTCAAGATGCGGTTGTTAAAGTACTGATTGAAACGGGTCATGCTAAAACAAGCGAGCAATACATTTTATATAGAGCTGAACGCAGCCGTGTTCGCGATTCACAAAGTCGTTTAATGAAAGAAATAAAGGAAATCACTTTTTCTGATGCAGATGCAGCTGATGTGAAACGTGAAAATGCCAATATCGACGGAAACACAGCAATGGGGACAATGTTGCAATACGGAAGTGCGGTTTCTAAGGAATTTTGCAAAACTAATATGTTAAAGCCTGAACATACAAAGGCACATGAAGCGGGTGAAATTCATATTCATGATATGGACGTGCGCCCAGATAGGGTTATTGCGTAAGACACTCATGAGTGTCAGTAGCGAGTCGTATCGCTCAAGTACCAGCTGACTTATCCGGAATGGAAACACGAAGGGGAGTATAGCATGTCAGTCAAGAATCGTAAGTTCTTAAAGCGATATAAAAAAGAACGGTACGTAATGGTATGGTATTGGTTACGAGGAATAAAGCTAGACTGCTTGAAGAATAGTCTGAGTGGTTTTATCGTGGACAGTTAAGAATTATCGCTGAAACTTAACTCTCATTAAATCAGTTGAACTGATAATGTACTTTCAGACAAGTCCATTCTGAACAGTATAATACGACAGAAAATGAGCACAACTATTAGTTAATAGTGAAAGACGAAAGTTCATTCCGACAAACCAATGAAATTAACTATATGCAATAATTAACTGGGGATTGCCTAAGTAGGAATGGTTAAGAAATCTTTGACCTATGTGTAATGCCTTTGGGTGATAAATTTCAAGGTGAATAGCTAAGAAAGATGACACTGAATATCCTATATGGTAACGGAGTTCTCGTAGTAGTCCGAGATAGGGAAAGCCTATTACATGGCGAAGGAGAACAGTTTATACTGTCTTGAACAAAATAGAAAGGAGTGTAATACTCTTGCAAAGTTCTAAAATAGTGATAGACAACTTGTCAAAACATGCCAATAAAGAGAATTACAAATACAACAGATTATATAGACATATGTACAATGAGGAATTCTACATTAAAGCATACGCAAAATTATCAAGAAACAGAGGTAGTAGTACCAAAGGTGTTGATAATGAAACTGCTGATGGATTCAGTATCGAAACGGTACAGAGGTTGATAGCATCTCTAAAAGACGAAAGCTATCAACCGAATCCAGTAAGAAGAACTCATATCCCAAAGAAAAATTCTGATAAGAAAAGACCAATTGGCATACCATCGTTTTCAGATAAGCTAGTCCAGGAAGTGTGTAGAACAATATTAGAGGCTATATACGAGCCTAATTTCTCAGATAACTCTCATGGATTTCGTCTTGAAAGAAGTTGTCATTCTGCTCTCAATAAAGTACAAAATAGTTTTACAGGTTCTAAATGGTTCATAGAAGGTGATATAAAAGGCTTCTTTGATAATATTAATCATAATAAAATGATTGAGATATTACGAAGAAGGATTACAGATGAAAAATTTATACGCCTTATATGGAAATTTCTAAGAGCAGGTTATTTGGAGGATTGGAAATTCCATAATTCATATAGCGGTACACCGCAAGGTGGAATAATATCCCCGATATTAGCAAATATATACTTAAATGAGTTTGATAATTTCGTTGAGAGAACGCTAAAAGAAGAATTCGATAAAGGTGATAGGATGAAAGGTAGAAAAGTTCATCCTAAATATCGATTATGGAATGAGAGAATCATTCATCTGAATAAGAAAATGAAATCTATGTCAAATAGAAGCGATATAAAAGAAGCTCTAAAACTTAAAGAAATGTACAGAAAAGAGAGAAGCAGATTCCCAAGATGGGATAATCGAGATACTTCATATAAGAAAATAGATTATGTACGATATGCAGATGACTTCTTAGTTGCAGTATATGGTAGCAAAGAAGATTGCGTAGCGCTTAAAAAGAAAATGAAGGATTTCCTTGCGGAAGAATTGCAACTTGAATTATCTGAAGAGAAAACATTGATAACACACACAACAAAGGAAGCAAAATTCCTAGGATATAGCATAAGCATATATCATTCTAATCAAGTCAAGAAAGATAAAAACGGTATCCCAAAGAAAACGTTAAATGGAAGAATTCGTTTACGAATACCGGAAGGTAGCCTACAGAAGTGGGTTAGCGAAAAAGGGCTTGTAAAAGATATGAATGCTAAAAGTTGGAGAATGATGCATAGAAAAGAATTACTACAAAACTCAGACTTAGAAATAATTTCACAAGTTAATGCTGAAATTAGAGGATTGTATAATTACTTCTGTATGGCTGAAAACGTAAGTACAGTAATGAACATGTACTATCATGCACAAGAGTATAGTTGCCTCAAAACTTTTGCTAATAAATACAGAACAACAGTTGTCGAGATTAGGAAGAGATTCAGAATCGGTGACAATTGGGGAATAAAATATTATGGAAAAGATGGTAAAGAAAAATACCAAGAATTCTATAATAAAGGGTTCAAACGTATTAAGCAGGGTAAAGCAGGTAAATCATTAGATAATAAAGTGGTTAACTTCTATGCCACAAGAACACAATTGGAAGATAGAATCAGAGCAAATTCTTGCGAATTGTGTGGAATTTCTGGTGATGAACATGAATATGAAGTACATCACGTTAATAAGGTCAAAAACTTAAAGGGAAAAGAAAATTGGGAAAAAGTAATGATAGCAAAAAGAAGAAAAACTCTAGTGGTATGTAAACACTGTCATAGAAAAATACATAATGGTGTATTTGACGGACAGAAAATAAAATGACAAGTGTATAGATGGGGAGCCGTATACATCGAGAGGTGTACGTACGGTTCTGCGGGGGGTTCCTGGAAACTTACTATAGAAATATAGCAAAGCGCTGGGTGCCTACCCTACTTTATGAATATGGGTACGCTGACTTGCTGTCAAATTGATTTACTGAAGTTGTTTAAAGGTGGCTTCTCAACAGGTCACGGCTTCTTGCGTGAGCCAAATGACATCATGAGCTATGCGGCGCTTGCAGCAATCGCGATTCAAAGCAACCAAAATGACCAGCATGGCGGTCAAAGTATACCATTCTTTGATTACGGTTTAGCTGATGGTGTCAAAAAGACATTCCGCAAATCTTATGCAAGTCACTTACAGCAAGGTCTGGAGCTTATGTTGGACCTGGAAGATGAAGAGCTGACAGATATGAAGGGCTTTATCGAAAAAGTTGAAGAGGTAAGCAATACAATGCTTCAGCTGTCATTGGCAGATGAATATAAAGCATCCGAACAACAGCTGTTGATGGAACAGTTCAACATCGATGAAAAACTAGCAGGCAAAATTCAGCGCTTTGCGTATAAAGAAGCTTCTAAAGAAACGAAACGCAAAACATATCAGGCAATGGAGGCATTCATTCATAACTTAAATACAATGCATTCACGTGCAGGAGCTCAAGTTCCATTTTCAAGTGTGAACTTTGGTACGGACACTTCTGCAGAAGGACGTATGGTGACTGAGAACCTTCTACTAAGTGTTGAAAGCGGACTTGGTAACGGTGAAACACCTATTTTCCCAATCCTGATCTTCAAAGTGAAAGAGGGCATCAGTTTAAATCCTGGCGATCCGAACTATGATTTGTTTAAGTTGGCATGTCGTGTATCTGCGAAGCGCCTATTCCCGAACTTCAGCTTCCTTGATGCGCCGTTCAATGCGCAATACTACGTGGAAGGCAGACCGGAAACAGAAGCGACATACATGGGTTGCAGAACAAGGGTATTAGGCAATGAGTGCGGCGATGATGTAGTCAGCGGCCGAGGCAATCTTTCTTTCACAACAATCAACTTGCCCCGTCTTGGCATTAAGCATGGTATCTTAACACATGAGCAAGCGGATTTGGATGGTTTCTTCAAAGAACTTGATGAGAAGCTTGATTTAGTTATCGACCAACTGTTAGAGCGTATGCAAGTTCAAGGCAGCAAACGCGTGAAGAACTTCCCATTCCTGATGGGTCAACACGTATGGAGAGGTTCAGAGAACTTAAGCCCGGATAGTACGCTTGAAGAAGTCATTAAGCAAGGTACATTAACTGCCGGCTTTATCGGCTTGGCGGAATGCTTGAAAGCTTTAATCGGCGAGCATCATGGCGAAAGTAAAGAAGCGCAAGAATTAGGTCTGAAAATCATTTCTCATATGCGTAAGAGAATGGATGACGCAGCTAAGCAGTACCAGTTAAACTTCTCATTAATCGCAACGCCTGCTGAAGGCTTATCAGGAAGATTTACAGCGATTGACCGTAAAAAATACGGCAAAATTGAAGGTGTGACAGACCGTGATTACTATACGAATTCTTTCCACGTTCCCGTTTATTACAAAATCGGCGCATTTGATAAAGTGGCACTTGAAGCGCCATATCATGAGCTGACAAATGCAGGACATATTACGTATATTGAATTGGATGGTAATCCGACTAACAACCTTGAAGCGTTTGAAACGATTATTCGCTCAATGAAAGAGCTTGGCATCGGTTACGGAAGTATTAATCATCCGGTTGACCGCGACCCTGTATGCGGTTATTCAGGCGTGATTGAAGGCAATGTATGCCCGAACTGCGGCCGCAACGAAGAAGACAGCCAAATCAAATTTGATCGAATCAGAAGGATCACTGGCTACTTAGTTGGGACAGTAGACCGTTTCAACAACGCGAAGAAGGCAGAAGTACATGACCGTGTGAAACACATGTAATAGATTATTTTGGAGGTTATTCAGCTATGCAAGTAAGACTGGCAGCGCCTTTAACATTCGACAGCATAGTGGATGGCCCTGGCCTGCGCACCGTGATTTGGACACAGGGCTGTCCGCATCTGTGCCCGGGATGTCACAATCCGCAAACACATGATATGCAGGCAGGCTTTATGATGAACGCAGAAGATATTATAAAGCAAATAAAAGCAACAAAACTTCAAAGAGGGATTACACTCTCAGGGGGAGAACCGTTCCTTCAATCGGAAGCATTACTCGATATTGCCCGTGAAGCGAAGCAGATTGGCTTAGATGTCTGGGCCTATACCGGTTTCCGTTATGAAAACTTAATTAATGATAAAAACCCGAACTGCGAGCACAACAAGAACTTATTGCAGTATGTAGATACGCTCGTAGACGGACGTTTCATGGAACAATTGAAATCTGTGCACTTATTATTCAGAGGATCCTCTAACCAACGAATTATCAACGTGCAGCAATCTCTGCTGCACAGTGAAGTCGTCTGCTTTGAGGAATATATGCAAGAAGAAAGAGGCTGTTGAGACGACAGCCTCTTTTTTGATGTCCTTGGAACGATAAACTAGCAAATAAGAGTGGCTTTTTGCTCAATTATAGCTGGTACTGCCGGTCGGACGAATTATTTGAAAACGGGTGAATTAATTCCGAGAATGGTTGAATTAGCTGTAGAAGCGGGTGAATTGTTTGTGAAAGTAGATGAATATATGTAAAAGTGGAAGAATTACAGAGGAAAGCTGCTTCATTTCGTCGAGGAACCTAGCGGATGATAGCCAGCTACTAGTTACATGCTTAATTTAGGCGTGAAAAGTGCCTTTGTGCAAGTTTGATTTATTTAAAGCAGATATTATTCGTTGATTGAAGCGGAAAGCGTCCGCCCATAGCGAAAATCGACAGCACCAACCAATGGACAGCTTTACTTAAATAAATAGCTTAGGTTAAACTAACAACAGCTAAGAAACCGTATGGAGGTAAAAAACATTTATGGCAGCAAAGAAAAAGTTTGAAGTAGAAGAAAATGAAACAATCGGCATGTGCTTAGATCGCATGAAAGAGGAAGGCTATATGCCGGTCAAACGGATTGAAAAGCCGATTTTTAAAGAAGTTATTGTAAATGGGGAAAAAAATTATGAGCCGGCAGGCCAAAAAATAATCTTTGAAGCAAAGAAAACGGACCTAAAAGCGAACGATTAAACAATTTTAGTTTGTTATCGTTCGATTATTAGTTGACAATATAGACGTTTGGTTGTTAAGATGTAACTACAATAAATGATAGTCTCTTGTATAATCTTGGGGATATGGCCCATAAGTTTCTACCTGATTACCGTAAATAATCAGACTATGAGAGGAAGTACATACTATATGGACATGATGGTTCTTTTTGTCAAAAGGGAAAAAGAACCATTCAATTTGCCCGAATAGCTTGCTTTCTCTTGTATTAAGTAATCCATTCGGGCATTTCTATGCATGGAAATACATGACATCTTAAGTCAGCAAATAAGCTTATACATTCTTGGAGGGAAAATAATGAAGCCTCAAGTCGGCGTAATTATGGGGAGTATTTCAGACTGGGAAACAATGAAGTATGCATGTGAAGTATTGGAAGAGTTACAGATTCCATTTGATAAAAAAGTAGTTTCAGCACATAGAACACCTGATTTAATGTTTCAATATGCAGAAACAGCGCGAGAATCAGGTTTGAAGGTTATTATTGCAGGTGCGGGAGGAGCGGCGCATTTACCGGGAATGGTAGCGGCGAAAACGACTTTACCTGTTATTGGTGTGCCCGTGCAATCAAAAGCATTGAACGGTTTGGACTCTTTACTGTCAATCGTGCAAATGCCCGGCGGTGTTCCAGTAGCGACAGTGGCAATCGGTAAAGCAGGAGCGACAAATGCAGGGTTACTTGCGGCACAAATGTTGTCGGCATTTGATGAACAATTGGCAGAAAAGCTGGAAACAATGCGAAATGAGACGAAGGAAAAGGTGCTTGAGACAAGTGAACAACTTAAATAAAGTCATTTTACCAGGTCAAACAATCGGCATTATCGGCGGCGGACAGCTTGGAAGAATGATGGCTCTCGCAGCTAAAGCTTCCGGTTTTAAAATTGCAGTTCTCGATCCGACGCCTGACTGTCCCTGCGGTCAAGTAGCGGATATTGAAATAACAGCAAACTACGATGATTTGGATGCATTGCAGCAGCTTGCTCGGGTAAGTGATGTCATTACATTCGAATTTGAAAATATAAACGGCGAAGCATTGGATACATTATTAAATAATGCTTACGTCCCGCAAGGCTCGGAGCTTTTGAAAATCAGTCAAAACCGAATCATTGAGAAACGGACGATAACAGAAAGCGGCGCGAAAGTAGCTCCTTACGCTGTAATTAAAACGAAAGATGATTTGACTGAGCAAGTTGGGATTATCGGTTTTCCATGCGTTTTGAAAACAGCTACCGGAGGGTATGATGGAAAAGGACAACATGTTTTGAAAAGCAAAGAAGATGTGGCGGAAGCAGTAAAGCTTCTTGGGCAGTCTGATTGCGTATTAGAGACTTGGATTAACTTCTCGAAAGAAATTTCCGTTATTGTTGCCAGAAACGTCGACGGAGAAACAAAGGTTTTCCCTGTAGCTGAGAATATACATCACGATAATATTTTGCATCAAAGCATTGTCCCGGCACGAATCACCGAAGAAACAGAGCAATTAGCTAATAAGCAAGCAATCTTAATCGCCAATTCCATGAATATGGTCGGTATACTTGCCGTTGAGATGTTTGTGACAGAGGATGGCGACATTTATATTAATGAACTGGCGCCGCGTCCGCACAACTCTGGTCATTATACGATGGAAGCTTGTGAGACTTCGCAATTCGAACAGCACATTCGAGCGGTTTGTAATTGGAAGCTTGGTGATACAACACTGTTAAAGCCGGTTGTGATGGTCAACATCTTAGGTGAGCATATGGATGCATTAATGGAAAACATTCCGAAACTAGACAACTGGAAAATCCATTTGTACGGAAAATCAGAGGCTAAGCTTAAGCGGAAGATGGGGCATGTCAATATACTAAGAGACAATACGGATCTTGCTCTCAAAGAAGCAGAGCAAAGTAAAATTTGGTCATAAGCAATAGATTTGGAGGAACAAAAACATGATTGGACGTTATACAAGACCTGAAATGGGCGCGATTTGGACGGAAGAGAACCGCTTTAAAGCATGGCTGGAAGTTGAGATTCTTGCATGTGAAGCATGGTCAGAATTAGGAGTTATTCCGAAAGAGGATGTAAAGCTTCTTCGTGAAAATGCTTCATTCGATATTAATCGCATTGCGGAAATTGAATTAGAAACTCGCCATGATGTGGTAGCTTTTACTCGCGCAGTATCTGAAACGTTAGGAGAAGAACGCAAGTGGGTGCACTATGGTTTAACTTCTACAGACGTAGTAGATACAGCCAATTCATACTTGTTGAAGCAAGCAAATGATATTTTGCAAGCGGATATCGAGCGTTTCATTGAAATCTTAAAAAATAAAGCACTTGAATATAAATATACAGTTATGATGGGACGGACACACGGTGTACATGCTGAGCCAACGACATTTGGTTTGAAAATGGCACTTTGGTACGAAGAGATGAAACGTAATTTGGAGCGTTTTAAAGCAGGACGCGAAAGCGTAGAATACGGCAAAATTTCAGGTGCTGTCGGAACTTATGCTAATATCGATCCTTTTGTAGAAGCATACGTGTGTGAAAAGCTTGGTACAAAGCCAGCTCCAATTTCTACGCAAACATTGCAACGTGACCGTCATGCTCACTACATGAGCACACTAGCTTTAATAGCGACATCAATCGAGAAGTTTGCTGTTGAAGTTCGCGGTTTGCAAAAAAGTGAAACACGTGAAGTAGAAGAAGCATTTGCGAAAGGTCAAAAAGGCTCTTCAGCAATGCCGCATAAACGCAACCCGATCGGTTCGGAAAATATGACAGGTCTAGCACGTGTCATTCGCGGCTATATGATGACGGCTTATGAAAATGTTCCGCTATGGCATGAGCGTGATATTTCGCATTCATCTGCAGAACGTATCATTTTGCCGGATGCGACAATCGCATTGAACTACATGTTGAACCGTTTCGGAAATATCATTAAAAACTTAACAGTATTCCCGGAAAACATGAAACGCAATATGGATCGTACACTTGGCTTAATTTATTCTCAACGTGTATTGCTCGCATTGATTGATAAAGGGCTTGTTCGTGAGGAAGCTTACGACACAGTTCAACCGAAAGCGATGCAGGCCTGGGAAGAGCAAGTGCCATTCCGTTCATTGATTGAAGCAGATGAAAAAATCAAAAATTTGCTTTCAGCAGAAGAAATTGCTGATTGCTTTGACCCTACGTATCATTTGAAAAATGTTGATGTCATTTTCCAACGTGTAGGACTTGAAGGCTGATAAAACATTAGCATCTGTGAAGTGAGATTAATCTCACTTCACAGATGTGATTTCAAAAGACTGACTAGTACTAATATTGCTAATGTTGGGGGTTTATGCAGATGGAAAAAGGATCATTGCTTTACGAAGGAAAAGCAAAGAAAGTATATGCCACAAATGATGACAACATCGTTTGGCTTGAATATACCGATCAAGCTACAGCTTTTAACGGAGAAAAGAAGGCAGCTATTCAAGGTAAAGGCGTTTTAAATAACGAGATTACATGCCTGCTGTTTACAAAGCTTGAGAGTGCGGGAATTACTTCTCATTTTGTAAAAAAAATCTCCGACCGCGAGCACTTAGCGCGTAAGGTAAACATCATTCCGTTAGAGGTAGTCGTTCGTAACGTGGCGGCTGGCAGTTTTTCTAAGCGATTGGGAATCGAAGAGGGTGTTAAGCTTCGAAAGCCGATAATAGAGTTTTATTATAAAAATGATGCTTTAGGTGATCCGCTTCTGACAGATGCACACATTGATCTGCTGGAGATTGTTTCAGAGGATGAAAAGGCTGTAATCTCTGAGCAGGCTTTCCAAATCAATAATGTACTGACTGAATTTTTTGAATATATAAATATTAGATTGATAGATTTTAAGCTTGAGTTCGGAAAAACGGAAGCCGGAGATATTTTGCTGGCAGATGAAATTTCACCGGACACTTGCCGTCTATGGGATAGTGCGACAGGCGAAAAACTCGACAAAGATGTATTCCGTCGGGATTTAGGGAATATAACAGATGCATATGAAGAGATTTTAACTAGACTTGGAGGAACGAAGCATGTATAAAGTGAAGGTTTATGTAACATTACGAGAAAGTGTATTAGATCCACAAGGGACGGCTGTGCAACATTCATTAAACAGCCTTTCATATACAGAAATCAGCGATGTCCGCATCGGTAAATATATGGAATTGACGATTGAGAAGAGCGATCGCAATGTAAATGAAGTAGTAAAAGAAGTATGTGAAAAGTTGCTAGTGAATACTGTTATAGAAGACTACCGCTACGATGTTGAGGAGGTTGTCGCTCAGTGAAGTTCGCAGTGATCGTATTTCCTGGCTCAAACTGTGATGTCGATATGTATCATGCCATCAAAGATGAGCTTGGAGAAGAAGTAGAATATGTTTGGCATACAGAAACAGATTTATCCTCATATGACGGCATTTTGCTGCCGGGAGGTTTCTCATACGGAGACTATCTTCGCACAGGCGCTATCGCACGCTTCTCGAATGTAATGGAGCAAGTGATTAAAGCAGCGAACGAAGGCAAACCGGTTTTGGGTGTTTGCAATGGCTTCCAAATTTTATTGGAGGCAGGCTTGCTTCCCGGCGCGATGAGAAGAAATGAAAGCTTGCATTTCATTTGCCGTAACGTGTCTTTAAAGGTCGAAAACAATAAAACAATGTTCACGAACCTTTACGAAGAAAATGAAGTGATTACTATTCCGATTGCCCACGGTGAAGGCAACTACTATTGCGATGAAGAAACACTTCAAAAGCTGAAAGAAAACAATCAAATCGCATTCACATATGGTGGAACAAATCCGAACGGCAGCTTAGCGGATATTGCTGGTATTACGAACGAACGCGGAAATGTATTGGGAATGATGCCACATCCTGAGCGTGCTGTCGATGCGTTATTAGGAAGTGCAGACGGATTAAAATTATTTAAATCAATCGTTAAACATTGGAGGGAATCAAATGTCGTTACTGCTTGAGCCAAGTCCGGCACAGATTGAATCAGAAAAAATATATGCAGAGATGGGACTTTCTCCTGAAGAATTCGATATGGTGAAGAAAATTTTAGGTCGTCTTCCTAACTACACGGAAATCGGATTATTTTCGGTAATGTGGTCAGAGCATTGCTCTTACAAAAACTCCAAACCGGTATTGAAAAAGTTCCCAATCACAGGAGAGAAAGTGCTTCAAGGTCCTGGAGAAGGAGCGGGTATCGTTGATATCGGCGATAACCAAGCGGTTGTATTTAAAATTGAAAGCCATAATCATCCTTCAGCAATTGAGCCATACCAAGGCGCAGCTACAGGTGTGGGTGGTATCATTCGTGACGTATTCTCAATGGGTGCTCGCCCTATTGCTCTATTAAACTCGCTTCGTTTCGGTGAGCTGGACAATGCACGCACGAAATACTTATTTAAAGAAGTAGTAGCCGGGATCGCAGGCTATGGAAACTGTATCGGCATTCCAACAGTCGGCGGAGAAATCCAGTTCGATAAATGCTATGAAGGCAATCCACTAGTAAACGCAATGTGCGTCGGGTTGATTGACCATAAAGATATTAAAAAAGGGCAAGCACACGGTGTCGGCAATACAGTGATGTATGTAGGCGCTAAAACAGGGCGCGATGGCATCCACGGAGCAACATTCGCTTCTGAAGAATTGACTGAAACGTCAGGCGATAATCGCCCTGCTGTTCAAGTTGGCGATCCGTTCATGGAGAAATTGTTACTTGAAGCATGTCTGGAGCTAATTCAAAGCGATGCATTAGTCGGTATTCAAGATATGGGTGCTGCCGGTTTAACAAGTTCATCAGCTGAAATGGCAAGTAAAGCCGGATCAGGTATTGAAATGAATCTGGACCTTGTCCCTCAACGTGAAACAGGCATGACAGCTTATGAAATGATGTTGTCTGAATCACAAGAGAGAATGCTGATCGTTGTTAAAAAAGGCCGCGAGCAAGAAATCGTCGACTTATTCTCGAAATATGATTTAGAAGCGGTGGCAGTCGGTGTTGTAACAGATGATAAACAACTTCGTTTGCTTCATAAAGGTGAAGTAGTAGCCGACGTTCCGGTTGATGCTTTAGCTGAAGATGCACCTGTATACCATAAGCCGTCTGAGGAACCTGCATACTATAGCGAGTTCCAAAACATGCACTTGGATACGCCAATCATCAGCGATTTTGGCCAAACATTAAAAGACCTACTTCAGCAGCCGACTATTGCGAGCAAAGAATGGGTATATGACCAATATGACTATATGGTGCGCACAAATACAGTTGTATCCCCAGGTTCGGATGCAGCGGTAGTACGCGTTCGCGGTACAAACAAGGCATTAGCGATGACGACAGACTGCAACTCCCGATATATTTACTTGGATCCGGTTGAAGGCGGTAAAATCGCTGTTGCAGAAGCTGCCCGCAATATCGTATGTTCCGGCGCTGAGCCATTGGCAATCACTGACTGCTTGAACTTCGGTAATCCGGAAAAACCGGAGATTTTCTGGCAAATTGAAAAAGCGGCAGACGGTATGAGCGAAGCTTGCCGTACTTTATCTACACCGGTAATTGGCGGAAACGTTTCTTTATACAACGAAACAAACGGTGAAGCTGTTTACCCGACACCTGTAATCGGTATGGTCGGCCTCGTTTCTGACATGAAACATGTTACAACGCAAAACTTCAAAAAAGTCGGAGATGTTATTTATTTAATTGGAGAAAGCAAAGAAGAATGGGGCGGAACGGAGCTTCAAAAAATGCTTCACGGCAAAGTGTTCGGAAAAGCTCCATCTATCGACCTTGATGTAGAATTAAAGCGTCAAAAGCAGTTGCTAGAGGCTATTCGTTTAGGAGTTATCGCTTCAGCGCATGACTTGGCAGAAGGTGGCTTAGCCGTTGCTTTAGCAGAATCATTATTCGGAACAGAGCTTGGGGCAAACGTAACCATTAATGGTGATGCAGCAGTTGAATTATTCAGCGAGGCTCAATCTCGTTTCTTAGTGTCAGTGCCGCAAACATATACGAAAGCATTTGAAAGTATCATTGATGATGCAATCAAAATCGGTGAAGTAGTAAATGGAGCAGATATGACTATTTTAGATAATGAAAAGCATGTTGTATTAAAAGAAAACGTTAAAGAGTTGGAATCTGCTTGGAAAGGGGCTATTCCATGCTTGCTGAAATAAAAGGACTCAACGAAGAATGCGGTGTATTTGGTGTTTGGGGTCATGAGGATGCAGCGCAGCTGACGTATTATGGTTTGCATAGCCTTCAGCACCGTGGTCAAGAGGGAGCTGGAATGGTTTTGACAGACGGCGAAAAGCTGACTGGCGTAAAAGGTGAAGGACTGGTTATGGAGGTTTTTACTGCTGAACGTATGAAAGAAGTCAGTGGTAAAGGCTCTATCGGCCATGTGCGCTATGCAACAGCGGGAGGCGGTGGCTATGAAAACGTTCAGCCGCTCCTTTTCCACTTCCAAAATGAAAGCATGGCACTAGCGCATAACGGTAATTTGATTAATGCGACGCAATTAAAAGCACAGCTGGAGTCTCAAGGCAGTATTTTTCAAACTTCTTCTGATACGGAAGTAGTCGCTCACTTAATTAGACGCTCTGGTTTCACATCATTAAAAGATCGTGTAAAAAATGCGCTAAGCTTAGTGAAAGGTGCGTATGCATTCTTGTTTATGGGCGAGAAGCAATTAATTCTTGCGCGTGACCCATACGGTTTGCGTCCTTTGTCTCTAGGAATGATCGGCGATGCTTATGTCATCGCATCGGAAACGTGTGCGCTTGATTTAGTGGGGGCAAGATTTGTCCGCGATATTGAACCGGGTGAATTGGTTGTTATCACAGACGAAGGCATCACATCGGAGTTTTTCGCAGTAGCCAATAAACGTGCGATGTGTGCAATGGAATACGTGTATTTCTCTCGTCCTGATAGCGATATTGACGGTATTAATGTCCATACAGCGCGCAAAAACTTAGGCAAAAAGCTCGCAGCCGAGGCTCTAATTGAAGCGGATGTTGTAACCGGTGTGCCAGATTCAAGCATCTCAGCAGCAATTGGTTATGCTGAAGCAGCAGGTATCCCATACGAAATGGGTCTAATCAAAAATAGATATATCGGCCGTACATTCATTCAGCCGTCACAAGCGCTTCGTGAGCAAGGCGTTAAGATGAAGCTTTCACCAGTTCGCGGCGTTGTAGAAGGCAAGCGTGTCATCATGGTCGATGATTCCATCGTGCGCGGTACGACAAGCCGAAGAATCGTCAGAATGCTGAAGGAAGCAGGCGCAACGGAAGTGCATGTTGTCATCAGCTCACCGCCGATAAAAAACCCTTGCTTCTACGGCATTGATACATCGACGCGCGAGGAACTTATTGCGGCTCAACTTTCCGTCGAGGAAATAAGAGAAATGATTGAAGCAGATTCTCTAACATTCTTAAGCGTAGAAGGTATGGTCGAAGCAATCGGCAGACCGGATGCAGGAGAAACTGGCGGTCAGTGCCTAGCATGCTTTACCGGCAAGTACCCGACTGAAATTTACGAAGCATTAGAAAAACAACCAACACCTATTTCATAATGAACAAAAGCAGCATGGTTCATGCTGCTTTTTTACAGAGAGTAAGTGATTCAATCAATCGATTGATTGATTAATGAAATAACGACCAATTATTTCAATTAATCGATTGATTGAAAAGCGGAATTCAACTATTGGAGGACGGAAAATTGGCAAATGCATATAAACAGGCCGGCGTTGATATTGAAGCTGGATATGAAGCTGTAAATAAAATGAAGAAGCATGTTCAAAAAACAATGAGACCGGGTGTATTAAGCGGTTTGGGCGGATTTGGCGGAATGTTTGATTTATCGACTCTTGGTTTAGATGAGCCAGTACTTGTTTCAGGGACGGATGGAGTAGGCACGAAGCTGATGCTTGCCTTCATGATGGATCAGCATGACAGCATCGGTATCGATTGCGTGGCTATGTGCGTAAATGACATCGTGGTGCAAGGTGCGGAGCCGCTTTACTTTTTAGATTATATTGCTTGCGGCAAAGCTGACCCGGATAAAATCGAAAGCATCGTAAAAGGTGTGGCGACAGGGTGCGAGCAAGCAGGAGCAGCATTAATCGGTGGCGAGACAGCTGAAATGCCAGGCATGTATGATGAAGAAGAATATGATTTGGCAGGATTCGCTGTCGGTGCATGCGAGAAGAAAAAACTTGTGACTGGTGAAAACATTCAGTCAGGCGATGTGCTGATTGGCTTGGCTTCAAGCGGTATTCACAGCAACGGCTACTCTTTAGTGCGTAAAGTTTTATTGCAAGATGGAAAGCGCGACTTGCATGAGCATGTAGAAGAATTAGGCTGCAAGCTTGGAGAAGAGCTACTTAAACCGACACGCATTTATGTGAAATCTTTATTGTCGGCATTGAAACAATACGAAATTAAAGGAATGGCACATATTACGGGCGGCGGCTTTATCGAAAACATCCCAAGAATGCTTCCTAAAAACCTTGGTGTGGAAATTACAAAAGGTTCATGGCCTGTTCTTCCAATCTTTAAGCTGCTTCAAAAAGAAGGCAATTTAGTAGAAGAGGAGATGTACAACATCTTCAATATGGGTATCGGTATGATTGTTGTTGTACCGGCTGAGCAAGCAGATGCTGCTGTTAAGCATTTCGAAGAACACGGCGAAAAAGCATATGCAATCGGCAAAGTTACAGCAGAACAAGGAGTACATTGGGGGAACTAAAGGACAATGAAAAAAATAGCCATATTCGCTTCCGGGAGCGGGAGCAATTTCCAAAGTATTTCTGATAGCATCAAGGATGGGTCTCTGCAAGCGGAAATTGTCCTGCTTGTATGTGACCAGCCATCAGCCTATGTAATCGAACGAGCAAAAAAAGAAAATATTCCGACATTCGTTTTCTCGGCAAAAGCGTATGACAGCAAAGTGGCTTTTGAAAAAGAGATATTGAATCAGCTTCAGCAAAGAGAAGCAGAGTTTATTATACTTGCAGGCTATATGCGTCTAATCGGAGAAACGCTATTAGCTGCATACTCCCATAAAATCGTCAACATTCACCCATCACTGCTGCCGGCTTTTCCAGGCAAGGATGCCATTGGCCAAGCATTTAATGCAGGCGTGAAAATGACGGGTGTGACAGTACATTATGTCGATGAAGGGATGGACACAGGTCCAATCATCGACCAAAGAGCAGTAGAAGTAAAAGAAGACGATACGAGAGAATCATTGCAAAAGCGTATTCAAGAAACAGAGCACATTTTATATCCAGACGTGTTAAAACGAATTTTTTCATAGTAGCTAGAAGGAGCGAATAGAGATCATGGCAAAAAGAGCGTTAATTAGTGTATCGGATAAAGCAGGTATTGTTGAATTTGCAAAACAGCTGAAAGAACTGGGCTTTGAAATCATCTCGACCGGAGGCACCAAAAATGCCCTTCAGACAGCGGGCGTTGATGTAATCGGCATCAGTGATGTAACAGGATTCCCGGAAATTTTGGACGGACGTGTGAAAACATTGCATCCGAATGTTCACGGTGCATTATTGTCTAAGCATGATGATGAAGACCATAAGCAACAAATTGCGGCGCATAACATTCAACCAATCGAACTTGTTTGCGTTAACTTATATCCATTTCAGCAGACTATTGCGAAGCCGGATGTAACAGAAGAAGATGCAATTGAAAATATTGATATCGGCGGTCCGACAATGCTTCGGTCTTCAGCGAAAAATCATCAGTATGTAACAGTTGTTGTTGATCCTGCTGACTATGAAAAAGTCATCGCTGAATATAAAGAACAAGGCTCTACAACATTAGAAACACGCCGTGCATTAGCGGCAAAAGTATTCCGTCATACCGCAGCATATGACAGTGTAATTTCACAATATATGACGGAGCTTGTGGGCGAAGAAGAGCCTGAAAGCGTCACATACACTTTTGACTTAAAACAAAGCTTGCGCTATGGAGAGAACCCGCACCAAAAAGCAGCTTTCTATAAAAAACCGTTAGGCTCGACATTCTCGATTGCCAATGCAGAACAACTGCACGGTAAAGAGCTTTCTTACAACAATATTAACGATGCAAATGCCGCTCTTCAAATCGTGAAAGAATTTGAAGGTCCGGCAGCAGTCGCTGTTAAACATAACAACTCTTGCGGCGTCGGAACAGGCGAAACGGTTTATCAAGCCTATACAAAAGCGTTTGAAGCAGATCCAACGTCAATATTTGGAGGAATTGTTGCATTAAACCGTGAAGTAGATGCCGAAACTGCTATAAAACTGCATGAAATTTTCTTAGAGATCGTCATTGCTCCAAGTTTCTCTGAAGAAGCGCTTAGCATTTTGACAGGCAAGAAAAATATTCGTCTTTTGACAATCCCGTTCAACGATGTGAATGCGAATGAAAAAGTATTGGCTTCTGTTGAAGGCGGACTTCTAGTTCAGGATGCGGACAGCTTCACATTGGAGCAAGCAACAGTAACGGTTCCGACAAAACGACAACCAACAGAACAAGAATGGGAAGCATTAAAGCTTGGCTGGAAAGTTGTTAAGCACGTTAAATCAAATGCGATTGTAGTCAATGATGCGCAGATGACATTAGGTGTAGGCGCCGGTCAAATGAACCGTGTCGGTGCAGCAAAAATTGCGCTTGAGCAAGCGGGCGAAAAAGCGAAGGGTGCTGCCTTGGCGTCTGATGCATTCTTCCCGATGAGCGATACAGTTGAGGCTGCTGCAAAAGCAGGCATTACGGCAATTATTCAGCCAGGCGGAAGCATTAAAGATGAAGATTCCATTAAGGCTGCTGATGAACACGGCATCGCAATGGTATTTACAGGCGTAAGACATTTCAAACACTAAGAGGAGAGAAGCGAAAAATGAATGTTTTAGTTATAGGTCGCGGAGGGCGTGAACATGCCATTGCCCGCAAGTTTTCGGAAAGCAAGCGTGTGGACAAAGTGTTTGTTGCGCCGGGAAACCCTGGTATGTCAGATGTTGCAACGCTTGTTCCTGTTCAGGAAAATGAAACAGAGAACATCATTGAATTTGCCAAAGCCAATAACGTTGAATGGACATTTGTCGGTCCGGAAGTGCCGCTTTTGGATGGACTTGTGAATGCTTTAGAAGCAGAGGGTCTTCGTGCATTCGGACCGCGCCGGAACGCTGCTGAAATTGAAGGCAGCAAAAGCTTCGCTAAAGACTTAATGAAGAAATATGACATTCCTACAGCTGCTTATGAAACATTCACTTCATTCGATGAAGCGAAGGCGTACGTTGAAAAAATGGGTGCACCGATTGTCATTAAAGCGAATGGCTTAGCGGCAGGTAAAGGTGTTGTTGTAGCGATGACAGAAGCAGAAGCGTTCGATGCTCTCTCAGATATGCTGTTAGATGAAAAATTCGGAGCAGCATCTGCGAGTGTTGTCATTGAGGAGTATTTAGAAGGAGAAGAGTTTTCTCTATTAAGCTTTGTCAATGGCGATAAAGTGTATCCAATGGTAATTGCGCAAGACCATAAGCGTGCTTTTGACGGTGATCAAGGACCAAATACAGGAGGAATGGGTGCTTATTCTCCAGTGCCACAAATTTCTGATGCAGTCATCGCCGAGTCATTAGAAACAATCGTAAAGCCGACAGCAAACGCTATGATTAGCGAAGGTCGCGAATTCTCAGGCATTTTATATGCTGGCTTAATGCTGACTGCAAACGGACCAAAAGTAATTGAGTTCAATGCGCGCTTTGGCGATCCTGAAACGCAAGTAATCTTGCCAAGATTGAAATCGGATTTAGTCGATGTGCTCGAGGCAGTTAAAGCTGGCGAAAATATCGAAATCGAATGGCATGATGATGCTGTGCTTGGTGTGGTTCTTGCAGCAAAAGGCTATCCGGGTGACTATAATAAAGGCGCGGTTATTAAAGGATTGGAAAACGTCTCGCCTGACGTACATGTATACCATTCCGGAACAGCTCTTGATGAAGAAGGAAATACAGTGACAAACGGAGGTCGTGTATTATTCTTATCAGCTAGAGGAGCGACGCTTGCTGAAGCGAAGCAAAAAGCATATGAAGAAATTAAGAAAGTCGACTGTGATGACTTATTTTACAGAAGCGACATCGGCTACCGAGTTTTGAATGCGGCTATGAAATAACGAAAAGACAGACTTTCGCTTGAAAGGAAGTCTGTCTTTAGCTTTTCAAAAAAGATCGATGCCGTTTTTTCTCTGTCTAACCTTACACCTGCCATGCTAGGTCCTAAGCCATTCACTTTGTGAAACCAAAAGCGGGTTTCACGGCGCGACTGTCTTAGTCCTGCCGCATGTCTCCTTTTTCATCGAAGTGAATCTAAGTAGCTTATTCGTGATGAAAAAGGACCGGTGACGGTTTTTCTAGCTTGGATTATAGGTTTGATCAGTTGATTCTTCATTCATTGACATCTCGTCACTTAAAGAGGAAGCAGCGTCCATGATGTTGTCCATTGTATCGCTGTACATGCCTTTTCCTCTTTGAAACATATCTGTCATTGGGCAATACCGCACAATACCTTCTGCCACTTTCATAGCAGCAGCTGCCGCTATAAAAATGTACGATTGCTTATAAGGTCTCCGTACCATTTTAGAAGTAATGACTGCGAGCATCGTCAGGCCGCATGTAATTCTTGCCATCGCATTTAAAATTCCGATATTTTGCTGTATTTTCATTGATTTCATCTCCTAGATGTATTTTTCTGGATAAATTAGTAATCCTCATTGTACGAAAGAGGGGAAGTATAATAAAATGGGTATACAGAATATTGTTACATTTAAAATTGAGAAAATGAAACAGAGATATTCTTCCTCTTTTTGCAGCTTTCCTCGTGATGAAATATACTGCTTTTTCTTTGTTCATCATTTTCAAATATAAAACTGACAAAAATAAACAGAAATGAGGGGTGTTTGTGCTAGAGCAACGATACAAATGGAAAAACAAACAAATTCGAGAGCAGATTGCAGTCATAAACGGTGCAAAAGCTCCGCATATATTATTAACGAATGCTACTTACTTGAACCAAAACTTACGCCAATGGATGAAAGCGAATATTTGGATTTACGAAGACCGAATTGTTTATGTAGGCTCCAATTTGCCTCAAAATATGGACGGATGTGAAACGATTGATTGCTCTGCCTATCATTTGGTGCCGGGATATATTGAGCCGCATGTCCATCCTTTTCAGTTATATAATCCCCAAACTTTTTCACAATATGCATCAAGAACGGGAACCACGACTTTCATAAATGACAACATGGTGTTCTTTTTACATTTAAGTAAAAAGAAAGCGTTTTCCCTGATTGAAGAGTTCAAGAAGTCTCCGATGTCTATGTATTGGTGGTGCCGTTTCGACCCGCAGACCGAAATTGCTGAAGAGGAGAAGATATTTTCACATCGCAATATTAAGGCATGGCTTGAGAATGATGCGGTTATTCAAGGTGGTGAACTGACGGGCTGGCCAAAACTTTTGGCCGGGGACGACCTGCAACTTCATTGGATACAAGAAGCAAAACGGATGAACAAGCGGATAGAGGGACATTTTCCCGGTGCATCCGAGAAAACATTAGCGAAAATGATGCTGCTTGGAGCGGACTGTGACCATGAGGCGATGACCGGACAAGAAGTTTTGACTCGGATTATGCAGGGCTTTTATGTATCTTTGCGCCATTCATCAGTCCGTCCCGATTTGCCGAAGCTTTTGCAAGAGATGTCGCAACTGGGGATTGATCATTATGACAACATTTTTATGAATACAGACGGTTCGCAACCATCGTTTTATGAAGATGGGGTCATGAATAAATTGATTAAAATTTGTCTGGAAAATGGTGTTCCATTGATTGATGCCTACAATATGGCGACAATCAATATCGCTCGTTACTACCGGATGGATCATTTGCATGGAAGCATTAATACTGGTCGATTGGCGAGTATTAACTTTTTGAAAGACCCGCAAGATCCGACGCCGGTTTCTGTTCTGTCAAAAGGGCAATGGATTTTAAGAGACGGTGATGAAGCGGAGCATCCGTTTTCGGTCAATTGGAGTAAATTCGGTTTGCAAGCGATGGAGATCAATTGGGATCTAACTCATGATGACTTGATGTTCTCGGCGCCGTTTGGAATTGAAATGGTGAATGAAGTCATTACAAAGCCGTATTCCGTAACACATGATATGACATTTGATGAGCTTTCTTTTGATCACGACGAGTGTTTTTTCATGCTGGTCGACAAGCATGGTAAGTGGAGAAATAATACAATCCTGAAAGGGTTTGCCAATAAGCTGTGCGGATTTGCCAGCTCATATTCCAATACTGGCGATATTATTGTCATCGGTAAAAGGAAAGAGGATATGCTCCTCGCTTTTCAAAAGCTCAAGGAAATCGGAGGGGGAATTGTCATGACAGAACACGGAGAAGTGCTGCAGGCAATCCCATTGACATTGCATGGCATTATGTCTACTGAGCCGCTTGAGACGCTTATGAAAGAGGAAAAAAAGCTTAAACAACTTCTTGGGGAGAGAGGCTACACTTTCTCGGATCCTTTATATAGTTTGCTGTTTTTCTCGGCTACTCATTTGCCTTACCTGCGCATTACACCGACAGGAATGTATGATGTAATGAACAAGACAGTACTTTTTCCAACAATAATGCGTTAAAATAGTAAAGTAATAATGTATAATGGAATCACAACTTGGTAGCTATGAAAAGGGGCGGGAAAAAATGAAGCTGAAGAAGATGTTCATGATCGTTTTGCTCGTCTTACTGGCTGCAGCTTGCAGTCAGCAGGATGAGCAAGTGGAAGAAGAAACAGTTAACGAGCGAGAATCAGCAGAACCTAAAACTACGTTTCCTCTTACCGGAATAGCAACAAGTGAAAGTACGGATGCAAGAGCAGTAGCTGTAATGATCAATAATCATGTACAAGCGAGACCGCAAAGCGGACTTCAGGATGCGGATCTTGTGTATGAGATATTGGCTGAAGGTGAAGTGACACGATTTTTGGCAGTCTATCAAAGTGAATTTCCGGATCGGGTAGGGCCGGTGCGAAGTGCGCGTGATTATTACATAAGACTGGCTAAAGGATTAGACGCAATTTATATTCATCACGGTTATAGCCCGGAAGCTAAGCAACTGATGGAGAGCGGCTATATTGATCATTTGGACGGGATGGTATATGACGGAACGCTTTTTGTGCGTGACAAATCAAGAAAGGCACCTCATAATTCATATATAGCTTTTGATGATATTATAAAGGGTGCGAAAGAAAACTCGTTTGAAATGGAAAGTGCGCCAAGGCCTCTGGAATTTTTAAATGAAGAGCAACTGGCATCTCTGTCCGGAAATCAAGGAAGCGATTTTACAGTTACATACGGTAATGCATCTTTTGATGTAACCTATGAATATAGCGAATCAGACCTGGCATACAAACGCTTCTCTGCAAATGAGCAAACCGTGGATAACGATACGGGAGAGCCGGTTTTGCTTAATAATATTGTGGTCATTGAAGCTCATCATGAGGTTGTAGACCAAGAAGGGCGACGCGACATCGATTTGAAGTCCGGCGGTAAGGGCTATTTGATGCAAAAAGGTGTTTGGAATGAAATTGAGTGGATTAATCAAGATAGTCAGCTTATATTCATGACAGGTCAGGATGAAGTGAAGCTTGTTCCCGGGAAGACTTGGATCAATATTATTCCGGACCAGCCGGGTTTAGAGACAGCTGTGACTTTTAAATAAAGTAAATTTTGTTTGGCTGCGGGGCTGTTCCCCCTTGCTTAACAGGACGAAATAGATAATTTATATAAATGGACAAAGGAGTAAGAGATGCTATGCAAATTGAGAAGTTAAGAGGACGAGAATTAGACCAGCTATTTGAGGCCATATTATCATTAAATAATATTGAAGAATGTTATCGATTTTTTGATGATTTGTGCACAGTCAACGAGATACAATCTCTTGCTCAGCGTCTGGAGGTTGCCAGAATGCTTCAGGATGGGAAGACGTATCATAAGATTGAAACGGAAACCGGAGCAAGCACAGCGACAATCTCACGCGTAAAACGTTGCCTTAATTACGGAAACGATGCCTATACAATGGCATTGGACCGTATTAAAGACAAATAATAACTATGTGAAAAGGGCGATGACAGCCTAGGAAGGATAAAAGAAGCTGTCATTGCCCTTTTTGTTTTTTAAAGGAAAGAGCAAGTAAAAAGGACCGGTGACGGTTTTTCTAATTTTAGTAAATAATAAAGTGAAAATCGATTATTTCTTTGACGACGAGTACGAGGCACTATTGATTGTTTTTTTCTTGTTTTCCTTAATGCTATAATGAGGGAATGGAAGATAGATTGGGGGCAAGTTATGTATACAAATTTCAGCGAGTGGCGACATGTGTTTAAGCTCGATCCAAATAAAGAAATAAGTGATGAAAATCTGGAGAAGCTTTGTGAATCCGGTACTGATGCCATTATTGTGGGCGGAAGTGATAATGTGACACTAGAAGGTGTTTTAGATTTAATGGCACGGATCAGACGTTATAGTGTTCCTTGTATCCAAGAAGTATCATCAATCGAAACAGTTACTCCGGGATTTGATCTATATTTTATCCCGACTGTTCTTAATAGCCGTGACCCGAGATGGATAGTCGGCCTGCATCAGCAAGCTGTTAAAGAGTTTGGTGAGGTCATGAATTGGGACGAGATTTTTGTGGAAGGCTACTGTATTTTAAACGATGAGTGCAAGGCTGCTAAGTTATCGGATGCGCAGACAGATTTATCGGCAGACGATGTAGCGGCATATGCAGAAATGGCTGAAAAAATGTTCTCGTTGCCAATCTTCTATGTGGAGTACAGCGGAAAGTACGGCAATCCGGAAATAGTACGTGAAGTGAGTAATCGCCTAGAAAACACCGTATTATTTTATGGAGGCGGCATCACAAATGCAGAGCAAGCAGCTGAAATGGCGCAATTTGCTAATGTTGTTGTAGTCGGAAATGTTGTTTATGACAACTTTAAAGAGGCTTTGGCAACGGTAAACGTATTTGAGCGATAAAATATGATTAACAGAGCCAAACAATAAAATATACTGTATAATATATAGAACAAACGTTCTTGTGGTGGTGGAAAAATGGAAATGAAAGCAGATAAACTTGTAAATGGCTTAAATCCGGAGCAAAGAAAAGCGGTGCAAACAACAAGTGGACCGTTGTTAATTATGGCCGGAGCCGGAAGCGGCAAAACGCGCGTATTGACACATCGTATCGCTTACTTGATGGTTGAAAAAGAAGTAGCTCCTTGGAACATTCTAGCGATTACATTTACAAACAAAGCGGCACGTGAAATGAAGGACCGTATTGGCAATCTGTTAGGTCCGGATGCTGAAGATATTTGGATTTCAACGTTTCACTCAATGTGCGTACGGATTTTGAGAAGAGACATTGATCGCATCGGCTATAGCCGGACATTCTCAATCCTTGATACGACTGATCAGCAGTCAGTAATAAAGCAAATTTTGAAGGACCAAAATATCGATCCTAAGAAATATGATTATCGTGCTATTTTAGGTGCGATCAGCTCGGCTAAAAACGAATTGATCAACAGTGAAGAATATGAAAAGACTGCAGCCGGATACTATGAAAAGGTAGTCAGCGATGTATATAAAGAATACGAAAAACGTCTTCGCAAAAATCAAGCCTTAGATTTTGATGACCTCATTATGAAAACAATACTTCTGTTTGAGCGTGTTCCGGAAGTTTTGACTTATTATCAACGCAAGTTCCAATATATCCATGTCGATGAGTATCAGGATACGAACAGAGCACAATATATGCTTGTCAAAATGCTGGCAGAGCGCTTTGAAAATCTATGCGTAGTAGGGGATTCGGATCAATCGATATATCGCTGGCGCGGAGCGGATATCGCTAATATTTTATCGTTTGAGAAAGATTACCCGAATGCCAATGTGATTTTATTGGAGCAAAATTACCGCTCAACGAAACGGATCTTGCAGGCGGCTAACCAAGTGATTGCCAACAACAGCAACCGTAAGCCGAAAAATCTGTGGACAGAGAACTTAGAAGGAAACAAAATTCAATATTACAATGCCGACAATGAGCAGGCAGAAGCGGCATTCGTTGTTGGGAAAATATTGGAGCTGACAAGAAACGGCGAGAAAAAGCTGAATGACGTAGCGATTCTTTACCGTACCAATGCACAATCGCGTGTGATGGAGGAATATTTACTGAAATCAAACATTCCTTACTCCATCGTCGGCGGCGTGAAGTTCTATGATCGTAAAGAGATTAAAGACGTTCTAGCTTATTTGCGTTTAATATCTAATCCGCATGACGATATTAGCTTACGTCGAATTATTAACGTTCCAAAACGAGGGGTCGGCTCAACATCTGTCGATAAAATTGCCGACTTTGCTGCGATGCAGGATACATCAATGTTCGATGCATTAGATAGTATCGAACTGATTGGCCTAAGTCCGAAAATCAGCAAAACATGTCTGGAATTCAGAGATATGATCCGTAATTACTCCAATATGCAGGATTACTTATCGGTAACAGAATTAGTCGAAGAAGTATTGGATAAAACCGGTTATAAAGAAATGCTGAAAGCAGAGAAAACAATTGAATCACAAAGCCGACTTGAAAACTTGGACGAGTTCTTGTCAGTAACGAAAAACTTCGAAGATCAAAATGAAGATAAAAGCTTAGTCGCATTCTTAACTGATCTTGCTTTAGTAGCAGATATTGATCAGCTTGATAAAGAAGAGACGCCACAATCAAGCGTTACTTTAATGACACTTCACTCCGCTAAGGGGCTTGAGTTCCCTGTTGTTTTCCTGCTCGGATTAGAAGAAGGGGTATTCCCTCACAGCCGTTCCTTAATGGAAGAGGAAGAGATGGAGGAAGAGCGCCGACTGGCTTATGTAGGTATAACTCGTGCCGAGGAAGAGCTGTTTTTAACAAATGCTAGCATGCGTACATTATTCGGTCGCACAAGCTACAATCCAGTTTCTCGCTTTATCGAAGAGATTCCGAGTGAATTGCTGATTAATCTCCGTGCCGAGGAAAGACAAAAAATGCAAGCATCACAGCCGAACAGAAGCGCAAGTACGGGTTATACTTCAAGAAGAGCGGCAGTTGCGGCTAAACCGGTGAAAGCGCCGGTGAAAACTGGAGGCAGCGATTTTGATTGGGCCGTCGGTAACAAGGTTCAGCATAAGAAGTGGGGTATAGGAACGGTTGTAAGCGTAAAAGGCGAGGGAGAAAAGAAAGAGCTTGATATCGCTTTCCCAAGCCCGATTGGCATCAAACGCTTATTGGCAGCATTTGCGCCAATTGAAAAATTGTAAGAAGAAGGGAACAAATATATGGATGTAACGACTGCTGAAAAACGAATAGCAGAGCTGCAAAAGTTATTGAACCAATATAATTATGAATACCACGTACTGGACAAGCCGACTGTTCCGGATTCAGAGTACGATCATTTATTAAAAGAATTAGTGACATTAGAAGAACAATATCCTCAGTTCAAGACACCCGATTCTCCTACGCAGCGTGTAGGAGGAACGGTGCTCGATATGTTCCGGAAAGTGCAGCACCGAACGCCGATGCTTAGTTTGGGCAATGCCTTCAACGAAGAAGACTTGCTTGATTTTGACCGGAAAGTGCACCAGGCAATCGGAGAAAATTATTCGTACGTGTGCGAATTGAAAATCGACGGGCTTGCGGTTTCGCTCATCTATGAAAATGGTCTCTTCACGCGCGGGTCGACCCGTGGCGATGGAACGACCGGGGAAGATATAACCGAAAATTTAAAGACGGTCAAATCGATTCCGCTGCGTATTAAGGAGCCTATTAATATCGAGGTACGCGGTGAAGTATTTATGCCGAAGCGTTCTTTTGTGAACTTGAACAAGCAAAGAGAAGAGCGCGGTGAAGAGTTGTTTGCCAATCCGCGAAATGCAGCGGCTGGTTCGCTGCGTCAGCTTGATACACGTATTGCCGCATCACGTAATTTGGATGTGTTCTTATATGCGATTGCCGATGCGGGGGAAACAGGTGTTGTGACACATAGTGACGGCTTAAACTTACTTGATTCGCTCGGCTTCAAAACGAATCAGGAACGAAGAAATTGTGCTGACATCCAAGATGTCATTTCCTATATTAATAAGTGGACAGAGGAACGTCCGAATTTGCCGTATGAAATCGATGGAATTGTAATCAAGGTGAATTCCTTCGAACAGCAGGACGAGCTCGGTGTTACAGCGAAAAGTCCGCGTTGGGCAATTGCTTACAAGTTCCCGGCTGAAGAAGTTGTAACAAAGCTTCAGGATATCGAATTGAGTGTCGGAAGGACGGGCGTTATTACTCCGACAGCAATTTTGGAGCCTGTGCAAGTTGCTGGAACAACGGTGGGGAGAGCATCTCTTCATAATGAAGATTTAATCCGCGAGAAAGATATTATGCTGTACGACTATGTTGTCGTGAAAAAAGCAGGCGATATTATTCCTGAAGTCGTCAATGTGCTAGTGGAACGCCGCACAGATGAACAGAAGGAATTTGTTATGCCCACTCATTGTCCGGAGTGCGAAAGCGAGCTTGTCCGCTTAGAAGGAGAAGTGGCTCTTCGTTGTATCAATCCGAAATGTCCGGCTCAAATCCGTGAAGGACTGATTCATTTTGTTTCCAGAACGGCTATGAATATTGATGGTTGCGGAGAGAAGGTCATTTCACAATTATTCCGTGAGAACTTGATTAAAGATGTTGCCGACCTTTATAAGTTGACTTTCGAGCAGTTGATTGGCTTGGAACGAATGGGAGAGAAGTCTGTAACGAAGCTTCTCGATGCAATCGAAGCATCAAAACAAAATTCGTTGGAGCGCTTATTGTTTGGATTAGGCATTCGTCATGTCGGAGCAAAGGCTGCTAAAACGTTAGCGCAACATTACGGTTCAATGGAAGCCATCACAAAGGCTACGTATGAGGAATTGACTGATATCAATGAAATCGGCCATAAAATGGCGGATTCTATTGTAACGTATTTTTCAATGCCTGAAACAGCTGAACTGCTGCAGGAGCTGATTTATTCCGGAGTGAGCATGGCCTATAAAGGACCAAAATTGGTAGCGGCAGAGGAAAGTGATTCATTCTTTGCGGGGAAAACAGTTGTTTTGACAGGAAAGTTAGAAGTGCTGACGAGAAACGAAGCAAAAGAGAAACTGGAAGCACTAGGCGCAAAAGTTTCAGGCAGTGTCAGCAAAAAGACGCACTTGGTTATTGCAGGTGCTGATGCCGGCTCGAAGCTGACTAAGGCAGAAGAGTTAGGAATTGAGGTTTGGAATGAGGAGAAGCTGATTGAAGAACTAAATAAATAAGAGGTGTAAACAAGCATGAAGAAGCTCTCGTTTTTAGGGGTAGGGTTAATGTTGCTGTTGGCTGGTTGTGCGCCAAATTTAGATGGTGAGGAAACAACGGAAGAAGCAAAAGACGAGTCTGCAAAAGCGATTATACCGAAGTACCAAATATCAGATAATTATTATCGAACCATATTGCCGTTTGAACCAAGTGCGGCCAGGGGGCAAGTCGTTTCCAATTTGAATACACGGTATGATATGACGGAAATGGAAATGGGCTTGATGAGAATAGCACAAGAGGATTTCTCAACGGATACGTATTTATTTAAGGAAGGTCAATTTCTTGATAGTGATACAGTGAAAAGTTGGCTGCAACGCGAATATACAGAGGAACAGCTAAAGGAACAGCAGAAGAAACAGGAACAGAAAAAAGGAAAGAAAATCGATGCTATCGATAACCTTGGCTTAAATCCGAGCGATCCGGGAACTGGTGACATTGATGAGAGAAATCAGAAATACCCGCTATATCTGGCTCATATTTTAGAGCACAATTATATGGTGAAGAAGTCCGATGATACAGTCAGTTTAGGTGGAGTCGTGATCGGTCTTGCTCTAAATTCGGTCCACTATTATCAAAAAGAAGCATACGGAGCAACGTACGAGACGGAAATTTCCGAGAAAGAGATGATGGAAGAGGGCAAGAAAATCGCCGATAAAGTGCTTCAAAGGTTAAGGGGAATGAAAGGACTTGAAGAAGTTCCAATTACAATTGCCTTATTTAAACAAGAATCGAATAAATCGGTAGTGCCTGGTCATTTTGTTTCTTATACAAATGTCGGTAAAGGGAAGAACGCCGTCTCTAATTGGAAAGATTTAAATGAAGAGTATATGCTGTTCCCTTCAGAAGAAGCAAAAGATGAGCATCGGGATGACAATACTGCCTTCCTGAACTTTAAACATGATGTTGAAGAATACTTTCCTAACTTCAATGGGGTTATTGGACGTGGATTTTATATTGACGATCAACTTCAGGAATTGAAGATTGACATACCGATTCAATTTTACGGTAAAACAGAAGCAATCGGATTTACACAATATGTGACCGGGCTCGTTATGGAGCATTTTCCGGAGTATATTTCTGTAGAAGTATCAATTTCATCAGTTTATGGCCAAGAATCATTAATTGTCCGTAAAGCCAATGCGACTGAGCCGATTGTCCATATGTATCAGTAAGTCAACGACAAAAAATAGAAAGCAAAAAACATGATGATTGAGTCTGTTTTTTGCTTTTTTATCTTTCAAGAAAGTTAGAGTTTGCATCTATCCGGAGGTAAAGCAAGGATTTGTCAGTCCATTTATCGATGAGTAAGGGCTGGCTTACATGGTTGTGTACTTTAGGTTTTTGTCAATGCAGGATTACATGATGCTAGAGTGAACTGTTGCACTGTTATCCATTATATTAAAAACGTAACGTAACCGAGAGACTTATTAAGCCTTCGGTTTTATGCCGTTCTATTGTCTTTTTGCACATTTTGAATTATTTGGGCGTAAACTAGACGTATCAGTGCAAATTTTTACATTTTAAATTCTTAAATACCCCGCTTTTGCCGTTTCCTGCACCTATAATCAAATATAAAATATCATTATGGGGAAATATAATATGTCATTATTGCTTTAGTGTGCGAAAGTCTGATAATATTAATAATATGATTTTTAATGCTTTTTATAAAGGTGAATACATTGGAAATAATTGAAAGAAACTGGGCGTTTGCTTAGTTTATTGATAGATAATTTGGAGGTGAACGATTATGTCACGTATTTCAATAGAGGAAGTAAAACACGTAGCACATCTTGCCCGTTTGGCTGTAAATGAAGAAGAAGCGGAACAAATGAGAAAAGAGCTTGATGCAATCATTACTTTTGCTGAGCAATTAAATGAGTTAGATACTACTAACGTCAAGCCGACATCGCATGTTTTGGAGATGGTCAATGTTCTTCGTGAGGATGTTGCGAAAGAAGGTCTTCCGGTTGAGGAAGTTGTAAAAAATGCACCAGACCAACAAGATGGTTACATTCGCGTACCGTCGATTATGGATTAAGGGGGATCAGCATGGACTTGTTCACTAGTAGTTTGCGAGAGCTGCAAACACTTTTTGATAAAAAAGAATTAAAAGTAACTGATTTAGTAGATGCATCTTATAAACGTATTGCAGAAGTAGACGAAACAGTTTCTGCGTTTTTGACGTTAGATGAAGAAGGTGCGCGTAATCATGCGGCACAATTAGATGAGAAGCTGGCAAAAGGTGAAGCATCCGGTCTTTTATTCGGTATGCCGATTGGTATTAAAGATAATATCGTAACGAAAAATCTGCGCACAACATGTGCCAGCAAAATTTTAGAAAACTTCGATCCTATTTATGATGCTACTGTAGTGGAGAAACTTCGTCAGGCAGGCACAGTGACGATCGGGAAATTGAACATGGATGAATTTGCGATGGGCTCATCTAACGAAAATTCTGCTTATAAGAATGTTCGGAATCCTTGGAATATTGAATATGTTCCAGGTGGTTCTTCAGGCGGTTCGGCTGCAGCAGTAGCAGCTGGTGAAGTATTGTTCTCGCTTGGTTCGGACACAGGCGGTTCTATTCGCCAGCCGGCAGCATATTGCGGTGTTGTAGGATTGAAGCCGACATACGGACGTGTATCCCGTTTTGGCCTAGTAGCGTTTGCTTCATCACTTGATCAAATCGGTCCAATCACAAACACAGTAGAAGATAATGCTTTCCTGTTAGAAGCTATTTCCGGAATTGATCCGCTTGACGGCACTTCAGCTAATCTGGCTGTACCGAAGTTTACGGATGCATTGACTGGCGATGTAAAAGGTCTTCGTATTGCCGTTCCAAAAGAATATTTAGGGGAAGGCGTTACGGAGGAAGTGAAGAATTCTGTCCTTGGAGCATTAAAGGTGCTTGAATCTTTAGGTGCTACATGGGAGGAAGTATCACTGCCTCATTCGAAATATGCATTGGCAACTTATTACCTTCTATCTTCTTCAGAGGCTTCAGCGAACTTGGCACGCTTTGATGGCGTTCGTTACGGTTATCGCTCGCCAAACGGAGAAACACTGATGGATATGTACAAAAATACACGTGCTGAAGGATTTGGCACAGAAGTAAAGCGCCGAATTATGCTTGGAACATTCGCGCTAAGCTCCGGCTACTATGATGCATATTATAAAAAGGCACAGCAAGTTCGTACATTAATCAAAAAAGATTTTGAAGACGTATTTGAAAAATATGATGTCATTATTGGTCCGACAACACCGACACCTGCATTCCAAATCGGTCAAAATGTAAAAGACCCGCTGACAATGTATGCGAATGATATTTTGACAATCCCAGTGAACTTAGCAGGCGTTCCGGGTATTTCGGTTCCGTGTGGATTGTCAGAGCAAGGATTACCGCTTGGTCTGCAAATTATCGGCAAGCACTTTGACGAAAGTACAGTATACCGAGTTGCGCATGCATTTGAGCAAGCAACTGATCATCATACAAAAAAACCGCAACTGTAAGGGGTGAGGGAAATGCAACAATTTGAAACTGTAATAGGTTTAGAAGTACACGTTGAGTTAAAAACAGAATCAAAAATCTTTTCATCAAGTCCAAACCATTTCGGTGCTGAGCCGAATTCCAATACATCTGTCATCGATTTAGGCTATCCGGGCGTATTGCCTGTCGTGAACAGAAAAGCAGTTGAGTATGCGATGAAAGCAGCTATGGCATTGAACTGTGAAGTAGCGACGCATACGAAATTTGACCGCAAAAACTACTTTTATCCGGACAATCCAAAGGCATATCAAATTTCTCAATTTGATCAGCCAATCGGAGAGAACGGCTACATTGATATTGAAGTGAATGGCCAGAAAAAGCGCATCGGTATCACGCGTTTGCATTTGGAAGAGGATGCAGGAAAACTGACGCATGAATTCGGTTATTCTTTATGCGATTACAACCGCCAAGGAACGCCGTTGATTGAAATTGTATCGGAGCCCGATATTCGCACACCGGAAGAGGCGTATGCATATTTGGAAAAACTGAAATCAATCATTCAATTTACGGAAGTATCCGACTGTAAAATGGAAGAGGGCTCGCTTCGCTGTGATGCGAACATCTCGATCCGTCCGTATGGGCAGGAAGAGTTAGGCACAAAGACAGAGCTTAAAAACCTAAACTCATTCAGCTTCGTCCGCAAAGGACTTGAGTTCGAAGAGCGCCGTCAAATAGCTACTGTATCTGCTGGAGGTAAAATCGAGCAAGAAACACGCCGATTTGATGAATCTTCAGGCAAAACAATTTTGATGCGTGTTAAAGAAGGTTCGGATGATTATCGCTACTTCCCGGAGCCGGATTTAGTAGAGCTTTACATTGATGACGAATGGAAGAATCGCATTCGTGCAGAAATTCCTGAGCTTCCGGATGCTCGCCAAAAACGTTACGTTGAGCAAATGGGCTTGCCTGCATATGATGCGGCTATCCTGACAGTGGCAAAAGAAACAGCGGATTTCTTCGAAGCGACTGTTGCGGCAGGTGCAGAAGCAAAGCAAGCATCGAACTGGATTATGGGCGAACTGCTGGCTTACTTGAATGCTGAGAATAAAGAACTTACTGGTGTTGCTTTAACTCCGCAATCATTAGCAGGTATGATTCAACTGATCGAGAACGGAACCATCTCATCTAAAATTGCCAAAACGGTCTTTAAGGAATTGGTCGAAAACGGCGGAGACGCAGAAGAAATTGTAAAAGCAAAAGGCTTAGTACAGATTTCCGATGAGGGTGCGCTGCTGAAAGTCATTGCTGAGGCACTTGATAACAATCCGCAATCAATTGAAGACTTTAAAGCTGGGAAACAAAAAGCGACAGGATTCTTAGTCGGTCAAATTATGAAAGCGACAAAAGGGCAAGCTAACCCTCAACTGGTTAATAAATTATTATTGCAGGAAATTCAGAAGCGATAATAAAAAGAAAAAACGTCACCGGTCCTTTTTCGTTTTTGAATTAGCTTCTCGAATACTAAAAAGAGGCAGCACGGTTAAGTGTTGCCTCTTTTTTATGGGTTTGAGAGTTATTAGCAATGGGCTGTAAGGGGTTCGAACCCTTGACCTACTGATTAAGAGTCAGTTGCTCTACCAACTAAGCTAACAGCCCGTGTTTTTATTATATCACTATAATTTATATTATTCAAAATAAAATCTAAATTATTTGTAGTCAGATTTTACCTGAAGAAACCTTTTATATTATTTAACCGTATATAAAAGGAGGAAAGGAAGTAAACTAGGAGGTTTGAAGATGGGATTACTTGTAACTTGGATAATTATTGGAATTATTTTGTGTGGGCTGGCTTATTTAGTGCATAATAAAAAGATGTACGATTTCATTTCCGGGTATAATACAAGCAGTGAGGAAGAAAAGGAAGAGTATAGAAATAACGGCTACCTTACCTATAGTGGCCGATTTTTATGGGGAATGGCAATCATTTGGCTGTTCGGGACTTTGATTTTGGCATTGGCCGTACCTTACGCTTTGGAGATTCAAGTGGGTGTTTTCCTGGTCTACACATTAGGAGGAACCATCTACGGTTCGAGATACTCATTGCCAAAGAAAAGGAAGAGAAATTATATTATCTCTATCAGTCTCACTGCTATTGTGTTAGCTTTTGTCAGTGTGCTGTTTTTTATGGGATTGCGTCCGACCAACGTGACAATAGATGATAAAACGATTTTTTTTAGCGGTATGTACAGTTATGAGCTGAATCGCGAAGATATATTGTCTGCTGAGTTGATTGATAGTTTGCCGAATGATATGAAGCGAACTAACGGCTTTGGTTCATCAACACGTGCTTTAGGCCATTATTCATCTAAGGAATTAGGAAAAGGTCGAATGTATGTGTTTTTGGATGAACCACCTTATATTCTGTTGGATACAAAGAAAGGTTTTCTTATTTTGAATTCAAAGGATGAACAAGAAACAATGCAATGGTACAATATAATCAAAGGAAATATGAAAGAGTAGAATTTGAAAAAAAGTAGCAATTTTTGAAATGGTGCTATATAATCAACTCTCAATAAATTAATGAAATAAGATTATAGGATGATGATGATGAAAAGGGCAAGGTTAATATACAATCCAACGTCCGGCCGTGAAGTCATTCGCAAGCATTTGCCGGATATTTTGGCAAAGTTGGAGGCAGCAGGTTATGAAGCCTCTTGCCATGCGACAACAGGAGCAGGAGATGCAACAGAAGCTGCACGTATCGCGATTGAAAGAAAATATGATGTTGTCATAGCTGCCGGCGGAGACGGTACAATTTATGAAGTAATCAACGGTCTTGCTGATGCAGAGGTCCGTCCGAAGCTTGGCATCATTCCGACTGGTACAACCAATGATTTCGCACGTGCAATTCACGTTAGTCGTAATGTTGATAAAGCGGTTGATATTATTGCGAAAGGGCATACGATGCCGATTGATATCGGAAAAATGAATGATAGATACTTTATTAACATCGCTGGAGGCGGCCGACTAACAGAGTTGACATATGAAGTGCCGAGTAAACTGAAAACGATGCTAGGGCAACTTGCTTACTACTTGAAAGGGATTGAAATGCTTCCGTCAATCAGAGCGTCTGAAGTTTCAATTGAGTATGATGGAAAGCTTTTTGAAGGAGAAATCATGCTCTTTCTAGTAGCCAATACTAATTCGGTCGGCGGGTTTGAACGTTTAGCTCCCGATGCTTCTTTAAATGATGGCATGTTTACACTGCTAATTTTGAAAAAGTTGAACTTGGCTGATTTTATTCGAGTTATCACGATGACACTGCGAGGCGAGCATATAAATGACCCAAATGTTATTTATGCGAAAGCAAATCGTATTAAGGTGACATCGAAAGATAAAATGATGCTGAATTTAGATGGCGAATATGGTGGATTAGCTCCTGCTGAGTTCGTGAATATGTACCGCCATTTTGACGTTTTTGTTCCGGATGATTTCAAACCGGATGTACTGCCGGAAAGAAATACAGATATTGAATAAAGTTATGAGGAAGAATCCTAACATCAGTTGGATTTTTCCTTTTTGGTTAGTTTTGAAAGCGTTTGAAATTATTGTTTTGGAGTAAAATTTACTATAAATACTATAAAGCAAGGCGAACATCAAAGGGGGAAGGGCTCGTTGCTGCATTACCGGACATACGTGATCGATAGACAGACTGCTTGGGTAACGTTGATTCATGGGGCAGGTTCAAGTTCAGCGATTTGGTACAAGCAGTTAAGGGAATATAAAAAGCATTTCAATGTGCTTTTGGTAGATTTAAGAGGTCATGGGAAATCTAATCAGATTGTCTGGAAAAAGGGAGATAATTTCAGCGATATCGCCGATGAAATTATGGAGGTCATCAATTATGAGCAGATTGAAAAGACACATTTTATCGGCATTTCATTAGGGACTATAGTCATTCAGACGATTGCAAAGCGCTATCCCGATCGAGTCAGCTCCATGATTCTCGGCGGAGCAGTAACAGGATTGGATTTGCGGACGAAGTTTTATATATCTGTAGGGAATTTTGGGAAATACATCCTTCCGTATATGTGGATATATCGATTGTTCGCATGGATTATTATGCCAAGAAATAATCATAAAGAGGCACGAAATACGTTTGTGCAATTAGCTAAGAAGATGTGCCAGAAGGAATTTATCAGATGGTTTTCGCTTACTAAAAACATAAATCCATTTCTGCGCAAGTTACAGAGAAATTTTTACGGTATCCCTACACTTTTTGTGATGGGGAAAGAAGATTATTTATTTTTGGAAACAGTAGAGGATGTCGTTATTAGCTCAAAATGTGATGTGACACTGGAGTGTATTGAGGATGCCGGTCACGTCTGCAATATCGATCAGCCTGAGCGATTTAATGATGTCACCCTTCGATTTCTATTAGAAAATAATCAATCTGCTTTTGTAATAAAATAGAATGCAGTCCCTTGAAACGATTTTTGTAGTTCGTTGCAAGGGATTTTTTTGTTTAAAGTAAGAAAACAGTCTATAATACGAATGGAAGCTTTATATTTAGTAAATTAGATCTTAATTAAGATTGTCTATAGAAATGAGGAAACAGTATACATGAAAAAGCAAGCACCCGTCTCTAAAAATGATGTAGTAACGGTTGACGTGGAAGATTTAACACAAGACGGTTCAGGAGTGGCGAAAGTCGATGGCTATCCGTTGTTCATTCCTAACGCACTACCCGGAGAAAAGGCAAAAGTAAAAGTAATTAAAGTGAACAAGGGCTACGGCTTTGGTCGCTTGGAAGAAATTATCGAACCAAGTCCGGAGCGTGTTGAAAACCCATGTAAACTTCATAAAGAATGTGGCGGCGCACAGCTTCTGCACTTAAGCTATGAAGGTCAGCTTCGTGCAAAAGAAAAGCAAGTACGCGACGCATTAGAGCGTCTTGGCGGATTAAAAGATGTTAACGTGCACCCTGTACTAGGTATGGAAAAACCATGGAGCTACCGCAATAAAGTACAAGTGCCTGTCGGCGAACAAAACGGCAAATTTGTTGCCGGTTACTATAAAAAACGCAGCCATGAAATCGTTGATATGGAAAACTGCGGCGTTGAGCTTTCAATGGATGATTCTGTTGTTTTAAAAGTACGTGACATTTGCAAAGAGAATGGGATTTCTCCATATAATGAGCAAGATCACCGCGGCGTTCTTCGCCACATTATGGTTCGTTGGGCGAAGCAAACAGGCGAGATTATGATTGTGCTTGTAACACGTACCAGACAATTGCCAAATGACGTAGAAATCGTAAGAGATATCGTGAAGGCGATTCCGAATGTAGCAAGTATCGTCCAAAACATTAATACAAAACGCACAAACGTTATTTTAGGTGATCGTTCTGTCACTCTTTGGGGTAAAAGCACAATTACGGACAGTATTGGAGAAGTTAAGTTCGCGATTTCACCGCGCTCGTTCTATCAAGTCAATCCGGACCAAACAAAAGTGCTTTACGACAAAGCGCTTGAGTACGCCGAGCTGACTGGCGAAGAAACAGTTATCGATGCGTATTGCGGAATCGGCACTATTTCTTTATTCCTTGCTCAAAAAGCGAAAAAAGTATACGGAGTTGAAATCGTAGAAGATGCGATTAAAGATGCGAAGCGCAATGCGGAGCTTAACGGCATTACAAACGCAGAGTTTTTGGTAGGTGCGGCTGAAGAAGTCATCACAAACATGGCAGCAGAAGGAATTAAAGCTGATGTCATCGTCGTTGACCCTCCAAGAAAGGGCTGCGACGAAGCATTATTGAACACAATCATTGCCATGAAACCGAAGAAAGTCGTTTATGTTTCATGTAACCCGGGCACACTGGCGCGCGACCTTCGTATCTTAGGAGAAGGTGGTTATGAAACTCGCGAAGTTCAGCCTGTCGATATGTTCCCGCAGACTACACATGTGGAGTGTATCTCACAACTCATTTTAAAATAAGGCAGTCAGCCCTCTCGGGGGCACTGCCTTTTTATGTTTCCTGTATTGGATTTATGAACGTGTATTGAATCCTGATATGTCCCTCAGCTGTGCAAGCAATTTTTTCGACTAGTGAGTGAAGGAGTTGAGGAGTCAGTTCCTTTAGGTTTAAAAGATCCTTCAATTTTTTGCTCAAATCAATTGAGTAACTTTCCTCAGTGCATTCTTTCAAGCTTTCTTCGAGCTGAATACGCTTCTTTTTTGCATCCTCGACTTTTTTGTCAATTAACATCCTGAATTCAATTAATTCATCTTTCGTAATCATATCATCTGTATAGAGATTTACATATTCAAGTTTCTTGTTCCGTAGCTGGTCTATAACCTGTTCAACAGTTGAAATTTCCTGCAGGATCTGTTGCTTCTTCGTTTCCAGCTTTTGTTGTTAAGGTTGCTGTAAATGATTCATCCTGGAAGGATTTGAACAGTTCTCGTAAGTCCTCTTCGATGATTTCCTTGAGTTCTCCTTCTCGGATCGGGAGTCTGTTTGTACAGAAACAGTCTCCGTGCTTGATATTGCCCCCACATCGATATCCGCGCTGGTTTGCTTTGTACCACATGGCTTTGCCACACCCCTCACAGAAAAGCAGATTGGTGAACAAATGCTTTTTAGGAGCTGTCGCTGTACGAGTGCGTCAAGATAACATTTCCTGAACCGTATGAAAGGTTTCTTTTGGAATGATTGCTTCATGAGTATCTTCATGAATGGTCATTACATCGCTTTTCACTTCACGTCTTTTCGTGGATGTCACAGAAATAGTTTCTGTGCGGTTCTGTACCAGATCACCACAATAATGACGGTTATTAAGGATGTTCTTCACGGAAGAAGCATGCCATAGTGGAGAAGCATTTGATTTACCTGCTATCTGTGAGGGGGTAGGACATTGTTCCGCTGTCAGTTTTTTAGCTATTGTGTCCATCCCTTTACCGGATAGATAATCTTGAAAGATTCGCTTCACGATTTGAGGAGTGTTATCATTCCGGATGCTCAGTTTTCCTTCCTTGCATTGATAGCCATATGGAGGGTTCGAACCGACAAACAGCCCGCGTTGTGCTTTCACTCGTTTCGCCTGTTTATTACGTCTGCTGCTGTTGGTTGACTCGTTTTCATAAAGCCAGGCAAATAATCCAAAGTTTTGTACATTGCCTTCCAAGCTGTTGATGGATTTATCCAAGCAGACAATGTGGAGATCGTGCATTTGGCAAATGTCCCGCAACTCATATGACAAGCGTCCGTTACGTGCCAAACGAGAAAGCTCTTTGGCGAGAATGACATCGTATACACCGGATTTCCCATCCTCAATGAGGGATTTTAATCCGGGTCTGTTGTTTTTGGTCCCGGACTTTTTATCGGTGTACACTTTGACAATTTCCCAGTTCTGTTGGGATGCATAGCTACGGAATATATCAATTTGATTATCGATTGAAGTCTTTTGTGAATCCATCTCGGTAGATACCCGAGCGTATATAGCACATCTCATGAGTAATCACCGCCTATAGTCATTTTTCCATGAGATGTTGACGAGTTTAATTTATTAGTATTCACCAATTTATCGAGTTCTAAATGGACCAATTGGGTAAGTAAGCTACGGACATCTATAGCCTTTTCTGGATTTGCGTATAATCTTGTTACTTTCATTTGTTTCCTCTCCTAGTTGTCTTTGTTGCTTTGTAAATTTTTCGGTAGTATGTCTATACTGTTAATAGTTTTTCGGTACTCCTTCCGTATTGGTATACCATTACAGATAAAGTATCGAAATAAAATGGCTTGAAAAGGCAGTGTTAGTGCCTTTTCGTGTAATTGATATATATTTGATGAATGTCATAGATGAAGACATTCGGTTTTTCATCCATTCTTGATTAAGAAGTTTCGGTAATGCATCTATTCTCGTGTGCGTAAGTTTCTTAATACATCTGATGAAAATATGATTGTTGGCGCTGAATAAGCTGATACAGTATTCGATTCAATAAAATATAGAATCAGGAGTCGCAATTCTTGCGCGTGCATGCTTTCTTTAGAAACGAGCACAAATCGTTCAAAAAAGGCGCCGCCTAGGGGAAGAAGGTAAGACACTATAAAAATAAAGAGTATTTAATATTAGATTTCGCTATAGCGACTGAAACTGAGGAAGAATTAGTTATATATAAAGCGCTTTATGGTGATTGTGGTGTTTTTGCAAGACCAATAGATATGTTTGTTAGCAAAGTTGAGAATAACAAAGACTCTAAAATTGAACACAAATGGAGATTTGAATTAATTTAAGTATATTTCTATTAAAGGGGAGATTAGAGTGCTATCAAATTTTCTTAAGTTATTAAAGTTAACTGTTGTTTGTAAGACTAACGTTGTAGAAGTATATAAAATTAATAGTAGGCTAAAAAAAAGGGATAGTAAAAACAATATTCATTATTTCGAGAAATATAAAGTTTAGTGAAAGTTGAGTTTTTTTCATGAAGGGAATCATTATTCAAAAATTAATTGAATTACATAAGTGGAGCCAAAAGAAATGGTTAATTGTATCATCATTTACAGCGACAACGGGTATATGGTTCTCTTTAATACTTAGCTATTTGGGGCAAGATTTATACCGTTATGAACAATAGTAGATCACTTACATGGATAGGATGGACTTTAACTATTGCAGTTGTATTATTTTCCACCATATTTGTTATAGCTCAAAGAGTCTACGAAAATGAGGAATTAAATAATAATAGAGATAGAATGAAATTGAAGGTCTTTGATGTCACAAACACGGCTTTTAATAATTTATGTGATATTAAATATGCTTCCTTAAAGGAGCAAATAAAAAATATTAAGAATGGAAAATATGGAGCACCTCATATTAATAGCAATCCTAAAGAACAGCTAAAGTACATTATTAAGTCTTTGAATGAATCCCTATGTGCAATCCTGTCATATGATGATTATAAACTGAACAGTGATGAAATGTACGTATGTATACACTATAATTTTCCAGGTAAAAATGAAAAGTGGTTTCTAGCAGAGTGCATTTTTGAAGAGAGAAATATCTCAAATGATGAATTACTAGGTGCGGATTCAACATTTAATAAGCTTTTAAAATCTAGAGAGGACCTACTATTTTATAATTCTAAAGAGGAAGCTAGAAAAAAGCGGGCATATGTTCCTGATTCAGAAGATCAATATGATGAAGAAAGTAATTTAAAAGGGTCTATAGGTTGTTATAGAATACAAGTAATTCACAATAATGTAACTTGTGTTAATGCGGTTATTTCGTTTGTAACTTACTCAAAAAGATTTGTAATAAAAACGATAAAAACGCTATAAATACTGTGAAATATAATATTAAGGAAAGTATCTTTTCTATTTATAAAAAAAGAATTAGTATTGAGTTATGCTTATTGTATATATTGATGCTAAGAGAAAGCGAACAACAACAATCTGAGGAAAAGAGGGAAATTCAGAGAGCTTAATTTATGGTATTTGTTTGGTGGTATGATAACGTTTGAATTAATAATAGTAGTCACAGTTATCTATTTTTAGTTTTGTTAAGTGTCTATCTATACACCAATGTCTATAATGTAATTAATTTCCCCTCATGCAAGTAGGATGTTCATTGTAAAAAGCAGTGCAGTTCATTCATGCACTGCTTTTTACATAGGTAGTAGAAACTATATGGACGGCATGATGTTTGAAACTATTATGACTTTTTTACGTATATAAGGAAGAGGAGGGGGGAAGGTATGAAGACAAAGTTTAAAAATATTTACAATAAAATAAGTTATATTATTATGGTATTTTTATTATTTTACTTGATAATAATTACTCTATTAACTTTAATAGATAAAGGTATTAATGATATGCTTGATGCTATGACATTAATTACTTTGATTGTAGTTGTATTTTCACTTCCTAATATGGCTAATTCTATAAAAGAAGAGTTTGGTCAAAAAGAAAAAGTTTATGTTATAACATCAACATGTTCTAATTGTGGAGAAAAGAACTCGACTAAAGGCACTATTAGTGTAGATAGTAATGAAAGATAGTTTGATTTATTATTAAACCCAACAGCACCCATGCGTTGGCAAATACATTCTGCACATGTTGAGAATGTCGCTTGGCTAGAACTAGCTTAATTTTATAAAACTTTAATATACAGCAGTTGGCTTAAAGGTGTAAAAATATACTTGATAAGCTTACTGCTTTTTTTTTGTTAATAGTGCATTAGAATGTAAAAAGTGAGTAGAAATTAAAAAAATGAGTCAAATGAACTAGGATATTGTAATTGTTTGTAACGTTTTGTAACATTATAATGATAAATGGTAATTATTGAATTTTTTGATATTTTACTAATAAATAAAAAAAGGGATAGGAGAATTTAAATGTATATATCAACTTAGAATCTTCTTCGCAGAATTCCGTACAGCAAGAGCCTGTAAAAATAGCTAGATTAAAAGTAATTATTTTTAGAATAATGCTCAAAAGCTAACTATCTTCAATTACAAGAATTGAAAAGTAGGATTTAGAAATTGGTAACTATGAAAGATTATAAGTATGGGGAGTGGGGAATAGGATGAAAAATGTGCGCGGGATTGTTTTATCAGAAGATGAAACAGTTATTCGGGAGTATGAGGCTTCTTACATAGCTAATCCTAAATCAGAGGGTTACGTGATAGCGACTAATCGTCGTCTCATCTTTACAGGAAGTTCAAAAAGTACACTAGGTTCAAGTATTATATTACGTGATACTAAGATTGACTCAATTTCAGGTGTAAGTGGTGGTCTCACACATAAGAAAAGTCTATTATCAATTGTTATCGGTGCTATTATTGCATTGTTTGGTTTAACTTTTTTCGAAAGTGCATTTAATATTAGCGTTCTGCTTTTAGGGATAGGAGGTTTTTTAATTTATAAAGGATTTAATGCTTCTGGTGTGCAAATGTATTTACTGATTATGAGTAGTGATTCAACTCCGGCTATCAATGTTTCCGTTGAAGCAAGTCGTGGATTTTTCTCACGCATTACATCAAATGATGCATTCTTGACAGTAGCAGCTGCAGGGCCGGGTAGAAATACTGAGCAGATGATTCGTGAAATCAGTGCCCTTATTCAAGATATTCAAATTATGGGTGATTTGGCAATTGATAAGTGGAAAAACTCAAACTATGAAGATAGACCTTTGAAAAAGACATCAGGGTTAGCACCAAAAGAGCCAGATTCAGAGTCGGTAGTTCCAGAATATTGTAGATGTAAAACACCTAATGTAACTGGTGCAGAATACTGCGTAGAATGCGGCGGGAAAATTCAAATGCCACAAACAAATATTTTTGGGTAAATACCTTTATATAATTTAAAGAAATCATTGAATCCATCATTCTGAGTATATATTCAAAATGATGGGTTTTTATGTAACTATGGGGAAATGGGGAAATGTAGAAGATGAGTTATTTAAGGAATGATGTAATTGATGGGCAGAAGCTTGAAAAGTTAGAATCTGTGAAATGGTACGGTAAAGCGACATATGGAATTCCTGGAAATGATCGTACCGGCGTTACAATCCACCCTTTATTATTACAGCGACATATGCTTTTTTTAGGATCGATCGGCAGTGGGAAATCTGTTTCACTCTTCCATTTAATTGATGGACTACGCTCGTATGCAACGGAGGATGATATTTTTATATTTTTTGATGCTAAGGGCGATTACTTGCAAAAGTTTTATCGACCAGGAGACTATGTGCTAACAAATGAACAGGAAGAAGTACCTGGAATGGTTCGTTGGAATATTTTTGAGGATATTTTAGCGACAATTCCGTCTAAGAGAGAAGAGGTAATTTGGGAGATTGCTTCAGCACTATTTAAGGAGGATATGGAAAACTCAAGTGCGCCGATATTTGCAACGGGAGCAAGAGATTTATTTGCTGCTATTTTATGTGCGAAGATTCGGGAGATTGAAAATGGCGGGCCCATTGAGAATCATAATACTTTTATTGAATGGTTACAGGCTGCAACCGATAAGACAGTAAGAAATCTGTTGCTTCACCATCAGGATTTAAAGTGGGTAAAAAATTATATTCATAAATCAAACGACCCTAAAACAAATCAGTCGTTTTTTATGCACTTATATCAAAACTTATTTAATGTCTTCAATGGAACATTCCGTGAAGCTGGAAACTTTTCGTTAACAGGTGCTATTAAGGAAAGAGGCGGACGTGCAGTTTTCCTTGAATATGATATTTCCAGTGCAAATGTCTTGAAGCCAATCTATACGCTAATGTTAGATATAGCAATGAAAAATGCACTAGGACAAAAAGAGAAAGATGTACGAGGCAATATTTTCTTTATCTTAGATGAATTCCCGCTTATTCCGAAGTTGAGCTATATGGATAATGCATTAAATTTTGGACGTTCATTAGGTGTGCGAGTAATTGCTGGTATACAGAATGTTGGGCAAGTTCGTCACGTTTACACAGAAGCATTAGGAAACAGTATTTTAAGTGGTTTTGGTACCATTTTTGCATTCCGTTTGTTTGACGAAGCAAGTCGCTCATTCGTGCGTAATCGCCATGGTATGAATAAGAAAATGGTGGCATTTGCTGCAGCAAACGTAAATAAGGGTGTGCAAGATTCAATAGTTGATGGATTTGTAATAGAGGATTGGGATTTGACAGAACTATCAATTGGTCAATGTATTGTTTCTCCATTTAATGGTGAACCATTTAAATTTAATCCAATTAATTATACGAAATAATGGGAGGTTAACTTGATGAAGGCTGCATTTGTACCAACAGGAAGAGATTTAGGATTTTATGTAGAAGAGAATGGTATGAAATATTACGCTGCTGGCAGTAGCTTAAACTTTATTATTCTGTCGCAGCTAGAGTATTACGCATGGAAAAAACTGCGCAGCTATAAGTCTGTTCTAGAATGGCGAGATGATATGCAAAAAAAGCTAGAGCTGAAGTTTAAGGCATTTGACATGGATATGGTTTTATTAAAACTGATGGATTCGAACTTGATAATGCACTGGGAATTTGATGATCCTGAGGATATTGTATTGCAAAGTACATATGCCGTTCGTAATGGTGTTCCATACGGATTAGAAAATGGAAAATGGAGATTTGGCGGTCCGCTTGAAAAAGACAAAGTAGTTTTAACACGAGAGCAGTATACACTTTGGAATGCAGCCGCAGGTAATGCAACTTTAATTGAAATACTTGCACAAGCAATGACAGAACTTAATATCACTGATGATCAAGTAGCGTTGAAGCTACTAACGGAAGAGGGTAGGAGATTGGTGCGAGTGGGACTTTGGAATATCGAACCTTTAACAAGTATAGGAGGCACCCAACATGCAGAGTAATTATATTGCTATCGGAGAAGACGTAGGTGCGATTTCCTTGCAAGGCAAACAAGTTTATCGTGTGAAAACAAATAAACTAATTGAGTTAAGTGAGTTTGCTTATGAAACGTGGGAAACAATTAAAACTAACTCGAATTCGTTCAATGAAATATTGCAGCAGAGTCTGCTTGATAACCAAGGTGAGCTTCAAATAACAGTCAATAACCTGCTGAAGCAAGGGGTTATTATTGACTTGAATAACAGCTTTGATGAACTATTGTCGAAGTACTCAATTGTACCAAAAGGAATGGCTGGGAAGGAAACAGAAGATGGCTATTTACTAATAGCTTTACGCAACCATGATCCAATTGATGTTACAATTATTCCATTTCTGATATGGCAACTTGCACATCCCTTCGTTCCAATTGTAGATGTATTAAATGCTGTAAAAACAAAAGTGAATATCGATCAAGTTGAGCTGTATACAGAATTGATTGAGTGGATACCCTTGCTGATTGTTAGCGAGGTCATTTCATTAAAACCACTAATCTAAGGGGATATTCAGTATGAGCTTAATTAAAAAAATCGCTACCGGTATAGGGGATTTTACTCAGAAACAATATGTGGCTATCAAAGAAGGGTATCAGAATTTTTATAGTCAAACTCAAGTACTTTCGGAAATGCCCCTAAAAGATTCAATTTCAGTTCTCTCAGGTATCGCAGGAGAAAAAATTGGTCTAAATACCAAAAAAAGTTTGCGGAGTAAGTTGGAGCAAATAAATGATCCTCGAAATATGGTAGATGCCAGCGTTAATTTAGAAAGAGCAATTGCAAAAGGAGTAGGCTCTTTTTCCATACATGCAGTAGCTAAGGCATCCTCTATGGCCATTAATATTCCAGGCGTAGGGGCGGTTGGAGAAGCTGTAATAGGATCTGCGTTAGATAAATGTGGATTAGGCAGCTTGAAAGCCAAAGCTGCAACTTATGTAGGAAGCAAAACAGAAAATTTTTATAAAGAAAATTTTGAAGCTAAAAGCAGAGAAAGAATTCAAAAAAAGTTTGACCAATTAACTAAGGAAGAGCGTCGAGAAAAGAGACAAAATCTTCAAAAAAAATACAATAAGGAAAAGGTCAAATACGAGAAATTAAAAGCCTATCGAGAAAAAGTAGCTAATGTAAAAAAAGAAAAATTTCAAAAACAGGTAACTGGCGATAAAAACAGTGAATCTAGCGATGATGACGATGATTCAGATAATCAACAAAGAGATGATTTGGAGCAAAGTACACTTAGTGAAGAAGAAAGTGAACAGGATAGTGACTCTGAAGTGCTAGAGGATGAAACATCAGAAGAGCATAAATCACTCGAAGAGGCTGAAGCTGAAGTATTTGATGAGCAGGATGATTTTGAACAAGAAGAAGTAATCTCAGAAAGAACTGAAGAGGAGAAGGAGTCAGAACCGGACGGCGAGGACGAAGAAGACGAAGAGGACGAAGAAGAAGACGAAGAGGACGACGAGGAAGAAGACGAAGAGGACGACGACGAGGAAGAAGACAACGAAGACGAAGAAGACGACGAGGACGAAGAAGAGGCCGAAGAAGAGGACGACGAAGAAGACGAAGAGGACGACGACGAGGAAGAAGACGAAGAGGACGACGACGAGGAAGAAGACGAAGAGGACGACGACGAGGAAGAAGACGAAGAGGCCGAAGAAGACAACGAAGACGAAGAGGCCGACGACGAAGAAGACGAAGAGGCCGACGACGAAGAAGACGAAGAGGCCGACGACGAAGAAGACGAAGAGGACGACGAAGAAGAAGACGAAGAGGCCGACGACGAAGAAGACGAAGAGGACGACGAAGAAGAAGACGAAGAGGACGACGACGAAGAAGAAGAGGACGACGAAGACGAAGAGGAAGAAGAAGAGGACGAAGAAGACGAAGAAGACGAAGAACAAAAAGAAACAGAACAAGAAGATGAAAGCTATTAATAAAAACCCGTATTGTATATCCAAATAAGATTAAAGGAAGATATTATGATTGAAAAAAAATTATGTCAAAATCCAGCTTGTCAACAAGAAAATGGTGTAAATAGTAAGTTTTGCTTAAAATGTGGTCATAAATTCACACAATCTACGCAGCATGTCTCGCAAAAAGAGCTATTGCAAAAGAATATTAGTAGTATCAAAGCGCTAGTGAAAGAGATTAAGGTCCCATCCTTTATAAATAGAAAAATATTAATCTTAACAGGAGCAATAGTAGCGTTGGTTTTGATTACTGTCATAGTTTTAGGGATGACGTCGAGCAATAAAAGCGAAATATTGGATACTTTAGAGAGGGTCACTGTTTCAGGTGATGTGGATAATTTATATGATATTTTCACGATTGATGAGGTGACAGAGCTAGAAGAACAAGTATATAAAGATTATTTAGAGAACAATGATGTAGGTCTAACAGCAAATTCACTTGTTGAGGCAATAGAATACTTACATGAAAGTGATCAAGCATTGGTATATGCTTCATCCCAATATTCATATGCAGACGAATTTAAAGTGACAATGACGAAGAAATTGGGAATATTTAAATCATACGAGATCCAGCCAATTAAATATGAAGTAACCGCTGTAGCAAATGAAGATGATATTGAGTTAGTCTTTGATGAACAGGATATTTCTTTATCAACCGATTCAGAAATAGTTATAGGTGAATATTTGCCAGGAAAATATCCGTATACTCTTTTCTGGGAAAATCTGCTTGGAAGTACTAAAGAGGAAAGGGAAGTCTATGTAGCTCCAACTGAGTTAAATGAACTAGATGGAAGAGTTTCTTATTATAAAGTAGCGCTGGAAAATGACGAGTTTCCAGAATTGGATTACTATATTAACGGTGAAAAAAAAGATACTACAAACTATGTAGAAGATGGTATGCTACTAGTGCCAGAAGGTGCGGATTTTGAGTTAACGGCATCCTTTGAAGAGGATGGTGTATTATATGAATCTGAGACTTTATTAATTGATGGCAGTAGCTATTATACGTTTGAATTTCCAAAATATAATGAAAATATACAAGCAGAGTCAGCGAAACAGAATGCTTATAAATATATAGATTCACTAATCAATAGTTATTTGTCTATCTATACGTCAGGAGATATCGGAAACCTAAGTACTGTCATCTCAGAAGATGCACCATTTCTCAAAGAACAAACTAAGTATTTACAGGGTCTAATCGAAAAAGATATTCAGTTAGCAATCAATCATTTTGAAATTCTGAATATGACAGAAATTAGGACTGGAAGTTATACTGTTTCGGTACGTGAATCTTATACCATTCAGAAACCTAATAAAAGTGCAGAAGAGATGATCCAAGAATCAATTTATGGTGTAGATATAATTGATGGTGTATTTTATATTACAAGCCTTAAGCTCGCCAATAACTAGTTTTCTAGCTGAGTAAACTGAAATCTTAGCTAAGTTTTAAAACAAATCTTTAAAAGTAGACGGTTTAGAAGTACGGATATCTCACCTCTAATTGGCCGTCTGCTTTTACTGTTTGTTTATGTTTGATATTGCTATTACTGAAAACATAGTACTTAAAATTTAAAAAACACTTGAATAGTAAAGACAATAATGATGAATACTCGGCCTTTAGATGTGGTCTTATTACCGAATGTCCACGGATATAATAGAATTATCGAAAGAATTGGGATTACACAAATAAAAGTGGTTGTTAGAGCATTCTGTCTACGCTAACAAACGTAACAAAGGTACCGGGTAAGAGTGATTACCTAGCAAAACTGGATGAAGTAACAGCATAACGAAGTCATCGATAAGCGCTAGAACTATCTCTCATTAGTAAGAGGAGTAGAAGTGAAAGAATGTTTACGCATTAGGATTATGTGCCCTACTTTTAGGAACTACGGGATGTTCAGGAGAAGAAGTTTACGAAACTAAGAGCACAGAAGTAGTTCAAGCTCAGGAAAAAGTAAATACCAAACCAAAAACTCCTACTACAGCCAAAGAAGAAAATAAAGGACTAACCACCCTTTTTCAAGAGGAAGCAAAGGCTTTAGGAAAAGAAACAATAGACGAGTTATATGCGGCCTTACTTGACTCAATGGAAAAATATGATTGGACTATTGGCTTCAACGAACCTGATATGGATGTAATTCGAAAATCTATTGAGGCATTTTGTACAGGATCCAAGATAATGAAAAATCTTTTTAAATTTTTATGACCAAACTAATGTGTACGGTATCCCTTTTGAAATACGACCAGACGTCCGCCTTTTCGCTGAACAAAATGGTAAAGAATTGAAAGTAGATACTTTAGAATTGGAAGATGGCTTGGGTACACATACATTAGTAATTCTGGTATTTATGTATGAGTATGGAATTTGGAAGTTAAACAATTGGACTATGGACTTTCCGGATGACATCCATTTAAACAAAGAAGAAGCCTAAATTATTGTAAATACATATAGTGAATACCTATATACATACAGTAGATGGTGTAAAACATTATGTATTTGAAAATAAAGAAAAGACCACCTATGTCAACGGCGCTACTACATTAGTTACGTACCCTAAATTAGATGAAGAGATTCTAAAAGAGGAGCCTAAACAAACGACAGAAGACTCTTCAAATAGCCAAACAACTAATTTGAAAAAAGAGGAATGGGAGCAAAAGCTTGACGATGTATAGGCAAAAGATTGGTCTCGGGAATCTGCTGACTTTGATGATGTTGAAGGTTAGAAGGTCAGGAAAAAAACGCTCAACAAGGTTTCAAATTATGGAATGATTTTTTGAACGAAATTTATGGAGCGTTGAGAGCCAACTTGGATTCAATACTTAAATTTTTGACAGTAGCAACAATTTTTACCCAAATAGCTAAAGAGGTTGATAAACCCACCAACATCCCGTGTGTTGCCACATACACTCCACACATGTAGAAAATGTCGCTCAGCTTATATTGAAATAAGGCAGTCAGCCCTCTCGGGGGCACTGCCGTTTTTTATGTCTTCAACAATTTCGATATTAAAAAGGAGCTCCAACATAAAGTTGTAACTCCTTTTCAGCTCTTATTGTGGTAATGATATTAATTTCTTATTTTAATCAATTGGCTAATTAAGTGTGGTTACATAAGAGTCTCTGTCATCCAACCTGGCGCAACAAGGTTAAGCTTTGGTCATATTATGTCAATGATTATCGCAAAAGGCACTATGATTGACCACACTAGTTTCATTTTGAATAGTCACATCATTTTAACTGACGCTGACGGAGAATTAGTCCGTCCTTATAATTTTATATATGCTAGTCCTAAGCATTCTGGACCGGTATGACTGCCGATAGCTGGGCCAATGTCTGCGATGATTACTTGTGAGAAAGACTGTTCCAATTGTAGATCTTCACTTAATATTAGTGCTTTATCGAGAGTATTGGAATGTAAAATGCAGACCATTTCTTTTTCGACTTTGGACGCTAAAAATCTTTCTTTTATTTTCTTGATAGCACCAGATGTTTTTCTAGCTTTGCATACATCTTGTAGTGTTCCAGCTTCTGTGACAGATAGAATGGGCTTAATACCTATGAAACTTCCTATCTTTGCAATCGCAGGGGTAAGTCTGCCACCTCTTGCTAAATGTTGCAAGTCATTCACGTAAAATTCAACGTGGTAGGAATGCTTATTTTCATTTAGGTGATCAATAATTTGGTCGTAGGAATAATTCTCTTCTCTCAACATACATGCTTTTATTACCATCATTCCCATGGCCATAGAAGCGGTGCCGGAATCTACCACTGTAATACGGCAGTTTGGATATAAGTCTAGTAATTCAAGGCTAGCCATTCTTATATTATTGAAGGTACAACTCAATGAACTAGAAAGAGCTATACAAATGACATCATTTCCTTGCTCTAGCTCTTTTTTTAGTAATTCCATTGCGGATGAAGGAGAACTAGCGCTAGTCTTGGCAATCTCTCCATCTTTTAATCTTCTATAAAACTCCTCGTTGTCCATCTTGCGTCCTGAACCATACTCTATATTATCCTCAAATTGAAAATGAAGAGGGATGATTTTAATATTATATTTTTTAATTACCTCAACAGGTATATCGCAACTTCCATCTGTAATAATTGAAATGTTCTTCATGAAATCCTCCATTAGTTATTAAACACTGTGTTGTATAAAAGTTGCTATCATTGTATAATGATGCAACTGTCACATCAATCACCAATCAACGACAAAATGTTAGTTATTAAACACTATTTAACAAACTGTTTAGGAATGGAAGTAAAAATGGAAGATCGCAGAATAAGGTATACTAAAAAAGTAATAAAAGATACATTTATTGAATTGCTTGAACAAAAACCGATCAATAAGATTACGGTAACGGAGCTATGTTCACAATGTGAAATTAACCGGGCTACATTTTATCGATACTATGATGATGTTTATGACTTAATGGAGAAGTTAAAAAGTCAGTACGTTTCCGAACTGAAGGAAGCTATTTCTCTTTCTAAAGATGACTATACGATTTCTGGATTTACGAGTGAAATTCTCGAGGTGATTTTGAGGAATAAGGAGCTGAGTAGAATTCTCTTCAGTTTGAAGAATGGGAAAGATTTTTTGAATGATGTTTTGGATATTGCTCATCAGAAATGTGTAGAAAAATGGAATCGTTACGGAAAAAATGTGCCCCAAGAACAGGTAGGGTATTTGTCCACGTTTATTTCTGCAGGGACAATAGGTATACTAAATGAATGGATTCAGAATGATTTTAAGGAATCATCCTCTGAAATTGCAAATCTGATTGAAAATATCAGTCATTACGGTATCGCGAAAATTATTTATGGGGAGTAATTAAAGTAACGATCTTTTTAGTAATGCGTAGTTGCATTGTCTTGTATAATGATGATAAACCCACCAACATTTTATGTGTTACCACATACAGTCCACGCACGTGGAAAATGTCGCTCAGCTTATATTGAAATAAGGCAGTCAGCCCTCTTGAAGTGACCCCTAAAAGTTAGACAAGGTTAATTCATTAGGCAGCGGTTAGGGCATGAGTTCGATATTGTATCGGGCTCATGCCTTTTAACTTTGCTTTTATACGTTTCGTGTTGCAATACGTTGTGAAGATGTAGTAGTACTGTTACCAATCATGATTTACTATTATCATAGATTGTTGATAATTTATAAGAAATAATAGTATGTGCTATCTGATATTTTAAAGAGTAAAAGGAAGTCGTAAAAATGCAGTTTCTTTAATGGAATGAGTTACTGGAAATTCAGTAAATAAGCTATTGTTACGGAGCGTAACATTGTTGTTACAGAACGTTTCTTGTGCTTTTTGCATTAAAGGATGTAGCATGAACTCATCCATCATACGTAAGGAGGTCACGAAGATGACATTTGGAGACAAGTTAAAAGAAGCGAGAAAAGAAGCAGGATTATCACAGGAACAGTTGGCAGAAAAGATGAGCGTATCCAGATCGGCAGTGGCAAAATGGGAAAATAATAAGGGTATGCCGGATATTGAAAATCTTAAGTCGATGGCACTGCTCTTAAATAAGAGCATCGATTATCTTTTGAATGATGAGAGTACAATTGATTTTTCCGAAATTAAGGAACAAATTGTATTAGACGATTTTGAAGTAATCGGAAAATGCAGATCAAAAGAGGATGCTGTTGTGCTGGATAAATATCCTAATGCTACTGATATTTATCCACTAATCAGATCAAAGAATTTAAGTAAAACACAGAACATTCTGGATTTTTTGTTTCAACCTGGGATATTTCAGATGGCAGATTATGCGGCAGACAACTCAGCATATTATTTGGTTGTAAACAATAATAAGCAATACCTTGTCAATGTGACAAAGGAATTCATTACATCTGTTGAGCTTGCAAAAACTATTACAGATAAGAAGTTTGTTGTAGGAAATAATAAATACAAAAAGGCAGCTTATAAGATAGTGGGATACTAAAAAATCCTAGTTTATCGATGGATTAGTCGCCGATGGTTATAGAATTTTGAAAGAAGATCATGACAAAGTATATTTTCAGTACTTGATTGAAGTAGAAAATAAAATAGACTCGACTTAGAAAGATTCGAGCCTTATTATTAAACCCACCAGCACCCCATGTGTTGCCACATACAGTCCACACACGTGGAAAATGTATTAAAATAAGGCAGTAAGCCCTCTATAGGGGGCGCGGCCTTATTTGAGTTTTTGGCATTGTTCAAGTAGACCTAAAAATTTTTACGTCTTTTGGGAGGCTTTTATTTCATTGTTGGTTTAACGTTTTGTAGAAAATAACCTTTTATTTTACCTCCTGTAAAAATATTTTGTCAATAATAAATTTGTGAATTTGTTAAAAAAATGTTATGATGGTTATACAGTTGTTTTATAATCGTTTTTCAAATTCCGCTGGCACTTTTTGAAGATAGAATTTGGATGCGTTTTTTTATATCCTTTAAACCGAAGTGGAAAATTCAAACAATTGTGTGAGCTTTAAAATAAGTTAGTTGAATAAAATTATCAGTATCCTATTTATTAGTAACCGAGTTTTTATTATACGAGGAGGATTTGAATAATGAATCTAATCAATAAGAAAGTTACACACAAGCGTTTTGGCACGGGTAGTATAGTTAAACAAAATGATTGTAGTATTGAGATACATTTCGCATCGGAAAATAAAATGTTTGTTTTCCCTGATGTATTTGAAAAGCACTTAAATCTACATGATGAAAGTGATGCTAAGTCACTCGAAGAGATTATACAAAAAAAGGAAAAAGAGCGAAAAGAAGAAGAGTGGAAAAAGGAAGAGGAAAAGAAACTACAACGAAAAAAACAGGAACTTCGCATAGAACACGAAAAACTTATGAGACATCATAAACTTCACCCTGAATCGCAAATGGTTTTTTGGTGTGACAAAGAAGAACAGAATAGTTCTTTGTCAGAGTGGAAGGTATTTTCAGGCGTAATAAAAAGTGGTAATAACAAGGGGAAGCCGAACAAGCCGATCCGTTTGCACCAAAATAGTGCGGTCCTGTTAACAGCAAGAGATTCCAACATGTCTGAAAAAGACAGACGTATCTTAGGTGTCTATATGGTGGATAAAGATTTTGTTGGTAAGCTTTGTGAAGATGGGTATATTCCTGCCCATTCAAAATACAAACTCCAACTTACAGAACAAGAATCCGATCAGTTGCTTTTCTGGGAATATTATGTGAATGTAAAATCTCCTGAAAAAGTAGCGTGGAATACAGGTAAATACCGCTATTTTGATAACACATGGATGGCTCAAATTTTGCTTGATATAGTATCGTTGAAAAGTGACCCAGATGAACGAGAGCTGGCACAACAATTTTTTGAACATTTTTGTAAAATGAACCAGATAATAGAACACGAATTACCAAAGCCTAATGGCGCAATAATGGGTATGTAAACATTTGTCCAAATATTAGTCTAGGTACACAAGTGGAGTAAATTTTACAACTTATATCAAAATAAGGCAGTCAGCCCCCTAAATAGGGTGGCGCTGCCTTTTTTATGTAATGATAGTTAGCTTGAATTTTTGTCAACCGTAATAGTGTAGATGCTTACTCGCATATAAGCAGACGTTACAAGTGTCAATAGTGGTTGTCTGATAATTGTTTACTTTTTTAAAAAAGGCGTTTATAGATTTTTAGTCGTTTAAAAATTTTTCATCAAAAATGATTGGAGTGCCGGTGCTTTAGGCGAGTTTTTTAAGTAAAGCCATCCATATTGGAATGTTTTATCCAACTCTTTAATCGAATAATGATGTAATGTTTTCAATAATTCCGGTTCGAAAAACGCAAGTGCTTTGTCTAACGTGATATGGAAAACATCCTCTTCCTCAAGAGATTGCCTAATTAAGTCTCCATTAACAGTCGAAATATAACCTGATAACTGATTAGTGATATTCGGTGTTTGCAGTACGTATTGTTCAATATCATACTGTTTATAAATGACAATGCTTTTATCACGGAAATCTGCAATTGACAGTTCATCACGATTAAAATTATTTCGGCTTAATGCAAATGATCTTACCTTCCATAAACGGTATAAAAACAAAATCCTTGTTATCTAGCTGCGTATATTGCTCATATGTGACCACAGTTAAGTCAAACTGTCTATCCTGTATGGTCTCTAATAAATTCGGTTGAAAATCGAAGCTTTCAATTTGGAATGAACGAAACATTGTTTTTAAATGCTTGATCATCGGATTAACGAAATACAATATCCCAGCTGATAACCCTAAAACTAATTTATCTTCATTGCTGTTTAATACTTCCATCATTTCATGGTAAGTTTGATGCAGTCTTCGTAAGTACGGTAAAGCTTGATGCCCTTCTTCGGTTAATTGAATGCCGCTATATGTACGTTCAAAAAGTTTTACATTTAGCTCTTCTTCTGCTTTTTTTATCACCATTGTTAAAGAAGGTTGAGAAATATGGAGCTTTTTAGCTGCACTTGAGATGCTTGAATGTTCGGCTAGTTCTAATAAGAAATGGATATGTTCAAAATTCATCTCTTTCACCTATTTTTCATTTAGTTATAATAATTTCTTATAACTCTATAATAAATTCCTTGAGTAAGAATTGCAGTAAAATTTCAGAAAAGAGAGTATACTCTAGTTGAAATTAATAGGAAATGAGGTCATCATCTTGAAAAAACTACAAGATAAAGTAGCGATTATTACTGGCGGCGCTGGTGGTATTGGTTACGGGATGGCAAAAGCGATGGTAAAAGAAGGAGCAAAAGTAGTTATCGTTGATGTAAACGAAGAAGCAGGTCAAAAAGCACTAGCTGAACTGCAAGCTTATTCTCCAGAAAGCGCATTTTTGCAATTTGATTTAATGAAACATGAAGAACTGCATAAAATTGTAGATTTTACAGTCGGAAAATTCGGACAACTAAATGTTTTAGTGAACAATGCCCACGTTTCTCGCCAAGTAATGTTTGAACAAACAACTCGTGAACACATCGATTTATCATTTGGAACAGGGTTTTTCCCCACATTTTATTTAATGCAGGCAGCAATGCCGTATTTAAAAGAAACGAAAGGCAACATCATCAACTTTGCGTCAGGCGCTGGTTTAGTTGGTCAAAAAACACAAACATCATACGCAGCAGCAAAAGAAGCAATTCGCGGAATGTCACGTGTAGTAGCAAATGAAGTTGCGGCTGACGGTGTAACAATCAACATTATTTCACCTATGGCATTAACGGAAGGCGTTCAGCAATGGAAGGCTGCTTTCCCTGAAATGTATGAAGCCTCTTTAGAAAAGGTCCCAGTCGGACGATTCGGTGACCCTGAAAATGATATCGGTAAAGTAGCGGTATTTTTAGCATCAGAAGATAGCAAATACATGACTGGGCAAACATTTATGGTAGATGGTGGAGCATTCATGCGCCCATAAGTTGATTTGCACCAAGTGCATAAATCGAGCAGGTATGGATTCTGCTCGATTTTATTTTGGAGATGACATTGTAATGCATTTAAAGCAGACAGTTCAGAAGTGGAATACTCCACCTTATTGACTGTTTGCTTTTTTGTTTAGTCGCTAAAGTTAACAAGTAATAGGAGTGGCATTTTGCATAAAAGTGAGGTAAAATACACTATTTAGTGGATAGCTTTAATTGTTGAACTGGTGAAATTAGTTTAATTTATATAAAACCTAAAAGCAGACATATTAGGAGTAAGAAACAATTTCTTTATCATCTGCTTTTTATTTTTAGATGAGAGGACAGGAATTGAAATACATGAAAGAGAATTTTTGGAGTAGTTTACCGAAGCCGTTTTTCGTACTTGCACCAATGGAAGATGTAACGGATGTTGTATTCCGTCATGTTGTAGCTGAAGCGGGGAGACCGGATGTGTTTTTCACGGAGTTCGCGAACTCCGAAAGTTACTGTCACCCTGAAGGAGAGAAGAGTGTACGCGGTCGTTTAGCTTTCACTGAAGATGAACAGCCGATTGTGGCGCATATTTGGGGTGATAAACCTGAAAACTTCCGCAAGATGAGTATTGGAATGGCGGAAATGGGCTACAAAGGTATTGATATAAATATGGGTTGCCCTGTACCGAATGTTGCACAACGAGGAAAAGGGAGCGGGCTGATTTTACGCCCTGACTTGGCGGCGGAGCTGATAGAAGCGGCAAAAGCTGGCGGATTGCCTGTCAGCGTAAAAACGCGGTTAGGTTATACAGACATAAATGAGTGGAAAGAATGGTTAACGCATATCTTAAAGCAAGACATCGCAAATCTGTCGATACACTTGCGCACGCGCAAAGAAATGAGCGAAGTGCCGGCGCATTGGGATTTGATTCCGGAAATTAAGACATTGCGCGATGAAATCGCACCGAATACGCGGCTTACAATCAATGGTGATATTTTAGATCGTCAAATGGGTCTGGAGCTTGTTGAGAAGTATGGTGTGGATGGCGTAATGATCGGGCGAGGCATATTCAAAAATCCGTTTGCCTTTGAAAAAGAGCCGAGAGAGCACAGTAAAGAGGAATACCTCGGTCTTTTAAGGTTGCAGCTTGATCTTCAAGATAAATATGCAGAACTATTGCCGCGCTCAATGTCAGGACTGCACCGCTTTTTCAAAATATATGTTAAAGGCTTCCGAGGAGCAAGCGAACTGCGCAATCAGCTGATGAATACAAAATCAACAGACGAAGTACGTGCCTTGTTAGATCGCTTTGAAGCAAACAATAATGAAGGATAATCAAAAAAAGTAAATGCAAATAGGCTCAATTCCTATAGATTAGGAATTGAGCCTATTTTTATTCGATATTTTTCGGGGAGTGACAGGTACTGAGATAGGCATTCACCATATCTTTTTCTACTCCCTATGCAATATAAAAAGAGAGAAGGAAGTTATAAGGAAACCGAGATGACTGCTCTCAAATATATAATAATTGAACCACGATGAGATATTTAGCATTACTATTAAATGGTTCTAATTTATCATGCTATTAATCTTTTTTCTATTTATAATGAATAATTAATATGGAAAAAAATAGGGGGTATGGAGTTGAAGAAAAAGTATCTAGTTCCTGTCATACTATCATCAGTTATATTGGGAGGTTTAATGCCAAGCAGTAGTACCTATGCACAGCCGCGTAACCCGAGTGCTGTCAGCAAGGAGTGGAATCAGAAAGCCAGTGTTCCTATATTTGTGAAGGAGCGGTTTGCTAAGAAATATTCTTCTAGTACTCCTTCCAATGCACTGAATTATTTAAAGAGCAAACAGAATCAAATAGGAATTTCTGATGTCGAGGAGGATTTGGAAGTTAAAAGTGTTGAACAAGATGAATTCGACATGACTCACATTCGATATAATCAAACAGTAAACGGTGTGAATGTTGAAGGTGCGGAAATCATTGTCCATTTTAATCAAGATAATGAAGTAGTATCTGCTAACGGAAGGATTAATCAATATATTGAAGAAGAGGAACTGGATATATCAGCCTCTTTAAGTAGTGAAGCTGCAATAACAGCAGCTCTCTCTTCTGTAAACGCTCCTGAAGAACTTACATATGATCCAACGGCAGAGTTGGTTATTTATCCTTTTGAAGGAAAGAATCATACAGCATATAAAGTAAATGTGAACTTTATGGGAGATGAACCCGGTAATTGGTTCGTCTTTGTAGATGCAAATACGGGCAGGATTATAGATAAGTACAATGGTTTAATGCATGCCGAAGAAAATAAAACCCAAAAAGGTTCAGGAAAAGGTGTGCATGGTGCACATAGGGAATTGCATATTACCCGAGTGAAGGAAAATAAGTCTGGAACTAAATTCTTACTGGCAGATTACTCACATGCAAATCTTGTCGGAATAGAAACATATGATGCGAAAAATGATACTGCCTCTAGTAATGATACACTTTATATAGGTAATTCAGCTTCATTTATGAGTGATTATGATCGGGCTGCTGTGGATGCTCACTACAATTCTGAAAAAGTTTATAAATACTTCCTTAACGAGCATGGAAGAAATTCTCTTGATGGAAAGGGAATGGCAATCATATCAAAAGTTCACTATGGAACCAATTACAACAATGCTTCCTGGAATGGCCGCTGGATGACCTATGGAGATGGTGATGGTGAGTTTATGATTTCTCTATCAGCTGGATTAGATGTAGCTGCACATGAGATGACTCATGGCGTTATTACTAATTCAGCAAATCTGGTTTATAGAAATCAATCAGGTGCACTCAATGAATCCTTTGCGGATATTTTCGGTGCTCTTGTTGATGACGATGACTGGGAAATGGGCGAGGATATAATGGCTCCTGCTGCTAAAGCTGCTGGAACGACAGTTTTACGCAGTTTAAGTAATCCAAATAGTGTTGTAGTAAGTAATGAGCAAAGAAGAGCTTACAGTACAAATGGCGGTGTATATCCTGACCATATGGATGAGTACTATCATATGCCTGTTTCCGTTGATGGTGGTGGAGTCCATGTCAATTCATCAATTACAAATCATGCAGCATACTTAATTGCTCAAGAAATCGGCAGAGAAAAATTAGGGAAGATCTATTATCGTGCTTTAACGGTCTATTTGACTCCAAACTCTGATTTTAGTGATGCTCGAATGGCGGTTGTACAGTCAGCAACGGATCTTTATGGCGAAGGCAGCGAGGAAACAGAAGCTGTTCATGCTGGTTTTGATGCAGTGGGCATTTATTGATGAATTACCGGACACGGGTTTAGAAGATTATTAGTTATATATTTAAATAACCTTCGACATCGAGGGAGAATTAAATCAGAAAAGAAAAGTCTATTCGAAGCTAACCCTTTGAATAGGCTTTTCGACATTATTCAGGTTATTTCAGGTGGTTATAGATAATAAATGTGAACATTTTGTGACAAACAAAACTAGTGGTTGGCAGAACGAAATAAGCATGCTAGTATACTAGTATAGAAGAGAGAGGAGCGGGATGCGAATCACAGAAATTAACATCTCATTTGTGAAATATTGAACAAAAAAATAGTGCTTATAGTGGTATACTAGTATTCAGGTTCGATAAGCTAAATAATATTATATCTTGTATTAAACGTCAGTCTCAGTAAATTGGCATTTAAACTTTAAGTTAGTTTGTGAAATATTGAACAATATTCTTTTGCTTCTAATTTTATTAATTCAAATTTAAAAAAAGAAACCATATATCAAAGCAGTGTTGTTTGGATTTCCGTATTGTTTGATGCGGTAGTCGGTGAAAGTGCTTACATTTATAGGTTTCTGTTAGGGAGGATATAAAAATGGGTGAACCATTAAAACAAGAAGCAGTTGTTAATACTCCAGAAACAACAGCACATCGTCCATTTGGTATGAGAGATAAAATCGGTTACTTGATGGGTGACTTCGGAAATGATTTCTTCTTCTTTCTAGTAAGTTCATACCTAATGGTATTTTACACAGACATTTTCCACATTAACGCAGCTACTGTAGGGGCGCTATTCATGTTTGCACGTCTTTGGGATGCGTTTGCTGACGTAACATGGGGACGTTTTATCGATACTCGTCCAGCAAGCAAGCACGGTAAATTTAAACCTTGGATTTTCAGAATGTCATTCCCGCTTGTTATTACAGGTGTATTAATGTTTGTAACAATTCCAGGAATGAGCGATGGTTTCTACCTTGCTTGGGCATTCGTTACGTATATTGTTTGGGGAACTTTATATAGTACAGTAAATATTCCTTATGGATCAATGGCGTCTGTAATTACAGACAAGCCAGAAGAGCGTACTTCATTATCTACTTGGAGAACAGCTGGTTCAATGTTAGCAAGTTTGGTTATTAATGCTGGTGCTCCTCTAATTGTAATGGTAGACAACAAATTAGATGCAAACCGTATGTTTATGGCTGCTTGCATCTTTGGTGTTCTTTCTATTTGCTGCTACATGGCATGCTACAAAATGTCAACAGAACGTATTGCTGCTACAGGTCAAGCGAACGATAACTCAAACTTTAAAGCTACATTAAAAGGTTTAATGAAAAACAAACCATTACTATGGCTTTTAGTGTCCGCTTTACTATTAATGACAAATGTTATGTTTATCGGTGCAGTTAACATCTATCTATTCAAAGATTACTTCGAAAGTACAGCTGCATTAAGTGTGTATGGGGTTGTACAATCTGTTGCTGCATTTGCTGTAATGCCGCTTATTGCACCACTTGTTAAAAAGTTTGGTAAGAAAGAAATCGCTTCTTTTGGATTAGCTTTAGGAGCAATTGCATATTATGCATTGTTCTTTATGAAAGATTTATCAGGTATGGGCTTCGTTGCTTTTGCTGCAGTTGGTTTGTTTGGTACTGCTTTCTTCAACACGGTTGTATGGGCATTCGTAACAGATGTTATCGATTATCATGAATTATTAACTGGTTTGCGTGAAGATGGAACAGTATACTCTATCTATTCTTTCTCTCGTAAAGTAGGTCAAGCTGTTGCTGGTGGTATCGGTGGTGCTGCTATCGCTGCTGTTGGATACCAAGCTGGAGCTGCTCAACAAGCGGAAAGCACATTGAATGGTATTCATACATTAGCTACTTTAGTACCAGCTATTGTATATACATTAATTCTTCTTGTTATGGTGTTCTTATATCCATTAAATAAGAAACGTACACAAGAAATGAGCGCTGAATTAGCTGCTAGAAGAAATAAGTAAGTACTTTCTTTCTATAAATAAAACAAAGAGGCTGGGACAAAACCCTCCTCTGAACTAAAAAAGCCGGTGAAGTTTTACGATAAGTAAAAATTTCACCGGCTTTAAACTTTTAGATAATAAAATAAGGACAACTTCTGTTAAAATTGAGTCACCACAACCAAATCCAACAGAAAGAAGTGTCCTTATGTTTAAAGATTATAACATGAATCAATTAGTTTTGCCTTTAGATTTAGAAGTAAAATTACAAAATAACGATATTGCTTTTTCCATCCACCATTTAGTTGAAAGTATCCCGCAAGAAGCATTGGAACCATTTCTCCGAAATACAGGATGTCCTGCTTACCATCCAAGAATGATGCTTAAAATTATCTTGTGTGCCTATACACAATCTGTCTTTTCAGGACGTAAAATCGAAGGACTTCTGAAAGACAGCATCCGTATGATGTGGCTGGCGCAAGGGTATGAACCAAGCTATCGCACCATTAACCGTTTCCGCATCCACCCGGAAGTAAAAGAATTAATCCGCCAATGTTTCGTCCAATTCCGTTGCCAACTGGTATCAGAAAAATTGATTGATCAGGAAGCTATTTTATTGATGGCACGAAAATCGAGGCGAATGCGAATAAATTTACATTCGTCTGGAAGAAATCTGTTGAAAAATATCATCAGGGACTGATTGAAAAGTCGAACCAACTATACAACGAGCTGTTTGAGAAAGAGATTTTGCCTGAATTGGAACGGGAAAACGAGGAACAATTATCACTAGAAGAACTCACCCAAATGGTTCAAAAAGTAGATAGTGTCATTTCTGAATATGACAAAAAAATTGAAGCATCACCGGATGTGACTGAACGAAAAGCGTTGAGAAACGAACGGAAATTCCCAAAACAAGCTCGTAAGCAATTAATGGACTATATTGAACGCAAACAGAAATATCAGAGGGATTTTGAAATCTTTGGCGAACGTAATAGTTATTCGAAGACAGACCCAGATGCGACGTTTATGCGGATGAAAGATGATTATATGAAGAATGGCCAATTGAAAGCAGGTTATAACATCCAAATCGCAACAGAAGGTCAATACGCGCTGGCTTACAGTATCTTTCCGAACCCGACTGATACCCGCACCCTGATCCCATTCTTGAATCAAATCGAGCAACATTACTTTGAGTTGCCGAAGCACATCGTCGCAGATGCCGGGTACGGCAGTGAACAGAATTATGATGATATCCTTTCGAATCGTAAAAAGGAAGCGCTCATTACCTATGGGATGTACCAGAAAGAGCAGAAGAAAAAGTACAAACAAAATGAATTCCATCCCGACAACTGGCAGTATAATGAAGAGAACGATACATACACTTGTCCGAACCAGCAACACCTTGTATTTAAAAATCATTCGGTGCGGACAGACAAGTCGGGGTTCACACGCGAGTTTAAGATATACAAGTGTGAAAACTGCACAGGCTGCCCATTCCGTTTATCGTGTACCAAAGCCAAGGAAGGTAACAACCGAAAATTAATGGTGAATGAGAAATGGGAACAGCAAAAAGAATATGTGAGAGCGAAGCTTTCAGAAGAGAAAACGAGTTCCATCTATCGTCAGAGAAAAACAGATGTGGAACCAGTTTTTGGATTCTTGAAGGCTAATTTGCATTTCATCCGATTTTCCGTCCGCGGACAATTGAAGGTTGAAAATGAAATGGGCTTAGCTTTAATGGCCGTGAATTTACGGAAATTCGCGGTCAGCAGCTAAGGATTCATAGAGAAAAACAGAAAAAGTGAAATGGACAGCTCGATTTCACTTTTTTCGTTATTTGAAGCTAGTTATGTCCCAGCCTCTTTATTACATAAAATTTATTGTTATGCCGCAGATCTTTAGGGGGGAAACTTTTCTTGAAAACAGTGAATCGGAGAGCAATTGGAGAAAATGTGAATGAGTATGCTTATCGTTTAGTAAAGGATGCCATCATGTCATTGCAATTACATCCTGGTCAGTCCATCAGTGAAGTGGAGTTGGCTGCCTCTCTGCAAATTTCAAGGACACCGATTAGAAGAGTGATGACGAAGTTAAAAGAAGAGAATTTAGTGGAAGTTTACCCGCAAATCGGCACTTATGTATCCAAGATAAATTTTCAATTAACTGAAGAGGCTGCGTTCATGCGTTACACTTTAGAAAAAGAGATATTGAAGATGTCGTGTCAGTCTTTTTCACAAAAAAGATTAGAAGCTTTAGTAGAAAATTTGGCTGAACAAGAGAAATTAATCGGCCAAAATGATAAAGTTCACAAATTTCACGAGTTGGATCAACAGTTTCATTGTCTCATATTTGAAGAGAATAAGATGGAGCATGTCTGGAAATCAATTAGTCGATTGAGCACACATTATAATCGGATTCGAGTATTATCAGAAATGAATCATGGTTTCGAGGATGCAATTGAGCAACATAAAGAAATTATAAAATTAATAGAAAGTAAAAATATAAATCAAGTTAATCAAATACTTTATCAGCATATTATAGAGCCTAAAAAGTATTGGAATCATTTTTGGGAAGATAGAACTACATATTATAATTACTTTGAGAAAAAATAATGGATAATTAATAGCAGTTGGAGCTGTCTGTAAAGTCGCACAGAAGACTATATAGATAGCTCCTTTTTAGTTATGGGCGTAAAAAATACCGCTTTTAAAGGCAGGTGGGAAAATAGAAAGATGTATGCTAGTATATACATAGGTAAAAACGAATTTAAGGAAGTGTCAGATAGATGTTTACAGTTACACCAAAAAAACCGGGAGAGAATAATAAAGAATACTCTTACAGGATCATTAAGGATGGCATCATGTCTTTACAGCTTGAGCCCGGTCAAGCAATCAGTGAAATAGAATTAGCGGAACAGCTGCAAATCTCAAGAACTCCAATCAGAGAAGTAATGGCAAAGTTGAAAGAAGAAAACTTAGTCGAGGTGCAGCCACAGGTTGGTACGTATATTGCTAAAATAAAGACTCAATTAATTGAGGAAGCTACTTTCATGCGATATACATTGGAGAAAGAAGTACTGAAACGTTCATGCAGTAGTCTCTCAAGTGCTACATTGGTGGAACTAAAAAGTATTGTTCTATTGCAAGAGGCACTTCTTGATCAAGAGGGAATGGAATTAGAATTTCATCGTTTAGATACGGATTTTCATTTCAGAATTTTTCAGGAAAATGGTATGGAACATGTTTGGGGAGCTATTACAAGGTTGAGTACTCACTATAATCGTTTGAGATTGCTTTCAGAAATAGAAAATAGTTTTGCAAACGCGATCGAACAGCATAAACAAATCATTGATGTGATTGAAAGACAAGCAGTAGATGAAGTTGAAGATATTATCTATCAACATGTTATTGAGCCTCAGAAGGCATGGGAAAAGTTAACTAATTCAGGAAGCCCGTATCTGCATTACTTCGTTAAATAAAAAAAGTATCCATTTAATGGATACTTTTTTTATTTTGCCATAATGTCGGAAAAGATATGAAGGAAGTTTTAACGGATTGAGAGGATCACAATATAAAAATTAAAAATCTTCACCCGGAAAATTCATTTGTGAAATCCTTTGCAAATATTATTGAAACCACATAAAAAGTATGCTAGTATACAAGTATGTTAGTTGATGCATTAAGTAATGAATAAAATACTTTTTATATAAATCGGAGGTATTATCACGATGACTACATTACCTTTTCAAATTGATTTAACAAATAAAGTAGCGGTAGTAACAGGTGGAGCAGGTATCCTTTGCGGACAGTTTGTTGATGCGTTGGCAGCTTGTGGCGCAAAAGTTGCAGTGCTAGACCTTAAACTTGAAAACGCTGAAAAGAAAGCAAAAGAAGTACAAGAACAAGGCGGCATTGCAATCGGGGTAGAAGCAAACGTTCTAGATAAAGAAAGTTTAAAAGCTGCTCACGAAGTAATACTAGATAAATTCGGACCATGTGATATTCTAATCAACGGTGCTGGAGGGAACCATCCACTAGGCACAACTACAAAAGAATATTTATTTGAAGAAGATTTAAAACAAAAAGCAGAAGATGTTATTACATTCTTCGATTTAGATCCACAAGGTGTGCAATTTGTATTCAACTTGAACTTCTTGGGAACATTGTTGCCTTCTCAAGAATTTGCAAGCGATATGGTAAACCGTGAAGGAACAACAATTATCAATATTTCTTCTATGAATGCTTACACACCGTTAACAAAGATTCCGGCATACAGTGGTGCAAAAGCAGCTGTAAGTAACTTCACTCAATGGTTAGCAGTTCATATGTCAAAAGTAGGCATTCGTGTAAACGGAATTGCACCAGGTTTCTTCGTAACTGCACAAAATGAGAAATTATTGAAAAATGAAGATGGCTCATTCACAGAGCGTTCTGAAAAAATATTAAGAAATACACCAATGGATCGTTTCGGAGAAGCTCATGAACTGATCGGTACAATGTTGTACCTTGTAAGTCATGACGCATCTAGCTTCGTAAACGGTGTTGTTATCCCAGTTGACGGTGCGTTCTCAGCTTACTCTGGCGTATAATTGATCATTTTTAAATAGAAAAGGCGGAAAACACAGAGTGTTTTTCCGTCATACCTTTTGATATTAGTTACGGTGAGGTGGAAATCGTGTTACAAAAATACGAAGTACTTAATGAAATGCACAAAGGATACGTAGTAGCGGTTGTGCGAGGAAACAGTAAAGAAGAAGCAATTGAAATTGCAAAGCAAGCTTATAAAGGTGGTATCCGTTCGCTTGAAGTAACGTTTACAACACCTGATGCTGCTGAAGTGATCGGTGAATTAACAAGCCTTGGGGAAGAGTCAATGATTGTCGGTGCTGGTACGGTATTAGATGAAGAAACTGCAAGAATGGCAATCATGAAAGGTGCGCGATATATTGTTAGTCCACACTTCGATAGAAAAATCTCGTTAATGTGTAATCGCTATTGCATCCCTTACTTACCTGGTTGCGGTTCAGTAACGGAAATTTTGGAAGCAACGACGTATGGTTCGGATGTAATTAAGCTTTTCCCTGGCAGTCTATTAGGAAAATCCTTTATTAAAGATGTACATGGTCCACTGCCTCATGTTCAAATGATGCCATCGGGCGGTGTAAGCAAGGACAACGTAGCAGATTGGATCGAAAGCGGTGCTTTTGCAGTCGGAATTGGAAGCGCGCTAACGAAAAATGTAGCGAACGGTGATTATAGCTCAGTGCAAACAGTAGCACGTGAATTTATGGATGTAGTAGAAGCAATTCGCAGCAAATAATATTACCAAATGTTCATTGTTGAGCATGTGTAATAGCTGCTCGAAATACCGAAAGAACAGAACAAGAACAAAAAAGAGGGAATATGATATGAGTCAATTTATTCATGATAACTTTATGTTAAAAAATGATACAGCTGTTTCACTGTATCATCAATATGCTAAAGACATGCCTATCTACGACTATCATTGTCACCTGTCTCCACAAGAAATTGCTGAGAACAAAAAGTTTAAGAATATAACAGAGCTTTGGCTTTCGGGAGATCATTACAAATGGAGAGCAATGCGTGCAAACGGCATTGATGAGCGTTATATCACAGGTGATGCAAGTGACAAATTAAAGTTTGCTGCTTGGGCAGAAACAGTGCCTTCTTGCTTAGGAAATCCATTGTATCACTGGACACATTTGGAGCTAAAAAAGTACTTCGGAATTGAAGAACTTTTAAGCGCTGATAATTGGGAGCGTATTTGGGATCAGTGTAATGAAATGTTAGCTCAAGCTAATTATAGCTGCCAGGAGTTGATTAAACGTTCTAATGTAAAAGTCATTTGTACGACAGATGACCCAGTTGATGACCTGCACTACCATGCTGAAATTGCAAAACAAGAAAACTTTGGTGTGAAAGTGTTGCCGACATTCCGTCCGGACAAGGGACTGGAAATCAATCATAAAACGTTTATTCCATTCATTGAAGCTATGGAGTCGGTTTGCGACCGGGAGCTTGCTACTTATGAAGAGTATGTGCAAGCGCTAGTTGAGAGAGTGGAGTATTTCCATGAGAAAGGCTGCCGTATTTCAGATCATGGACTTGGTGAGTTGCCTTTCGCAACTTATGATGAAAGTGAACTGAATTACATCTATCAAGCTGCTCGCAATGGAAAAAAAGTAAGCCAGGAAGCGGAAAATAAATTCAAAACAGCGACATTGGTTACACTTGCGAAAAGCTATACAAAATTAGGATGGGCGATGCAAATCCATTTCGGCGCGATCCGCAATAACAACACAAAAATGTTTGAATTGTTAGGACCGGATGCAGGATTTGATTCAATTAACGATGCGGGTAATGTTGCAGCTCCACTAAATGGACTGCTGAATGCTTTTGAAAAAGAAAATGCACTGCCAAGAACGATTCTTTATAATTTGAATCCGATGTATAACGATCTTGTAGGCAGTACTTTAGCGAATTTCCAAACAGAAGCTGGAATTAAAGGGAAAATCCAATTCGGTTCAGGCTGGTGGTTCAACGATACGAAACCGGGTATGATCAGACAATTGAATGCGTTAGCTGACCAAGGGCTTTTAATGCACTTCGTCGGTATGCTGACAGATTCTCGCAGCTTTATCTCATACAGCCGCCATGAATATTTCCGCCGTATTCTTTGTAACCTGGTCGGAACATGGGTTGAGGAAGGGGAACTTCCAAACGACCCTGCATTATTAGAAAAATTAATTACAAACATTTGCTATAATAACGCAAAAAATTATTTCAATATAGATATAGATTAAGGGAGGAACATAAAAATGGAAATGTCATTCCGTTGGTATGGAAAAACTGATAGTATTCCTTTAGAATACATCCGCCAAATTCCTGGCATGAAAGGTATTGTAACAGCTATTTATGATATCCCGGTTGGTGAAGCTTGGCCGATGGATAAAATTGAAGAATTGAAGAAAACTGTAGAAGATGCTGGTATGCATATTTCAGTTATCGAGAGTGTACCTGTACACGAAGATATCAAGATTGGTTTACCAACTCGTGATAAATACATCGAAAACTATAAAACAACTTTACGTAACTTAGGTAAAGCTGGTATCCCAGTTGTATGCTACAACTTCATGCCAATCTTTGACTGGACACGTACAGACTTAGAATACCGTCTTCCAGATGGTTCTACTGCTCTTATTTTCGAAGAGGAAGTAGCTAAAAAGATGGATCCATTAACAGGTGAACTTTCTTTACCAGGTTGGGATTCAAGCTATAAGAAAGAAGACCTACAACAATTATTTGATCACTATAAAAATGTTGATCATGAAAAACTTTGGGAAAACCTTGAGTACTTCATCAAAGAAATCATCCCAGTTGCAGAAGAAGCTGGCGTAAAAATGGCGATTCACCCAGATGATCCTCCATTTGATATCTTTGGTTTACCACGTATCATCACAAATAAAGAAAACTTAGAGCGTTTCGTTAACCTATATGATAGCCCATATAACGGTTTAACAATGTGCAGCGGTTCACTAGGTTCTCACCCTAATAACGACTTCCCAGAAATGCTTCGTTATTTCGGTAAGAAAGACCGCGTAAACTTCGTACATGCCCGCAACGTTAAATTAACAGGCGGAATGTCATTTGAAGAAAGTGCTCACCCATCTGAGTATGGTTCTGTTGATATGTATGAAGTAATCAAAGCAATGAAAGACTTCAACTATGAAGGACCAATTCGTCCAGACCACGGTCGTATGATCTGGGGCGAAACAGGGAAACCAGGTTACGGTCTATATGACCGTGCATTAGGTGCTACTTACCTAATCGGACTTTGGGAAGCAGAAGTTAAAAACAGAAAATAATCAGTAATAAATATGCCGTTACGAATTCTAAAACTGAATCCGTAACGGCTTAATTCTTATTAGAAGGGTGCTAATCATGAAAAGTAATATCTCTGAATTTGTAAAAGCGAAAAACTTCCTTGTATGTGTAGATTCTGATGGCTGTGCAATGGATACAATGGGCGTAAAACACGAGGAAGCTTTTGGACCTCGCGCAGTTGATGTTTGGGAGCTTGATCATATTAAAGAACACTTCCTTAAAGTATGGAATGATATTAACCTTTACACAAGAACAAGAGGGATCAACCGTTTTAAAGGGGTTGTCGCTACTTTTGAAGCTTTAGAAAAAGAAGGCATTGAAATGCCAGATATCTCATCTTTCAAAAACTGGACAGAAACAACGAATGAACTTTCTAATCCTTCACTTGAAAGAGCAATTGCTGAAACAAATGATGAGCAATTAAAGAAGGCTTTAGAATGGAGTCATGCGGTTAACCGTACAATTGAGGACGAATTAGCTGGTAATGACAAACCAGTTGAAGGTGCAAAAGAGGGGCTGGCGGATGCGCATAAAGTGGCGGATGTAGCGATTGTTTCTTCAGCGAATGGCGCGGCAGTACTTGATGAGTGGACAAGACATGAACTAGCTGTACATGTTGATGTCATGCTTGGTCAAGAAGCTGGTACGAAAGCTTACTGCATTGAGCAATTGAAAAAATTCGGCTATGAAAATACACATGTATTAATGATTGGCGATGCACCTGGAGATTTATCTGCAGCTGAGTCAAATGATGTTCTATACTACCCAATTCTTGTTGGTAAAGAGAAGTTTTCTTGGGACCGTTTCCAAAATGAAGCTTTAGCAAAATTCTTAGACGGCAGCTTCGCCGGTGAGTATCAACAACAATTAATTAAGGAATTTAATGATAATCTGAAATAAGATTTGGAGGAAAGACTGATGATTCAAAAAATCGCTAAAAACATTCCGATGCCAAAAGTAGACTTAAAAGCCAAGCCTTTTAATCTTTCTGATGAAGATATTAAATGGGTAAAAGATACAATCTCTGGTATGACTGTAGAAGAAAAAATTGGTCAATTATTTATTAATTTATTCTTCTTTGGCGACGATGAATTCAGCGGAAATAGTTTTACAAATAAAGAGCTTCTTGAAAAATACCACATTGGCGGGGCACGTTACATGGGTGCTAATGCAGATAAGGTACAAAACCTTATTAACGAACTTCAAAAAGACTCTAAAATTCCATTACTAGTAGCAGCAAACTGTGATGCTGGAGGTAATGGCGCTGTTAACGATGGGACATATGTGGCAGCAGCAGCTATGTGTGAAGCTTCAGGCGATGAACAAGTGTCGTTTGATGCAGGCTATGTCAGCGGTCGTGAAGCACATGCCGTTGGTGTTAATTGGAACTTCGACCCATGTGTTGATATTTTGAAAAACTGGAGAAACACAATTGTTAATACTCGTGCTTATGGAACGAATGCCGAAACGGTTATTAAGCACACAAATTCATACATTAAAGGTTTAACAGAAAGCAATGTTGGTGTTTGTATTAAACACTGGCCAGGAGATGGAACGGAAGAACGCGATCAGCACTTAGTAATGGGTGTCAATGAATTATCTGTTGACGAGTGGGAGAAATCTTTCGGTGAAGTTTACCGTAACCATATTGCAAACGGTGTTCATTCAATCATGGCTGGTCATATTGCATTGCCGGAATATCAAAAAGTATTAGTGCCTGAATTAGAAGACCGCGATATCTTGCCTGCTACATTAGCACCTGAACTAATCAATGGTCTACTAAAAGGTAAACTAGGCTTCAATGGACTAGTGTTGACTGATGCATCCCACATGTTGGGAATGACGGCAGCTATGAGACGTGAAGAGTATGTGCCGCAAGCTATTGCAGCTGGTTGCGATATGTTTTTATTCTTCAACGACATTGATGAAGACTATAACTTCATGTTAAATGGTTACAAAAACGGAATTATCACAGAAGAACGTCTTCAAGATGCTTTAGAAAGAATATTGGGATTCAAGGCGACTCTAGGACTGCACAAAGCACAAAAAGATGGTTCAATCTTCCGTACTGAAGAAGATCTAAAAGTAATTGGCTGTGAGGATCACATTGAGCGTGCTAAACAAGCTGCTGATAAAGGTATCACACTTGTTAAAAACACTTTAGATCAGCTGCCAATTCGCCCGGAAACGCATAAGCGCATTCGCCTTTATTACTTAGAAGGAGAAAAAGGCGGTATTTATAAGGCTGACGATAAAACGCTTAATTACATTGTAAAAGAGCTTGAAAGCAGAGGCTTTGAAGTAACAATAAATGAAGGTAACACTCGAGTTAAAGGTGCTACATTAAAATATCGTGAAGAAGTAGATGCAGCTTTAGTTTTCGCCAATGTTGTCGGTTATGGTGCAGAAAACAATTATCGTATCAGATGGAAAGCAGCTATGGCAAACGAAATTCCTTGGTATGTGCATGAAGTGCCAACGGTATTCGTATCATTGAACTTCACAACACATTTAACTGATGTACCAATGGTTAAAGCATATATTAATGCTTACAAAGATACTGAAATCACAATTAAAGCTGTAATTGATAAAATCACTGGCGAATCTGAATTCCATGGCACACCAAATGAAAACGTTTGGTGCAATAAATGGGATACTAGATTGTAATAACAAGCGCGACCTTTTGGGTAACCAATGGGTTGCGCTTTTTTGTGTTTACATATATTATGAGATTTTTCGACGAAAATCGAGTAGTGACAGGCACCGAATAAAAACTCAACGGAGCGTTTGTTGAAGAAGTACATTTTGATGGTTATGATAGGGGGTATCAGGGAGGTGAAGGTATGGATAATGGTAAGATTGGCGGTTTAATTTTGAGGTTGCGGAAGGAGAAGGGGTTTACGCAGAAAGAATTAGCCGATTTGATGCATATTTCTGACCGGACTATTTCAAAGTGGGAACGCGGTCAAGGGTGCCCTGATGTGTCGTTACTGCCGGATTTGTCTTCTCTCCTTGGTGTGAATATTGAAGAGATTTTGGACGGTGAGCTGACCGCTAATGAGTTTGTAGGAGGAAATATGAAAAAACAACTTATTTCGTTTGCCCATCATGTAATAACATTGTCTTATCAACGGGAAATGCATCGATTTCTTGTTGCGGCAGAAAGTGAGAGGCATTAGTGCCGACTAAAGCGGCAGACGAGGAAAAATTAGATGTTTCGCAAATCGAGAACGACTGGTTTATTACAAGCGATCATCCAATGACGAAAGAACACTACATTTCTTTTATCGCTTTTGCGACGGGAGAACAAGTGCTAGTAATTAAACAATATCCGGAATGGGCACTGCAAACGCGTATCCCGAAGCGTAAACATGGAATGCTGCTTTGGTACTGCACAAAGCATGGATTGTTTTATCAGCTAATCTAAGTAAGTTTATATTTCTGAACTGAGATAGCTGTCTAACCTTACACCTGCCATGCTCGGTCCTAAGCCATCCACTCTGTGAAACCAAAATCGCTTTCACGGCGCGGCTGTCTTTGTCCTCCCGCATGGCTCCTTTTTCATTGGGGAAATTCCATGTAGCATATACTTAATGAAAAAGGACCGGTGACGGTTTTTCTTTATAATGGTTTCTCATCAAAATGATCCAGTGCTAAATTGACATTATGAATAGTATAAATATTTTTCTCGATGCAAAATTGGATGATCAAGTCGCTGGTATTGCTGTCAGAAAGGGAGTAGCCGGCTGCATTCAATAGTGCATCTGTATTCTCGATATTGAGCTTTAACGCTAAAGCAAGAGCGAGTACCGTATTTTTTCCGGGATGATAAAGGTTATTGCTGCGTATTTTTGAAAAAAGCTTGCGGTCGATTAAGGCGCGGTTGTAAATGGCCGCATCTGTTTCGCCGGTCTGGTCTATAAACTGAAATAAAAGTTCTTGAAAAGTAGGTTTGCGTTTTCTTTCAATGAAATCTTCGAGATTATCATCTAAGATCAATTCATCATGCATACTGCACTGAGAAAAAATAGCATTTTCACACTTTGCGCTCTCAAGCAAATGTGACTGATATTCAGCGATGTATTCTCTCAATTCCTCTAAAAACTGTTGGTCAAGCATGCTATCTACCTCCCGAAAATGTCGCCTGTAAAGCGACCAACTAAACGATAATATCCATTAAGATAATATTATCATAAAGATGATGGAGGGAAATCATAATGAACAACCGTTTAACTGAAATCATTTTACTACTTGATCGCAGCGGGTCTATGAATGGGCTTGAAGAGGATACAATTGGGGGAATCAATTCACTTATTACTAAGCAAAGAGAAATGGAAGGGCAAACACAACTGACATTAGCATTGTTTGATGATCAATATGAGCTCGTTTGGAATGGGATTGATGCGGCTGATGCAAGACTGACAGAGGACGTTTATTATGTACGGGGGATGACAGCTTTATTGGATGCGGTAGGAAAAACCATTTTGGACGTCGGCGACCGATTGGCGAGCACAAGGGAAGAAGACAGACCGGGTAAAGTGATGTTCGTTATTACAACAGATGGACTCGAAAATGCCAGCCAAGAATTCACTCGTCAAAAAGTGCAAAAAATGATCAAGCATCAAGAAGAGAAATACAATTGGGAATTTCTTTTCATGGGAGCGAATATTGATGCTGCCAAGGAAGCAGAAGATATTGGCATAAAAGCAGAGAGCGCATGCTGCTTCGAAGCAAGCAGTGAAGGCGTTCAAGAAATGTTTGATATGTTGATTCCGGAATTTTTGAACAAGAAAAAAATAACTTGAATGAGCAGGGCAGTCAAAAGTAGTTTTAATATGCTACTTTAGGCTGTCTTTTCTGTTTATTAACGGATAAAAATGGTATTTTAAATATAGAAGTCTTATTGAACGAGGATGGACCATATATGAGAGATGAACTGAAGAAAAAAGCAGATGAAAGCTACAGAGTTGCTGAATATAGGGCATTGCAATATTACCGGGCATTGCATAGGCAGGTTCAGGAAGAAAGCTTTGTTCCGGTACTAACGGAGGACTTCCACTCTTGGAGCAAAGAACACATCCGGCGCCGGTCTATGTTTTCATTTTTGCTGCCAAAGAAGAGCAAGCCTAACTCGAAGGATTATCATCAGTATATTCAATGGCTCAATTATACAGGCAAGTTAGAACGTTACTTGAATAGAAGCATTTCTTATATTTATTTGAGAGATTTGGGCAGAGCTTTAGATGAGCCAAAAACGCAAGAGCGAGTTCAGCAAGCGGTCAGTGATTTAAAGAAGCATTTAATCGAAGCAACGAGTGAGCGGGACAAAGAAATATTCAGCATGGCCGGTTTATACAAATGGGCGGAGAATCAAGGTGTCGAGGATACTTTAATTTGGCTGATGGACAAGCTGAAAGATGTGTCTGCTCATATTCCGGAGGGTATGGATGCGGAGCAAGCCCAGCGGAAGCTGATTAAAATTGTCGCCGGAGTCGTTATGCATGTGCTGGAGGAAGAGATACCGCAGGCAGAACGGACGCGCAAGTTGGAAGAAGCGATCCGATTAGGTTATTCTTATGGATTGACGTATCCATTCATTGATGACGTACAGGATGCCAATATTTTGTCGCCCAAGGAACAAGCGCAATTCTCGGAGTTAATTCGCATGTCCTTGCTGACGCAATCCGTTCCGAAACTGGAACACTATGAGTGGTCTGATCAAAATCGAAAACTGATGCAATACATCCATACTGAGCTTGGCGAAGCTTTTGAATTTATAAAAACGAAGCAGAAGCCGGATATGCGCGAAAAGTTTTTTGAACAATCGTATGTGTTTTTTCAATCACAAGAGGTAGACCGGCTAAAGGAATTGTCGAATCCAAGTTATACAAACGAAGAGCTATTTGTGCCAATTATATTAAAATCAGCTTGTTCACGATTGATTGTCCGCTCCGTCATTAATGCAGATGAGGATGAAGGCTTTAATAATCGGACATTTTATTACGGCATTTATAATCAGCTAGCCGATGATTTCACTGATATGTTCGATGACTTGGCGGCAGGAGCGGTCACACCATATACATATTACTTGAAATACCACAATCAGCGAGCTGACTTGATTAATCCGTTTGCATTGTATTGGACTGTTATTTTTAATCTTATTCACCATGTTTATCAAAATGACCCAAATGTTCGCGAGGTGATTTTGGATAGGGCTATTAATGGTTTGAAGCGTGCTAAAGAAAGATTAGGAGCGGAGAAATATAATGAAGTCATGGGAATATTCGCTACCGGTAATCCGGCTTTTAATGACATGATTCAACAGTTGGCAGATAAGGCGGATGATGTCGACTTTTTTGATAAGCTGCTCCGCGATCATATGCTGTCAATGATGAGAGAGGAACGAAAGGAGCGAGAAGCCTTTTCTGAAATGATTAAAAGCTTGCGTGCTGAGATTAACATGTTTCTTCCAATTCAAACGAGTGGTGCGAATATAGGAGAGCTAGTAGTTGAGGCATCCAATTATAGCCTTGAACAGGAAGGCAAGCGCTTAAGACCGATTATTACATGGGTTATGGCTACAGAGAGCTATCGCCTGGAAAAATCAGCAATCATACCGCTTCTGAAGTCTTTAGAGTATATGCATACCGCTTCTTTAATATATGATGATTTGCCATCGCAAGATAATGCATCAATTCGCAGAGGGAGCCTGACTTTGCATCACGTTTATAATACAGCTGTGGCAGAGATAACTGCTCTTTTTCTGACCCAAAAGGCGATTGAGGAACAAACTTTTTTGAATGAATTTGATGCTGAGACAGTGCTGAAGCTAGTTCGCTACTCTGCTAAAAGTGTAAAAGATATGTGCCAAGGACAAATAATGGACTTGGAGTCAAAAGGAAAATCCCTGTCAGTGGAGCAATTAAATGCAATGTGTTTTTATAAGACCGGGATTGCTTTTGAAGTATCTTTGCTGATGCCGGCGATTCTTGCCCGCGCTGAAGAAGCGGAGTTAGAAGCATTAAAGAAGTTTGCCCGCCATGCCGGAATTGCTTTTCAAATTAAGGATGATCTCCTTGACGTCGAAGGCAGCTTGGAATCACTCGGCAAACCGGCGAGACAGGATGAGACAAATGACAGTTCAACATTCGTATCAGTATTGGGAAAGGGAGAAGCGAAGAAAGAAATGTGGCGCCATTATTGTCGGGCGATGGAAGCCCTGCAAAATATCCCGCGTAATACCGCTTTTTTGAAGCATTTAATGAACTATATACTGAATCGTGACAATTGATTTCGAAAGCTTGAGATAAAGAAACTCCTAATATCTCAAGCTTTGTTTTTCGTTTAGGAAATTATAAAAATCTACATTGTGTATAAGTTTGAAAAAATGTATCGACGTCCAGCGCCCAGCACCTATTGCCCTTCGGCAACCTCCCTTCGATAAGTCAACGCTGAAATGTGGAATCGGCCCGCAAGCAAGGTACAGCGACTAAAGGTGCTACGTCCTGTGGCAACGTCTTTGTGACTCTCATTCTGAGTGCCTCAGTTCATACGGTGCTTTTTAGGAGTCGCTTATGCTTTTGTTCTTCGTTGAACTACTCTTTAGCTAGAAGTTTGCGATTCTCTGCTGCAAGGGTAATAGTTTACAGGGTGATGAAGGTGAAAATCGCAAATATATTGACCGGCAGCCGGATCATTTTATCTTTCTGTTTGCTGTTGTTCAAACCGCTTACGCCTATGTTTTTATTCGTGTATATTTGTTGCGGTCTGACCGATGTGCTTGATGGTTTTGTTGCAAGGAAACTGAAGGTGGTAAGCAAATTTGGGGCCCATCTAGATAGTATTGCTGATGCCTGTTTCTTAATGACCGTAATTGTGCACCTTGTACCAATTATTAAACTGCCGATGAAGCTTATTGTTTGGATTATGTTGATAGCGCTTGTTCGTTTATTATCAATTTTTATAGCTTTTGGTAAGTTTCATACTTTTATGCTTTTGCATACATACGCCAATAAATGTACAGGATTACTTCTGTTTTTTGTTCCGCTGTTTCTTATTACCATAGATATTGAGTTGATAACGCTCATAGTTTGTACAGTGGCAACTTTTTCAGCAACTGAAGAATTAATCATTAATTTGCTTTCTAAAGAATGGAACGCGGATATTCGCGGACTAGCTGATCTCTTTTGAAACATTTGTTGCTAGGAAAGGATATTTTTAAACAAATAATTAAAAAAGGCCTTTATTTATTAAAATCGGGGCCTTTCTCGTGGTAAAATTTAGTATAAAAAGTAAGGGGTTTGGGAGAATGACAATTCAGAAGGTGTCGATTATCGGCATGGGAGCATTAGGTATTTTATTCGGAAACCATCTATCAAAGAAAATGCCGAAAGAGAATTTAAGAATTATAGCAGACAGTGAGCGTATCTCACGTTATAAAACCGATAAATTGTATTGCAATGGAGAACAATGCGAGTTTCATTATGTATCTCCGGAAGAAGATTGTATGGCAGCGGACTTATTGATTTTCGCGGTGAAATTTAATGGTTTGGAAGATGCGATTAAGGCTGCTCAGAAGCATGTCGGAGAACAGACGATTATTCTTTCATTGTTAAACGGTATCACAAGCGAGCAAATCATCGGTGAACGCTTCGGTATCGAAAAGGTTCTGTATTGTGTTGCTCAAGGAATGGATGCAGTGAAAACAGGAAACCAACTGACTTATGACAATATGGGAATGATCTGTTTCGGTGATCGGTTACCTGGGACAATCTCTCCGAAAGCAGAAGCAGTTTCTCAATTTTTCGACCGAATGGAACTGCCCTATGAGCTGGATATTAATATGGAAAAAAGACAATGGGGAAAATTCATGCTTAATGTAGGAGTCAATCAAACAGTGGCAGTTTACAAAAGCAATTATGGCGGTGTGCAAAAAGCAGGAGAGATGCGTGAGAAGATGATTGCAGCGATGAGAGAGGTCATTGCCTTATCGAAAAAAGCGGGTGCCGATCTGTCAGAAGAGGATTTGCAATATTGGCTGAAGGTGCTTGGCACTTTAGGTCCGGATAAAAAACCTTCCATGGCGCAGGACGTAGAAGCACATCGTTATAGTGAGGTTGAATTATTTGCCGGAACAGTTACTTCGCTCGGAAAGCGGTATGAAGTGCCGACACCTGTCAATCAAGAATTGTACGAGTGGATTAAGGAAATAGAATCAAAATATGAATAAAAAATTCAGTTTGGTCATTCGTTGAAGAGGAGCAATAAATAAATACAATGGGAAAGAGTTGTTAAAAACAGCTCTTTTTTTACTGGGAAAATCAATAGTGGAAGTTGGGCAAATGTTATACTTATCATAAAGCAGGCTCCAACCAAAGTATTTTTGCGAAAGGACGGATACGGTGTTTGAAAATTTTTTTGATACAAGCGAAACGATTGCAAATGGATTAGGGTTCTACTTGTTCGGTAGTGTTCATTTGTTTTGGCTGTCGGTCATCACAATTTCATGCATCATTGCCGTCTTTTGCTCTCGGCGTATGCAATTAAATAGACGAAGGGAATTATTAAAAGGGATCGCGTTATTTTTATTGGTTAGCGAAGCTGTTAAAATCTTATTATTAATCACTATTGGCCGGTTTGAATGGGATTACTTGCCTTTGCATTTGTGCAGCGTGAATATCTTTATTATTGCAAGTCATGCTTTTAGGCCAACAAGGTTCAAAGCTGAGTTTTTATATGCCGTGTGCCTTCCGGGAGCGGCGGCAGCTATTATTTTCCCGGGCTGGCCGTCATTGCCCTTCGTCAATTTTCTTCACATACATAGCTTTGTCATTCATGGTCTGCTGCTTATGTACCCGCTATTATTGTTGGCCGGCGGTTTTAAACCGGATTACAGGCAATTGCCAAAGTGTTTGCTGCTCCTGGTTGTCATCAGTCCATTTCTATATGCTTTCAATAAAATCGCCGATACAAACTTTTGGTTTTTAAATCATCCGGGTACAGACAATCCGCTTGCTTTATTTGAAACTTGGCTCGGCAATCCGGGATATATTGCTGGATTTTTTATATTGCTCACAATTATATGGGGCATTCTTTATATTCCAGTCACAATCAAAGAGAAAATCAAACATACAAAAAAGGGTTTCTAATTTTTAGAGACCTCTTTTGTCTACAGGTAATTCCAATTTTCCAACTTCTATTTGCATGTATTGTTCAAAACAGAAATACTTATTTTAAGAACGACAAAGTAGTGTCTTCGTCCAAGGAGGTTTATTTTTGGCTATGAAAAGGTATCTGTTATTATTCGCCTTATTAGCGATACTTTTTGTAACTATTGCTTTCATTGCTTTTGATGAAGTGGAGGAAGCGGTTGAACCGTCTTTAGTGAATACACCTGGAATTTTTGCTCATCGCGGAGCTAATGATCGTTTCAATGAAAGTACTATAACGGCTTATCAAATTGCAGCAGAAGATGGTGTTGATGCATTGGAGATAGATTTGAGAATGACGAAGGATGGACATTTGGTTGTTATACATGATGAAACGATTGACCGTACCACAACAGGAACAGGCGAGGTTTTAGATTATACATTGGATGAATTGAAATCATTCCAAACGATTGCTGATATCGGTGATGAAATGACGGTCGAGGAAATTCCGACGCTAAAGGAATTACTTGATACATTTTTGGATACAGAACGGTACTATATTGAAACTAGACTCGTCAACGGAGAATTAAGAATGGAGGAGCCACTTATTAAGTTGCTTAAAGAGAGTGATTTGTTGTCGGAAGAGTTAGTGATGATTCAGTCGTTTTCTGAGAAAAGTTTGCAAAAGATACAGGAACTCGCTCCTGAGCTGAAGCTTGCATTTTTGTTTAGAAAAGGGGAGTTTAACCTGGAAAAGGCTATGTCGTCAGATTTTCCGATTATCGGTCTTGAATCATCGGAAGTGACAATGCGTGTAGTGAATGAATTGCACAGCGAGGGAAAGGAAGTACATGTGTTTTTTAATGATTTAGATACGCAGGCAGAAGAGCAGAGGCGAGTAAAATCCTTCAATGTTGATGGCTTCTTCACAGACGATATTTTATTTACAAAACAATTACTTAACGAAATGGAATGAGAATAAACTTTGAATGACTACCTCTGATGTGGCAGAGTGAAAAACGTTATGAAGCGAACGGAAATTCCCAAAACAAGCACGTAAACAAATGATGGATTTCATTGTCCGAAAACGGGTGCCATTTATCGTCAACGAAAAATGGACGTGGAACCAGTTTTTGGATTCTTGAAGGCTAATTTGCATTTCACTCATTTATCAGTTCGAGGAAACTCGAAGATTGATAACGAAATATGTTTGGCATTAATGGCCGTGAATTTATGAAAATTCGCGGCGAATAGCTAAGGGTTTAGAGTGAAAAACAAAAAAAGTGAAATGGTTTCAATCCATTTCACTTTTTTCACTATCTGAAGCTAGTTCTGTCTCAGCCTCTTTTTATTCTATAAACATTCAAATTAAAATTATGTGCTGTCCTTTCAAAAGTAGCTATTAATTGACCTACAGGTTTAATAAAAACGGTCAACTGCACTGCAGGAATAACTCACTCTCGCTCCCATAGAATTAATCATTTAACTTTCTGTATGTTATATAAGAGTGAATAAATCCAACAATACCTATGAGTAGGAGAAGGACTATAGCAAAATACATACTTTGTTCTGGAGCAACCATAACTGAAACAATTATTAAAAAGCCCGACAGAAATGCCCATTTACTTATAAAACGATTGGAAATTTTCCAAACTCTGTCATCTTCAATTGTCCATTTAGTACGGAGACCAAAGACTCTGTTTCTTTCAACTTTGGGTACTATATTGCTAATTATCATAGTCACTGCACCTAAAATAAAACCACACACCATTGTCATATTCAGATTAAAACCTAAACCAACTGTCAATATGGCTATGTGAATGGTCAACAGAGATAAAAGAACAGACGTAATTGTCATATTTTTCACTCGTCCACTTACATTCTTCTTTAAAGAGTCAATATCGAAAAGAAAAGAGATTAAGTAATAAATAGCCAACATAAACACAGGCATAAAAAACGCTCCAAATAGTTTCGAAGAAGTAAAATCTTGTTCATTTCCGGTCCAATGGATAGGTATCGTTGAACCTAACCTTGGGTAAATTATTACGCTAATCAAAAAAGCAATAGCAATTACAGACATATTTACAAACTGATTTCTCATAAGTGTCCCTCCTTAAAATTCAGGCTCACTAACCATTTCATAACGTCTTGAATTACAGTAGTATGAATTGTGTAATACACATACTGGCCTTTTTTTACTGATTTGACAAGTTCCGCATTTTTTAAAATAGTTAAATGATGTGAAATACTAGGCATACTTATGTTGAACTGTGTGTGAATTTCATTTACCGTAAGAGGATTTCCATTGCTTAACAAAGATAAAATTTCTCTGCGGGTACTATCATTTAAGGCTTTAAAGACATTATTCAAGATAGCCAACCCCTTGACTTAGTTATTTGCATAATTTTATATATATCTAATTAAATTAACTGATTATTCAGTGTTTTAACGAGTAAATTAATCTAGGAATTTTTTAGATATTTCTAAAGAAGGAAGTAAGCAAAAATCCGAGCTTCCCCAAAATTTATACCGATATTTCGCAAATAATGAATATAAAAAATCCCTTAAAGGTTTTGGTACAAAAATAAATAAATACAGAAGTGCGTAAAAACTTCCTAATGATTTTAATATATTGAGCACTGCGGATGATTTATCATAAACCTTTTTATTGTCAATCAGTATTAGACTTGATAAATCTGATTTTAGATTGTGTTGATTGAGAAGAGACTTCCCAATAACTCCTTGCAGACGAGCAAATTTAAACAAGTTTTTCGAATCCCTCTTAATGATAAAGTTTATGCTTTTATTACAAAAGTTACAGTCACCGTCAAAAAGAATTATTTTATTGTATGACATCAGAATAACCCCCCTTCAAAACTTTTGTTTTCTACAAATACATTATATCCAACGTTTGGAAAATATTGAAGTTCAAGTTTTTTTACAAGGAATTTGAATTTTTTTGTATAAAAATCGATATTTTTTTGTCAAATATTGTGTATTTTTGTAACTATTGACAAAGAAAACAAAAAATGTGGTAATAAGTTTAATTGCAGTGAAAACATTCTATAAAAATACAATCTAAAGTAGGTGAGCAAATATGAGATATAAACTTTCCATAACTTTTATAGGCACTGCATTTGCTTTTCTTATCTTCCTAGCTTCAACCGTAATTGCCGTATTACCTAAAGGGCCCATGTCTTTTTCAAAAGACACTGAGCAATTAATTTCAACAGTAATCTATCAAGGTTGGGGTTTTTTTAGTAAGAATCCACGAGAGCCTATGTTAAATGCGATCCCTCTAGATAACGAAGAAGAAATAACATGGCCTAACAATAGGGCTAAGAATTTCTTCGGACTGAAAAGGATAGGACGAAGTCAAGGAATAGAGCTTGGAGCACTCATAAGTGACATACCAAAGGAAAAGTTTCAAAAATGTAATGGAAATACTAAAGAATGTGCAGAAAATATAAAAACTGAAGATATTATAATCGTGGAAAATAAAAACCCCCGTCCGGAACTGTGTGGATTATGGGCAGTTTCATTCGAAGAACAAGTTCCTTGGTCATGGGGAGACGCTAAAGTAGAAATGCCTTCAGAGGTTGTAAAGGTGGAAGTAGTATGCTCGATAAACTAGAAAATAAACTCGAAAATTGGATTAGGTATGCAGATGTATGGACAAATGTTTACGGGGTAGCACGAAGCATTATTGCTTTTGCAACTGCCATGACCTTGTTATTTAATAAAGCAGATATATTTTTCCTTCCCAATTCAGACTCCCCAGAATTTCCAGTTTGTAGAGGTTTAGGCCAAATTAGCATATTTTGTTTGGTACCTAATGATTACTTTTACTTAGATATAGTTAGACTTTTTTGTGTAATCCTACTTCTTATTGTTGCCAGTGGTTGGAGACCAAGAATTACAGGAATAATCCATTGGTATGTGTCATTTAGTTTTGTACAATCTGCTATGGCCGTTGATGGCGGAGATAGTGTTGCGGCTACTATTACTCTTTTACTAATCCCAATAACTCTTACAGACCCTAGAAAATGGCATTGGGAAAAGGTTGAGGAATCTGATAGATACATAAAGAGAAAAGTTATTGCACTAGTTAGTTTAATAGCAATTAGAGTTCAGATTGCTATTTTATATTTTCATGCAACAGTTGCCAAATTAGAAGTTTTAGAATGGCAAAACGGAACTGCGGTTTGGTACTACATGCAGGACAAAATGTTAGGTCTAAACCCTGTTCTATTTGATATGTTCAATTGGTTCTTAGCTTCAAAACTTGTGGTAATACCAACTTGGGGAACTCTAATTTTGCAAACAATATTGTTTGCAGGAATCCTTGCACCAAAAGAGAAAAGAGGTACATTACTTATATTAGCAATTCTAATGCATGAGATTTTCGCAATCTTCTTAGGATTACTAACATTTTCACTTACAATGGTTGCAATTTTAATTTTATACTTTAGGCCAACTGAATTTGAATTCAAAAAGCCTGCAATTTTCAAAAAAAACAAAAAACAATTTTTAGATGGGAGGAAAATGAAAAGTGCTTAAAAGTAAATTTTTACCTATTTTACTGATTGCAATTTTAGTATTGAGTACTGGATTTAGTTCACCATTTGGGGTATCCGCAGCTAAGAAATCCAAATCAAAAGAATATACAGGGGAAGAATTGTTCTTGGCAGTAGTCATGGGACAAGGTCAGCTAGCAAAAGAAAAATACAAACATTTATGGACTAAAGACCAGTTTAAAACCAACAACTCGAAAGAAGCAGTAGCATTGGGACAAGATATTGTTTCAGAAATTAAAGATATGGAACCAGAATACTTTTCAGAATTACAGACAGCTGTCTACAATGCAAATTATGTAGAAACTAATAATATTCTAACAGATGGAGAAGATCTATTCATAAAAGCTTTAGAGAACATTGGAGATGACGTTGTAGTCACAAACAAAGGCCAAGTCGATCCAAATGCATCTCTTGCAGTAGTTTTTGCCGTTTATGCAGCAGTCGTATTCACTGTAGGAGCCGCAATTACTCATGCTGGAGCAGTGACTTTCTACTTAACCGCTGCTGCAGCTGGACCTGGATTAAAATCAATTGATTCCACGTCATATGAACAAGAAGAAGTCGTAAAAGAGATAGTTGACGCAACTTTAAACTGAAAATTAAAATTCAAATGAATAAACCAATCCCCCAAGTTGGTTTCCAATATAGACCATTAAGACCCTTTTAATTCTTAAAAAGGGTCTTAATGGTTTGTTATTAACCAACGTAATTAATGTTTAAGTCAATTATAACAGTAAAATTATCTAGTATATAAACTAAACCAGAAAAAAAGAAGCACTGTAGCAAGACAGTACTGCAAAAAAGAACCCTATAAAAAAGCTAGTCCAATTATATTTAAGGTTTAAGAGGACAACCAGTACGCACTATTAATTTTTTCTTTAATTTACGAATGTAACCTTCCGAAATTCCCAATAAATCGGCTAGTTTGTAATTGAAGATGTCGCTTCATAGCCTGTTCAAGTTCCTAAAGCTTGTCCACTGTCCGTTCTAGCTGCTGATTCTTATATTCCAGGTTGTTTAATCAATCCAATGAAACGGAAATAGACAAAAGGGCGGAAATTTTGCAGGAACTGTCCGGATCGATAGGAGAGGCTATATATATTGAACCGACATTTCTCTGTGATTACGGGTATAACATTCATGTGGGCAAGAACTTTTATGCAAATTTTGATTGTGTGTTCTTGGATGTTTGCGAAATCCGTATTGGTGGTAATTGTTTTGTTGCGCCAGGTGTGCACATTTATACTGCGACACATCCTTTGGAAGCACAGAAACGAATATCCGGAGCAGAATTCGGCACGCCGGTTACAATCGGAGACAATGTTTGGATAGGGGGAAGAGCGATAATCAATCCGGGAGTGAAAATCGGAAACAATGCCGTTATTGCATCAGGTGCGGTTGTAACGAAGGATGTACCAGATAATACGGTTGTCGGAGGAAATCTGGCAAAAGTGATAAAATTTTCGCAAGAAAAATAAGAGAGTCATTCAAAGCACACGCGTGAGGAGTGAATGGTATGGCTGTTATTGAAATTGAGAATTTAACTAAAGCGTATGGGAATGGGAAAGGCATCTTTGATGTTTCTTTTTCGGTAGAGAAGGAAGAAGTGTTTGGTTTTCTCGGTCCTAATGGCTCAGGTAAAACGACAACAATTCGTCATCTGATGGGATTTTCAAATCCTCAGAAAGGCCGAGCAATGATTAACGGTTTGGACTGCCGGAGAAGTGCTGCAAAAATACAGCAATCATTAGGCTACATACCTGGTGAAATGGCATTCATCGATAATATGACAGGTATGGCTTTCATTAAGTTTATGGCAGAATATAGAGGTTTGAGGGATTTATCAAAGGCCAGGAATTTAATAGAACGATTCGACCTGAATCCGAATGGGAAACTGAAGAAGATGTCGAAAGGGATGAAGCAAAAGGTGGGCATCGTCTGCGCCTTTATGCACGACCCTGAAGTGCTGATTCTCGATGAACCGACGAGCGGATTGGACCCGCTGATGCAAAATACATTTGTCGATTTGATTTTGGAGGAGAAGGCACTTGGGAAAACGATACTAATGTCATCGCACATTTTTGAGGAAGTGGAGCGCACATGCTCACGTATAGGAATTATAAAAGAAGGGCGCATCGTCACGGTCGATTCAATCGAAGAAATTAAGCAGACAAAAACAAAAAAATATACCATCACTTTGAAGGACGCGAAGTCAGCGGCGCTTTTTGCCAAAGAGACGCTTCATGTTGAAGCTATCGCAGACTGTGATGTGACCGTAACGATTAAAAACGATATGAAGCAGTTTATCGAGGTGATGAATAAATATCCGGTTACAAATATTCATGAGGTAAACCAGAGCCTTGAAGAAATCTTTTTGCACTATTATGGAGGTGAACGCCCGTGATTAGCCGCCCGCTTTATAAGCTGGGAATGAAGTCTGTTTACAAGCCGCTTCTCATTTTCATGGCGGTTTTCCTATTGTACATATCTACAATTGTGACTATGTTTGACCCCGATCTTGGCCAGGCATTGGATGAATTTTCACAAACGATGCCGGAACTGATGGCGATGTTCGGAATGACGGCCTCCGGAGCGACATTAATCAGCTTTTTGTCGACGTATTTGTACGGATTTATTATGCTTGTTTTTCCTTTTGTATTTACGATTATAGTGGCGAATAGCCTTGTTGTCCGACATGTTGACCGAGGTTCTATGGCCTATTTATTAGCTGCTTCGCAAACGAGGGTGAAAGTGATATTGACGCAGATGGTTGTTTACATTACGGCAGTATTTGCGCTGATTCTATTTGGTACCGTTCTTGGCATCGCCATGAGTGAGTGGATGTTTCCCGGTGAGTTGGATATAAAATCATTTATTATGCTCAATGTCGGTGTGCTCAGTTTACATTTTGCCATCGGAGGTTTTTGTTTTCTCGCTTCATGTATTACCAATGAAATGAGAAGCAGTTTATTCATTGGCGCCGGTTTCATTGTATTATCGTATTTGCTGCAAATGCTTGCCAATGTCGGAGATAAACTGGAAAACTTGAAATATATGACGTTTTTTACGTTATTTGATGCAGAAGGAATCATCGCAGGAGACAGCAATGCCTATATAATGATGGCAATCTTAGTTCTTGCCGGCATATTGCTGTATACTCTGGCTCTTTATGCGTTTAATAAAAGAGATTTACCGATATAAACAAAGAGATAAAGAAGATAATTTTGATGAATAGTAAATTTAATTGAGATGCAATAACACGTTGATTGGATTGGAGGGCGGCGACTCCTGTGTGCCAAAGCCTGCAAGGCGAGACACCGCAGGAGCAATAGCGACGAGGCGGCTTGGCGTCCGCCCACAGTGGGAATCAACTCTCTATTAAGGCTTTTTCGGCTGATATTGTTTTCTGACTAAAAACTGGGGTAAAGAAATGGTACTATAGAAAAGTTTGTTTTAATGTCAGAGGTGAGGTTGTATATGTCTATAAGTCAATTACATATCCAAAACCATGATGCAACTGAATCGGAAGGATCGTTGCACATATCAGAACTGGAAGCCAAAGATGTTTATACTTATTTGAAAACAAGCGAAAAGGGTTTATCGGAAGAAGAATCCACTATAAGGTTGAATCAATACGGCGAGAATACGGTGAAAACTAAACGTTCATTCTTACCTTGGAAGAGCTTTGCTAAAAACTTTGTGAACCTGATGGCCATTATGCTATGGGTTGCCAGCTTTCTGGCGCTCATTTCAGGAACACCAATCTTGAGCTATGTTATATGGGCCATCATTTTGATTAATGCTGTATTCTCTTTTGTTCAAGAAAGTAAAGCGGATAAAGCCATGCAAGCATTATCGAAAATGATTCCGAACAATGTAAAAGTGTTTCGGGAAGGAAATCTTTCGATAAGTATGGCAGAAAAGCTTGTGCCTGGTGACGTTGTTTCATTATCAGCAGGCGATAAAGTGCCGGCTGATATCCGTATTGTGGCTGCTGATGGCTTATCAGTGGATAATTCAATGCTGACAGGCGAGTCTGTTCCGGTAGATCGTGATGCTTTGGCGGTGCATGACCGCAATAGCAATCTTTTAGACAAGACTAATCTATTGTTTGCCGGAACGTCCATTTCCTCAGGGACAGGAAAGGGTGTTGTTTTTGCTACCGGGAAAGACTCACAAATTGGTAATTTAACAAAAACGACAACGGAAATTGTTAAAAGAAAAAGTACATTAGAAATCCAAATTCAACGGATTACGAAAATACTTGTGACAATTGCCATCATTGTCGGCATCCTGTCATTTTTGATTTCTCTTTTCTTAACCGAAGTGCATATCAGTGTCGCTTTAATCTTTGCAATCGGTATTATTGTGGCAAATATCCCTGAAGGTCTTATGCCGACAGTCAGCCTTTCGCTTGCTTTGAGTGCACAACGCATGGCACAGAAAAATGCACTGATCCGGAAGCAATCGGCTATTGAAACATTGAGCGCTACTTCCGTTATCTGTACCGATAAAACAGGGACGCTTACGCAAAATGCGATGTTTGCCAAGAAAATATGGACAGCGGACGGCATCGTAGATATTAGCGGCGAAGGCTACGGAATTGCCGGACAAGTAAAGGGCATTACAGACAGTAATCGAGATACATTGGAGAATTTATTCACGGCTGTTTCGGTTTGTTCGGATACGGAAATTCATGTATCGCAAGAAGACAACAGTAAGTGGAGAGTAATCGGAAACCCTACAGAAGCTGCTATTTTAATTGCTGCGAACAAATACGGCATCAATGCAAAAGAAAGAAAAGAACAATTTGAGGTTTTAGAGGAAATACCATTTAGCTCAGACATTAAACAAATGTCTGTTTTAGCTGTCAATAGAACACATCCTTTGATAGAAACCGGGCAAGTTATACAGTTTACAAAAGGTGATCCCCTTAAAATGATTGAGCTCTGCTCGTTCATTTATAAGGATGGCAAGCCTGTTGAAGCAACAGCAAAAATGAAGCAGCATATGAGAGAGTTTAATGACCAAATGGCAAATGAAGGCTATCGCTTGCTGGCCATTTCCTATGCTGATCGCAAAGAACAAAGAAAGGCTTCAACTCAAGGCTTAACATTACTTGGTTTAGCTGTTATGTATGACCCTCCGAAAGCAGGGGTCCAAGAAGCGATTCAAGATTGTTACCGTGCCGGTATTAAAGTTTCGGTTGTAACCGGTGACTACAGCTTAACAGCTGCTGCAATCGCAAGACAAATCGGCATCATAAAAGATAAATATGTCACAGTATCGGGTGAAGAAGTAGAGAAAATGAGCAGGGAAGAGCTTGCAGATAAGATCAATACAGATTTGCCGGTTATCTTTGCCCGGACGAAGCCAAAGCATAAATTAAAAATCGTTGAAACTTATCAAAGCTTAGGTCATGTAGTTGCTTCAACAGGTGACGGCATCAATGACGTATTGGCGCTTCGTAAAGCCGACATTGGGATTGCGATGGGTAAAAACGGCTCGGATGCTGCAATTGAATCATCGGATGTTGTCCTTTTAGACGATAATTTTGTCACGATTGTTGAGGCTGTCAAAGAAGGACGTGCAATCTATAAAAATATACAAAAATTCATTTCGTATATCCTGGCTTCCAATGTTCCTGAAGTCATTCCATTTTTGGCGATGGGCCTTTTAGATATTCCGTTGGCTTTGACTGTGTTGCTTATTTTGGCCATCGACCTTGGAACAGATTTAATTCCGGCGATTTCATTAGGTAAGGAACTTCCGGATGAAGATATATTGGATGAGCCGCCAAGGGAGCAAAACAGCAACATATTAAATCGAAAGGTATTGTTTCGTTCTTACAGTTTTCTAGGCATAATTGAAGCCTGCTTGCTATTTGCGATGTTTTTCTTCACTTGGCATCATTTTGGCTATACGCTTGGAGACATGAGAGCATTGTCTGCTTCTATTGAAAATGGGACAGCGGCAAGTGATGTCATGTATGTATACAGCTATGCGATTACACTTGGTTTTGGAGCGGTCATTGCCGCTCAAATCGGCAACGTGCTTGAATGCCGTTCCGACAGAATACCTGTCTATAAATCATTTAGAAAGAAAAACAATTTGATGATTGCCGGTGTCATCGCAGAGGTTGCATTGTTCTTACTGATTGCGTATGTACCGTTTTTCAATTTGTTGTTTGAAACGACAGCGATTAAATTGCAACACTTAGCATTACTGCTTGTGTGTCCGTTAATCCTCATTACTTTAGAAGAAATAAGAAAATGGATTGCCGGCAGAATGAGAATGTCCCAAAAGTGATTTCCGCTTTTGGGGCATTTTTTATGGTTAATTTAGCATATATACTATTATCAGTTTTCGGTTGATAATAAATTTGAAAGCGTTTTCTTTTTTAGGGCGAAGGAGGGAAAAAAGGTTGGAGAGAAACATGAATTCAGCAGCAATAATACAAACTGCTGTGACGAGCGCTGAGCCAAGGCACAAGGAATTATTCGGTTTTGGGATAGGAGGAATCGGCTTATACGGCGCTTGGACACTAGTCGGAACGTTTCTGGCTTTTTATTACACAGATTTAGTTGGGATTTCAGCAGCTGTGGTCGGAACGCTCATGCTCATTGTCCGCTTTATGGATGGGGTAGCGGATATAGGGATGGGAGTCGTTGTGGACCGAACGAATACAAAGCATGGCAAAGCGAGGCCATGGATCAGGTGGATGGCACTTCCATATGCTGTTTCTACTGTATTGCTCTTTACAGTTCCTGATTTGGGAACCTCAGGTAAAATCCTCTATATGTATGTCACCTTCATTGCCTTCAATTTAATCTTCACAGCTGTATCGATTCCTTATGTAACACTTCTTGGACGAATAACTCAAGATAGTTATAAAAGAAGTTTAGCGAATATATACCTTGGATTTTTCAACTTATTTGCTACACTTTTAGTCGTGACAGTAGCGACGCCGTTAGCGAATGCTTTCGGGTGGCTAAGTGTATCCGCTATTTTTGCCATACTGTCTTTCATTTCTTTATATACGACATTTCAATCAACAAAGGAAAGAATACCGGTTACAACCAGCAGTGAGAAAACGGTATTATTCAAAACAGGGCTTAAAGCGCTGTTTGTCAATAAATATTTGCTCATCATTACGATTGTGTGTGTGCTGTTCAATATGCTGACTACGCTCATTTTATCAGCAGGTGTTTACTATGCCTCTTATATTTTAAATAACGCTAATTTATATTCCATTATCGCCTTTAGTACCATTGCTCCGATGTTTCTCGGTTTTATTTTTCTTGCTCCTCTAGTGAAGAGGTTTGGGAAAAGGAATGTTTGTGCAGTCGGTTCAGTCGTTCTCATGATTGGACAGTTCATTAAAATTATGAACCCTGACTATTTAATATATTTTTTAATTGGGACAGTCCTTGCAGGGCTAGGGATTATGCCGCTTTTAAGCCTCTTAAAGGCAATGATTAACGATACGATTGAATACGGTGAGTGGAGGTCAGGGGTGCGAACTGAAGGGCTCATCAACAGTGGAGCAAGTTTTGGAATGAAGGTAGGCAATGGATTAGGTCTTGCTTTAATAGGTTGGTTGCTTGCTTTTGGAGGCTACATCGGTGGAATAAGTGAGCAAGTTGCTTTAGCAGATCGGATGATTATTTGGCTGAACGTTCATATTCCGATTATCATTGCGGTCATTCAAGTTATTGTCCTTTGGTTCTTTAAACTGGACAGTAAGTATCGGCAAATTGTGCAGGATTTGCGTGAACGGAAAAATTAATTAAAAATGGGAAGACCGCTGGCTCTGCTTGCTGCGGTCTTTTTTTTGTTCTTAAGAAGCTATATAAAAGGACCGGTGCCGGTTTTTCTTGAAGAATAAGAAAGTTTATATTTTTGAACTTAGATAACTGTCTAACCTTACACCTGCCATGCTCGGAGGCCTACAGGATGTAGGTCATATCGGTGTTGCCACAGGACGTGGCGCTTTTAGCCGATGTTCATTACTTGCTGCATCCCCCAAGAAACCAAAGGCGGGTTTCTCGTGTGATTCATCTTAGTCCTCCCGCATGGCTCCTTTTTCATCGAGGTGAATCTAAGTAGCTTATTCATGATGAAAAAGGACCGGTGCCGGTTTTTCTCGTTTACTTGTTTTGTCTTGTTTCAGAAGGATAATATTATAATATGTCATAAAATTGAGGGGCTGCTTCTTTATGAGAAAATATACGTCATTTGTTTTCTTTTTGCTCGGATATTCTATCGTTACCTTTTATATTGGCTGGAACGGTTGGGTTTGGTTGCAATCCTTCACATCACTTGAGGCGGCTTGGCTTTATAGTTGTCTTGTTGCTGTTTTGGCTTATACATATTTTCTTGGGCAGCGCTTTCCGACAGTTTTGGCCTTTCGAATAATCGGGGCCTATTGGTTTGGTTTTATGCAATACAGTCTTATGCTCCTGCCGATAAGTAATTTGGCTGTATGGCTGCTCGGATTCACATCGTTTAATAAAAGTGCAATGATATTTATTGAGCTTATATAACCGTTCTCATTTTTGGGTCTTATAATGCTTATCGTCCGTCTATCAGCTATTACAACTTGCGGATTCCGAAAAAAACAAACCGAAAAACTTTAAAAATCGCGATGGCTTCTGATATGCATTTTGGAGGTTTATCTGGCAAAAAGCATTTGAAGAACCTTGTTCAGATGGTGAATGAAATCAAACCTGATATAGTGCTGATGCCGGGAGATATCGTTGATGATGATTCGGTATTTTATAAGAAGAAGAATATGCACGAGGAAATGAAAAAGCTAAAAGCGCCAATCGGGGTTTATGACGTTATCGGAAATCATGAAGTATACGGATATGGCAATGATATATATGAGTTTGTAGAAGAGATGAAACAAAGCGGTATAGATATTTTAATGGACGAAGTAATTAAAATAGAAGATTGCTTTTACTTGGTCGGTAGAAAAGATAAAACAGTTCGCAGACGGAAAAATTTTAATGATTTGCTGGAAAGCCTTGATAAAAATATACCGATTATCGCAATGGACCATCAGCCTACTGATTTGCAGGCTGCCGCAGACAGCGGAGTTGATTTATTAGTATGCGGCCATACGCATAGAGGACAGATGGCACCGAACCATCTTGTTACAAGAAGAATGTATGAATTGGATTGGGGCTATAAACAAAAAGGCGCTATGCATACAATTGTATCTTCCGGTTTCGGATTTTGGGGGCCGCCGTTACGGCTTGGAAGTCGATCAGAAATTGTTGAGATCGAAGTGACTTTTGACGCTTAAAATAGGTGTATGTAACTATTTCCAGTATAAACTGAACATCGTGGTTTTTCATTCAGGCAAAAATTTGATAAACTAGTGTTCGGACTTTATATAATAAGATGTGCCTTCAAATTATAAGAATGGCAATTAAAAGATTGATTTGCAGAAGCTGAACGCTTCTTTTAAATAGGAGGATAAAGGTTAATGAATGTGGAAGTGAAGGATGAATTTAGGCTGGAAAGTATTTTAGATTCTTTAAAAGTTGATCAGCTGAAAAATATTCGCCGCAATTTAGATTTAAAAAATATGAGCTCTTTAAGAAAAAAAGAATTGGTTGTTGCGCTTGCGGAGAAGATTCCGCAATCTGTTGAGGATAGAGCAAAGCTTCTTGATGTTGACCAATATTCTGCAATTTTACGCTTAATGTCAAAAAGCGGCGTTGTGGAAATGGGAGCATTGGATCTTGAAGATATTTTCTATTTAAGCAGTATCGGCTATACGCACCCTGCTAAAGTAGAAGAACAGGAAGTCCTTGTTATGCCTCAAGAGATTATGAAGGAATTCTATCAACTGGATGCGATGCAAATGAAAGCTCTAGTGAACAGAAACCAAAAAATCACGAACTTGTTGTTTGCTGCAATGAAGTATTATGGTGTTGTCAGCATTCATGATGCAAAAGTGATGTTCGAGAAATATATTGGTGAAGAACTGGATAGTGAATGGTTCAAACAATATATTATGCATTTGGAGAACTACTACGGTTCATTCCGCGTAAGTAAGGATTATATCATCAATGAATTGGTTGTTGACGAAGCACAATTGCTTGCGAAGCAAAATGAAAAAGAAGGATTAGGCTATTACCCGATTCCTCAAGGCGAAATGTTCAGAATGCAGCGCGGAGAAATGTGGGAACGCACGTCTCAAATGGCAGATTTAATGAAAGTCATGGAGAAATATTATGATATGCCGGAAGAGCAAATGGTTGATATTATCAATCAATGCATTTTATTGGCTCAACAAGAAGAGTCTTTGAATACAATCGTTGCTTTTGTTGGCGAACATGTACAATTCTCTAAACAAAAAGAAGCGATGCAATTTGTCAATAAATTGGTTGACCTTTTGAATAACAGCCGTCTATGGGTTCTGAAAGGTTTCACTGCGACCGAACTTTCTCCGGCAGAGGAAAAGTCTGTTCAACAAGAGAAAATTGGAAGAAACGAACCTTGCCGTTGCGGCAGCGGGAAAAAATTCAAAAAATGCTGCGGAAAATAATAATAAAGAGAGTAACCGGTAAAGACCCCGTTCTTTATCGGTTTTTTTCGTTATTTACAAAAGGGTTTTATGCGTTGCTTGTAAAATTATAGTAATGATAAAGCATATGAAGGAGGGAACCTGGTGCAAAGGGAAGTGAAGAAAACTAATCGTCTCCTGAATGATGAGGGTGAGCTGAATGAATGCGGATTTGCCAGAGAAATGCTGCTTGAATATAATCGGCGTCATATAAAAGCTAACCCTTTCCGAATCAAAGAATGGGATTATTATTTGATTGCCAATAAAGACTTTGCTGTTGCACTGACGATTGCAGACAATTCCTATATGGGATTGATAAGCGTATCATTATTGGATTTCCGGCAGCCATGGTATAAAACAACCAGCGTAATCAAGCCGTTTACTTTCGGCAAATTTAAGCTTCCCGGTACTTCGAAGCATGGAGATGTTATTTATCAAGATCAAAGACTGCAGATGGAATTTTTGAATAATGGCGTATCAAGAAAATTGTTTTGTTACATGAAAGATTTCAATAATGGTAAATCAATAGAATGCGAGTTCCTTCTTCACGATGAACCGAAGGAGTCGATTGTCATAGCAACTCCTTTTGCTGAGGACAGCAAGGCGTTTTATTATAATCAGAAGATTAATTGTATAAAGGTGCATGGAGTGGCCAAATATGACAGAAAGGAGTACCGCTTTAATCCAAGTTCATCATTTGCTGTTCTGGACTGGGGACGGGGTGTATGGACATACAAGAATACATGGTATTGGGGTTCCGCCTCAGGACTTGTCGATAATGTGCCGTTTGGATTTAATATTGGCTATGGATTTGGCGATACATCAGCTGCCACTGAAAATGTTCTCTTCTATGATGGCATCGCTCATAAACTGGAAGAGGTTAAATTCCATATTCCAAAAGACGGAGAAAAATATGATTATATGAAACCTTGGAAATTTACATCAAGCGACAATAGATTCAAGATGAGCTTCCGGCCAATATTAGATCGTCAAGATTATACATCGCTCTGGCTGATTTCAAGCGATCAGCATCAAGTTTTTGGCTTTTTTTCCGGCCAAGCGATTTTAGATGACGGCACGGTCATCGAGGTGAAGGACTTTTTTGGTTTTGCGGAACGGGTGTCTAACAAATGGTGAAAACCAAATGTGAAAACACCCTGGTTAGCACCGTATGGACTGGAGGCCACCGACTGAGATAAAGGAAACAGAAGAACGCTATGTCCGCATATCTTCGTCGCTGTGACTCTCATCGTGAGAGCCCCACCCAAGAAACCCGCCTTTGGTTTCTTGGGGGAGGCAGGAGGGGTACATCGGCTAAAAGCGCCACGTCCGCATGTCTTCGCCGATATGACCAACTTCCTGTTGGCCTCCGAGCATGGCAGGTATAAGGTTAGACGGAAAATATACTTATCTATTAAAAAAGACCGACTCTGCAAAGAGTCAGCCTTTGATAAAGCAATTAAATTAGACCTTGTACAATCATAGCATCGGCAACCTTGATAAATCCGGCAATGTTTGCGCCTACTAGTAGGTTACCAGGATGACCGTACTCTTCAGCTGCTTGCATGCTGTTGCGATAAATATCTTCCATGATCTTATGAAGCTTTTCATCAACTTCTTCAAATGTCCAAGATAGTCGCATGCTGTTTTGTGACATTTCCAGTGCAGACACTGCTACACCACCTGCATTTGCTGCTTTTGCAGGTCCAAATAGAACGTCATTGTTTAAGAAAACTTCTATTGCTTCAAGCGTAGAAGGCATATTTGCACCTTCACCGATTGCTTTAACACCGTTTTCTACAAGCATTTGAGCGGATAAATGGTCAATTTCGTTTTGTGTCGCACAAGGAAGGGCGATATCACAAGGAATTGACCAAATCTTCTCGCAGCCCTCTGTGTATTGAGCGCTAGGATGTTCTTTCACATACTCTGAAATACGTTTGCGTTCTACTTCTTTAATTCTTTTTACTGTTTCTAAATTAATGCCGTTCGGATCGTAGATATAGCCGTTTGAATCGCTGCAGGCTACTACTGTTGCTCCAAGCTGATATGCCTTTTCGATTGCATAAATCGAAACATTCCCTGAACCGGAAACGACTACTGTGCTTTTATTAAAGCTAAGCCCTTTTTCTTTTAGCATTTCTTCAACGAAATAGACAGCGCCATAACCAGTTGCTTCTGTTCTTGTTAAACTTCCGCCATACCCTAAGCCTTTACCTGTTAATACACCTGCATCAAAACTGCCACGAATACGCTTGTATTGGCCAAACATATAGCCGATTTCACGTGCACCAACACCGATATCTCCAGCTGGTACGTCTGTATCAGGTCCGATATATTTGCACAGCTCAGTCATGAAGCTTTGAGTGAAACGCATAATTTCACCGTCTGATTTGCCTTTTGGATCAAAGTCTGATCCGCCTTTTCCGCCACCGATTGGTTGACCTGTAAGTGAGTTTTTAAAGATTTGTTCGAAGCCAAGAAATTTGATGATACTTGCGTTAACTGAAGGATGAAAACGGATACCGCCTTTGTATGGACCGATGTTACTGTTGAATTGAACGCGGTAGCCGCGGTTTACTTGGATGTTTCCTTGATCGTCTACCCAAGGAACTCTGAAGCTGATAATTCTTTCTGGTTCTGATATTCTTTCAAGAATATTATGTTGAATATATTTAGGGTGTTTTGCGAAAACCGGCACTAATGAATCGAAAATTTCTTTCACTGCTTGAAGAAATTCTGGTTCATGAGGGTTTCTTTTTTGCACGCTCTCATATACTTTACTAACATATTGTTCTGCTTGAAGTGTTAAATCCTCTGTGATTTCTTGAAGTTGTGTAGTCATTTTCTAATCATTCTCCCTTTGTCCTATATTAATACAAGAAGCCCATCCCGATAATTAAGCTTTCGTACTGTACTCATATAAAGTATTTTATATTCATTTTGAAAAATAGACAACTAAAAAGTTGAATTTTTATTCTTTTCTGAAATTAATAAAACTCATTTTGCTTAGTAAGAGGCTAGGGTTTCTGGAATTTAGTTTGTTTAAATATTAATTTTATTTTATAAATATACATTTTAGAATATTGTAAATATACAATAAATAATATTTTGCGCAGATAGTTTGTATAGAGATGCATGTAAGGGTTTTCTTAGTTGGTAGTTTCAAAGGAACATAATGGGGGTAAAATTTATATGTTTTGGTTTTGAAGAATTTATCTTTTTAATTGTTTTCATCAACACTTACATATAGTAAAATTTTGTTAAAGATGTAGTAAATTGAAGGTGAAGTTATGGGCTGTTTAGGTAACATCATTTGGTTTTTATTCGGAGGCTTCGTAAATGCCCTTGGATGGTTTATCATCGGTTTATTATGGTGCATTTCAATTATCGGAATCCCTGTAGGTCTGCAATGCTTTAAAATGGCTCAGCTTCAGCTGGCGCCGTTCGGCAGAGAAGTAGTGACAGTAGACAATGGAGCAGGCAATTTCCTGTTGAACATACTATGGTTAGTGTTTGGCGGGGTGGCGCTTGCTATTTCAAATGTAATCTGTGCATTTCTATTTGCTGTTACAATTATCGGGATTCCTTTTGCAATCCAATTCATGAAAATGGCAAAACTATCGCTTATGCCATTCGGCAAAGAGATCGTTTGATAGACAGCAAGTAAACAAACAAGAGCCACATAATCGTATTTAGGTCGATGTGTGGCTCTAGTTATTTAGTCTGCTGGTTATCTTTGGGCTGGCTGATTTATTTTTTTGAAACAAACTGCAGTATGTCACCGTATTAAAGATATCGCTTAAGAGTAGCATGTATTTTGTTAGTCGGAATGTTTTATTGAGAAAAGGAGGAGTAGATTTGGCACTTATATTGGATAACGTGACAAAACGTTATGGAAGCTTTACAGCAGTCGATCATATTAATTTTACAATACCGGAGAAAGAAATATTTGGTTTCTTAGGTGCAAATGGGGCCGGGAAGACAACAACTTTCCGAATGATTCTTGGTCTGATAGACGCTTCAGAGGGGAGTATTACGTGGAACGGCAAGCCGATTGATTACTCGGTCAGTCCGATGATCGGCTATTTGCCAGAAGAACGCGGCCTTTATCCCAAATTGAAAGTTAGCGAGCAAATCGTTTATTTGGCTAAACTTCGCGATATGCCAAAGGCGGAGACATTGAAGGAGCTCGATTATTGGTTGGAGCGATTTAAAGTACCAGACTACAAGAATAAGAGAGTAGAAGAACTATCAAAAGGGAATCAGCAAAAAATTCAATTCATCGCATCTATAATACATAAACCAAAGTTGTTGATTATGGATGAGCCATTTAGCGGCCTTGACCCAGTCAATGTCGAGTTATTGAAGGAAGCTGTTTTTGATCTGAAAAATAGCGGCACAACAATTATTTTCTCGAGTCACCGGATGGAGCATGCCGAGGAGCTATGTGAAAATCTTTGCATTATGCATAAAGGCAAACCGGCTGTTCAAGGCAGTCTAAAGGACGTAAAACGTTCATTTGGCAAGAAAAATCTAGTCATACACAGTGATTTGAGTATGAATTATCTAGCTGATTTCGCTGGTGTTCATAAGCTACGTAAAACGTCTGAAGGTGTGAGACTGCAAGTAGAAGATGAGGCAGTAGCTGAAAATATTCAAAGGGATCTATTCTCGAAGGGTTTTATCCGAAAGTTTGAACTGGAAGAACCGACGCTGCATGATATTTTTGTGGAGAAAGTAGGTGGCGCAGTTGAATAAGTTTTGGATTGTCGTAATGCATACGTATTCTTCAAAAATTAAAGCAAAATCATTTATTATATCAACACTTATTACACTGGCAATTGTGCTGGCTTTAACGAATATGTCTAAAATTATCGATATGTTTGAAAGTGGCGAAGTAGATACAATCGGGGTGGTTGATGAAAGCGGCCAATATTATGATGCCTTTGATGCGCAAATAAAGGCAGCCGATTCGGAATTGAAAGTTGAACAGATTGATAGCAAGTCAGAAGGAAATAAGTTGGTAAACAACGGCGACCTTGTCGGGTATATAGTAGTAACAAGCGATGATCAAGGCTTACCGGAAGGAGTCTATCATGCTAATTCAATCTCAGATGAAACAATAAATGGTCAATTATCGCAAGCCCTAACAAATGTCAAAAATATCATCGTAACTCAGCAATTGAATATTTCGAATGAGCAGATGATTTCTCTTTATGAACCGGCTGTTTTTGAAAAAGAAGCGATTTCTGAAAATGCCAAAACAACGGAAGAATTGAATCAGGCTCGCGGACTTGTCTATATCCTTTTGATTGTCATCTATATCGGTGTTTTAGCTTATGCTGGCATGATTGCGACAGAAGTAGCAGGTGAAAAAACATCAAGGGTAATGGAAATTTTGATTTCCAGTGTTTCTCCTGTTCAGCAGATGTTCGGAAAAATACTGGGCGTTGCACTGGTAAGTTTAACGCAGATGCTTTTGCTTTTAGGCGTAGGCTACTTTTCTGTAAAGCAGAATCAGGATGATATGAACGGCGGTTTTTTTACAGTATTCGGCTTTGAAGGCACATCTGTATCGGTCATTATTTATGCGGTTGTATTTACTTTGTTAGGTTACTTCTTATATGCGACATTGGCGGCATTTTTAGGTTCATTAGTGAGCCGTGTCGAAGATGTGCAATCGATGATTACACCGATGACAATGCTTGTATTAGTCGGCTTCTTCCTGGCAATGTACGGCTTAAGCAATCCGGAGGCGGGAATTGTGAAAGTTACATCCTTCATTCCGTTCTTTAGCCCGATGTTGATGTTTTTGCGAATTGGTATGTTGGAAGTACCAACCTGGGAGATAGCAGTCAGCCTTGCTTTATTAGTAGGGACAATTGCAGCTCTTGCAGTATTTGGAGCAAAAGTTTACCGCGGCGGTGTACTGATGTACGGTAAAACTTCATCTTTCAAAAATATTAAGGAAGCTCTTAATTTAACGAAAAAAGCATAAATAATAAGATAGATGATCTCTGTTTGTGAAAGAGATCATCTATTTTATTTTATGAAGAAAATTACAGCCATGATTGTACTCTAACTTTATTTTCTTTAAACTTATGGATATATGATATAGAAAGGCTGTGGATACGATGAAGAAGCTGTTAATCATTCAAACCGGCGAAACATTCCCTGCTATTAAGAAGCAATTCGGCGATTTTGATGAAATGGTGCGCATTGGTGCAAACTTACAGGCGGATGAAGTAATCGTTGCCCAGGTTTATAAAAAGGGGATTGAAGCTCTGCCTGAACTAGAGAGTATAGGAGCAATCATCATTACAGGTTCACATGCTATGATTACTGACAAGGAAGAATGGAGCGAGCAGTTAAAGAACTGGCTTCAACAAATAGTTCCTCTGCAAATCCCGATTTTAGGTATCTGTTACGGCCATCAATTGCTGGCAGAAGCATTTGGAGGCAAAGTAGATTATCATCCACAAGGTATTGAAATTGGCACAGTAGCTATTTCATTAACCGAGGCTGGACGAGATGATGCCTTATTCGGTTGCTTATCCCCGGTTTTATACAGCTCTCTGAATGGTGAGAAGCATGTTTCAACAGGTATTGTCTCACACGTAACCCATTCTCAAACTGTGGTGGACCTACCGGAGAATGCAGTTTTGCTTGCAGCTAATGCCTTTGAGCCTCATCACGCTTTTAAGCTGAATAGTTATATATATGGCGTACAATTTCATCCGGAATTCACAGCAGGGATTATCCGTGCCTATATTGAAGAACAAAAAGTGCATCTTGAGCAAGCAGGATTTGATATAGAAAAATTACATAATTCAGTGATCGAAAATGATTTCGGTAAGCAGCTATTACAATGGTTTGTCTGGATTGCCGGTATTAAAAAAGAACATCCGCAACAATCAAGTGAAGGGTGGACAATATTTACGGCAAAAACAGAGGTTTAAAGAGGAGTGAGTTTTATGCAACAGGCAAAAATATTGATCATCGAGGATGCAGAAACACTTCGCAATGAATTGGCAGCCTTTTTACGAAATTATGGATATGAAGTAGAGGCGCCTGATGATTTCCAAAATGTGATGAAATACGCTAGTCAGGAAGACATTCATTTAATACTGCTGGATATTAATCTTCCGGTATTTGACGGTTATTATATTTGTCGCGAAATCCGCAAAACATCGCAAGTTCCGATTATCATTGTGACAAGCAGAGACACGGAGATTGATGAATTGATGAGCATGAATCTTGGTGCTGATGATTTTGTGACAAAACCGTATAATACACAAATTTTGCTGGCGCGCATCGAAAATATATTGAGAAGAACTTATGCCAAGCAGGAAAGTGCCGTATTGTCCTTCAAGGATTTGCAGCTCCATTTGGCGAACGGAACGATTTCCTACCGCGGCAAACAAGAGGAATTGACGAAGAATGAGTTAAAAATACTCCATTGCTTAATGAAAAATAAAGATAAGATAGTATCAAGAGAACAGTTAATGGAAGATCTATGGTCATCGGATTTATTTGTTGATGATAACACGCTTTCCGTAAACATTACACGTCTTCGTAAAAAGTTAGAAGCAATCGGTATGGACAATCCGATTGAAACAAGACGCGGAATGGGGTATATCATATCATGACGTTAAAGGCATTTTTTAAGGAACGTACGGTGTTTTTCATCATCAACGCGGTTTTATTTATTGCGGTTGCACTGTTTTTAACAATGCTTTCTGTCCCGAAAATTATCATTGTGCTAGTCGGGATATGTTGGTTCGGGCCGCTACTCGTTTATTTCTTAATGGAACTGTTAAAACGAAAACCTTTTTATGATGAAGTTGAAGCAAAGGTTGAAAATCTTGATCAAAAGTATTTGCTGTCTGAAATTATTGATGAACCTGATTTTCTTGAAGGTAAGGTTTTATATGATATATTGAAAACGAGCGATAAGCAAATGCATGAGCAAGTCAACTTTTATAAAAACTTGCAATTGGAATATCAAGAGTTTATTGAAGCTTGGGTGCATGAAATTAAAACGCCGATTGCTGCAAGCAGACTTATGGTTGAAAACTATCAAGGTGAGGCCATTAACGGCATAAGTGAAGAATTGAAAAAGATTGAGGATTATGTTGAACAAGCCCTTTACTATGCACGCAGCAGCAGCGCAAGCAAGGATTACCTTGTTAAGGAATTTCGTTTAAAAGAATGCGTTTCAAAAGTAATCAGACGAAATGCTAAAGCATTTATACATAAAAAAATTCAGCTTCAGTTGGCAGACTTTCATGATGTTGTTTTCAGTGACGAGAAGTGGGTGGAGTTCATCATCAACCAAATTATCGCGAACAGCATAAATTACTGCTATAAAGAAGAAAGCACAATCAATATTTACACAAGCAAGCATGAGCATAATTTGATTCTGCACATTGTGGATAACGGTGTAGGCATTGACGAAAAGGATATTGGCCGAGTTTTTGAAAAAGGATTTACAGGAGAGAATGGGCGGATATACAGGAAGTCGACGGGCATCGGTCTATACTTATGCAAAATGTTGGCCGATAAGCTGCATTTAGGAATTACAATTCAATCACAGAAAGATGTCGGCACTGAAGTGAGTCTTATCTTCCCGAAAAGCAAATATGTATTGTTAGAGTCTTGAAAGAGGCTCTTTTTTGTGTGGAATAAAGAGGCGATTTGGAATTGAATAGCTGTCTAACCTTACACCTGCCATGCTCGGTCCTAAGCTGCCTCCCCCAAGAAACCAAAGGCGGGTTTCTTGTGTGATTCATCTTAGTCCTCCCGCATGTCTCCTTTTTCATTGAAGCAGAATCAAGGAGCAGAATCAAAAATGAAAAAGGACCGGTGACGGTTTTTCTTTCAAAATTGTAAGGTTCATGCAAGGTACTTCGATACGAGGGTGACAGACGAGGGGGTATACTAAAGATATCAAGGAGAGGTGAGGTACGATGAAAAACATTTTAGAAGTAAAAGATATAGAAAAGTATTTTGGCAATAAAGGCAATGTGTCAAAAGCAATTGATCATATAAGTTTTGAAGTGATGCAAGGAGAATTCGTCGGTATTATGGGTCCTTCGGGGAGCGGAAAAACGACATTGCTGAATTGCATCTCGACAATAGACAACGTCACAACTGGACAAATTACTATAAACGGACAGGATATTACGAAATTGAAAGCTGGCAAGCTAGAGAAATTTCGCCGTGATGAACTTGGTTTCATATTTCAAGATTTCAATTTGCTTGATACGCTGACAGCTTTTGAAAACATTGCGATTGCATTAACGATTCAAGGTTGTAAACCTGCAGACATAACTAAGCGGGTAAATGATGTAGCAGCAAAGCTAGAGATTACAGAAGTACTGGATAAATTTCCTTACCAAATGTCTGGCGGACAAAAACAGCGTGTCGCATCGGCAAGGGCGATTGTTACAAATCCTTCGCTCATTCTGGCAGATGAGCCGACTGGTGCACTCGATTCGAAGTCAGCTAGATTGTTACTGGATTCTATCGAAAAGCTGAACAGCGAATTGCAGGCTACGATATTAATGGTTACGCATGATGCTTTTACGGCCAGCTATGCACATAGAATCTTGTTTATTAAAGATGGGAAAATATTCAATGAGCTTATTAGAGGCAATGATACGAGAAAGGAATTTTTCAATCGCATTATTGAGGTGGTAACGCTCCTCGGAGGTGACACGAATAATGTTATTTAAATTATCGGCACGCAACGTTAAAAGAAGTTTTAAAGATTATACGATTTACTTTTTGACGCTTACCTTTGCGGTTTGCATCTTTTACAGCTTTAACTCGATTTCAGAATCAGGAGCAATGGCAAAGTTAACAATCAGTCAATCGGACATGGTTCAATCTATTACGCAATTAATGTCCATAATTTCTGTATTTGTATCTGTCGTTCTTGGCTTTTTAATTTTGTTCGCCAACAACTTTTTAATCAGACGCCGAAAAAAAGAGCTAGGTTTATATATGACGCTTGGAATGAGCAAATATAAAATATCGCAGATTGTCGTTCTGGAAACATTCTTGGTCGGATTGCTTTCACTAGTTGCCGGTTTGGCTATTGGAGCAGTGATCTCACAAGGATTGTCGGTACTGGTTGTTTCTTTATTCGATGCGGATATTACGAAGTTGAAGTTTGTTTTCTCAACAGATGCGATGATTAAGACAATGACTTACTTCGGTTTAATCTTTTTCTGTGTGATGATTTTTAACAGTATCGTCATTTCGAAGTATAAGCTGATTGATTTGCTGACAGCAGCAAGAAAAAATGAAACATTGAAGGTTCGCAAGACATCGACTTCAATTGTATTGTTCATTTTATCCATTACTTTGCTTGCAGCAGCGTACAGTGTGATTTTAAAATACGGCCTGTTCGAGAGCATGACAATTATGTGGACATGCGTAGCGATAGGTTCATTAGGAACATTTCTGTTCTTCATGTCCCTTTCCGGATTTATCTTAAACATGCTGCAGAAAAATAAAGGTATTTACTTTAAAAATGTCAATATGTTCGTAGTACGTCAAATTAATAGTAAAGTGAATACAACCTTTGTTTCAATGACGGTTATTTGTTTAATGCTATTTTTCACAATCGGTGTTTTATCGACGGCCTTCAGCATCAAAAATGCTGGCGAGAGAAACCTTGATGAACAGACTCCATACGATGCAACTTTGTATGTCGAAGACTGGTATGATGTAAGAAATATAACAGAAGCGACGGAGATGGCAGGGATTGATTTAGATGAAATGGGAGAGAAGCACGTTTTTGATATTTCAGCGCTAAATACAAACTATAATGAGTTATTGCTTCCATACTCTACAGAAGAGCTTCTAAAATACTTCGATATGGCGATGTCATATGAAAGCATTAAAGTACTGAAAGCGTCTGACTATGCAAAGATTATGGAAATGCAAGGGAAAGAAGCACAGCAACTGAGTAGCGATGAGGTGTTGATAATTACGGATGATGAGAAGTTCTTTGAGACGGTCAACAACTATATCAGTAGCACTCAAACCATTAATATAAGTGAAACAGAATATAAGATTGCTAATGAACAGGTTGAAAATCTGCAATATATGACTACCTATGCTGGAGAGTTTGCATTTACTGTTGTCGCTCCGGATGAGGCTGTTGAAGGATTGCCAATTGCTCGCTCAGTTGTTAATTTGAATTATGACGGCCATGCTGAACAAAACGACGAAACGCTCTACCATGCATTTAACAGCAATGAGTTGTACGAAAAATATGGTTTTGTACTTTTCGGCATGACAGAGACACTATTTTATGATTATAGTATCGGATCTTCTACAATGATTGTCTTTATCGGCATCTATATCGGAATTGTGTTCTTAATTTCCAGCGCGGCTGTGCTGGCGTTGCAGCAATTATCGGAAGCAAGCGATAATATGGAAAGATATAGCATGCTCCGGAAAATTGGTGTCACAAGGAAGGGCATCAATAAAGCAATTTTTGCGCAGATTTTCATTTACTTTATGATGCCGTTATCGTTAGCAATTGTCCACTCAATTTTCGGAATAAAAGCTGTCAATCAAGAGATGATAATGATGGGGCAACCTTCAGTTTTTATCCCGGCTTTATTCACGGCGCTAATCATGGTCGTGATATATGGGGGATATTTTATCGCCACTTATATCGGCTATAAAAATATTGTGAAGTAATGCAAACAGCTCAATTCTCATGAGTAAAGAGATTGGGCTGTTCTCTTTTGGTGTTTTCAGAGAATACATGTATGGGGGAAGAGGAGAATCTTATTATGAGTACATCAAATTGTGTACTTACCATTTATTTTATAGCAAGCTTTGACCAATTTCGTCATGATTTTCATCTGAGATAATAAGTACGATTTCAATCAAACGATTGATTAACCATATTCTCTTAATCAATCGTTTGATTAATTGGCAATCTTTAATAGATGCGTTGATCTTATGCACATCAATGAGTTTGACTTTTTAGGGGCAATGGAGAAAAATAAAAAAATATAGAAACTGGCTTTAAATGTTTTATTTTATCTTTAATCCGTGATTTTTTTATTAATATTTGGTGTAGAGGAGAAAGTCCGACTACAGAAAGTTTCAACAATATTCTTCGTTATTCTTCCTACTTTTCGTTTGTTATGGCTATAATGATACAGTGAATCTTTAATAGCAGGGAATGAAAATATGGTTAGAGCAGGGATTGCGTTGTTAATATTAGGCGTTATCGGCGCATTGTATACGACGTTTATAAATAGCGATTTTCCGAATGTGGAATATGCTCAGGCGGCAAGTTTTATTATCGGAGTCACCGGGATTACAATGATGGAAAGTAAAAGAAGAAAGAAACGTTAAATTAGGCAGAGGTGAACAAAAAATGTATTTGACAATAGAAGAAACAGCGGAACTGCTTTCTGTTTCGGTTGCATATATAGAGAACTTAATTTTGCAGGGGAAAATAAGAACACTGCACGACGGGGAGAACTACTTAATTTATAGAGACCAGTTCAAAACGCATTTTGAGCAGCTCGAAAAGTACAAGCAGCTCGTAAATGAACTAGCTAATGAGCCAATTCCAGAAGATATGGATGTTAAAGATGAAGACTAATGTTTTCATCTTTTTCTTTTGTGTACAATTTACAAAATAAGTAATTGTGATACTCTTAAATAAAGGGTTTCATGCCAATATTTTCTGTCTTAGGAGGGGGAAGAATGAACGATCAATTATATAAAGCAGTATGTTGCCGCAATGAGTATGACCCTTTAAAGCTGTTGGCTGTATGTGAGCCGCAGTTCATGGCAATCAGAACAATCATCAATGAAACACAGCGATTATACATAAAAGATAACATCGATGTGAAGAAAGCTTTGAAACAACATAACCAATTTTGCGATGTTCTAAAAAGGAATGGGATTGAACTTGTCTTTCTCTCAGCTTTAAAGGAATATCCGGAGCAAGTGTTTACGAGAGACATCGGCTTCACAGTAGGTTCAACAGTCTTCATATCGGTCTTGCAGCATGACATAAGGAAAGGTGAGGAGAGTCTGCTGAAGGATTGGCTGCAAAGCTGTCATCTTCCATTTCTAGAGATGACCGCAAGTATTGAGGGAGGCGATGTAATCATTGATGAAGAGGTGGTTTATGTAGGAATCAGTAAGAGAACATCTGAAGCTGCAGTACAAGAATTGGGCAGTTTATTGAATTGCAAAGTTAAAAAACTTCAGATTGCCGATTGCTTTCTTCATTTAGATTGTGTATTTAACATTCTCTCGAAAAATGAAGCACTTATATATTCTCCGGCATTTGCAAAAGAGGATCTTGAATGGCTCAGAGAACGATATCAGCTTATTGAAATTACAGAGGAAGAACAATTTTCTTTAGGAACAAATATTTTAAATTTGGGCAATAAGAAGCTCATAAGCTTGCCGACGAATAAAAGAGTGAATGATCAACTGCGGAGGCGGGGATATATTGTAGAGGAAGTCGATTTTTCGGAAATTATTAAATCCGGCGGTTCTTTTCGCTGTTGCTCTATGCCTTTGCTGAGAGAAGCGGAATCATAAACTAATTTTTTCTTACATACTTCTAAACTATTAGAATGGCAGAAAAAGTTATTCTATCATTGTAGATGTACATGTAGAGTATTAGTGAAACTATTTGAGAGAGGATGTAGCTCAAACCGAGAGTTACCGTATAGTTACCGTATAGTGACAGATTAAAAGAAAAATGTGCTTTTATTAAAATTAATTATTCATATTATTGTATAAATATAATATAATGTAATAAATCTGAATTGATAGATTATTCAAATAAGGAGATGGATGTATGAAGAAATGGATGTTGAGCTTAACGTTATTATGTGCCTTTTTAGCTATATTAGCGGGTTGCGGATCTTCTGATGACAGCAGCGGGGAAGGCGAAGAGAAGAAAACATTAAAAGTTTTAACAAATGCGGCCTATGCTCCTATGGAATATATGGACAAGGATGATGTAGTAGGTTTTGATGTTGATTTCATTAAAGCAGTAGCAAAAGAAGCAGGTTACGAACTGAAAATTCAACATATCGGATGGGATCCGTTATTTGTTGAGATGGAATCTAAGCGAGCGGATATGGCTATTTCATCTATTACAATCAATGATGAGCGTAGGCAAAAATTTGATTTTTCTGTTCCTTATTATCGTTCAACAAACAAAATTCTTGTTCCTGAGAACAGTACAGTTGCAAGTTCAGAAGACTTAAAGGATAAAGTCATTGCAGTTCAGCAAGGGACGACCGGAGACTTTATCGCTACTGAATTATTAGGTAAAACAAGTACAAATGTGAAGCGTTTTGAAGAGAACACATTGGCTATTATGGAGCTTGTTCAAAATGGAGCGGATGCAGTCATTGCAGACCAGCCGGTGTTGGAAGCTTATGCAAAAAGCAATCCTGATGAGGAACTTAAAGTTATAACTGACGATAGCTTTGAGAATGAATACTACGGTGTCATGTTCGCTAAAGGCAATACAGATTTGCAGAAAGAAATTAATGAAGCCATTAATACACTTTTTGAGAACGGTACTTACGAAAAAATCTATGAAGAATGGTTTGGAGAGAAGCCGGATACTGAAGACTTAAAAGCTCAACAATAATTTGATTTTTCAAAAAACACGTTCGTTCTAAAGAACGTATAAATATGAACTTAAATCAGTGTCTAACCTTACACCTGCCATGCTCGGAGGCCTACAGGATGTAGGTCACATCGGCGTTGCCACAGGACGTGGCGGTCTTAGCCGATGTTCCTTTATAAGCCAACCACTCTGTGAAACTAAAAGCGGGTTTCACGGAGCGGCTGTCTTAGTCCTCACGCATGGCTCCTTTTTCAACGAGATGAATGTTAGTAGCATAATCATGATGAAAAAGGACCGGTGCCGGTTTTTAAAAGATAAGAATGTTTATATTTTTGAACTTAGATTGCTGTCTAACCTTACACCTGCCATGCTCGGTCCTAAGCTGTCTCCCTCAAGAAACCAAAGGCGGGTTTCTTGTGTGATTCATCTTAGTCCTCCTGCATGTCTCCTTTTTCATTGAGCCGAACCTAAGTAGCATATTCATGATGAAAAAGGACCGGTGCCGGTTTTTCTAATAGACAGCGCGATTTTTACATTGATTGGCATATACTGAAGCTTGTTTTGGGCAGGAGGAACAACTATGAATTTTAATTTTGATTTAATCATCGATTATGCCCCGCTCCTTTGGAAAGGAACATTACTGACGATTGGGCTGTCGATTGTATCGATTTTATTTGGGACGATAATAGGTTTATTCATTGCGCTAGGGAAGATGATGCGCAACAAATGGGTGGCATTTCCGTTTGTCGCTTATATTGCTTTTTTTAGAGGGACACCTCTTTTTGTGCAATTGTTATTGATCCACTTCGGTGTTATACCGCTATTTACCGGTGAAACCAATGCGATAGCAGCTGCTATTGCCACTCTCTCTTTAAACTCCGCAGCGTACATTGCCGAGATTTTCCGCGGCGGTATTCAATCCATTGAAAAAGGTCAGATGGAGGGAGCTCGTTCATTAGGGATGTCTCATATTCAAGCTATGAGATACGTTATTTTGCCGCAAGCATTGAAACGCTCCATTCCTCCATTAGGTAATGAATTTATTGTTTTGGTAAAAGAATCATCGTTAGCCGCAATCATTACAGCGCCGGAAATTATGTATTATGCACGTAATATGAGCAGTGCGCACTTTGCTGTTTGGGAGCCATATTTAACAGCAGCTCTTATTTATTTAGTCATTACATTAACATTAAGTTTCATATTACATCGTGTTGAAAAGAGGCTGGATAAGTCATGATAAAGGTTGATAATCTAAAGAAAACGTTCGGGAAGAATGAAGTATTAAAAGGTGTTTCTGTAGACGTTATGCCGAAGGAAGTGGTTGTAGTCATAGGGCCATCCGGATCGGGAAAGTCGACATTTCTACGTTGCATTAATTTATTGGAGGAAATTACAGAAGGCCATATTTATATTGAAGGCACAGACATTACCGATCCAAAAAGTAATGTCAATAACCTGCGCATGGAAGTCGGAATGGTTTTTCAAAACTTCAACTTATTTCCGCATATGACGGCGCTCGAGAATATTATGCTTGCTCCGACGAAGGTCCGGAAAGTTTCAAAGGAAACGGCGAGAGAAAAAGGCTTGGAGCTGTTAAGAAAAGTTGGCTTGGAAAACAAAGCTGATGCTTATCCGGATTCGCTTTCAGGCGGGCAGAAGCAGCGTGTAGCGATTGCGAGGGCTTTGGCGATGGAGCCGAAAATCATGCTGTTTGATGAGCCGACATCTGCTCTTGACCCGGAAATGGTAGGAGAGGTGCTTGAAGTAATGAAGCAGCTTGCTCTTGAAGGAATGACGATGGTTGTTGTGACGCATGAGATGGGATTTGCCCGTGAAGTTGGCGATCGCGTTATCTTTATGGATGGTGGTTATATAGTAGAAGAAAACGAGCCGAAAGCATTGTTTGAAAATCCGCAGCATGAACGGACACAAGCATTCTTAAGCAAAATCCTTTAATAGAATAGCCACTTGTATTCATTTTATGCTCGCGATAGGCATAAGTATGATGCAAAGGGGCTGGTAGTAAGTGAAGCGATGGGGATACCGCAGAAGTATAATTTTTCGCAGAAAGCCTTTAGGGTGGAAAAAGATTTTTTTGTATTCACTCTTGCTTTTTCTTCTTGTTAATTTTATTTCCTTATATTTTGTGGAAAAACGTATCACGCCAATAATTCATAATGTAGCGAAGGTAGAACTGCAGCGTACTGCTACAGAAGCAATCATCGCATCGATTGATGCAAATATTACAAGTAAAATCGATATGGATGAACTGATTTTAGAGAATCATAGGGAAGGTCGCGCATCTACTTTCAGTTTTAACCCGAAAGTTTATAATGAAGCGCTGACGACAACGACAGAGGATATTGAGAGACGTTTAGGATTAAAAAAGAATGAGCAGCCGGGTGAAGAGGGAACAGATAGTCAAATGCAAAATATTGTATATCGAATTCCGCTCGGTGTTGCTACAAATGTCAACTTATTCGCCAATTCCGGTCCGGAAGTGCCGGTGAGGTTGTCGCTTGTCAGAGATGTCGATTCTCAAATCCGTACAAAGATGACACATAGCGGCATTAATAACACATTCTTTGAGCTTTTTGTCGATATAGAGGTTGAAATGCAAATCGTTATTCCTTTTTACTCAGATCGCGAGCCGATTAAGCAAAGCGTAAAAATAGGCGACTATTTCATTGAAGGCGAGGTTCCAAGTTATTACGGTACAGGAATCAGCATACCGCCGCCGGCTCCTGAAGAGAAAGATAAGGAATAATCAACAGCTAGAGCAGTTAATTAATTTAAATATATTTGTTGCATCTTAAGTCTATAAAGTTCATAATAGTATAAAAATTTCAACGATTTAACGTATAGGAGTTGTAGGGATGAAAGTAGTGAAATTTGGCGGATCTTCACTGGCTTCGGGTGAGCAGTTGGAGAAAGTTTATGGAATCGTAACGAGTGATCCTGAAAGGAAATTTGTTGTCGTTTCAGCACCGGGTAAAAGATCGTCTGAAGATATTAAAGTAACAGACCTTCTCATTGCCTGCGCAGAGAAGCGAATAAACGGCGAAGATTTATCAAATGAACTGAAAATGTTGATTGATAGATATGGAAGTATTGCGACTGAGTTAAATCTTCCTGCTGATGTTATAAAACAAATTGAAGCAGACTTTCTGCAAGTGATCGATGGTGATCGCAGCAATAAGGAAAGATACTTAGATGCAGTGAAAGCAAGCGGAGAGGACAACAATGCGAAGCTGATTGCTGCCTATTTCCAAGTGATGGGGACGAAAGCAACATACGTAAATCCAAAGGATGCTGGACTTTTTGTGAGTGATGAGCCCGGAAATGCGCAAGTGCTGCCGGAATCGTATGATCAGTTGTATAAATTGCGTGATATAGAGGGGATTGTTATTTTCCCGGGATTCTTCGGATTCACAAAAGATGGGCATATTGCAACATTTTCAAGAAGCGGTTCGGATATTACCGGTTCTATTTTAGCAAATGGAATTAAAGTGAATGTGTATGAGAATTTCACAGATGTGGATGCCGTATTTTCTGTTAATCCTACAATTGTTAGTAACCCGAAGGAAATTAAGGAACTTACATATCGTGAAATGCGCGAACTGTCTTATGCCGGTTTTTCCGTCTTTCACGATGAGGCGTTAATTCCAGCTTTCCGTGCTGGTATTCCTGTAAATGTGCGCAATACGAATAATCCGTCAGCTCCGGGTACGTTTATTGTTAATGATCGGGAAAATTCAAATGGTCCGGTAACTGGAATCGCATCTGATAAAGGTTTTTGCAGTATTTATATCAGTAAGTATTTAATGAACAGAGAGCTTGGTTTTGGCCGCAAGCTTCTTCAAATACTTGAGGAAAATGAAATTTCATATGAACATATTCCTTCCGGCATCGATGATATTACGGTCATTTTAAGAGAGAATCAAATGGATGAAGAAAAAGAAGCAAATATTGTAGCTCGTATTTATGGTGAATTGCAAGCTGACAAAGTAGAAGTTGAACATGGACTTTCTTTATTGATGATTGTGGGCGAGGGAATGCGTCATAACGTAGGTACGACAGCTCGTGCTTCACAGGCGCTGGCAGAAGCCGGTGTTAACATTGAAATGATTAATCAAGGTTCATCAGAGGTATCTATGATGTTCGGAATCAAAGCGGTCCATGAGAAAAAAGCGGTGCAAGCACTGTATAATGCCTTTTTTGTCGGAGCAGTTACTGTTTAATTTATAAACAGAAATAGAACAAGGTTATTTAAACCGGATTTGTTATTAAAAGAAAAGGGCTTTGCAGAGGAATGTGTGCATCCATGCAAAGCCTTTTTATCATTTGAAAATGAAAAAGGACCGGTACCGGTTTTTCCTACAAAATAAGTATATCTTTTTGAACTTAGATGGCTGTCTAACCTTATACCTGCCATGCTTGGGCCTAAGCTGCCTCCCTCGTGAAACCAAAGGCGGGTTTCACGAGGGAGGCAGCTTAGTCCTCCCGCATGTCTCCTTTTTCATTGAAGTAGTAGCGAGGAGTGAATTCAGAATTGAAAAAGGACCGGTACCGGTTTTTCTTATACTATAGGAATGCTTATAAATTGGCAACGAGGTTGAAGATTCGACGTAGTCGCCAATTTTAGGTTTATAGTATAAGTGCAACTAGACCTTTGCCTTCGCCTTATCAGGCTCACCAAAGGCAAGTTTTCTTTATAATATAGGCGAAAGCAGTCTGGATATTGATTCTTTAAATCTGATTTTAAGCGAACGGTTATTATAGTCTTCAAGAGTAAGTTGGCGTGACAGTTTCAAATCATTACTGAAGGCCTGACTTAGCTTATTCGATACATCATTGCTGTAGATGAAGGCGTTGACTTCGAAATTCAACCTGAAGCTTCGGACATCGATATTAGCTGTGCCGACAGAGGCGACTTCTTCATCAATGACAATTGTTTTGGCATGGATAAAGCCGTTTTCGTATATATACACTTTTGCTCCGGCTTCCAGAAGAAGTCCGATATGTGAATAAGTAGCCCAATAAACGAAAATATGATCAGGTTTATTCGGTATCATGATTTTGACATCTTTTCCTGTTAAGCAAGCGATTCGCAGAGCATCTAAAAGGCTCACATCAGGAATGAAATAAGGAGTCTGCACGAGAATCGTTTTCTTAGCTGATAAAATGAGCTTTATGTAACCTTGTTTTATTTGCTCCCAATCTGAATCGGGACCGCTTGTGACGATTTGCATCCCGACATGACCGGTTCTTTTATAGTCAGGAAACAATGATGGCTCATAGGCGATATCGTTACGGTGAGATGCCTGATTCCAGTCCAGTATGAAACGAATTTGCATGGAATAAACAGCGCTGCCTGTCACACGTAAATGGGTGTCTCTCCAATAACCGAACTTCGGATTAAGCCCAAGATATTCATCGCCTACATTAAAACCGCCTACATAGCCGATGTTACCATCTATAATAACGAGCTTTCGGTGATTTCGATAATTGAGGCGAAGGTTAATTAAGTGAAGTTTGCTTGGAAAGAATACTTCTACTTCTCCTCCGGCATTTCTTAGTTCAACTAATGCTTTATTCGATAAAGTTAAACCTCGAGATCCGAGTTCGTCATATAATACTCTGACTTTGACGCCTTCCTTGGCTTTCTTGGTTAGCTCAGATAATACTTCATTCCCTAAATGGTCGTTCTTGATTATGTAATATTGTAAATGGATGAAGTGCTTTGCTTCACGTATGTCTTTAATCAAATTAGAGAATTTTTCTTGGCCGTCTGTGAAAATAGTGACATCGTTATCTTCAGATAGCAGCGCACCGTTATTCATTAAGTGCATGTAGATTAGATCGAAATGTTTTTTGGAAGATTGATTACGAAATGGGTATGTGCCGGCTTTCAATTCCTTTACTTGCTCGAGGATCATTTCCTTTAAGCCGATTTTCTTTTGGTCATCCCACTGAAATAAATGCTTCCGCTTTAAGTTTTGCCCGAACAATAAATACAACCCGAAACCGACAATCGGGATGAAAAAAAGGACAAGCAGCCAGGCCCAAGTAGATGAAGCATCTCGTCTTTCTCGGAAAACGACGAAAATAGCGAGCAAAATATTCAGGATTAAAACAAAATTCAAGGCTGTACTTAAATAGTTCATTATGTAATTCCTTCCTTCAATACGTATAGCTTCTTAATGGTATATGTAAATAAGAAAATTTAATTCCTATATAGAACAGTAATTATAGTATAGCATATTGCTTCATTTTGCTAGGTGAATAAAAATACAAGCAGATTTGAACATAAGGGGGGATAGTATGAAAAAAAGTGTATGGTCACATGTTCGACCATATAAACTTGCAGCGGGATTCGCTCTATTTTTTATGTTTATTGAATTGGTAATAGAGCTGTTACAGCCGCTGCTGATGGCGAAAATTATTAATGAGGGAGTATTGGAGCAAAACTTGTCAGTCATTTATCTGTGGGGAGGCATTTTGCTTTCCTTCTCTGTATTGGCGCTTGCAGCAGGGGTCTTCAATACGTTTTATGCATCGCATGTTAGCCAAAGTTTTGCATACGATGTAAGAAAAAATATTTTCAGAAAGGTTCAGGAACTCTCTTATTTGCAGCATTCGCTATTTCCGGCAGGTTCGCTTATTACGAGAATGACCAATGATATTCAGCAGCTGCAAAATACAATGTTCATGCTGCTTCGGATAATGGTAAGGGCGCCGCTTTTAATTATTGGAGGCCTTGTGATGGCTTTTGTTGTTTATCCTAAGCTTGCCTTATTTTTGGCGGCTGTAGTGCCGATATTGTTCGCTTTCCTTGTCTTCGTAATGAATAGGGGAAGCAAGATGTTTGCTTCTGTTCAGGAAAAGCTTGATTCGGTTAATAATGTAATGGGCGAAAATTTGGCAGGAATGAAGTTAATCCGTGCTTTTCTTAGAAGAAATCATGAAGTAAACCGTTTTGATCAGGCAAATGAAGATTTACAGGAGAGAACGGTAAAAGTTTTACGCTTCATGGAGATTACGATGCCGGTGCTTCTATTGCTTATGAATATAACAATCGTTCTTCTGCTATGGTTTGGCAGCAGAGATATGCTATCTGGTACGGCAAATGTCGGTGAAGTGGTAGCGATTGTTAACTATGCGACAAGAATAACTTCGGCACTCTCTGTATTCTCTTTTATTATTATGGTCTTTTCACGGGCTAAAGCTTCCGCTGCTCGCGTAAATGAAGTGCTGCAAATAGAAGGTGACATGAGAGATGAGGAAATAGCATGCGAGTCAGCACAAATTGAAGGAGAAATCACATTTGAGAATGTCAGTTTTAAGTACCCGGACCAAAAGAGGTGGTCGCTACAAAATGTCAGTTTCACTTTAGAAGCGGGAAAAACGTTAGCTATATTAGGAGCTACTGGCTCCGGAAAAACAACGCTCATGCAGCTAATCCCTCGATTAATTGATGTGATCGAAGGAAAAGTGACAATTGATGGCCGTGATGTAAAGGATTGGAAGCAAAGTATACTTCGAGAACAAATAGGAATTGTCCCTCAAGAGTCGTTATTGTTTACAGGAACAATAAGAGAGAATTTGCTTTGGGGAAATCGTGATGCAAGTGATGAAGAGATAGCAAAAGCATGTGAGCATGCTCAAATCTACAGCAGTATTGCATCGCTTCCAGAAAAGTTCGACACAATGATCGGGCAAAAAGGGGTTAACCTCTCAGGGGGACAGCGGCAAAGACTGACGATTGCAAGAGCTTTAGTTCGCAATCCGAAAATACTGTTATTCGATGACAGCACAAGCGCTTTAGACAGCAAGACAGAAAAGCGGCTGCTTCACGATGTGGCAGCTTATAATAGTACGAAGATTTTTATCACGCAAAAAATCAGTACAGCTTTGCATGCTGACAGCATTATTTTGCTGCAGCATGGGGAGAAAGTTGCTGAAGGCACACATGCTGAGCTATCTGAACATTCAGCGCTGTATCAAGCAATCTTGAAATCACAGCTGGAAGAGGGGAGTGAACGTCATGTCATGGAAACAACTAAGTGAACCGTTCCGCTATGAAAAGATTTTGCAGGCAGAAGATTTGAAGAAGACGGTTAAAACTGAGAAAAAGCGTGCTGCAGACAGCCGTTCCACTTTAAAGCGTGTTTGGCAGTTGTTAATGCAAGAAAAGGGCTTATTTTATGTTGTGCTTTTTTTGGTAGTTTGCAGTTCTGCGCTGTCATTGCTTGGACCGTTGACAATCGGGAAAATTATCGATGATTATATTGTCGCAATGGAACTGGATGGGCTTGCAGGGATACTTATTCTATTAATTTGTATTTATGCCGGATATTCCTTAACAATGTGGCTGCAGGCGTATTTTATGATTGGGATTGCGCAAAAAACGGTCCTTCATATGAGAAGCAAGTTGTTCAGCCAATTCCATAAGCTGCCGATTTCATTTTTTGATAGAAGACGACATGGTGAATTAATGAGCCGTGTGACGAATGATATTGAAAATGTCAGCTCTACATTGAACAGTTCTGTCATTCAAGTGTTATCAAGTACGCTGACAATTATCGGCACCGTTTCAGTTTTGTTATGGCTGAGTCCGTTGTTGGCAGTAATAACATTCACAATTGTTCCATTGATGTTTTATGGCATGAAGTGGATTACGAAGCGTACAAATATTTTATTTAAAAGACAGCAAAGTAATTTGGGCGAACTGAATGGATTAATTCAGGAGAGTATTTCCGGTTTAACGATTGTCAAAGCCTTTTCGCAAGAAGATTATGTATATGAACAGTTTAGCTCTAAATCTGAAAAACTGAAGAATACAGGCTTTTGGGCGTTTATATATTCAGGTATGATACCTAAAGTAATGAACGTGCTTAATAACGCCAGCTTTGCAATCATTGCCGGTATCGGAGGTTTCTTTGCACTGAAAGGGTGGATTACGATTGGTGTGATTGTCGTTTTTGTAGAGTTTTCCAGACAATTCACCCGTCCTTTGAATGATTTGGCAAATCAATTCAATACGATGCTGTCTGCTATCGCTGGTGCAGAACGAGTATTTGAGATTTTAGATTTAGCTGAAGAAGCGTATGATGAAAAGGACAAGCAAGATTTGATCAATATTAGGGGAGACGTCTCTTTTCAGAATGTCTCCTTTTCGTATAATGGCGAAAGCTCTACCGTTTCAAATGTGACATTTTCAGTGAAGCAAGGGGAAAGTATCGCATTGGTCGGGGCAACCGGAGCCGGAAAGACAACAATTATCAATTTGCTTTCCCGTTTCTATGACTATGATTCTGGTGAGATTTTGATAGATGGAAAGAAAATGAGTGATTATACCCGTGAAAGTATAAGAAAACATATGGCGTTTGTTTTACAGGAGTCATTCCTTTTTCAAGGCAGCATAAGAGAGAACATTCGATATGGCCGATTAAATGCCAGTGATGAAGAAATCGTCGAAGCGGCAAAACAAGCCAATGCACACAGCTTTATTGAACTTATGCCTGACGGATACGATACTATTTTGAGTAATGGAGGAAATAGTCTTAGCCAAGGGCAAAAACAGCTGATTTCGATAGCAAGAGCGATGTTGGCCAAACCGTCCATTCTTATTTTGGATGAAGCGACAAGCAATATTGATACTATTACTGAACTGCATATTCAGGAAGCGTTGGGGAGGTTAATGGAGGGAAGAACAAGTTTTATTATAGCTCATCGTTTAAACACAATTCGTGAAGCCAATCAAATTATTGTTTTGGAAAACGGACGCATTATTGAAATAGGCACACATCGTGAATTAGCAGCGAGCAATGGATATTATGCTGAACTAATCAAAGCCGGATTAGAGTAGCAGTGTTTTGTTCATTGAAGTGATATCTAGGCGTGAAATCAAAAATGAAAAAGGGCCGGTAACGGTTTTACGTTCACCTAAATTTAAGAATTCACTTAATTTTAACATTGCCAGAATACTTATTTGACAATTAAATGCAGATTAGATGGTATGATTGACTTAGTAATAAAGCAAACGAACTCGGACTTAGGACAATGACTGATCACATAGGTGGGTGAAGGGTATGAAAATCACAACAAAGGTTGAATTGGAAAATACAGAAGTTGAAGAGCTTCTGGATGTCACAGTTGTTTATGGAGATGAAACAATTGGTGAAAATGTCGTCCAGACTTGTGTTGAAGGTTTGAAATGTAATAAGACAGGTGCGTATTTAAGCGTAGAAGATGCGATGGAAAAGCTGTTTGCTATTTTAAGAGCGAATTATATCATTCCGTCGGAAGCTCATGAGTTTTCATATGAGTTATTTACATGTGAAAGATTTAAAAGCTACGAATCACATGCGGATATACCAAAGAATCTGGTTATTACATATGTAATTCAAAAATAAAGTGAAGAAGCACCCTATGAAGCAGGTATAGGAAAATGTCTGTTTCATAGAGTGTTTTTTTAGTTAAGACTTATCTTATTCTCTGTTTCCTCATCCATTGGGTAGCGATCCACTTTTCGCCTTTGATGACTGGTGCACTGGCATGTAATGTGCTTTCATTTAGTTCTTGATCACTGTAAAAGTACTCAAAATAAACAGCCATACCCTTTTTAGGATATACGGATAGATTAAGTTTCGGAAAAATAGTTTGACCGCCGTCATCAACGTCATTCAAATACAGGACAAGTGTACTGATTCTATTGTTTGCAGCAGCTTTTCTCTTGGCAGAAAAATAATCAAAATGGGCTTTGTATTCTTGACCAGGGGCATAGTGCAATATATGAAGACCTTCGCCGTGCTCGACGGGTATATTCATAATTTCAGAGATCCGATTTTCGATTGCGGCGACAGTAGGATGTTCATCATCCTCTATGAAAGCTCCGCTGCTTGTGCGAATGTCGTTTACCTCTCTTGTCACTCCGATTTTTGACCTTTGCATCTTGTCTTTGGACAACATAATCAGTTCATCACACTCCTCGGCGCTCAGTACATTTCCCAGAACGACAACAAGAGGCTCTTCGAATTTGGCAATAATAGAAATCTCTCGGTCGGCTGTTTGAATGCTGTTGCCGGAGTGATGAAAAATAGTGGTTTCTTTCGTTTTTGTTAATGAACTACTCAATGCAAATTCACCCTTCCCCATATTCAATTAGATGACTACTATAACATTTTATCATAAAATGGTATTTTATAGATTTTATAGTATTTTTAGGTAAATAAAAAGATGCTTTCACATAAGCGAAAGCATATCTTATAGAGTTAAGAAGCAGTTTTAGTTTGTGGGATAATAGCACCAATCACAATACCTATTATAGCCGGTAATATCCAGCCTACCCCGACTGAATGAAGAGGAATGTATTGCAAGTAAACATCTAATTGAGCATCCAGTAGAGAAGTGTTGATTGTTGAAACAAGGCTGTAAAGAGCGGTTAAAGTAATGCTCCATACGTAAATCGATTTTTTGCTCTTAATCATTTCATCAATCATCGCTAAAATGACTAGAACAACAGCCACAGGATAAATTAATCCTAAAACCGGCACTGAGAAGGAAAGAATCGCATTTAGCCCTAAATTAGCTATGATAGCACTAATAACTGTAATAATAATTGCCCATTGTTTGTAGCTCAAACGCGGTATATTCATGGAAAAGTATTCACTGCATGAAATAATTAGACCGATTGCGACACATAGACAGGCAATGAAGAAAATCAGTCCAAGAAATACTGTCCCGAAATTGCCGAACAATTGTCCCATTACTTGCAACAGAACAGAAGCACCGTTGTCGGTTTGTCCGAATTTGATTCCGCTTGAAGCTCCTAAATAACCAAGCAGGCAATAAATTAGCGTAAGCAAAATGCCGGCTCCGATTCCTGCAACCATCATTGAGTAAGAAAGACTTCGCTTATCAGTGATGCCTTGCCGGCGAACTGTATTGGCGATGACAATGCCAAAAACAAGGGAAGCTAATAAATCCATTGTCAAATAGCCGTCAAGAAAGCCTTTAACAAGAGTAGCTTCACTATAATCAGCTGTTGGGGCTGTCGCACCGCTTAACGGTGTAATTAAGCTTTTAATAAAGATAATACATAACAGGATCAGTAAAGTAGGCGTTAAAAGTTTTCCGAATAGATCAATTAGTTTGCTTGGTGAAAGACTCAGCCAAAGCGCTACAGAGAAAAAGATAACGGAATAAATAATAAGTGCAATTGTCATTGTTTGAGAGCTGTTAGAAATATAAGGTTTTACCGCCATTTCAAAGGAGACAGTCGCAGTTCTTGGAATCGCCATTAAAGGTCCAATGGATATGTAAATAATAATAGGAAAAATAAGTGCGAACATCGGTGATACACGGTTGCCTAAAGAGTTTAAACTTCCGATTTTTGCAATGGCCATAACACCTAAAATGGGTAAACCGACTGCTGATATAATAAATCCGGCCATCGATAGCCAAGTTTCTGTGCCGGAAGCGCGTCCAAGGAAGGCAGGGAAAATTAAGTTTCCTGCTCCAAAGAACATCGAGAACAGCATAAAACTCATTAAAACAAGTTGCTTGTTTGAAAGTTTTTGCATAGTTTCATTCCTTTCGTCATGTTGTTTTAAGAAGTATAACAAGATAATCATTATTTTTCTATACTTTTCTGAACATATGCAAGTATAGTTCGTTCTTGCTTTAAAGGGCATGCAATATGTGGGAACTTATTCGAATATAATTTTGTATTATATAGGTTGTGAATGGATTAATGATTTATCAAATCAATTGAAATATGGTACAGTTGAAAATATTGTAGTTGTAACAATGAATAAAGATTTTAAGGAGAAATATTGATGAACTCATCATTTATAAATAATCTTCCCGACTTCTTGCAGGAGACTTGGAAGAAAGAAGGATTTCAAAAACCAACAGCTATTCAGGAAGAAGCCTATCCGGTTATTATGAACGGCAGCGATTTAATTGCGCAATCACCGACAGGTACAGGTAAGACATTAGCTTATTTGCTTCCTTTATTGGCTAATATCGATGCTGAATCAATCCAGTTGCAGACGGTGATATTGGCATCCTCACGCGAGCTTGTTATGCAAATTCATCAGGAAATCATTAAATGGACGGCACAAACTAACATCCGTAGTGCCTCTTTTATTGGCGGTGCCAACTTAAAAAGACAATTAGAGAAGCTAAAGAAAAAGCCGCATATCATTGTTGGAACTCCCGGCAAGGTGCAGGAACTATTACAGCAGAAAAAGCTGAAAATGCATGCGGTTAAAACAATTGTATTAGATGAAGGCGATACACTGATTGTACCGGAACATTTCGATACTATAGCAGGCATCGTTAAGTCAACGATGAAGGAGCGCCAAGTGGTACTGTTCTCAGCTACTGTTACGCCGAATATTATGGAAGCATTGGCGCAATTAATGGACAACCCGATTGATATTTCGATTAAGAGAGATGACCAATTCATGGGCAAGGTCGACCATATGTATTTCGTTTGTGAAAAACGAGATAAAATTGCTTACCTTGAAAGAATTGCCCGTCTGCAGGACGTAAAAGCTCTTGTATTTATGAAGGACATTGGTGATATGAACCTTGTTTCAAGCAAATTGAAGTTCAAGGAACTTCCGATTGCGATTTTGCATTCTGAATCAAGCAAAAGTGAAAGAGAAAACGCTTTGAAAAGTTTCCGAAAAGGTCAAGTGTCAATGCTTCTTTGCACAGATGTGGCAGCGCGAGGATTAGATATAAAAGGACTGACTACTGTTGTCCACTATGACTTGCCAAGAACGCTTGAGCAATACACACATCGTTCAGGAAGAACCGGAAGAGCGGGCAATGACGGAACAGTCATCAGCATCATTACGCCATCGGAAGAGAAAGAATTAAAACAATTGACGAAAAAGCTTGATCTTCAAGTAGAGAAGAAAGAGTTCTATAAAGGGAAAATTGTTGAAGCGAAACGTGAAAACAAGCCACAGCGCCCTGTAAAAAAGCCTGGATTCAAAATAAATAAGAAATAATGTAGACATGTCGATACGAGAAGTCATATCTTTGACTTTCCGTATCGGCTTTTTCTTTATAAGGGAAGCATTACTTAGAAAAGGACCGGTGGCGGTTTTTCTAGTCATCCGGCTAGTCTTCTTCATATACTTTAATAAGCGGAATTAAAGAGTGGTGGAGAAGGAGTGATGGGATTGAAGGAGTCTTATAAAAATATTGAAACAGCTATCATCCATCATGGATATGAAGCGGCAAATCATCTAGGTAGTTTATCTGTACCGATATATCAAACTTCAACGTTTGCTTTTGAAACAGCGGAGCAGGGGGAACAACGCTTTGCCGGACAGGAAGAAGGATATATATATTCTCGGTTAGGTAACCCGACTGTGGTAGCGTTGGAAGAGAAAATGGCTCTGTTAGAAGGTGGAGAAACCGCTTTAACCTTTAGTTCAGGGATGGCGGCTGTTTCAGCTGTACTTGTTTCCTTAACAAAAGCAGGTGATCATATCGTTTGTTCACAAGGTTTATATGGTTGTACGTTCGGGTTGCTAAAAATGATGGAAGAGAAATATCAAATAAAGCATACGTTCAGTTGGCTTTCGAGTGAGGCGGAGTTAAAGAAGGCTGTCCGCCCGGAGACTACTTGTATTTTTATAGAGACACCGATTAATCCAACGATGAAAGTGATTGATTTGGAGATGGTTGCAGAGTTTGCGAAGAAGAAAGGTATTAAGGTTGTAGTAGATAATACGTTTTCGACGCCTTATTTGCAAAAACCATTAGAGCTCGGATGCGATGTAGCTGTTCATAGCGCCACGAAATATATCGGCGGACATGGTGATGTAGTAGCGGGTATGGCAGTCGGGTCAAACGAAATAATCAATCTAATCAGAAAAACAACACATAAGGATATGGGAGGTATTCTGTCGCCATTTGATGCTTGGCTCTTGCTTAGAGGCTTAAAAACATTGCCGGTCCGGATGGATCGCCATTGTGAAAATGCCAAAAGGATTTTTACAAAGCTGAAAAAACATAAAAAAGTAAAGGCGATTTATTTTCCCGAGGACGAAAATCATCCCGATTATTCAATTATGAAGAAGCAAATGAAAAAAGGAGGAGGTTTGATTTCTTTTGAAATTGTCGGAAGTAAGCAAGATGCGCAAAAATTCCTGAATGAACTGAAATTGCTAAAGATTGCTGTCAGTCTTGGGGATACAGAAACGTTAATTCAGCATCCGGCTTCGATGACCCATGCCGGAATCCCGGAGAAAAATCGGTTGGAGATGGGGATTACCGATCAGCTCATTCGGCTATCAATCGGTTTGGAGGCGTGGCAGGATATATGGCACGACCTTCAGCAGGCTTTAAAAGCTATATAAAAATACAGGCTGTCTTAAAGTGTGGTGACACTTATAAGACAGCCTGTTTCATTGGAATTCTTTATTTGTTTTTCTCTGCCGCAGCAGCAGCTTCTTGTTTGGCTGCATCATTACGCTTATTATTCAAGAAATGAACAATAAATGTTAGAGTGAATGCTACCAGCAAAATCGTGAAGAAAACAGCATGGGACATTTCGAATCCGAAGACGCTCGCTAACATTTTTAAGGCAATAATGCCGATTAAAATGAATGCCGTTGTTTCAAGTTCTGGTATTTTCACAATCAAATTTAAGAATAGACCAGCAACAGTACGCATCATTAAAATGCCTAGAATACCGCCCAATAATAAAATCCATACTTTATCTGAAATTGCGAATGCCGCTAAAATGCTATCGACTGAAAAGGCAACATCCATCAGTTCTACAGAAATGACAGTTGCCCAAAACATTCCGAATGTGCGGACGAGCCAGCTGTTTTTATTGAATTTCTTCGTCTCTTCTTCATGTTCTCCTGCTTTTTTATCGCGGAAGTATTTATAAACAAGCCAGCCAAGATAGGCAGAGCCTAATACTTTAATGAACCAAAATTTCACAAGATAGACACCGATGCCAATAAATAAGAATCGGAAAATATACGCGCCAATCAAACCGTAAAGAAGAGCTTTCTTTCGTTGCTTCTCCGGCAGATGCTTCACTAAAACAGCTAATACAAGTGCATTATCGGCTGACAGCAATCCTTCAATGACAACTAAAGAACCAATCAAGCCCCATGATACGGGGTCTGTCAGCACTTGCACCCACATATCCAAATCGAAAAAAGATGAATAGGTGGATAAAACTTGATGAACGATATCCAAGATGATTTCCTCCAAATAAAATAACTAGAAAAATGCCTTTTCTAGTTATCTTTCCATAGTATTACATAAACATGACTTATATATATCAGTAACGCAGCTCGAATTTTTTATAATCTTTTGGTTGATCGAGTTCTGTCACTGTAACTTTCTCTACTCTTGAGAAGCGAGGCCCTTCTTTAATGTTTTTAATGAAGGCTTCAATGTTATACTCTTTGCCTTCTGCTTCAATTTCTACATTTCCGTCTGGTGTATTACGAACCCAGCCTTTAATATGATGGTTTTCGGCAATGAGGGAGGTGAAATAACGGAATCCTACTCCTTGTACATGACCTTCTACTTTTAAGAAAACTACTCGCATTAGCGACATCACTCCTTAAATCATTGTCGAAACCTGTACAAATAAGTTTATCATATTAAATCTACATCGACAGTAAATACGAATAGGGATTTAATGGAAAGTCAGTTATTAGTGAAAACTGATAGCATATCCTCTTCAATTACTTCCCAAATAGCGTTGTCCGTTGTATAAAGGACAGTCATTTTTTGAATGAATTGTTTGAAAGCCTGCTCAAAATCAGGATGCTCTTTTGGTGGGAGCGCAGATTTACTTTCGTCTACAAGATGTTGCACCTTTTTTGCTCGAGGGCCCCACTTTGCATGAACACTGCCGTCTTCGTTTATTAATACAATAATAGGTATGGAGCGAGCGGTTCCATTTGTCAGAAACTGATCCATAAGCTCCATGTTTTCATCGCGAATGAAATATCTTGCATCAATATTTGCTTGATCAGCAATAGTCATAAAGATAGGAAGATTAACCATTGCATCCCCACACCAATCGGCAGTTAGAACAAGCGCCCGCAAATGACGATTTTGCAGTGAATGAATGGCATCTGGTTCTTTCAGGGAATAGTGCTGTTTGATTGCTAGCATTTCTTCCTTATTTATGCTCATATTATTTATGTATTGCTCAGCTGTAATACCATTATTAAACCAATCATTTAAATTCATACTTCATCCTCCTTTATAAAAGTTTATCATAATAAAAAAAATAAATGTGTTTTAATGTTTGGCTTCAACTTCCTCCGATGTTCAATAAATCTAAACATTAATGAGGTTTACATATTACCCTATGGGGTATATAATGAAGCTAATATAAAATTAGAGAGTTATTGGGGGAATAGGTATGACGAAGAAAATAGTGATCGTAGGCGGTGTAGCGGGCGGAGCGACAGCAGCTGCAAGGTTACGACGATTAGATGAACAATCACATATTGTGTTATTTGAAAGAGGAGAACACATCTCGTTTGCCAATTGCGGACTGCCTTATTATATAGGAGAAGTTATTCAAAATCGTCAAAAGCTCCTTGTACAAACGGTAGAAGGTATGTCGAAGAAGTTTGCTTTAGATATTCGCAACCAAACTGAAATAATATCAATCAATCGAGATAGAAAAACAGTTTCTGCTTTAAATTTAGCGACTGGTGAAACGTATGAAGAATCGTATGATGAGTTGATTCTGTCACCTGGAGCACGTGCAATTGTGCCTGACGTAGAAGGTATACATGAAGCGGAGCATCTTTATACTTTGAGAAATATTCCGGATACAGACCGAATCAAAGCTGTCGTGGATGAAACAAATCCGAAGCATGCGGTTGTGATAGGTGGGGGATTTATTGGTCTTGAAATGGTAGAAAATTTAGTGCACCGCGGTTTGAAAGTAACGGTTGTTCAAGTGTCGAATCAGGTGATGGGTCCACTTGATTATGAAATGGCGAGCCTTGTTCATGCGCATTTGAAAGAAAAAGGTGTAGAAATTTTATTTAACGATCAAGTGGTGCAATTTAAAGAGCGTGGTGGTCGTCTTGTGCTTGCGAGTGGAAAAGAGCTTGAGAGTGATTTAACGATTATGTCGATTGGCGTCAGACCGGAAAGTGAACTAGCGAAAGAAGCTGGCTTGGATATAGGTGAGCGTGGCGGCATTGTTGTAAATGAATTATTGCAAACAAGTGATGAGCACATTTATGCAATCGGTGATGCTATTCAAACGAAAGATTACATTTTTGATTTTGATACAATGGTTCCACTAGCTGGACCGGCAAATCGCCAAGGTCGTATTGTCGCTGATAATCTATACGGCAAGAAGACACCGTATAAAGGTATCCTCGGCACAGCAGTGGCAAAAGTATTCGACTTGACTGTCGCTGTTACAGGGCATAACGAGAAAACATTGAAACGTTTAGGAAAACAATACGAAGCAATTCATATTCATCCGGCAGCCCATGCCGGTTATTATCCGGGAGGCAGTCCGATTTCATTAAAACTGACATTTAATAAAGAAGACGGAACAATCTATGGTGTGCAAGCGGTTGGTAAAATCGGCGTTGAAAAGCGAGTGGATGTCGTGGCAACGGCTATTAAAGCCGGTATGACGGTATATGACTTGGCTGATTTGGAATTAGCATATGCACCGCCGTTTTCATCAGCGAAGGACCCGGTCAATATGCTCGGTTATGTCGCATCGAATATAGTGGATGGCGATGCGAAAGTTGTTCACTATAATCAGATAGATGAGCTTGTGAAAGATGGGGCGTTATTAGTCGATGTAAGAGACCCACATGAAAGAGAGAATGGCTACATTCCTCATTCAATTAATATTCCTTTAGGGGAGATTCGTGATCGTCTGCATGAATTGCCGCAAAATCAAACAATCTATGTATCATGCCAAGTTGGTTTGAGAGGATACTTAGCAAGCCGTATATTATCGCTTCATGGCTATGATGTAGTTAATGTAAGTGGAGGCTGGAAAACATATGCGTCTGTGTATGGTGTGCAAAAGCAAGAAGTGAAGTAAAAAGAAAAACCGTCACCGGGGTGTAAGGTTGGACCGCCATATTAGTTCAAAAATATATACTTTCTTAAGACGAAAAAAGGCAGCCGTGATTGATATCACGGCTGCCTTTTTTCGTCAAAATATCTGATATTTCCCGGACAATAATTGCTTATTTTGCAGGAACTGACAAGTTTAGATGCTGTGTCAACAGCTTGTACGCATTTTCGACACGTTCATCAGAAGGTGGCTCTGTATTTTCAAGAGGGTATTTTAGACCGAGAGTTTCCCATTTATACACACCCAATTTATGATACGGAAGCACTTCTACTTTTTGTACATTTTTCAATGTACCGATAAACTCGCCAAGCTTTTCTAAATCCTCGTCAAAATCAGTGACATCTGGAACAAGAACATGGCGAATCCAAACAGGGATGTTTTTATCTGATAAATATTGAGCAAATTTTAAAATATGGTCATTGTATTTACCAGTCAATCGTTTATGTTTTTCCCGGTCGATATGTTTTAGGTCAACAAGAATTAAATCTGTATACTCCAATAATTCGTCAAGTTGGGCTAAGAATTCAGGTCTTTCAGAGAAGCAACCGCCTGAGCTGTCGATTGTCGTATGAATGCCTTTCTTTTTGCAAGCTTTGAATAGCTCTGTCACAAATGGAATTTGGAATAGAGGTTCTCCGCCACTTACTGTAATACCTCCACCGGAAGCTTCAAAGAAAGGACGATAAGACTCCAAATCGTTTAAGATTTCATCGACAGTGACATTTTTACCTGTTCCAATCGACCATGTATCTGCATTATGGCAATACTGACAGCGCAGCATGCATCCTTGTGTAAATACAATATAACGAATTCCTGGTCCATCAACTGTTCCGCATGTTTCTACTGAATGAATATTTCCCGTTACCATAAAAAAACCTCCTGACTCCCCGCTGAGTGGGGGTCAGGAGGGGAGTTTGTTTCACTTTAGCTTTTGTCCAGTTGAAGTGAAAAAGTCACTTCCGCTTTTATATCGTCCAGCTGCAGCACCCCAACGGCTAGTGTCCTTCGCTATCCTCCTTGCGATAAGTCGATATCGATTCACTACGTTCATCGTATCTCCTTTATCTCCAGTCGGAGAGCTCCAGTCCATCTGCCGCTAACCGGGGTGCTTCCGCTTTTGTAATATCCAGCTGCAGTGACCAGCACCTAGTGAACTTCCCGCTCCTCCTTACGATAAGTCAACATCCAATCGCTGCGCTCTTCGAGTTTCCTTTATCTTCAGTTGAAGCAGTCCAGTTCATACGGTGCTAACCGGTCACTTCCGCTTTTAAAATTACATACTTTGGTGGAAAGTACGGTTGATTACATCGATTTGTTGTTCGCGAGTTAACTTGATGAAGTTTACTGCGTATCCAGATACACGAATTGTTAATTGTGGGTATTCTTCTGGATGTTCCATAGCATCAAGTAAAGTTTCACGGTTAAATACGTTGATATTTAAGTGGTGACCTTTCTTAGATGCATAACCATCAAGGATAGCCGCTAAGTTAGCTTCTTGGCTCATTTCTTCTTTACCAAGCGCTTTTGGTACCATAGAGAATGTATTAGAGATACCGTCTAATGCATATTTGTATGGCAATTTAGCTACTGAAGCTAATGATGCTAGAGCACCTTTTGTATCACGTCCGTGCATTGGGTTAGCACCTGGAGCGAATGGCTCGCCAGCGCGACGTCCGTCTGGAGTGTTACCAGTTTTCTTACCGTATACTACGTTAGATGTAATCGTTAAGATTGACATTGTAGTTAATGAGTTACGGTAAGTAGCATGTCTTTTCAGTTTAGTCATGAAGTTTTCAACTAGTTCAACTGCGATTTGGTCTACACGGTCATCATTGTTACCGTATTTTGGATAGTCGCCAGTTGTTTCGAAGTCAACTACGATACCGTTTTCGTCACGGATTGTTTTAACTTGACCATATTTAATAGCAGATAAAGAGTCAGCTACTACTGAAAGACCAGCGATACCAGTCGCCATTGTACGAAGGATTTGAGTGTCATGTAATGCCATTTCAATTCTTTCGTAGCTGTATTTATCGTGCATGTAGTGAATAACGTTTAGTGTATTGATGTAAAGTTCAGCGATCCAATCCATCATTGTATCGAATTTGTCCATTACTTCGTCGAAATCTAAGATTTCAGAAGTGATAGGTGCAAACTTAGGTGATACTTGAACTTTTAGTTTTTCGTCTACACCACCGTTGATAGCGTATAGTAAAGTTTTTGCTAAGTTAGCGCGAGCTCCGAAGAATTGCATTTGTTTACCAACACGCATAGCAGATACACAGCAAGCAATTGCATAGTCATCGCCATACTCAAGACGCATTAAGTCGTCGTTTTCGTATTGGATCGCACTTGTTTGGATCGACATTTTCGCACAGAAGTTTTTGAACCCTTGTGGGAATTTTGTTGACCAAAGTACAGTTAAGTTTGGTTCTGGAGCTGGTCCAAGGTTTGATAATGTGTGTAAGAAACGGAATGAGTTTTTAGTTACTAATGGAGTTCCGTCTAGAGACACACCACCGATTGATTCAGTTACCCAAGTTGGGTCTCCACTGAATAGCTCGTTGTAATCAGGTGTACGAGCGAATTTTACAAGACGTAGCTTCATAACGAAGTGGTCTACGATTTCTTGTGCTTCTTGTTCTGTTAGAGTACCTTCTTGAAGATCACGCTCGATATAAATATCAAGGAATGAAGAAGTACGTCCTAAGCTCATTGCAGCGCCGTTTTGTTCTTTAATTGCTGCAAGGTAAGCGAAGTATAACCATTGGAATGCTTCACGAGCATTGTTAGCTGGAGCTGAGATATCAAATCCGTGAGCAGCAGCCATTTGTTTTAATTCGCCTAGTGAACGAATTTGTTCGTTTAGTTCTTCGCGAAGGCGAATTGTGTCTTCAGACATTACTTTGCTTGTGTTGCGTAAGTCTTTTTTCTTTTCTTCGATTAAGAAGTCTACACCGTAAAGAGCTACACGACGGTAGTCACCGATGATACGTCCGCGGCCGTATGCATCTGGAAGACCAGTGATGATACCAGCTTTACGTGCTAGGCGCATTTCATCTGTGTAAGCATCGAATACACCTTGGTTATGTGTTTTGCGGTATTTAGTGAAGATTTCTTTTACTTCTTCATCTACGTGGAAACCATATGATTCAGCAGCTTGCTCAGCCATACGAATTCCGCCGAATGGTTGTAGAGAGCGTTTGAATGGAGCATCAGTTTGGAAACCAACAACTTGTTCTAACTCTTTGTTTAAGTATCCAGGAGCGTGGGAAGTGATAGTTGAAACAATTTTAGAATCTAAATCCAAAACGCCGCCAGCTTCACGTTCTTGTTTGTTAAGATCCATAACTTGAGCCCAAAGTTGTTTTGTAGCTTCAGTTGGGCCTTCCAGGAAAGAATCGTCTTTATCGTAAACTGTGATGTTTTTGATAATGAAATCACGTACATCGATTTCTTTGTTCCAAATACCAGTTTGGAAGCCTCTCCATTGTTGCATTTAGTATTCCACCCTTCAGTGTTTTTTATATAATTTATAATTGTTTAATACAGTTATTCGTTTAACTATATAACAGATTATATACAAAGAATACTACACATGGAAGCGTTATTTCATTATATATTGTGGACGATTTGTGAATAGTTATATTAAAATAATGAATTTAAACGCTTTCATCTATTGTTATTCTAAATTTTTCTATAAAAACTATAGATGTTCATTATTTTAATATTAAAATAATGAATTTAAGGTGAATCATTTGAAAGCGGTTCATATAAAACTGTACTAGTAAATATTTTTTATCTGTACTATAAAAAGGTGGAGAAAATATGATCTGTACTACTTTGTTTAATAGGGAAGAACATAAAAAAAGATTGTCTTGAAAGAACTAGGAATTCTCTAAGAAAATCTTCTGTATTAGTAGGTAGGTTTTGCGCCCATATATTTTGGTCCCTGGTAAGAGGATTTAAAACATAATATATTTTTTTCTAACTGAAGTTCTGGAACTATATTTTCACAACTAATCGTATGAATTTTATGAATTATATTACGAAAACTAAAATTTTCTTGTTAAATATATTAAAAATACTCACTTTTTCAAAATTCTTACCGATATGATAAATAGATAGAATATAGTAAAGTCGGGTGAGTTTTCATGGATAAGACATCTATTATTGGAGTTATACTGGGAGTTATTGCAGTAGGAGTAGGGATGGTGCTAAAAGGAGTCAGCTTAAGCGCGCTGATTAATCCGGCAGCCATTCTAATCATTATACTTGGGACTGTTGCGACAGTTGTAATTGCATTTCCTGCTAATGAGATCAAAAGAGTACCGAAGTTATTTAAAATTATTTTTAAGGAAAAGAGCGAAGTGGCTCCGGAAGAGTTGATCAAAACTTTTTCTGATTGGGCTGTTATCGCACGTAAGGAAGGCTTATTGGCACTTGAAGGAATTTCTGAAAATGTCAAAGATCCATTTTTACGAAACGGTTTAAGCTTGGCAGTTGAGGGACAGAGTGCAGATTACATAAGAGACATATTAACAGAAGAAATAGAAGCGATGGAGGAGCGTCATCAGACCGGCTCGGCAATCTTTTCCCAAGCAGGCACATATGCTCCGACGTTGGGAGTACTAGGGGCTGTTGTCGGATTAATAGCTGCTTTGTCCAATATGGCAGATACAGATGAATTAAGTGTTGCTATTTCGGCTGCCTTTGTCGCGACATTATTGGGGATTTTTACGGGTTATGTATTATGGCATCCTTTTGCCAATAAGTTACGACGCAAATCAAGGCAAGAAGTGAAAATCAAAACGATGATGATTGAGGGTGTGTTATCGATCATTGAAGGTGAAGCGCCTCGTACAATTGAACAAAAGCTAACATCTTACTTGCCGGCTGAGGATCGTAAAAGATGGCTAGAAGGTGATGTGAAGCGAAATGGCTAGACGCAGAAAAAAGAAGCACCATGAAGAACATATTAATGAGTCATGGCTGCTTCCGTATGCCGACATTTTAACGCTATTATTAGCTTTATTTATTGTGCTATTTGCGATGAGTTCTGTTGATGCCACAAAATTTCAGCAACTTTCCAAATCATTTAATGATGTATTCGCTGGCGGAACTGGTGTTTTAGAATTCAGTTCTCCTATTGACGGTTCCTCTCCTCCATCAAAAGACAATGAAGGTGCGCTTGTTGATAGGGAGAAAGGCAACGGGAAATTAGAAGAAAAAGATCAGCAGGAGCTAGCTGAACTTCAGGAAAAAGTGAACCAGTATATTGAGGAAAGTAATTTAACAGAAGTACTTGATACAAAATTAACCGGAGAAGGTTTATTGGTTGTAATTCGTGATAATGTCTTATTCGAATCGGGCAGTGCCGACATTCGGGTACAAGATATGCACATAGCAAGAGAAATTTCGGACCTGATAGTAATGGATTTACCCAGAAGTATTATTGTCAGCGGGCATACGGACAATATACCGATTTCAAACTCGCAATTTGCATCTAACTGGGATTTGAGTGTTCTTCGGGCAGTTAACTTTATGAAAATTCTTTTAGATAATAATCAGCTGAATCCGGAGTGGTTTAGTGCAAAGGGGTATGGCGAATTTAAACCTGTTGCATCAAACGAAACAGAAGACGGAAGAGCGAAAAACAGACGTGTGGAAATTTTAATTGCTCCAAGAACACAATTGGATATGTAAAAAAAGAGGCTATTTGGGAAGATTACATCCTGAATAGTCTTTTTTAGTTTTTAGAAAAGGACCGTTAACGGTTTTTCTACTGCTATTGGAAATTAGAAAAATCTACATTGTGTATAAGTTGGGAAAAGTGTAGCGACGTCTAGCTCCAGCGCCCAGCACCTATTGCCCTTCGGCAACCTCCCTTCGATAAGTCAATATCGAATCACTATCGTTCTTCGTGTTTTCTTTATCTTGGTCGGCGGCCTCCAGTTCATACAGTGCTAAACGGGGCACTTGCGCTTTTGTTCATAAAAAAGCCCATAACAGATTGTTATGGGAAAATAACGGGGAATTATTAGGTGAACTTTAATTGGCGTTGTAACAGCCTATAAAGGGTTACTCATTTTGTTTTTGCAGCTTAGGATCGGGTTTGCTCAATTTATCAAGCAAGTAACCGATTACAAGCATGCTTCCAATAGGTATTGAAAAATGTAAGATGTGGACGATTGTCATTCTAACTCCTCCTAAGGATATGAATGATCATGCTTAACATTGCTGTTAATTAATAATAGTATATAACTAAATTTACCTAAAATACATAAAATTGTCATAAAATGTTCAAAAAAGCTTTCGACAAGTTATATGAAGGGAGGGCGTTTTTTGTCAGAAGAAAAAAGAGTTGCCATATTGGCAACTCTGAGTAGTTATTTTTTTAAATTTCCAAGTTCAGCAGCGATCGCTTCCATTTCGCTTGGGCTGAATGTTTGTTTTTTCATAACCATTTTGTATAAATCATGAAGTTCATCGTACATATCACTGTTGAAATGAGTAGACTTAACAGCCCCGATATTCATCATTCGCAGCTTTTCTTTAATCTTTTCTATCATATACTCCACGTTTTCGGCCGTATTTTGAGTTAAATCCATTATACTCTTCCTTTCTCCCTATCGTTCATTCCATATTTTCATACTTATACTTTCTTGTCAACGAACTGCTACACATCGTTATGAATTATTTCATAGCATGAAAAAAGAAAGGAAAAATAAGAGGAAGTATACTAATATGTAAGTATGGAATAACATCACTAGGAGTGTGGACAATTTGGTACATGTTTTATTCGTTTGTCTCGGGAATATTTGCCGTTCACCGATGGCAGAGGCATTATTTCGCGATTTAGTCAAAAAAGAAAAGCTGGAAGATAAAATCGTGATCGACTCTGCAGGTACAGGAGATTGGCACATTGGACATCCGCCGCATCAGGGCACGCGTGATTTGCTTGATGAAAAAGGAGTCAGCTATGAAGGGATGAAAGCACGACAAATGAAGGCTTCTGACTTTGAAACTTTTCATTATATTGTCGGCATGGATGAAAGTAATATGGAAAACATGAAAAGCTTTCAAACAGGAGAGAGTGACGCTGTAATTGTGCGCTTATTGGACCTTGTGCCGGATACGGCAATCAAAAATGTGCCGGACCCGTATTTCACTGGGAACTTTGAAGAGGTGCACGATCTTGTGAAAAAAGGCTGCGAGCAGCTTTTAAAGAAAATTAAAGAAGAACATCACCTGAATTAAGAATGGAAGGGGCAAATATCATGAATCAAGAGGAGCAGGCATATACTACAACTAGTAAAAACAAGCTATGGAAAGGAATTTTAATAGGTGCTCTTGCGGGTGCAGCTATTAGCATGCTTGATCGCCAAACAAGGGAGGCGACTGTTGCATGTGCGAAAAAAGGGGCGAAGGCTGCTTACAATTTAGTGGAGAATCCGGAAATCGTTACGGATAAAATTAAGGAAACATCCGATAAGGTAAGAGCCACTATTGAAAGTGTAACCGAAGATGTATCTGTTATCGCAAACCAGGTAGAAATATTGAAGGAGATTCCTCCTCAATTGGCATCGGTTGTGAAGGAGACGAAGGATGCTGTTGCCGGTTCTGTTAAACAAGAACAGGATTAATTCGATTTTTTATTCGATGGGGTGTTGCATTGAATAGGATAAATGTAAAAAAAAGCTTTGCTTTTGGACAAATGCTTTTTAAACGAACAATGGAACATGATGTTTCGGGGATGGCTGCTCAATTGGCCTTTTTCTTTTTATTATCTGTTTTTCCGCTCTTGATTTTCTTGTTCACACTTGTTCCGTATCTTCCTATAACTGAGGACTATATCATTACCTATTTAAGTGAATATGTTCCGACGGAGTCTATGGCGATAATCACTTCTCAATTGGATCGCATTATGACAAGCAGCCGAACATTATTGTCTGTCGGTATTATTGGTACGCTTTGGACAGCATCGAATGCTTTGAATGGAATTACAAAGGCATTTAATGTGGCATATGACATTGTCAATACAAGAAAGTACTTCTTTACCCGACTCATTTCAATGGCTTTGACAATTGGAATGATTTTTGTATTTTTACTTGTTCTGTTGCTTCCCGTATTCGGAAAGCAAATCGCAATATATATTTTTTCGCATATCGGCATTAATCAAGCCTTTTTAGATGTGTGGGATGCTATCCGCTGGGTATTAAGTACGCTTGTGCTGTTTATTATGTTTTTGATTTTATATCGCGTGTTTCCAAGTGTGAAGATGAAACAGCGTCTTGTTTTGCCGGGAGCTTTATTTGCGACATTTGGATGGACAATCGGTTCAATCGGCTTTTCATATTACGTTAATAACTTTGGACATTACAGTAATACTTACGGCAGTCTGGGCGGCATCATTATATTGATGCTTTGGTTTTATATTCTTGCTTTTGTCATCATTCTCGGCAGTGAGATCAATGCCATGGGGAGCAGAGTTGATTAGCTTTTTTTGTCAACATAGTTTCGTACAAGCTTTCCGATACTAAAGGTGTGCAAAAATATTTAGCACATTTGAAGGAAAGGGCGTTTGGAACGATGTCTAAGAAAAAGAAACAAAAAGGCAAAAATAAGCCAAAGCATAAAACGTCAAGCTCTGCTAACGGGCAGAACGGCTATCATTAACGAGATAATCCTCTCACTTTACGGTGAGAGGATTATTTTATTTTTAAAACAACATTACACACCATTCATTGAGTGTGTAATGCTGTTTTTGTCTCTCCTTTGAACAAAAACATACAAATCAGAATCACCATCAGCATGATGCTTAGTAAATAAAAGAATGAGCCGCCCGCAAAGTAGTGAATTGTCAGCCCGCCTATGAATGGACCAATCATGCTTCCGAGACTGAAAAATATCCCGCACATTAAATTTCCGGCCGGTAACAAATCTCTTGGCAATAAATCGGTCATGTAGCTAATACCTAGTGAGAAAGTAGAGCCGACAATCATTCCGGCAAGACCGAAGCAGATGAGCAGCCCGAGGACAGAGCCTTGAATGAATCCTGCAACGAGAAAAACGGCTGCGCCAAGCGAAAGAATAATCTTCAGCACTTTGTTTCGTCCATATGTATCACTGAGCATTCCGAGCGGCATTTGGAAGATGATGCTCCCAATTGAAAAGGCCGGCAAAATAATGGCGACCGCATTGACATCGAAACCGTTCCGCAAGGCATATACCGGGAAGTTTCCGTTTAAAGACGCCTCCAAAAATCCGAAGCCCATTGGTGGAAGTAATGCTACCCATGCATATTTAAATACGCTTTTAAATCGCTTAAATGTTCCCATTAAAGAACTTGTGTCGATTGTTGATTTGGGAAACTCATTTTTTAACAGTAATATAGCTAGCCAAGCAATTACCGTAATAATAGATGAAACAATAAATGGCATTGCTTCATGAATTTTGACCATATTGGCCATCATCGGACCGAACGCAAAGCCGAGACTGAAAAACAAACCATATATAGCGATGTTACGTCCTCGCTTTGCTTCCGGTGAGATAGAGGTAATCCATGTCTGGGTCGCAAAATGAAGCATATGGTCTCCAATCCCGATAATCAGTCGAAGCAGAAACCAGAACCAGAATGATTTCCATATCGGAAATAATGCCAGAGCTATTGCCACTGAAGCGGCTCCAACAAGCAGAAGCGGCTTATAGCCGAATCGTCGCAGCGGTGCTTCCATTAATGGCGAGGCCAGTAGCACCCCGATATAAAGACTGGTCGCATGCAGCCCATTAATGGACGAATGTACGCCGTCCCCTTCAAAAATAATGGCAATCAGAGGCATTAGCATTCCTTGGGAAAACCCCGATATACTGACAATTGCAACAAGTATGATGAACCTTAGTTGATTATTGATCATATTACCCAACCTTTTATATTTTTCTAAAAATTATGTTACTACTGAATTTGAAAGTTGGATAGTTTTTCGTGAAATATTTTATCATCAACGGGGAATATCATAAGATCGAGAATTTTAGGACAACCTATGCTTTGATGTTTGTCGGAAAGTGAGGTCAATGATTATGGTTAATAAAATATTTTTAGTTCTTGTTTATGCAGGAGTTCCTTTATCGATAGCTGGAAGTCTGCTGAATTGGTCGAGTATTCTTATGTTTGTTATTTATTGTTTAACGATTATAGCTTTATCGAGTTTCATGGGAAGGGCAACAGAAAGCTTGGCAGTCGTTATGGGGCCGCGCGTCGGTGGTCTGCTGAATGCGACATTTGGTAATGCTGTCGAGCTAATCATCGCGATTTTTTCCATTAAAGCCGGTCTAGTCGGCGTTGTATTGGCTTCACTGACCGGATCGGTGATTGGTAATTTGTTACTTGTTGCTGGATTATCGTTCTTTATCGGGGGGCTAAAGTATAAAACGCAGAAATTTAATGTGTATGATGCGCGTCATAACGCGGGATTGCTTGTTTTTGCGGTCATTGTAGCCTTCGTCATTCCAGAAATTTTTTCTCAGACAATGACGGATCGGCAGACGATGTCTTTAAGTGTCGGCATATCGATCATTATGATTTTACTTTACTTGGCGGCTCTATTTTTCAAATTAGTGACGCATCGTGGTGTTTATCAGCATGCAGATGAGTTTTCAAGCAGTCAAGAGGAAGAGGAAGTGCCGGAGTGGTCGAGGAAGAAGGCTTTAATTATTTTACTGCTTGCAACAGTCGCCGTTGCTTATATCTCAGAAAAGCTTGTACATACGTTTCACATTGTCGGCAATTATTTTGGTTGGACGGAACTGTTTATCGGTATTATCATTGTGGCAATTGTCGGGAACGCAGCTGAGCATGCATCAGCGATTATTTTTGCTGTTAAAAATAAAATGGATATTGCAGTGGAGATTGCTGTCGGCTCGACTTTGCAAATTTCAATGTTTGTAGCGCCATTGTTAGTGTTGATTTCATTACTGTTTCCTGAAAGTATGCCGCTTGTCTTTACGCTTCCGGAACTGATTGTAATGGTAACATCTGTGTTTTTAATTATTATTCTTTCTAATGATGGAGAGACAAATTGGTTTGAAGGAGCGACGCTTTTGGCCGCATATATTATTATGGGGATTGGTTTTTACTTATTATAGAAATAAGAAATGACTCTGCGCATTGACGACTGCAGAGTCATTTTTATGATATATGAGTTTCTCTTACGTACATATGGAAATCCGACAACTAATCTTACTGATCGTTTTCGCTTACTTGTTCAAAACAAACGTGCATGACAACCTGGAAGATAAAATTTGTAGGAAAATTCACCGCTTTCTTTTTTTGACTTCAAATCATTTGGTAAATCGGAATGGTTCAATCGGTCGACATACCCCCTTAACTTGGATGGTGTGGTCTGACGATTCCCCTCCTTTAAATTAAGATTACGTTAATTATAATACGGTTTATTTAAAAAGTAAATATTCAAAACATTTAAAAATAAATATTGTTTTCCGATGCCTTAACTTTTTGCATATTCTCTGGCTTCCATACAAAAGCTAAATTTCAAAGCGGCTTTACCTACCATTAAATTTAATACTTCTCTGAAAGGGAGTTCGTTGTAAATATGAAAAAAAGAATGATTAGTATAGGCTTCGGGTTACTATTATTGCTAAGTCCATGCCTTGCTTTTGCGAATGCAAAATCTGTACCGGTTCCAAAAAAAGAAGAAGCGTTCAAAATACCCCCATCTGTCGTTCAAATTGCCAAAGAAAATACGTATCCAAATCCGAGTCAAGATTTGCCTTATTTACAGCCGAGCGATTTGACAAAAAGTTTAATATCATCAGCTGATGTGAAAATCGAGAATCCGGAACTTATTCAAATATTAAATGAATCGTCAATTTCAAAGGCTCCTTTTGCATTAGGCTACCGTGCCACCATTTATTTGGGACATTGGGCGCTGAATTATGAATCAGCAGAAACGGCACCTAATTGGGAATATCAAAAAATCAATACTAATTTTCATGACAATAGAGGCTCGAACACGCCGTATCGAATGCATTACGTACAGGAAATGCAAAAGGTTGTGCAAGGTGGCCTGACTGCTAAAATTCCAGGTGCTAAGGATGTTCAAAAGATGATGCTTCTGAAAGCATCTGAAAAAACAAATTTGCCGCTATCATTTGAAACCATTATTGGGGCAGGCACCAAAAATGAACGTGCTTATGATTTGCCTCCATCAAGAATCGGTTATTTATATGCATATGCCAGCGCTGTGAATGAAAAAGGAAAAGTGACATATGGAGAAGTGTATCTGGTCTTAAAAGGTAATAAGAAATCGCTTGTGATTAAAAATGTTACATCGCAAGGGATTGGTGCTTGGATTCCGGTACAAGACCATCTTTCATTTGGCTTTATTGCAACAGCTCAGCCAAAATAAAAAAATAGGCCTCTATATTGTAGAGGCCCGTTTTTTAGCGCTTTAAAGAGGGGTGTGCTGAGCGTACTTTAAAGTCCGTATCCGGATAATAGGAATTTTTCACAAGCACGTTTGGCCCTAAACATTTTACGGCTGGACAATGACAGTTTAATGTTTGAGCAAGGGCAGTATTATTCCAGTTGTCAAAAGCATCGGTTAAACGGTCATGTTGAATATTCCCTAAAGGTGGCGCATCGCCAAAGTCCGTGACAATGACTTCACCGTTGAAAATATTGACGTTCAAACGAGAGCGTCCGTCCGGGTCATTGCGGACTGTGACATTTTTGCCGGTGTAGAGCTTTTTTAATAGTTCGATATCTTTTTCGTTGCTGCTGCAAGGATAAAAAGGCAAGGTACCGAATAACATCCATACATTTTCATCACGGATGTCAAGCAGGTATGAAATCGCATCTCGTATTTCATTAAGTGATACAGCTTTCAGCGCGGAAGCGAAGTCGCTTGGGTACATCGGATGCACTTCGTGGCGCTTGCAGAGCATTTCGTCGACAATTTGCTTATGAATGTTCTCTAAATATGGAAGCGTCCGGTTATTTAGCATTGTCTCGGCGGATACAAACACTCCTTGTTTAGACAGCTCGCGGCTGTTTTCAATCATCCGATCGAAAAGTTTGGCTCTTTGCTGACGGGATGGCAGTCTTTCCATCATCGAAAAACCGTTGTCGATGAATTGGTCAATCGTTCCCCAGTTGTGTGATATATGGAGTACATCCAAATAAGGAATGACGCTATCGTATTTACCGAGCTCAACTGTCAAATTCGAATTCATTTGTGTACGAACGCCGCGTTCATGTGCATATTTCAATAGCGGTACAACATAGTTTTCTACGCTTTTTTTCGATAACATCGGCTCTCCGCCGGTAATGCTTATAGCCTTCAAATGCTCGACTTCATCCAACCGTCGCAAGATCAAATCAAGCGGAAGCGCGTCCGCATCTTTATTCGACAATGTATAGCCGACTGCGCAATGTTCGCATCGCATATTGCACAAGTTCGTCGTCGTAAATTCGATATTCGTAAGCTGCGGTTTTCCGAACTGTTCTATATCAAGATAGGCTTCCCATGGATCGTAGCTCGTGGTGATCGGCTGCAATGCGTTTTTTTCATTCGTTATCATATATAAAGTCTCCTTACAGATGGGCTTTTAAGAAAGTATATGTGAGGTTATTTTTCATTAAAACATTATTACTGTATCTTTTTTGATTGATAAATACAATTCATACGAACTTATTGTTTTTTATAGGAAAATAGGTATACTAAAGCATATATTACATACGCCTGGCGCTGAAAGGAGCACAACAAAGATGGGTAAACCGATATATGATAAAGATGACCAAGTCAATTTCCTAAAGCATAGATTGACGATGTTCCTGGAGGTTTTAGACAATCTTGATCCGGAAGAGGCGGATCTTGAGGACGTAGACCGTCTACTTGAAATATTAGATGAGCTAGAAGTGAAATGTGAGCAATTCAAAACGAGATAAGGGCCTATTCGGCTCTTTTTTTGTTCTCAAAATGTGTTTCCTGAACTTGGATAACTGTCTAACCTTACACCTGCCATGCTTGGTCCTAAGCTACCTCCCCCAAGAAACCAAGTTCGGGTTTCTTGTGTGGGGCTCTCAGGATGAGAGTCACAGCGACGTTGCTACAGGACGTAGCGCCCTTAGTCGCTGTTCCTTCTAAGTCATTGTCTAGCTTCAGCGGCCAGCCCCTCGAGGTCATAAGCCAAATCACTCCAGAAATTTTACAATTTCCTACGTGATTCGTCTTATGCTGGTCGGGGCTAAACGGCCCGCTTCCGCATTTAGGTTTTCGCATGTCTCCTTTTTCATCGAAGTGAATCAAAGTAGCATAATCATGATGAAAAAGGACCGGTGACGGTTTTTCTTAATGTGTAAAAGTATGAATTTTCCTCCTATTTCTTCTTATTTCTTTTCCTTGTCACAATAAAAAAGTATAATAAATTTTGGGGAAAAGTTTTAACTTTCTAACATTTACAGTTTAGCTGGTCATATTTTTGAGGGGGGAATAAGCATGAATGTACAAAAATTTCAAGAAAGCATGTACAAGCTTATCGTAGAAACATCAACAAACTTGCCTAAAGACGTTAGACGCGCCTTAAAACAAGCGAAGGAACGTGAGATTGCGGGAACACGTTCAGCGATGAGTTTGGCAACTATTGCAGACAATATTAAAATGGCAGATGAAAACGTTTCACCTATATGCCAAGATACAGGACTGCCTACTTTTAAAATTAAAACACCAATCGGCGTTAATCAGCTTGAATTGAAACAAGCGATTTATGATGCAATGGTTCAAGCGACTAAGGACGGAAAAATGCGCCCGAACTCTGTTGACTCTTTAACTGGCGAAAACAGCGGAAACAACCTTGGGATTGGCGTACCAGTCGTTAAGTTTGAACAGTGGGAAAAAGATTATATCGATGTTCGCCTAATCCTTAAAGGCGGCGGATGTGAAAATAAAAATATCCAATACAGCCTTCCGTGCGAATTAGAAGGACTTGGTCGTGCCGGCCGTGACCTTGATGGTATTCGTAAATGTATCATGCACTCCGTTTACCAAGCGCAAGGTCAAGGCTGCAGTGCCGGCTTCATCGGCGTCGGTATCGGCGGTGACCGTTCTTCCGGCTATGATCTAGCTAAGGAACAACTATTCCGCAGTGCGGATGATGTGAACCCTAACGAAGATCTTCGCAAATTAGAAGAGTACGTTATGGAGCATGCAAATGAACTTGGAATCGGAACAATGGGCTTCGGCGGAGAAACAACTTTGCTTGGTTGTAAAGTCGGCGTTATGCACCGTATTCCGGCAAGCTTCTTCGTTTCTGTAGCATATAACTGTTGGGCGTTCCGTCGTCTAGGCGTAAAAGTTGACCCAGCAACTGGTTCAATTAACGAATGGTTATACCAAGAAGGCGAAAAAGTAAATCTTGTTTCCGAAGAAAAAACTGAAAAAACAGAAGAAGCAAAAGAAATCGTACTTCAAGCACCGATTACAGAAGAACAAATCCGTTCTTTAAAAGTTGGTGACGTTGTTAAGATTAACGGCATGATCTACACAGGTCGTGACGCAATCCATAAATATTTATCCGACAACGATGCGCCAATCGACTTAAATGGCCAAGTAATTTACCATTGCGGTCCGGTTATGCTGAAAGATGAAGAAGGACAATGGCATGTAAAAGCAGCTGGTCCGACTACAAGTATTCGTGAGGAGCCTTACCAAGGCGATATCATGAAACGTTTCGGTATCCGTGCAGTTATCGGTAAAGGCGGTATGGGTGCGAAAACACTTGCTGCTTTAGAAGAGCACGGCGGCGTTTACTTGAATGCAATCGGCGGAGCAGCGCAATACTATGCAGACTGCATCAAATCTGTTGAAGGCGTAGACTTAATGCAATTCGGTATCCCTGAAGCAATGTGGCACTTAAAAGTTGAAGGCTTCAAAGCGGTTGTCACAATGGATTCTCATGGGAACAGTCTTCACCAAGATATTGACAAATCTTCGTTGGAAAAATTATCAAAATTCGCTGAAAAAGTATTTTAATTAAAACTATGAGAGCTGCTCAAAGTCAATAGACAAGGGCAGCTTTTTTTACATTATGGTTTGGACTGAATATTTTCATTTTAGGACTGAAAAATATCGGAAGTGGACCGATTGTTTGGAAATATAGACCGATTAATTTCAAATGTGGACTGATTATTCCGGATAGTGAATTGATTTTACATAAATTTGGACTGAATGTGGTGTCGGGAATAACGGAAAATTCAATGAAAAGCCACTATAGATCAATGTTTAAGCAATTTCTTTATAATCTATCGGAATAAACGGTTATAATATATGAATATAATCGATAAGGAGGCATTATAATGAAGCAAATTACATCTGAGCAGGAATATAAAGAGCAAATTGAGAGTGGCGAGCTGACAGTCGGCATTTTTACAACAACTTGGTGCCCTGACTGTAAGCGTCTCGATATGTTTATAGATGAAGTGATCGCAGCGCATCCGAATCTAAAATGGTTTACAATCGATCGTGATGAATTCCCAGAAATCTCTGACGAACAAAATGTCATGGGCATTCCTTCATTATTAGTTTTCAAAAACGGAGAGAAATTAGCGCATCTTCATAGCGCAAATGCGAAAACACCGGAAGCAGTCGGGGAATTTTTGGATAGCTTATAAGTAAATGAAAGGCTGAATGGGTTTTTTGATTCAGCCTCTTTTATTGCCTCAGCGCATGGTAACTGCCATTATTTACTCTCATCGTTTTGCTCAAGAACACAAATAATAAACATACGAACGTGATAGAGAGGATATTGGTATATGAGAAAAGCATGGATTTTTATTTGTGTTTGCATATTAAGTATTTCTTTTAGCGGCATTACTCATGCGGAGTTATCTAATAAAGCTTACGGTTGGGGTTTTGTGAAGAGCCGCGATGGTGTGCCGGCCGATGCCGGTGCTGAGCTGAATGCGCTTGTCGAAATGCACAGTGCCCATTATAAAAGAAAGGGCAATGCAAAATATTTATATTTAACTTTTGATAACGGTTATGAGAATGGCTATACGAAGCAAGTGCTCGACGTTTTGAAAAAGCACGAAGTGCCGGCAGCCTTCTTCGTTACCGGTCATTATTTAGAAACAGCCCCTGATTTGGCAAAAAGAATGGCTGCAGAAGGACATATCATCGGCAATCATTCATGGAGCCACCCGGATTTAACGACGATGTCGGAAGCGGAAATAGTGAAAGAGCTGAACATGGTCCGTGATAAAACGAAGGAATTGACAGGGCAAAAAGTGATGCAATATTTGCGTCCTCCTCGCGGGGTTTTCAGTGCGAGAACAATGGATATTGCTAAGAAAGCAGGCTACACGCATATCTTTTGGTCACTGGCTTATCGTGATTGGGAAGTGGATAAGCAAAGAGGTGCAGATTATGCTTATGACCAAGTAATGAAGCAACTCCATCCGGGGTCAATTATGCTAATTCACAGTGTCTCCAAAGATAATGCTGATGCATTGGAACGAATCATCGTGGATGCGAAGAAACAGGGCTACACTTTTAAAAGCCTTGATGACTTTATGCTAGAACGAGAATTACCTGAAGGCTTCAGATAATTAATGACAAACTCTCTCTAAAGCGACAGCGGCAGGGGGAGTTTTTCTTTGATTAAATATGCCAAGTTATATTTCGCCTGTTAAAAGTGCTATAATACTAAAGTCATTAAAGACTATAACATATCGTCTGATTGAAAAGGCGACTTTGATTTAGATACATGCAACTGCCAAAGGGGCGGTTTTTTTAAGAGATGGAGTGAAGTGAAAATGAAGAAACAACAAGGGATGACGCTGGAAGTCGGTCAGACGTTTCCATTAACGATAAAGCGACTGGGAATAAACGGGGAAGGTGTCGGCTACTTTAAACGTGGAGTTGTCTTCGTTCCGGGAGCATTGCCGGGCGAGGAAATCGTAGCAGAAGCGACTAAAGTGCATCCGAAGTTTGCTGAAGCAAGGGTGAAACGAATCCGTAAAGCATCTGAACATCGCGTAACACCGCAATGCCCTATTTACGACCAATGCGGCGGCTGTCAAATTCAGCACTTGGATTATGCGCAGCAACTGAAGGAAAAACGCGACATCGTTAAACAGGCATTCGAAAAATATATGCCATCGAAAAATTTGAGCATTAAAGATACAATCGGCATGGATAACCCGTGGAACTACCGCAATAAGAGCCAGTTCCAAGTTGGAACGAAGGACGGCCAAATTATTGCCGGTCTGTATGGGATTAACTCACATGATTTAATTGATATTCCAAACTGTATTGTGCAGCATCCTTTCAGTAATGAAATCACGGTTACGGTGAAAGAAGCGATGCAGCAGCTTGGAATTCCAGCTTACGACGAAAAGAAAAAGTCTGGTATTGTCCGTACAGTCATTGTCCGAACAGGTTTTGCGACGGGAGAAGTACAAGTTGTAATCGTAACGATTTCTGAAAAACTTCCGAAGAAAAATCAACTGATCCCAATGATTTTGGAAAAGCATCCGGAAGTAAAATCAATTGTACAAAATGTCAACAACAAGAATACGTCGTTAATTTTCGGTGATAAAACGATCCAACTGGCTGGAGAGGAAGTTATTAATGAGTCATTAGGCGAGCTTTCTTATGAATTGTCTGCACGAACATTCTTCCAATTGAATCCGGCGCAAACAGTAAAGTTGTACAATGAAGCGAAAAAAGCAGCGGCTCTGACAGGAAAAGAAAATGTCGTTGATGCCTATTGTGGTGTCGGAACAATAGGGTTATGGCTGAGCGATGAAGCGAAGGAAGTCCGTGGGATGGATATTATTCCTGAGTCAATTGAAGATGCGAAGAAAAATGCAAAACGACATGGTAAAACGAATGTGAAATTCGAAGTTGGAAAAGCAGAAGATATTATGCCGAAGTGGATCGGCCTTGAAGGATGGAGACCAGATGTACTTGTTGTCGACCCACCAAGAACAGGATGTGACCAAAAGCTGATTAATACGATTTTGAATTCTATGCCGAAACGAATCGTTTATGTATCATGTAATCCGTCAACATTAGCAAAAGATATAAAGCAATTAAGTAAGCTATACCGAGTAAACTACATTCAGCCTGTAGATATGTTCCCTCATACGGCGCATTGCGAAGCGGTCGCTTTGTTGGAGTTATTTAAGTAAAGATACAGTTTAGGTCAGAAATTGTAGTTAGTTTATTCAACAATCGGGTCAGATTTTGAATGATATTCTTTATGAAGGTTTCCAAACGTAAAGCTGGGAACAAATTAGCCCATCTGGTAGAAAGGTGGGCTAATTTTGTTTCATCTATAGGTTCTTATTGAGATGATTCGAAAAGGAACACATCAGTTTGTTAATTCGAAATGATAAAAGTAAATGCCATAGAAGGATATTAAATAAGATCTACCTTGTTTAAAAGCCGGTGAATCTGTTAGGATGCGAAGAACCGATTTCATTTAATAGGAACTAATTAAGTCTACCCGCACCAATGTGTTGCCATATACCTTACACATCTTGTAAAGTAGTACAGTTTTAGAATTAATTTAGATTAAAAACATTTTTTAAGTAAGATTGTTACCTGAAGTTTTTTTGCTAATTAGAAATATTTTAATAAATTATTCTGTTAAAACTTTAGGTAAATAATTTATACTTAATAGTGAAACTGTGAATTATAGTCAAACGTAAAAGTAAGAGGGTGAAGACTAATCTTAATCTAAATACATTATAAGAAAATACTTTGAAAATGGGGAAATGACATGGATAAAAAAGCAAATAAAAAAGTGCGAATAATGAAAAATATCATGAAGGGTATTTTAATTGTTCTCGGCGGTTTCATCACGGCTTATGGATTAGAAGCTGTGTTAATACCAAATAACGTATCGGATGGGGGAGTGACAGGTCTCAGCATTGTTGGTTCTAAACAATTCGGATTACCGTTAGGAATTTTGATTGCCATCCTTAATGTTCCTTTTGTCTTTTTAGGTTATAAACAAATCGGGAAAAGCTTTGCTATTTTCTCGGTGATCGGAATTGCTTCATTAGCGGTTGGGACAAGCATGATGCATCATATACCGACGATAATTCACGGAGATACTTTGTTAGTTACTGTTGTCGGAGGGATTATTATTGGTTTCGGTATGGGTCTTGCGCTCCGTAACGGCGGTGCGTTAGACGGCATAGATATGCTGGCTGTTCTGCTTTCGAGAAAATTGCCATTTGGAACAAGTGATTTAATCCTATTTTTAAATTCCTTTGTTTTCATTTTGGTAGCAACTGTATTTGGATTGCAAGGGGCTATTCTTTCGGCAATTGCCTACTTCATTGCGTCTAAAGTCATTCATATCGTTGAAGAAGGTTTAAGCGGTTCTAAAACATTTAAGATTATCACACAGCAACCTGATACGATGATTGAAACGATTCGTGATCGATTAGGCCGAAGCGCAACGTATACAGAAGTATACGGAGGTTATTCTAATGAGATGTTTAAAGAAATCACTTGTGTAATTAACCGCTTGGAAGAAAACAAAATGAAAGAAATAATAAGAGACATTGACCCGCGCGCATTTGTAACCGTATATGACGCGGCAGAAGTGAAGGGTGGAAACTTCAAAAAGAACAATATCCACTAAGCATAAAGTAAGTTATATTTTATAGAAAAGGATAGATGAGAAGAGGGAAAGCCCGCTTTTCATCTATCCTTTTTTCTGTAATACCCCCTCTAGCCGCTTTGTTTTAGGGGGGGGTCGACAAGCTTCAATGACAGGCATCTAATGAATCAGAATAGCTTAACTGGATATCATATAAGAAAGCGGAAAGCGAGGAAGCAGAATTTCCAGGTGGGTGTAAACTGTTGGTGGTAATCGTTTACAAGGAGCGTAATATGCAATGACTTAGGAACGCTGTAGGGAAGCAATTATCAAAAACATGAAATAGCTGAACTATGAAAGCACCTTCTCCGTTCATGTAGCTCTGGAGGAGGGGTATTATCGACAAATATCAACAAATTCCGGTGGTGGCAGGCGCTGTTACCAAATTTCTCTAATTCAATAGTTCTTCTTTTTTCTTCAAAAAGTTATTGTAATATAAGAAAAGGTGATATTAAATTATTTATCTGAATTTTAACAGAGAGAAACGGAGTACATAATATGGTTCAATCGATTAATACGAAAGCTGAGTTAGTTATGGATGCAACCTCACATTTGGGTCTTCCTGAGTATGGGAAGATTATGATTGGAGATAAAGGGTTTGAGTTTTTTAATGACCGTGACCCTCACAAATTTGTTCAGATTCCATGGGAAGAAGTTGATTATGTGATAGCTTCTATCATGTTCAAAGGAAAATGGATTCCACGTTATGCTATTCGAACAAAGCGAAATGGAACTTACACATTTTCTTCTAAAGATCCGAAAAAAGTTTTGCGACAGATTCGTAAATATGTTGATTCTAATCACATGGTTCAATCATTAAGTTTCTTTGATGTGGTCAAACGCGCTATAGGCAGCAAATTTAAAAAGAAATAATTTACCTGAAAAAAATTGGGATTTTTTGTTATAAATGTATTTTGAGATAATTAATTTATAGAAGATAAGGATTTATTTAGGAAATAAACACTAATAAAAACACCCAAAAAACACCAATGAAAAAATTTCTATGTTTAAAGTAAATGTATTAATATCAACGGTTACAAGCGTTTTCAACAAGAAAATAAAAGAATATGAATGCGTTTTAAAAAATCTACTTGAAAGCGTTTTTTATGGAATGTATAATAAACAAGAAATTATATTAGAATAATTTTATTGGCGATAACCATCCCAATTAATTCTTGCGTATCACTTATTCGAATTGCATGGGGAAGTTTTATTTGATGAAAAGAAGGACTATGTACTTATAGATTCATTTAATCTACTTTATGCATGATTTTTTTATCGGTGGTGTAATCGCTTACAGATGGTTGAAAAAGACATAGGAGGTAAAAAGATGGTAGGGATTATCATTGCTAGTCACGGCGAATTTGCTAGCGGCATCTTGCAATCTGGAGAAATGATCTTTGGAGCGCAAGAAAATGTAAAAGCAGTTACATTAATGCCTAGTGAAGGACCTGATGATGTAAAGGCAAAAATGAAAGAAGCAATCGCATCTTTCGATAACCAAGATGAAGTATTATTCTTAGTCGATCTTTGGGGTGGCACTCCTTTCAATCAAGCCAACAGCTTGTTTGAAGAACACAAAGATAAATGGGCAATCGTTGCTGGCATGAACTTACCGATGGTAATTGAAGCATTCGCTTCACGTTTTTCAATGAACACTGCTCATGAAATTGCTTCAAGTATTCTAGGTTCTGCAAAAGAAGGAGTCAAAGTAAGACCGGAAGCATTAGAACCAGTGGAAGCTTCTGCACAAGCTGCTCAGCAACCAACTGGAGGAGCTCCGGGTAAATTCGAATATGTTTTAGCTCGTATTGACTCTCGTTTACTCCACGGGCAAGTAGCTACAGCTTGGACAAAAGCTACACAGCCTACTCGTATCATTGTAGTCTCTGATACAGTAGCTAAGGATGACCTTCGTAAGAAACTAATCCAACAAGCGGCTCCACCGGGAGTAAAAGCGCACGTTGTCCCTATTAATAAAATGATTGAACTTGCCAAAGATGATCAACATTTTGGCGGTCAACGCGCATTGCTTCTATTTGAAAATCCGCAAGATGCACTTAGAGCAATTGAAGGCGGAGTTCCGTTAGAGACAATCAACGTTGGTTCTATGGCGCACTCGCCTGGTAAAGTTCAACCGAATAAAGTGCTGGCATTCAGCAATGATGATATTGAAACTTTTGATAAGTTGAAGGAACGTGGCATAGCATTCGATGTACGTAAAGTTCCAAATGATTCAAAAGATAATATGGACGAAATTCTTAAAAAGGCTCGAGAAGAGTTGAAAAAACAAAAATAATAAGGGAGGCTGAATCCTTATGGATTTGACTATTATTCAAATAATATTAGTCCTTATCGTAGCATTTTTAGCTGGTGTAGAGGGGATTTTAGATGAATTCCACTTCCATCAGCCAATTATTGCATGTACGTTAATCGGACTAGTTACAGGAGAACTTGTTCCTTGTCTTATCTTGGGCGGTACGCTTCAAATGATTGCTTTAGGTTGGGCAAACATTGGAGCTGCTGTAGCACCGGATGCTGCATTAGCATCTATTGCATCTGCTATCATTCTGGTTTTAAGTGGTCAAGGTCAAGCAGGTATCTCATCTTCAATTGCAATCGCTGTACCGCTTGCAGTTGCAGGTTTATTATTAACAATCATTTGCCGTACAATCGCAACAGCATTTGTTCACTTTATGGATGCTGCAGCTGAACAAGGAAATATTAAAGTAGTTGAGTTCTGGCATATCGCTGCTATCTGCATGCAAGGTTTACGTATTGCAATTCCGGCTGGATTAATTTTAGCAATTGGTGCGGGTCCGGTTCGAAGCTTGCTTGAATCTATGCCAGCTTGGTTAACAGACGGTCTGGCAATCGGCGGTGGCATGGTTGTAGCCGTAGGTTATGCAATGGTTATTAACATGATGGCTACAAAAGAAGTATGGCCATTCTTTGCAATCGGTTTCGTATTAGCGACAGTTTCACAAATCACACTTATCGGACTAGGTGCTATCGGTGTGGCTCTTGCACTTATCTATTTAGCTCTTTCTAAACAAGGCGGATCAGGTAATGGCGGAAACGGTAACATGGGAGATCCATTAGGCGCCATTATTGACGATTATTGATAAGAAGGAGGAAAGAGAAAATGGAGAAAAAATTGACTTTATCAAAAAGAGATCGTATTTCTGTTTGGTGGCGTTCAACCTTCATTCAAGGTTCTTGGAACTACGAAAGAATGCAAAATGGTGGTTGGGCATATGCAATGATTCCTGCTATCAAAAAATTATATAAAACAAAAGAAGAACGTTCTGCGGCTTTAAAACGTCACTTAGAATTCTTTAACACACATCCGTATGTAGCATCACCAATCCTTGGTGTTACGTTAGCTCTTGAAGAAGAACGTGCGAATGGCGCACCGGTTGACGATGTAGCTATTCAAGGGGTTAAAGTAGGTATGATGGGACCTTTAGCAGGTATCGGGGATCCGGTTTTCTGGTTCACAGTTAAACCGATTCTTGGAGCATTAGCAGCTTCACTTGCTATGACAGGTAATATTCTTGGACCTATTCTTTACTTCGTTTTATGGAATCTTATCCGTATGGGATTCACTTACTATACACAAGAATTTGGTTACAAAGCTGGTTCAAAAATCACAGACGATTTATCTGGCGGATTACTTCAAGATATCACGAAGGGTGCGTCGATACTCGGTATGTTTATCCTCGGTGCGCTAGTTAACCGTTGGGTATCAATATCATTTACACCAATTGTATCTTCCGTTCAACTTGATGAAGGTGCTTACATTGACTGGGAAAACCTTCCTGCGGGTTCTGAAGGAATTAAAACAGCGCTTGAACAACAAGCAGCCGGCCTTTCATTAAGTGATACGAGTGTAACAACATTACAAAACAACTTAGATAGCTTAATCCCTGGCTTATCTGCATTATTATTAACACTTCTATGCATGTGGTTACTTAAGAAGAAAGTTTCACCAATCGTAATGATCCTTGGATTGTTCGTAGTTGGTGTAGTATTCCACGTATTAAATATCATGTAATGAAACAAATAGAGGAGCACCCCCTGATTATATTAGGTGGTGCTTTTCATATATAAGAGCATATAAAACTTACTTTGGAGGCTGCTATGCTTACTATTGGTTATATTGGGAACGGCAAAAGCACAAACAGATATCATTTGCCGTTCGTTTTGCAAAGAGAGAATATTAAGGTGAAAACCATTTATCAAAGAAATCCTGAGCATGAAAGCTGGGATAGAATTGCCGGCATTAATTACATATCTGATTTAGACGAGCTATTAAATGATCAGGATATTAAACTTATCGTCATCTGCACGAAACATGATAGCCATTATGAATACGCAAAATTAGTATTAGAGCATAATAAACACTGTTTGGTTGAAAAACCTTTTATGGAAACTTCTGTGCAGGCAAAAGAAATATTTGCACTTGCAAAAGAGAAAGGCTTAATTGTTCAAGCGTATCAAAATCGACGTTTTGATAGTGACTTTTTAACGGTTAAAAAAGTGATTGAAGAAGGGAAGTTAGGAGATCTTCTGGAAGTGGAAATGCATTATGACTATTACCGTCCCGAAGTACCAGAGTCCGCTCATACTTTTGATCCTGCATCGTCATATTTATATGGACATGCCTGTCATACATTGGATCAGGTAATCAGCTATTTTGGCAAACCGGATCATATCCATTATGATGTTCGCCAATTATTAGGACAAGGCAGAATGAATGATTATTTTGACCTGGATTTATATTATGGCGGATTAAAGGTTTCTGTAAAATCTAGTTATTTTAGGATTAAAGAAAGACCTAGCTTCGTTGTGTATGGTAAAAAGGGCTGCTTTGTGAAAGAAACGAAAGATCGCCAGGAAGAACATTTGAAATTATTTTACATGCCTGGTCACAAAGATTTTGGGGTCGATACGCTAAAAGAATATGGCGTGCTGACGTATATAGACGAAGAAGGTACAATTCACGAAGAAAAAGTGAAATCAATCAACGGTGATTACGGAAGAGTTTACGATGATTTATATGAAGCTGTTGTGAATGGTAAAAATAAAACCATTACTGACGAACAGACACTGCTGCAAATGGAAATATTAGAAACAGGAATTAAAGATTTAAAGTGATACATACTTAGAAGGTAGAATTTTCAATACGATAATCGGCCTATAAGTAGATTATATCAAAAATAAAAAGGATAGATGATAAGAGGGGAAACCCGCTTGCATCTATCCTTTTTGTGCGCCAGGGCGACGAATTTCGGGTGGTGACAGGCACCGTAGCTACCTTTTCAGCTGCACATAAAATCGATACCGGTCAGCCCGGAAGGATGATTTTACGTATTCGAATGGAGTTTGGTCTTCCAGATAGGAGACCATTTTGATTCGTAATACCGGGCTGCCTTTTTGGATTTGAAGGTGCCGGGCTTCGAGTTCGTTAGCGGAGATAGCTTCAAGTTCTTGGTTAGCATCACTGATTTTTAATGATAGTTGTTCTTCAATGAAGTTGTAAATCGAATCCTTTGCCAGTTCCTCTGTAAGGCCGGCAGTCAAGTGAATTGGCATATACGATGTTTCAATAGCCATCGGGACATCGTCAGCTAAACGGATACGCTCAATTTTTAAGACAGGCTCGCCCAATGCAACTCCTAGTTTTGCAGAAACAGAGCGCTTTGCCGCTACCGTTTCAAAGGATAAAATGTTGCTTCGCGGTTTCAAACCACGCTGGATCATTTCCTCTGAAAAGCTCGTCAAACGATTTAATACTTGTTCGACTTTATGCTCGCTGACAAATGTACCGCATCCTTTTTTTCGATATAAGAGCCCCTCATTCACTAGGTTTGTTAAAGCTTGTCTGACAGTCATCCTGCTGATGTGGTATTTCTCAGTATATTCCCGCTCAGAAGGGATAGCTTCGTTTGGCTTCAGTTCTCCTGATTCGATTTGTGTTTTGATAAGTTCCTCGAGCTGGTGATAAATAGGCACAGGTGAACTTTTATCAATCATTTCAATCAGCTCCTTGGAATTTTAATACTGGTGACGGTTCTTCTAAACAAAAATGTATATATTTTTGAACTTAGATGGCTGTCTAACTTTACACCTAGCTTGGCTCCTTTTTCATCGAGGTCAATCTCAGTAGTATATACATGATGAAAAAGGACCGGTGACGGTTTTTCTAGATCAACTGCAAGGCAGCTTCGTCTGCAATTATTGTAACATGACTGTGCTTTTGCAGAATAGAGGCTGGGAATTGTTCTGTTATTTCTCCGTGAACAAGTCTCTTGAGAGCTTCTGCTTTCGATGCGCCGGATGCCAATAAAATGATTTCTTTACTGTCCATAATCGTTTGGATTCCCATTGTTATTGCTTTAGTCGGCACTTCATCGATACTGTTAAAGAAGCGGGCATTGGCTTGACGTGTATCTTCTGTCAAATCAATTACATGTGTCGTGCTATCGAAGGGTGTCCCTGGTTCGTTAAAAGCAATATGTCCGTTGTGACCAATGCCTAAAATTTGCAAATCAACACCGCCGATTTCATGCACGAAACTTTCATAACGATCGGCTTCAGCATTTACGTCACCAGCCATTCCATTAGGAACATGTGTGTTCTCAGGAAGAATATCAATGTGGTTGAATAACTTTTCTTTCATGAAAGTGAAATAACTGTTCTGATCTTCTTTCGGTAACCCGATATATTCATCAAGGTTAACAGTTCTTACTTGTTTATAAGATGTTCCATTTGCTTGGTGGTCTTCAATTAATAAGCGGTATACGCCTTCAGGGGTTCCTCCTGTAGCTAACCCCAATTCAGCATGCGGTTTCTTTTTAACAAGGTTGATGATTTTTTCAGCAGCAACGCGGCTCATTTCTTCATAGTTGTTAGTTTTGATAATTTGAATAGTCATAGTAATCGCCTTTTCCTTCATGTCTTATTTATTCTGTTAGCGGCAATATAATCATTACGCTTTTTTGTATGCTAATTTGCCTCGGCAAATCGTTCTTTCAATAACAACATCTTTATTTAAGATAACTAAGTCAGCATCTTTGCCGACAGCAATGCTTCCTTTACGGTCGAAAACATGAGCTTGCTTTGCAGGTGTGCTTGAGGCCATTTTTACAATATCGTGCAAAGTTAAATCAGTAAATGAAAGCATATTTCTCACGGAATCAATCATTTTTAAAACACTGCCTGCTAGGGTGCCGTCTTCAAGAGTTGCTTTACCGTCAGTTACAACAACTGGCTGACCACCCAACTCATAATGTCCGTTTTTTAAGCACTTAGCTCGCATTGAATCTGTAATAAGAAGGGCACCGTCTTTTCCTTTTGCTCTAATAGCAAGCTGAATCATTTCCGGACAAATATGAATGCCATCAGAAATCAACTCGACCTTTAATTCTTCGATTAAAAGGGCTGCGCCTGCTGTACCTGGCTCACGATGGTGCAAACCGCGCATGCCGTTATACAAATGAGTGACTTGAGTAGCTCCTGCTTCTGCAGCTGCTTTCACTTCGGCAAAAGTAGAGTCCGTATGACCGATGGAAGCTGTAACACCATGATCAGAAAGATATTGGATAAATTCAAGTCCGTTCGGCATTTCCGGCGCAACTGTAACAAGTTTTATTGTTCCATCGGCAAGCTGCTGCCATTCCTTGAAAATATTGATATTAGGTTCTAGAACATACTCTCCTGGCTGAGCGCCTTTTTTGTCCGGGTTAATAAAAGGACCTTCGAGATGAACGCCGATCACTTCCGCTGTCCCGGCTTCATTATGTGTATTTTGATAGTGTGCGGCATTTTGCAAAGCGTGACGAATATTTTCTTGAGATTGCGTCATTGTTGTTGCTAGAAAGCTGGTAGTACCTTCTTGAGGAAGATGAACGGCCATCGTACGGAGTGCTTCGGTTGTGCCATCCATCGTATCAGCACCTCCAGCTCCGTGAATGTGCACATCAACAAATCCAGGGATAAGTTTGTCGCCATCATTCAGCGTAATCACTTCTATATGTTCAAATGAATCCAGTTTAAGCTGCTCCATTGTTCCGACCTCGGCGATTTTGCCATCTTGAATCAGCAAGTAACCATTTTCGATAATTTCATTTTCTAAATAAATTTCAGCATTTTTAATTAAGGTTTGGGAAGAATGACTCATGATGCTCCTCCTTATAGATGGGAATAATAATGTGGACTTCCTTGCTCTTATTTTACATATTAAAATGACTAGTTGTCTAGACAACTTAACCGGACTGGGTGATGTAAATTATTCCAACGGATTAATGAGCATGAGGGAAATCGATTATAGAGTTTTCTTAATATAATTTTTTATTGAAAGCTTTGACATAAAGAAAAAGACATAATAAATTGAATACATAAATTAAGAGAAGGTAATTATTCAGGATTGTTACTGATTATGCAGGCAAAACCTAAGTTGCGTTTAGTTATATGAGTATAATTAAAAATGAAACAATTTAAAAAACCGGAGCAAACTGCATCGTTGCTCCGGTTTTGTAGTAATAAAGTTATTGGCTGATCAAATAATTTAACAAGTAGTCTGTCCATAAAGCATAGCCTTCAGCGTTTAGTGAATCACGGCTTTTAGTGAAATATGAAGCGCGTTCCGCTGTCCCTTCTTCCGGGAAGGAGTTCCAATAATCTAGATAAACAATGCCGCTTTGTTCAGCATATTTTTTCAACTCTTCTACCTGTCTAGGATAAAAGTTTGCTTCAAATAATGGTGGAGGCGGTTGTACGATAAAACTGATATTAGGATTTGCAGCTTCGGTTGCTTGCATTATAGTGGAAATATTTTCGTGTGAATCTTCAATAATGACCTCTCCGTTATCTTTTAAAGTCAATGATTCAAAGATAATCATGTCCGCATTCAAATCTGCTATTTCTTGCTCATGTCCTTCTTCTAAAAACTCTGTAGATGTAACATCAAATGTGATTGAGGATAATTCGATTGCGTTACCGTATGTCTCCATAATATTTTCTTGCAGTGCTTTCTCTAACGAAAACGTATCATTTTCTATTTCTGATGAGCCTGCGAGTACAATTTTAAAAGGTTTGTCATCCTTTAATCGTTCTTTAAATACTTCAGCGCTTTCTTCTGGCCAGTTGCTAATGAACTTCACTAAATCGGAAGTTTGTTTTTCAACTTGTCCAGATGAAGACAGATCAGCCGTTCTTGGCTTTGTAATATTATCGGCAGAGGCATCTTCGATTTTTTCATTCCAAGATACATTGCCGAAAATCAGCACAGCAAAACAGATGAGTGCGAGAAAACTTGTGAGAAATACTTTCATATGTTCCTCCTGAAATAGTGATTTGTTTAAGTGTTTAGATTATTTCTAATATAATTACAACTCTTAGATTATGCCACACTAACATACTTCTAACAAGAGAGTAACATATCGAGCCTGCCTTTAAATATGAAAGAATGAGTAAATCTTTGAGCAGATATATTGAAAGGGTTAAAGAGAGGTTTATTATGGAATTACCATTAGGGTGATGTTTCATTCAGAAAAACTAGTGTAAATAATAAAAAAGAAATAATAAGGAAGGTGCGGCGAGAATATTCTGCTTAAAGTGAGGTCCAAGAATGAAAAAGAAATACATATTTATTATGTTAGTAGTTTGGATGGGAATTATCTATATGTTTTCTTCACAAACATATGAGGAACAAAGCTTATCGTACATATTGGCGAACTTCAGGGGTACTCCTGTAGAACAACTATTGCAAAGAGTCCATTTTTATTATGCGGGAAGTGAAATTAGCATCTATGCGATAGGAGTCGAGGGCGTTCTTGAATTTTTCATCCGAAAAGCTGCTCACTTTGGCATCTTCTTTGTTTTAGGTTTTCTTACTTATGCTTTCTTTAGAAATAAGTGGAATGGAAGTCTGATGACTTTCGCTGTATCTTTCATGTTTGTTGTGCTTTATGCATGCTTAGACGAATTTCATCAAAAGCTGACAGGGGGAAGAACACCGTTATTGCAGGATGTCATTTTAGATAGCGTTGGAGGATTGTGCGGCATTGTGGCATTAGTTCTTTATTTTCTTTATAAAAGAAAAATGTGAAAAAGAGATGAGTATAACCAGACTTGGAATGCTCATCTCTTTTATTTTGCTTTAGCCGATGCAAATTACACATTGAATCACTGTCGTTCTTCGTGTTTCCTATATCTTTTGGAGGGTGGACAAGACTGAAACCACCGCGTCCGCATGTCTTCGACTTTGTGACTATCATCCTGAGATCCTCTGTTCATACGGTGTTTCTTAGAGGGTGCTTGCACTTTTGTTTAATTTAACCATTTGGAGAAACAACTTCATAAATCGAGTATCATCCGTTAATTCAGGATGAAAGGCAGTGACAAGAATATGGTCTTGCCGTGCCGCGACGATGTGTCCTTCATATTCCGCAAGTATTTCTACATTAGCACCTGCCTCTTCAACAAATGGGGCCCGGATAAAGACAGCCGGGAATGGCGTCTCCATTGCTTTTACATTTAATTTAGCTTCAAAGCTATCGCGTTGGCGGCCGAAAGCATTACGTTTAACGGTAATATCAATGAGCTGAAGATGCGGTTTCTCACCTCCTGCTAAGCGATTGGCAAGCAGCACCATGCCGGCACAAGTACCGTATATCGGTTTTTGTTTGCCAAATTTCATTAAAGGCTCCAAAAATCCGTATTGGTCGATGAAGCGTCTCATCGTTGTGCTTTCACCGCCCGGAATGATCAAGCCGTCTATGTGCTCTAACTGCTCGACAGTTTTGACGACCACACTTTTACAGCCAACTGCATCTATATGACTTACATGTTCTTGAACAGCTCCTTGCAGTCCAAGTACTCCGATTGTTTTCATGTTACCAGCCTCGTTCCTGCATTCGTTCGGTTGGAGAAAGTTTAGCAATATCAATGCCTTTCATAGCCGAACCAAGTTCTTTTGAAAGCTTGCCGATTAAATCATAGTCCGTGTAATAAGTGGTTGCCTGAACGATGGCAGAGGCGAATTTCTCAGGATTCTCTGATTTAAAAATGCCTGAGCCGACAAATACGCCGTCAGCGCCTAATTCCATCATTAGTGCCGCATCAGCTGGAGTCGCAATTCCACCGGCTGCGAAATTTACGACAGGGAGGCGGCCTGCTTCTTTAATTTGCTTTAGCAACTCAAAGGATGCTCCTAAATTTTTCGCTTCCGTCATCAGTTCATCCTCGCTCATATGAATGACTTTACGTACCTGGGCGTTGACTTTACGCATGTGGCGAACAGCCTCAACGATATTTCCTGTACCAGGTTCTCCCTTTGTACGCAGCATCGAAGCACCTTCACCAATCCGGCGCACTGCTTCACCTAAATCACGGCAACCGCAAACAAATGGAACAGTAAATGCACTTTTCAATAAATGAAACTCTTCATCTGCCGGCGTCAGTACTTCACTTTCATCAATATAATCGACACCCATCGCTTCAAGAATCCGTGCTTCAACGATATGTCCAATCCGTGCCTTAGCCATGACCGGGATGGAAACAGCATTCATTACTTCTTCAATAATGCGGGGATCAGCCATTCTTGCCACTCCGCCAGCTGCGCGAATATCTGATGGCACACGCTCTAAAGCCATAACAGCTACAGCCCCAGCGCTTTCAGCAATTTTTGCTTGTTCGGCATTGACGACATCCATGATGACTCCGCCTTTCTGCATATGAGCCATTCCTCGTTTTACGGTTTCACTAGCAATTGTTTTCATCTTATTTTCAATCCCTTCGTAAAATTCTTATTTTTTAAAGTATAATGAGAGTCAGACCACATTAAAAGTATCAGTTTTAATTAAAATGATGGTATCAGATTGAGGAGGAGACAGAAGTGGATATGCTTTCTTGCCATTTAAACCGTTTGGATAGAGTGCCTCTGTATGAACAGTTATATGAATATATAAAAAAAGAAATTTTAGAGGGAAGATTAAGTTTTCAAGATAAGCTACCTTCGAAGAGAAAGTTGGCGGATTTTTTGAAGATTAGCCATAATACGATTGATACAGCTTACAATCAGCTAGTTGCTGAAGGATATGTGGAAGTAGTCCCGCGAAAGGGTTATTTTGTGATGGCCTATGAAGATTTGGCTTACATTCCTAAGCAGGAAAGGCCGAAGCGTCTTGAGAAAGAACATTGCGAAGTGCGCTATCATTTTCATCCGAGTCAAATTGATACTGGCAGTTTTCCATTTCATACATGGAGAAAGCTTTTGAAGCAATATGTCGCGGAAGAAAATCAGCAGCTGCTATTGCTAGGCAATCATAAAGGTGAATATGCGCTTCAAAAAGAGATAGCCAATTATTTATATCATGCGCGAGGCCTGATCTGCTCGCCGGAACAAATTATCATTGGAGCCGGCATTGAAATATTGCTGCAGCAACTATTGGTGCTGTTGAATGAGAAAACAGTTTACGGGGTTGAGGACCCGGGCTATCATTTAATTCACCGTATTTTAAGTACATATCCGAAGCGGGTTCATCCGCTTGAAGTAGATGAGGAAGGGCTGATTGTTGAACGATTGGATGAGTTGGCGATAGATGTTGCCTATGTCACGCCTTCACATCATTTTCCGTATGGAAATGTTTTGCCGGTGAACCGAAGAATGCAGCTTCTAAATTGGGCATCGGCTAACGAAGAACGCTATATTATTGAAGATGATTACGACAGCGAATTTCGTTACAGCGGCAAAATGATTCCTTCGTTGCAGAGTATGGACCAAGGAGGGAAAGTCATTTATTTAGGCAGTTTTTCCAAATCATTAATGCCTTCGATCCGAATAAGTTATATGGTTTTACCGGAAACTTTACTGAAAAAATATGAAAAGAAACTATCATTCTATCATTGCACTGTTTCCAGAATTGATCAGCACATTTTAGCAGAATTCATACAGAAAGGTCTGTTTGAAAAACATTTAAATAGAATGAGAAAGGTGTATCGTCAAAAGCTGGAACTTGTTTTATGCCAGTTGAAAAGCTATTCTCAGCAAATATCGATAATCGGAGGCCATTCAGGTTTGCATGTTGTACTGCAAATTCAAAATGGCATGACAGAGGAAGAGCTTGTCGAAAGGGCTGCCAAGGAACAGATGAAGGTATACCCGCTATCAGATTATATGCTAGTGAAAAAACAAAATCTCACACCGACAATTGTTTTAGGTTTTGCGGGCATACCGATTGAGCAATTAGAAGAAGCGCTTACTGTGCTACTGAAGAGCTGGAGGATCATTTAAGATCTTGAGATATGACGCTATTTTCGCGCAAATGCAGAATAGCGTTATTTTTTTTGGCGAAATTAAGTGATTTTTATGGATAAAAATGGATTTATTGTTTATAATTGTCTGCGATTACAAGGAAAAAAATGGGAGTTTTATAGGAGGGACGAATATTGTGCTTTTTTGCATAAAAGCTTCTGAATGGTTAAACAGGAAGATTGAGAAAGGAAGAGGCTGAATTGCGCAGAGCCATCGGTGTAGTATTTTTACTTTTAGGTTTTTTCTTTCTGTTTCATTCTAAGCTTGAGAAACTATTTTTAGATCACCACCAAGAGGAACTTATAGAGGCTTTTGAGAGCTTAGGGAGTACAAGTGCATCTGGTCAAGCCATATTAGCATCAGAAGTACAAATCAGTGATAGAGAGGGCAAGCTGTCGTTGCTAGATGGAGCCAGAGGCATATTACGTATTCCGGAAATTGATTTTGAAATGGTTATTTTTGATGGGGCAAGTGAAGATGTGCTCGGAAAAGGTATCGGTATGATTGAACCGCATAAAGAAATCGGGATTAATAATGTTGGACTTGCTGGCCACCGCTCCACTACTTTTGGGAAACAATTCAATCGGTTAGACGAACTTGAGCATCACGACATTCTGGAAGTTAAAACGGAAGAAGCAACTTACGAATTTGAAGTAGTCAAAACTTTTATTGTAGACAGAACAGAGGTTGAAGTGCTGGAAGATGCGAATGCACCACTTTTAACATTAGTGACTTGCACCCCGGCAGGCGTGAAAGATCCAACTGACAGATTAATTGTTCAAGCAAAGTTAATAACTGAAAGATAAGTGGGGAAAATGATGAAAAAAATGAGTTTAATGGCATTGGTATTTTTGCTAGTCATTCAGTCTTTCATAGGACCGCTAATGGCAAGTGCTAATACTGTTGAAGCCAATACGTTAAAGCAAAGTTTTACTTTTGGTGAGATAGAAGTGAAAGAAGCTGGTGCAGCAAGTATTCCATGGATATTGACAGCAGGGGATGAAATAACTGAACAAACGTACACACATAATAGCGGGCTGAAGCTGGAAAATGAATTATCGGGTACATTGTCAAAAGGTGAAAGTGCGGTTGGTACATATACCATTACAGTTGACGGACTAGTAATCGCAGTACTTTTCGCCAATCAAAAGCAAGACGCGACAGGTGTTATTGAAGTTACAGGTGTGCAAGAAGAAACAGTTGATGAAGAGGATAACACCATACAAGTACAATCTATAAAAGCAATTGGTGGATCAGCTAGACAAGTCGTAGAAATTTCAGATGTAAAGATGAATTTTATCGAACTTAAAGTAGGTGATTTATCAATAAAAAATTCTGAAGATGCTGACGATATACAACTACAAGAGAATCAAGAGGCAAAGATTTTCTACAGCTTTGATTTGAATATAGAAACCCCCTATGCGAAAGGCTCTACTTTTACATTTCAATTGCCGCAGTCAATTGTAGTGTTTGATGAGTCGGCTTTAGAAGGAACAGTAGAAGTGCCGGGTGAGCCTCCATTTGAATATAAAACAAATGCAACAGGTTTAGTGACAGTTACTTACCTTGATGATGTAGAGCCAGGCGAATATACAATGACGCTAGATTTTGCGGCCAAGTTTGGTAACTTCGCAAGTAACGAAGAGTTAGAACAAAGTCTTGAGATTCCGATTAAAGGCAGTGATATGATTTCTTTGAATCTCACTTTCCTGCCATCATCTTCATCAGAAAAGATGACGAAAGTAGGCACAGTTGAATCGAAAAATGGCAAGAAATACATTAACTGGACCGTCTGGACGAACAGAGCCGGAAAAGAGTTGAAGGATGCTGAGCTGAATGATGGTATAGGTGAGGGACATATATTGGTTCCAGACTCTATTACAGTTGAAAAATACAAAGTCGGAATCAATGGAGTTATTGAATCTTCGAAAGTATCTTCAGTTGAGAATACATTTCCGATTAAGTTTCTAGAAGATGGAAAATTTGCTTACAAAGTCATATACCAAACAGAGGTGACAAGAAAAGCGGAGAATGTGGCAGAAACATTCACAAACAATGCCAGTCTCAAAAATAATGAATCTATTACAGAGACCGCTGAAGGAAAGGTGACAATTACGTATGGTACACCTTTAGCAAAAGTGGGTCCATCAGGTGATAAGTATAGAGCTGGATGGGAAATCCAATACAACTACCTGGGAGCAAGTATTGAGGCTGAAAAAGCAGAAATCACCGATACATTAGAGGGAGCACATAAAATCGATTCTGATTCTATTAAGGTGTATGAAGTGGTTGTAAATGAGGAAGGTAAAGAAGCGAGCAGTACTGCTCTTCCGAAAAGTGGTTATACAGTTGTTTTTAGTGAGGATGGCAAAAAGCTTGTTGTCAAATTTGCCAACAGTGCGGAAAATGGCTCTGTAACAAAAGCCTTCAAAGTTACATACGACACTGTGTCAACAGAAGAATTCATTACAACAACCTCGACGGTGAAAAACACTGTAACGAGCACAAACACAGACAGTTCTAGTAATCAGTATGTCAAAGAAGGTATCCTCCCGTTAGGTGAAGGAATCTTTGTAAAATCTCGTGGGCCGATTGATTTTAGCAATAAAACGATTACGTGGAAACTAGAGATTAATGCGGAAAAAGATTTAGAGAATTTTAAGGTTGTAGATACTTTTATTGAGAAAGACGGCAACAGTTATCAATCACTTTTGAAACCAAATGAAGGTACTGGCCAGTACGTCACAATAACAGGTTATGATGACGAAACTACTTTAACAGTACTAGATGCAAGAAAAGGATACACATTAGAATTCATGGAGAAAATTCCAAAAGGCTCAAAAGTAACTATTACGTATAAAACAAAGTTTGATATTTTGCCAGATGGAACGGTGTATGAACAATATGGCAATAAAGCTGTAGCAACATGGAATGGTCAGACTTCAACTAATAACACCATTACGAAAGATGCGGTTTATAAACCTGGAAACACACCAACGGGAAACAATGGCTACAAAAACGGTGAGTTTGATCATGTAACGCAAACATTCAATTGGAACATCGCGGTCAATATTAACAAGCAGGATATTAACGGAGCGACAGTAACCGATACAGTAGGTGCGGGGCATCATATTGAGAATTTAGGAAGCGTATCAATAAGACAATTGAATTTGACTAATAATGACACAGGAACTCCTGGTGTAGAGTTATCGGAAGACAATTATGAGATTTCATCAAGTAAAATAGAAAATCGCATAACTGGATTTACGATTACCTTCAAAGACTTAGACAGTAATCAAAATAATCAAGCCTATATCATTACGTATCAGACAAAAGATTCTGATGACATTATCGGTCAAAGTGAAGGCTCAGCTTCAATGTACACAAATACAGCTGTATTTAAAACGGATGATAAGAAGACCTATACCTATAATGGTAAAGTCGATATTAAAAATGCTAACGAATTAATATCGAAAACAGCGCAGACAAATCCTAATGAAGAAACAATTACCTGGACAGTCGATATTAACAAATCTCACTCCCATTTAGGAGAAATTAAGTTAACCGACAAACCATCTGCTAATCAGCTGCTATTGAAAGATACATTTGAGATCCGAAAATACAAGATTAATAAAAATGGTTCAATTTCATATGATGGTTGGAAGAAAGTTGAAAGCGAAAAAGTGGAATTTCTTACAGATGGCGGATTTGTTTTAACTCTAGGAAATTTGACGCAGACAGGCTATCAAGTACAATATAAGACTTTCTTCACAGGCGCTAATAATGAACAGTTTAGCAACCAAGCATCAATCAATTATACAGGCAGTGCAATAGATAGTGATTTAATAGAGGACGGTTTTTCAGACAAATATGTATACAACAGTTCTTCAGGTTCCATCTCATCTAGCAAAGGGACAATCAAACTTCACAAAATAGGGCATAATCTTGTAACTGGAGAAAAAGTAAATTTAGCAGGTGTAAAGTTTGAACTTTACAATAAAACTGGTCAATATAAGCTTGCTGAAGCAACATCCGACGCGAATGGCCATGTGGAATTTGAGAAAGTCCGCTATGGCAAGTACATCATACGGGAAGTAGTAGCGACAACACCAGCAGGTTATTTAACAGCGAAAGATTTACCTTTCACGATGAATGAAAAAACAGATACTTTGATTGAAGACAATGAAAATAAAGTCATTGAAGTAGCAAACGTGAAAATTACTCATGCGGTAAAACTGACGAAAGTAGATGCTCAAGAAAAAGATAAAAACGGTCAGCCAGTCACACTCAAAGGTGCGCAATTCACTCTTTACAAGGAAAGCGGAGAAATTGTTACCGTTAAAGATGAAAAAGGCAATGATATAGAACTATCGAAGCTGACAACAGATGAGAAAGGTGAAATCATTGTCAGCGACTTAGAGCCAGGCAAGTATTATTTCAAAGAAACAAAAGCACCTGATCATTATGTGTTGGACAGCAATGAAGAGGAAAGAAAGACGGCTATCTTTGAAATCAAGGAAAACCAAGGAGAAGCGGTAGATGTAACTAAAGTAAATCAGCGTGGTACAGGTAAAGTAGTCATTACTAAAGTTGATGCTGTTGATAATGAGACGTTATTAGATGGTGTAGAGTTTGAACTTTCCAACAAAGACGGTGTAACTCAAAAGGGTACTACCGACGAAAATGGTAAAGTTGAATTTACTGACTTACCGTATGGCAGTTATACGTTAAAAGAGACTAAAGCAAAGGAAGGCTACGTTCTGGACACTGCTGAAAGAGAAGTGGTACTTGATTCAGACACAAATGGAGCCGTTGAGCAATTAACAATTAAAAATAATAAAATCATCCGTGCCTTCAAGTTAACGAAAGTAAATGCCAGCAACACTGATATTGTTTTGCAAGGTGCAGAATTTAAACTGCTATACAAAAAGCAGAAAACTGATGAATACACTGAAGTTATTGGAAAAGAGCAGCTGACAACGGATAAAGACGGAGTAATTTACGTAGAGAATCTGGATGCAGGTACTTACCAGCTTATTGAAACGAAAGCACCTGCAGGCTATAGAGTAGATAGTACACCAATCTCTTTTGTTATTGAAGATGATCAGATTGAGGTTAAGCAATTAGTGAAAAAGAATGAGAGAATACCAGTTGTATATCCGGAAAAACCAAGCCCAGAAAACCCAGATGATTCAAAACCGGAAGAACCTAATAACCCGGAAAATCCTGACGATTCGAATCCAGAAGGACCTGCAAATCCAACTGATTCAGGCGAATCAGTTGACGTAAAGGATGCTGTAGACTCCAAAAATCCTGAATCTGCGGACAAAGGAAACTCGAGCAGTGAGGGGAAACTAAACGGAGGTAAAGACGGCAAAAAGCTACCTCAAACTGGAGAAAACTATCCAATAGGAAAAATAGTATTAGGAATTTTACTAATACTTATAGGGTGTATTCTTTGGAAAAAGAAAGTGCCTATGAACAATTAAACTAATTAGATTGAAAAGTAGAGAGGCTGTCCGAAAAATTGTCTAATAGACTTTTTCGGACAGCCTCTTATTTTTCAAGTTTTACATCAATAACACATATTTATTACTTAACAGGAGCAAGTTTTCCTCCACCTTGCAATGTGATTGTTTTTCCGTCCAGCCAATCATTTTTACTGTTGCCCGCATCATAATAAATATTGAATCCATTTGAATTAATATTCTCCAGTTTTTCATCTTCATCAGTTAATGAAGCGACGTAGGAATCATCGGCAACATCCCAAATACTGTTTTTATCTAAGGAGACAGATACTTCTCCTGTGTTATCGTTATCAATTGCTCCTAAGTATGTGCTGCGGTCTTTCAGTGTAAGATCGACACTGCTGATGTTGTCGCATTTTACTTTCCCTTGAAGATTTTGATTGCTCGCTTTAAAGGTCAATATGCCTCCGTTTGAACCAGGTGTACCCCAATTGTTTGTCTCATTTCCGGCTGCATCAATTAATGTATCGGATTGACAAGATAGTTGACTGTTTGTCAGATTCACTTCAGCAGTTGTATTTGTTACGTAAAACATCGGGCCGGAAGAGTTGCTTGTCAATATGCTGTCTTTGACGGTCAGCACACTTGTGCCTTCAGCGGCATCCCCAGAGGTGCTTTGATAAAGCATGACGCCATTCTCGCCGGAGCCGGTTAAGTCACTTTCTATTAAAGTGATAGAGTTTTTCCCTTCAATGACAGCGGCTTGTGCGCCAGTTGCCGTACCGGTCACTTTTTCCGCTGTAATATTGCCGGTCGAATAAATACAAGGCGAGCCATCGCCAGCTGTTTTCAATGTTCCTTCCGTTACGGCAATCGTACCTTCTCCGCGGTCGGTTGCCAAGGCAGCACAATGTGCGCCTTCTGTTTCAATTTCAACATTTTTAGCGATAATTGTGCCGCCATAAGTAGCATCCAAGCCGCGGGCAGAATCTGCGGTTGTTTTAATGATAACATTTGAAACAGTTATTTTTGAGCCTTCCCCTGTTGCAAAAATCCCATTTGAACCTTCAGAATCCGAGCTCATTTCTGTATCGCTCACTGTAATCGAACTGCCGGAATTTGCTGCGATAATGCTGTTTAGACCGTAAAAATTACTGTCATTGGCGCTTGATGTGTCGCCAGATTTTGTGATGGTGGCTTTACGCAATGTCAGACTGCCGCCATTTTTAACTAAAATAGCATTTTCGTCTTTACTGCTAGAAGAGAATGTCTCATCATCAGAGGTTTCTTCTTTGCCGTCTACTGTATAGGCACTACTTAAATCTATGCTTTCTTTATCGGATGGCCCTTCGCCCATTGATGCATCTCCGGGAGAAGCGGATTCAATGGCTACAGTAATCGCATTGCTATCGTCTTCTTCGCATGTAACTGATAACACATCACCTGCTTCAATATCTGAAACAGTTCCTTTGTTTGAGTTTTCGCTGTTTTCAACGGTGATCTTTGTATCATCCGTAATAGTGATTTCTACACTTTCACCCGTTAAATCAAGTTTCGAAGGTGCAGAGCCGTTATTATCCGGAGGGCTTTGTTCAGGTTGTTTGCTGGTATTTGATTCATCACTAGCTGGAGGCTCTGACATTTCTTTTTCAGTTCCAAGAGCGAGAACAATTGTGTCGTCTTTAATTGATGTAACTTCCCCTAGATAAATAGTCTCTTTTGTAGAGGAGTCTGTCTCTTTCGATGTTGAATCCGTATCAGAAGCTTGATTGCAGGCGGAAATAACCATAGCCACTATTAAGCTTGCAATTAGAGGTATCCGATTTTTTTTCTGCATTTAACACACTTCCTTTCATGTCTCTTTACATATTCTCATCGTTTATGTAGTAGCTGTGAAATAGGAGGGAGGGTTTTGTCAATTTTTTGCACATGTATCTATAAATTCAGTGCATATTTTTCCTTATAATGGAAAGTGTTGTATTTCACAAAAGTGATAGTTAGAGGAACTTTTTCATTGACTATCCGTTCAAGCGTTGATAAAATGCATAAAAAGGTTAAAGAAATGAAAACAAAACTTCTATATTAGTAAAACAAACTCGTATAATCTTGGTAATATGGTCCAAAAGTTTCTACAAACTACCGTAAATAGTTCGGCTACGAGAATAGATAAGTACAGAATGTATGGGCAACTATAAGATTCTGTTATATACTCCTATCCTGACTTACTATTTCTCCTGCCAATATCATTTTGAGGAGGAATAACAATGAAAACCCCACAACAAATCAAATCCCAAATATTAGCAGCGAAAAATGTGATTTTACCTCATCTGGTCATCAAAAATGTCCAATTCGTAAATGTATTCACCGATGAAATGGAACGTGCGGATGTTGCCATTCATAATGGGAAATTTGTCGGCATCGGCGATTATAATGGCGAACAAGAAATTGATGGCACCGCATATACAATGGTCCCGGGTCTTATTGATGCGCATGTTCATATTGAATCCAGCATGCTTTCTCCTTCTCAATTTCAAAAAGCAGTACTGCCGCGAGGAATCACTACTATTGTCACGGATCCCCATGAAATAGCAAATGTCCAAGGTGTAAAAGGAATAGAATGGATGTTGAAAGACAGCGAAAACTGTATGTTAAATTACCGTTATCAACTTCCTTCCTGCGTTCCGGCGACTTCTTTTGAAGACAATGGAGCAACATTGACAGCTGAAGATTTGGCGCCACTTTATGAACATGAGCTCGTTCTCGGCTTGGCTGAAGTCATGGATTTCCCGGCAGTTTTATCAGGTCAGGATGATATGATGGAAAAACTGTCAGATGCAATTAAGAACAATGTGCCGATTGATGGTCATGGTGCCGGATTGAGCGGAAAAGATATTAATGCGTATTTGACAGCAGGCATTATTACAGATCATGAGTGCGTTAAGCCGGAGGAAATGATTGAGCGTGTCAGAAGAGGGATGTATGTTGCGCTACGTGAAGGCTCCGCTGCCCGCAATCTCCATGACTTATTAAATGGCTACAGAAAAGAGCTGTCACATCGCCTTATGTTCTGCACAGACGATAAGCATATTGATGACTTATTAGAAGAAGGAAGCATCGATTACCATGTTCGTTCATGCTTGAAAGCGGGAATTGATATTTATTCTGTTATGAGAATGGCTTCGCTCAATGCAGCTCAATGCTATAATTTAAAAGGCAAAGGCGCGATTGCTCCAGGATTTGATGCTGATTTCATCTTACTGAATGAAATTGAAGAATTTGATATTGATTCTGTATGGGTAAACGGCACTCGCTATGAGGAAGAAACAGCGGAAGTGAAGGAATGCTCTTTTGAAAATACGGTTGTGTTAGGCAATTATACGAAAGAACTATTGAACTTGCCTTTGACTTCAGATATTGCAAGAGTCATTGAGATCATTCCGAATTCAATTGTAACGAAAAAATCAACGTATAAAGTCCCTCAAGAAAATGGATTATTTACAGCCGATGAGGAATTTGCGAAAATGGCAGTGATTGAGCGCCATAAAGGTACCGGAAGCGCAGGGGTGGGGATTGTCAAAGGATTTAATCTGCAAAATGGTGCTATCGCAACAACTATTGCGCATGATTCTCATAACATTATTTGCCTCGGTACAAATGATGAAGATATGGATGTGGCCATCAGAGAACTTGAGAAAATTGGCGGTGGTATTTCGATTGCTTGCAATGGTGAAACAATTGCTTCGTTGTCTCTGCCGTTCGGCGGCTTAATGACAACTGTTTCGCCGGAGCAACTAAACGATGAATACAGCGAATTACTGTTAGCCCTAGCTTCTCTAGGCATTACAGATGAATTTTCCCCATTATTGACATTGTCATTCTTGGCGTTACCGGTTATTCCTTCTTTAAAACTAACGAACCAAGGATTGTTTGACGTAGATACATTTACATTTGTGGATGTTAGTGTAGAAGAATGATATACGAAAAGGGTCTCGCAACTATTCGAGACCCTTTTTGATTTATAGAAAATATATAATTAACTTAAAAAGCTGTCTAACCTTACACCTGCCATGCTCGGAGGCCAACAGGAAGTTGGTCATATCGGCGAAGACATGCGGACGTGGTGCTTTTAGCCGATGTACCCCTCCTGCCTCCCCCAAGAAACCAAAGGCGGGTTTCTCGTATGGGGCTCTCACGATGAGAGTCACAGCGACGAAGATATGCGGACGTAGCGTCCTTAGTCGCTGTTCCTTACTTGCGGGCCGCTTCCGCTTTTCGGTTCCCGCATGTCTCCTTTTTCATCGAGGTGAATCTAAGTCGAATATTCATGATGAAAAAGGACCGGTGACGGTTTTTCTTTATTGATTGGAATGAACATGTATTACGTGCTCCAATAATTTCGGCAGTTCCTGAAAGGCAAACGGCAAATGCAGGCGCTCAGTATTTTTGTGGGCGTCTTTTCCGATTGGGCCGACATTGATGACGGGGGCATGAAATTTTGCCATTTCTTTAAACGGAATATGGTACAGTTCTTCATCGCCAGGTAAATTGTTAGTATACGTGGTCATTGAGTCTAGTGAAGCTTGGAGCCCGGCGTAACTCAAATCAGAAATACCGTTAAAATATTCAATAGGTTGCAAGTTTATATTAAATGCGGCATCAGCATATGTAATTAGTTTTTCAGATAGTTCTTTAATAATAGGATCCTCAGTCGAATTGATGGCCGGGTAGTATGGTGGTGCATAAAAGAGGACAATCATCGGTGCAAGATCCTGACAGATAATCGATAATTGATCGACAATCGTAATCGATTGCTGTCTGTTGTCGCCTTTGCGTTCTTTTGCTACGAAGTTTTCGATGCGTTCCACATGCTCAGGGCTTGTTCTTTTGCAAGCATGCTCTTTTAATTGCTCGTATGTCAAAACGCGTATTTTATGGGCAGGCGCTGATTGTAACTGAAAGGCTTTATATTTATTTTCAATAAAGGCATTCATTTGCGCAGCGGCTTCATCGGCAATGTTTTTGAATTGCTCCATTACTTCAGCTGGATTGCGGTTCATTAAAAACATATTGTACATGCTTACCGAACGATGCGGTATTTGGGCTGAATAGTCTTTTTTTAAATCCTTTTGCCAAAGGATTGTTGGAGGAGGGCAAATCTCTCTGTTAACTTGTTCGCAAAGTTGTTCGTTCCACTCTATTTTTTCAGAAAAGACGGATGACATCCAAGCGGCATTGACGCCGGAAAGCGGCTCACCGACATGTGTTTCTTTGCCGAAGCATAGAACGCTCGGCAATATTTTGCCTATTGACCCTGTATAAAAATAATATTGCTGATCTGCCGGTACCTTTGAAAACATCGGTTCCGAGTTTAGAAACAGCGTATAGTTTAGATCATATTTTTTACTGAGTTCTAATAATTTGGGGATAGCTTCACGCATACCAACAGAATTGACTTCTTCATCCGGAACAGTCAAAAGCAGCAAATTGATCTTCCAGTTCTCAATTGCGGCTCTTTCCAATAGTGACATTTGAAGCACGAGTCCGCATTTCATATCCATTGTACCGCGTCCAAACAGCCAATCACCGCTTTCCAAATCAGCTAATGCATCAGCTGAGAGCTTCTCTTTATGCTGCTGCAACTCTTTCGTTAATTCTAATGGTCTAAAGGCAAGATGGCTTAGTTCTCCATAATCCTCGACATCAACGACATCAAAATGGCTAATCATAACGATTGTTTTTGTTGCATGTTCATTTTTGTATAAAGCGGTTGTAAATAATCGTCCGTCTGTTGTTAAATGATTTTCCAAGTATTCAGGATGCTCCTGGAAATAGTGCATATTCATGAGATGACTTTTAACTCTTAACGGCAAATGTTTTTCTTCATTGCTGAAGGTAATGCTGCCAACTGAAACGAGATCATTCAAAACTGATAACATTTGATCTGGGTGGTTCAAATAATACGACTGTGCCATATGAATCCCTCCAATATAAGTTTTGAAGCTATGTATTTACTATTATAGCGAATTATTGAATCAATCGGTTAGAATGGGACTGGCTCGCTATAAGTTTTCTGTAAGTGAAAAATGGAAATTTTGAAAAGTTATACACAGAGTTATTAGAATATTCAATAGTATTTGTGGATAAGTAGGGTGGTTACTGTGAGTTATTCACTGAATTATACACACAATTCACAACTTTGTGTATAAATTATCAACAGATATGTTCAAAAGTTGTGATTAATTAATTTCCAATTTTTCGACAGATAGTAGCGAATCTTATCGAATTGAGGCGAATAAGAAAAACCTTTACCGGTGTAAGGATAGAAAGCTACCCGAGTTCAAATATTTATGCCACTTTAAACATAAAAAATGTTCGACAGGGGATGAATAATCAATCCTGCCGAACAATGTTTCACTTTAAAAGAGATATTGATGGTTAAAGTAACGGTTTATTTTTGAATCCTCCGGCGCGGTTAGCGCTTTTAAACTCACGGTTGTACACAACTTCCTGCGCCTTTTTCATGGTGCTTCTCATTTTTTCACGTTTCTTCTTATCCATAAAATCACTCCTAAAAAGTTATGTCTCCATTTTTTCCTTATTTAGGGGTAATCATACGGTTTAATTAAATATATCCTGTAAAGCAGCATCCAATTTTGGATACGTAAATTCAAAACCGTGTTCACATAGCTTCTCCGGTAAAACACGCTGACCTTCTAAAACTAATATGCTCATTTCGCCAAGCAATATCTTGAGTGCAAAGGATGGGACTGGTAGCCAATGCGGCTTTTTTAGCGTTCGTCCGATTACTTTACCGAAGTCTTTCATGTTCATCGGCTGCGGCGCTGTGAAGTTGACGGCTCCGTTTATGCTTTCATTGTCGATGCAAAATAAAATCGCACGGACCACATCATGCAAATGAATCCACGATAATATTTGTTTGCCGCTTCCGATTGTTCCTCCCGCAAATAACTGATAAGGCATTACCATTCGCGGCAAAGCTCCGCCATCTTTACCTAAAATGACGCCAAAGCGCATATAAAGCGTCCTTGTGCCCTCATTCTCCAATTGTTTAGCTGTCTTTTCCCACTGATCTGTCACAGCAGACAAGAAGTCTGAAGGATACTTAATTGAGCGTTCGGTGAATGTTTCTGCTAGTGATGTACCATAATAACCGATGGCGCTTGCGCTTAGGACAAGCTTCGGTTTCTTGTCAGAGGAGGATATAATGCGTATCAGTTCTTTGGTGGAAGTGAGTCGGCTCTCTAACAGCGATTTTTTTCTTACCGTTGTCCAGCGCCCACTGCTAAGCGATTCTCCGGCTAAATTAATAAATACATCAATATTTTGAAGCTGATTCTCCGGCTGGTCGCCTTCGTTCAACCATTGTACATAGTGTATGTTTTGGTTTTTCGGTGAGGAATGCGCATGGCGGGTAAGGATATAAACTTCATGCTTTTGTCTGAGTAGCTCTGCTGTTAATGCGTTGCCCACAAATCCTGTTCCGCCGGCAATGACTATTTTCATCAGCTAAAGTCCCCCTTTACGTAATTATTTCCATTATAAAGCAGAGTTCGAAAAATTGAGAAAGGCAAAGACTTTTTTCTTATGCTAAAGTTAGAATAGAGGTGATCGTTTGTGACTGTTATTACAAAAATCACAGTTGGTAAAAAGAATAAAAGTCGCTATAACATTTTCATTGATCAAGGAAATGGTGAAGAATACGGCTTTAGCGTCAGTGAAGATGTGCTTATTAAGCTCGATTTAAAAAAAGGCAAAGTCATCGACCAGATGGATGCGATGGAAATTGCCTATCAAGAAGACATTCAGAAGGGCTTCAACACAGCCTTGAACTTCTTATCCTTCCGAATGAGATCAGAATACGAAGTGAAATCACACTTGCAGGAAAAAGATTACGGAAATGATATCATTAAGGAAGTGATACATAAGTTGTATCAGTTAAATTATATAAACGATGAAGAGTTTGCCATGGCGTTTGTGTCCACGAAGATAAACGGGGCGGATAAAGGTCCGGTTGTCATTGCGCAAGAGCTGAAATTAAAAGGGATAGAGGAGAGTCTTATTCAGAAGGCGATGCTGCAATATACAGACGAAAAGCAGCTTTCTCATGCGATCAAGCTCGCGGAAAAAATGGCCGGCACATCTAAAAATCGTTCTGCTGTCGAAATGAAACGAAAAGCCGAGCAGACACTTATAAGAAAAGGGTATACATCCTTTATAATAGAAGAAGCATTGCGTGAAGTAGATTTTTCTCAGGAAGAAGAAGCGGAATGGGATTCTTTGCGAAGTCATGGAGACAAAGTTGTTCGCAGATACAGTAAGTATGAAGGGTATGAGTTTAAGCAAAAAGTGAAAAGTGCGCTTTACCGCAAGGGTTTTCCGCTTGAACTGATTGAAAGATATTTAGAAGAAATCCAACAAGAAGAATAGATAGGGGAATGAATGATGCAGGATAAACGCTATAGCACAATGTCGGTATATGAGCTTCAACAGGAATTGGGTGTTCTTCATGAGCAAGCGAGAAAAGCTGAGCAGATGGGGATGGTCAATGAATTCGCTGTATTAGAAAGAAAGGCAATTGTCATAAGAGCTTACTTGCTGAATCCGGATGATTTTAAGCCGGGAGAAATTTATGCGATAAAAGGGGATCCGGGCACGTACTTCAAAATCGATTATTTGAATGGGATCTTTGCTTGGGGTTATCGGCTGAATGGGGACAAAGAAGAAGAAGGTCTGCCGATTTCGATGTTGGAAGAACTGCCGAAAGAAGAGCAAGAATAACGCATGGTCAGGAAGAAAAAACTCTTCCTGACCAAAACATTATTTACTCTTCTGTGTTGCGGTGGGAGGATGCTTGCATTCTTTCTTGAGGGTGGGTATTAATGGATCCGTCTGCTCTAGTGGATGCATATTGTGCCTTAGCCCTCGCTTTGTCGCCGTCAGAGCGATTTCCAATCGGGAAGTTCTTTGCCTTGTTACGCATGTTGAGGAGTCCTCCTTTGGATGACAAGGTAGAAGAAATGGTTTGTACGCAAATATCAACTTGCGTAATCATAGTATGAGTATTAAAGCGTGAATTATACAAAGAAGAGGGAGTGTATGCCGTAGCGTACACTCCCTCTATTACTTGAATGGCTGTCTAACCTTACACCGTTTTTCTAGTTTTCCGTCGCCACTTTCAGTTTGTTTTGCAATTTTTCTTCACTGAAAATCCAGCCTGTATATGAATTCAATATGTTTAAGTCTTGGTCAAGATGAACGACTGCAACGAACGGATAGTGTCCGTTATTTCGGTAGCGCAGATCAATAAATTTCACTTCATAGTAATTTTCATACTCAGTCAGGACACAACGATAAATTGGTGAAAAGGATAAGAATGCTGCCAAGTTTTTATCGTGTTTAGCGACATCAATTGCCGGATGATCCGGAATCGATTCTCTTGGGAATTGATCTAATAAACGAACATCTCCATTTATGCATCGCCCCACATAATATTTGTCATCAGTTGCTACAGCCACTTTCCATTTATGGTAACGAATTGTCGGTCCGAGAACGATTTTCTTCGCATCAGGCAACTGTTGTCTGATGGTTTCTTTAATTTTTCGTCGCTCCTGGAAACGGGCGATATAATAAAAGATGATGATGATATAAATCAGCAGAAAAGTCGGACCAGGTGCTGTTCCGAATCCCCACATAATCAAGCCGACTATATGAATTCCGAATATGAATGGGTCAAATGTATTGATGACGCCGAGAGCAACCCATCTGGATGTGAGTGGCCGTAGCGCCTGCGTACCGTATGCGTTAAAAATGTCGACGAAGACATGCAGGAATACGGCAAAAAAAGTCCAGAGCCATAAATGCAATAAATTTGCAGTCGGCATAACAGCGTATATAACGGCTGTTATTAAAATCGGCCACAATAGTACAGCAGGAATGGAATGTGTAATCCCTCTATGATTTCGAATATATATTGCGTTGTTTTTCATTTTAAGTACGGTGTCTATATCAGGTGCTTGCGAGCCGATAATGGTGCCAATCATTACTGCTTGAGCAGTGACGGCGCTGCCGGCAACGGTAGGGTCAAGAGTTGCCAAAGCTCCAAGCCCTAATCCCATAACGACATGTGTGCCTGTATCCAATTGCAGATACCTCCCCATACTGAAGCTTGAGAAGTTTTCGCTTCAATTTTTTAAAGATCAAAGAAAAAATTTGCCCAGAGAGAGATACTCTCGCAGAGCATTCATTTAACCGGGTGAATGGCTTACATGAACACTACTATTAAATACCAATATCCTTAAAGATAGCATGTTTAGTATTTGATTTGATACAATACAGTATCCATTTACTTCAATTGTATCACGATTGGATAGGTGGACGTGAGATGTTTTCATCGACATTGGATAGAGTATGTGTGTAAGTTCCTAATTTGTTAACAATTATCTTGCTTTATATGTTTATTCCCTATTCTTTATGAAAGTAACATGATGGAGGAAAGGTTTTGCAAAAAATAAATGCGTTACAAACAATTAGTATAAAATCGTTTCAAAATGATTTAATTCAATGGTTTGAAGCGGAGCAGCGGCAGCTCCCTTGGAGAGAAAATAAAGATCCTTACAGAGTATGGGTATCGGAAATTATGCTGCAGCAAACAAGGGTCGATACGGTTATCCCTTATTTCAACCGTTTCATGGAAAGCTTCCCTACATTACATCACTTAGCTGATGCGGGTGAGGAAGAGATATTGAAAGCTTGGGAAGGGCTGGGTTATTATTCGCGCGTCCGCAATTTGCAGGCTGCTGTGCGCGAGGTGCAGGCATCTTACAATGGCATCGTGCCGGATACTCCGGAAGATATTATTAGCTTAAAAGGTGTCGGACCGTATACAGCAGGAGCTATTTTAAGCATTGCCTACGGAGTGCCGGAACCAGCTGTCGACGGCAATGTGATGCGTGTGCTCTCTCGAATTCTTTTGATTTATGATGATATAGCGAAGCCGAAAACAAGGAAGGTTTTTGAAGATGCGGTTCGGGCATTAATCTCTCATGAAAATCCTTCTTCGTTTAATCAGGCGCTTATGGAGCTCGGGGCTTTAATATGTACGCCGACTAACCCATCTTGTATGCTTTGCCCGGTCAATGAACATTGTGCTGCATTTGCCGAAGGTGTGCAAAAGGAATTGCCGGTAAAGATAAAGGTGACAAAGGTTAAGCAAGTGAAGCTGATTTCAGCTATTATCAAAAATAAGAAAGGCGAGATACTCGTTCAGAAGCGTCCTGATCAGGGACTGCTTGCCGGGCTTTGGGAGTTCCCGAGCATAAGCTTTGAAAAAACAAAAAAAGTGACGAAAGATATGTATGAAGACACATTCGCTATTACCTATAATGGTCGCGTTCAGCTTCAGAAAGAACGTTTTGCAGAAATTACGCATGTTTTCTCTCACTTAAAGTGGTCAATAGATGCCTATGAAGCAGTCATTGAAGAAGACGTTAGCGATGAAATGCTCGAGCAAAATCGACTAAGATGGGTAACCGAAAAAGAAATGAAACAACTAGCATTTCCGGTGCCGTATCAGAAAATGTTTAAGGAATATATAGAGCGATCCTAGTATTGAAAAAAGAGCTTCTAATTGAGGCTCTTTTTTCAATTTGTTGAGGAACTAATCGGAACGATGCTCTTTCCCAGGTGATTACGCTTAATAACTTAACTTGGCGCTCTATCTCCGGTGCTCGCGCTCTATAATTTGAAGTGGCGCTCTATCCTTGGTCATCTGCACTCTATATTCTCACTCAATCCATGAAAAGCAGCTAAATTTGAAGGGAATCTGACAGATATCGGCTAAATGTTGTAGATTGAACAAAACCCTAATTTTTTTATAAGGTAAGAAAGTATATTTTTGAACTCTGATGGCTGTCTAACCTTATACCTGCCATGCTCGGAGGCCTACAGGATGTAGGTCATATCGGCGTTGCCACAGGACGTGGTGATTTTAGCCGATGTTCATTACTTGCTGCCTCCCCCGAGAAACCAAAACCGGGTTTCTCGTGTGGGGCTCTCAGGATGAGAGTCACAGCGACGAAGATATGCGGACGTAGCGCTCTTAGTCGCTGCTCCTTCTTAGATTTTGTCTAGCTGCAGCGGCCAGCCCCTCGAGGTCATAAGCCAAATCACTTCAGAAATTATACAATTTCCTACGTGATTCGTCTTATGCAAGTCGGGGCTGAACGGGCCTACCGGTCCTTTTGGTATGGCACATACTTGCATTTGTAGTCAATTTCAGATGATTACCTTCTTAAATGTGACGCAAATCAAAAGGAGCCATGCGGGAACCGAAAAGCGGCGGTTTTTCTTAATCATAAACATTCTCAGTGCCATGCGTATAATCGGCTTCGTTCCGTTTCAAGCCTCCACGGTTTTCAATTTCTTCTATAATTTGTCGATGAATAGATTGGCCTTCACTATTCAAATAAGGTACCATTTGTTGTAAAGAGTTGTGGAAATAGAGCAGTTCTGACTTTTTCCATTCATTTTTAGGAATCATGGATAATTCAGTCATATCACGACCAACGTACATAAGCATTCTCCTATCATAATTAAGTATTTGTTTTTTAGTGTATTTGATCTGAGCAATCTTATTCTAAGAAGAAGGGTGATTTACATGCAAAAAGTGGCATTAGTGACAGGAAGCAGCCGGGGAATCGGGAAGCAGACAGCTTTGCGCTTGGCAAAGGAAGGTTACGATATCATTATCAATTATGCGAGAAGCAGAAAAGCTGCTGAAGAAGTCGTATCGGAAATTGAAACGCTTGGAAGAAAGGCTACCCTTATTAAGGCAAACATTGGCGATGTGAAAAAAATAAAAGCAATGTTCGAACAAATTGAGCAGGAATTCGGTCGGCTTGATGTACTCGTTAATAATGCGGCTTCCGGTGTTTTGAAGCCGGCATTGGAGCTCGAGGAATCGCATTATGATTGGACGATGGGCATCAATGCTAAGGGAGCATTATTTTGCGCTCAAGAAGCAGCGAAGCTTATGCAGCGATCAGGGGGCGGCAATATTATCAATATCAGTTCGCTTGGCTCAATTCGCTACTTGGAAAACTACACTGCTGTCGGTGTATCAAAAGCAGCCTTAGAAGCATTGACGAGATACTTGGCTGTCGAACTGGCGCCGCATCAAATTCGTGTGAATGCTGTTTCGGGCGGAGCAGTTGACACGGAGGCTTTGAAACATTTTCCGAATCGGGAGGAGCTATTGGCTGAAGCAGCTAAATCAACTCCAGCTGGCCGCTTAGTTGAAATGGAAGACATGGTCAATACGATTATGTTTTTATTATCCGAGCAATCGTACATGATCAGAGGGCAGACCATTATTGTTGACGGTGGCATCTCTTTATTGGTGTAACAGTAATTTCCAAATGGTTCAAGGATATTCTTCTGCGCTCTTGGATAGATTAATGAGCGTGGAGGTGATATGAGATGGCAAACAGTTATAACCAACAAAACAAAACTCAATCTGGTACAAGCATTCAGCATGTGAAGCAGCAAAACGCTGGTTCAGCTGGCAGCTCTGGACAATATGGAACTGAGTTTTCAAGTCAAACTGATGTGCAACAAGTAAAGAAACAAAACCAACAGGCTGAAGCGAGAAAAGCTCAAGCTTCTGGACAATACGGACAAAACAGCCAACAATAATATCATCCCACTCGTGCATAAGTATGAAAGCTTATGCAGGATGATTAACTGGTAGACGCTTCAATCGGGCATTCTAAATCGGAATGTCATGGTTGAAGCGTCTTTTCTATGCGCAATAGTTTTAAATTTGATTTTTAATCGCTATAATAGTAATAAGATTAGATTGACAATATATTTGGTTATTGGTATTTAAGGTCGCAGTGTGTTGATCGGAAAGTAGGGAGGAAAAATGAATATCCCCACGGAAGGAGAAGTAATTCAAATACAAAGCTACAAGCATGATGGAAACATACATAGAATCTGGGAGGATACAACTGTATTGAAGGCCACGCAAAATATGATTATTGTAGCAAATGATCGTGTTCGTGTGACAGAATCTGATGGACGTTCCTGGATTACCAGAGAACCCGCAGTTTGCTACTTTCATTCGCGGTACTGGTTTAATGTGATTGGCATGCTAAGAGAAGACGGTGTGTATTATTATTGCAATCTTAGTTCTCCATTTGTCTATGATCAAGAGGCATTAAAGTATATTGATTATGATCTTGATATTAAAGTGTATCCGGATATGACATTTCAATTACTGGACGAAGATGAATACGAAAGACATAGCAGAGAGATGAACTATCCTGATGCAATAGACCGCATTTTGAGACGGAATGTGAATGAACTTATTTCTTTGATACGCCAACAAAAGGGTCCTTTTTCAGCAGAATTTATTGATTCATGGTATGAAAGATATTTAACTTATCGATAAGTGAAAAATGTCCGAGCCTGTTGAACAAACAGGTTTTTTCTTTTGGAGTAGTTGAACTTCCGGTCAAGCATAGGTTTGTTTCAGAATATTAAAAATAAAAAGTTGGAGGATGGGGAATTATGGGGAGCATCAGGCGCTACTTGAAATGGGTTAAACCGTACAAGTGGCCTATTATTGGAACAATCATTATCGGGGTCATTAAATTTGCGATACCTTTACTGATGCCGTTGATCATGAAATATGTCGTTGACGATATTATCGGGAGTGACGTCATGACATCTACAGAAAAAAATGAACAACTGCTGATGCTGATGGGCATCACACTTATTGTATTTGTCGTTTTACGGCCGCCTATAGAATATTACAGACAATATTTCGCGCAGTGGACAGGAAGCAAAATATTATTTGATATCCGTAACGAACTATTTGCGCATATCAGCAAGCTAAGCTTCAAATATTATAGCAATACAAGATCGGGGGAAGTGATATCCCGCGTCGTAAATGATGTGGAGCAGACGAAGAACTTTGTCATTTCAGGCATGATGAATATTTGGCTCGATATGGCGACGATTCTGATTGCTGTTGCGGTTATGTTTGTGATGGATGTCAAACTGACGATTGTGTCATTGGTTTTACTACCATTCTATGCATTTTCTGTTCGTTACTTTTTTGGAAAACTGCGCAGCATTACACGTGAGCGATCACAGGCGTTAGCGCAAGTGCAAAGTTTTTTGCATGAGCGTGTACAAGGAATGCCAGTTATTAAGAGCTTTGCAATTGAAAAACATGAGCAGAACAATTTTAATAAGGAAAATCATCACTTTTTGACAAAAGCTTTATATCATACGAAATGGAATGCTAAATCATTTGCTGTCGTTAATACGATTACGGACATTGCACCGCTTTTAGTTATTGGCTATGCCGCTTATCAGGTAATTGAGGGGAATTTGACGATTGGTACAATGATTGCATTTATTGCCTATATTGACCGATTGTACGGACCGCTGCGCCGATTGGTGAATTCTTCGACAACATTGACACAATCAATCGCTTCCATGGACCGTGTCTTCGAATTAATTGACGAGAAATATGATATTGAAGATAAGGAAAATGCAGTAGTATGCAAAGAAGCGAAAGGCGAAATCATATTTGATAAAGTGAGCTTTTCTTATAACGAAGGGGAAGAGAAGGTACTCAATCATATTGATTTGCATATTAAGCAAGGTGAGACAGTGGCGCTGGTCGGTATGAGCGGCGGAGGGAAATCTTCTCTCGTCAGCTTGATTCCGAGATTTTATGATGTGACGGAAGGGAAAATACTGCTCGATGGCATCGATTTGAGAGATTACCAAGTTCATTCTCTTCGCGATCAAATCGGTATGGTACTGCAGGATAACATTTTATTCAGTGATTCGGTTGAGACGAATATTTTGCTGGGGAAACCGACAGCTACGAAGGAAGAAGTAATTGCCGCTGCAAAGCTTGCCAATGCCCATGAATTCATCGAAGACTTACCGGATGGATACGCTACGAAGGTAGGGGAACGAGGAGTGAAGCTTTCCGGCGGGCAGAAACAGCGAATTGCGATTGCACGTGTGTTTTTGAAAAATCCTCCAATTCTTATATTGGATGAGGCGACATCTGCATTGGACTTAGAAAGCGAGCAATCAATCCAAGATTCGCTTGAGCTTCTGGCAAAAGACCGCACGACATTCATTGTTGCACACCGATTAACTACGATTACACATGCGGACCGGATTGTTATGATTGAGCATGGCAAAATCATTGAAACCGGCACCCATCGTGAGCTGATGGAAAAACAGGGAGCTTACTATAAACTGTTTCAAGTTCAGCAATTGAATTAAATGATAAAAGGATGGTTGAAAAGACGAACGTGTCTTATCAACCATCCTTTCTAATTTTCCACCATAGTGACTACTTTAATTTCATCATCATCTTTATGGAATGATTGGAAGCTGTTGATCAATTTATCGAGATGCTCAATCATTTCCTCGTAATCAATGATTGTGGAAACAAGCCCCATCATATGATAAATGTACGCTTCAGTATCTTCATCCGTTTTGTGTTGAAGCGATAAAACAAGATCGAACAATTCTTTATTTGTCTTGTTTTGCTCTTTTTCAAATGTAACAGATGTTCTGATTCGTCTAGCATATTTCAGATGAATTTGCTCATGTTGAACTATTAGGTAATCGAGCTGATCCCGGATGGTGGTCCTGAACTCTTCCGGCATATGGTGAATTTGATTTTCGTATTTATTCATTTTGCGCAAAATATCAAACAACCGGCGTGTTGTAGCAATCATTTGTCGATATACAACCAGTTTTCTTGCCTTAGCACGTTTATCTTTCTTAAAGAGCTCTCGGTCTTCCTTGTACATTAAATAAAACTGTTCGAGGCGAAGGATGCGCTCCTTTAAGTTTTGAATTTCGCCTTTTAGATGTGTATGTTCAGATAGATTTCGAGTGCTTATGCGAATCCATCTGTAAATATCTTCAGTTACTTCCGTAATTGTCGTATAGAGCTTAGTCTCATATTTAGGCGGCAAGAAAAACAGGTTCACGATAAAGGCGGAAAAAATCCCGAGCATAATACTGAAGAATCTCAACAAGGCAAACTCGAGGAAATGTCCTGTCTGACTTTCCATTATGGCAATAACTGTAACAACTGATAAAGAAATGGTGTTTTCGGATTTTAATCTAACATTAATGATAATAATGATGATACACGCCAACCCAACAAGAAAAGCATGATTGCCAAAAGCTAGAACAAATAAAATGGCGACAATCGCGCCGATCACGTTACCTTGCACCTGCTCTATAATAGTGCGATATGATCGGAAAATAGTAGGTTGAATCGCAAAGATTGCCGCGATTCCGGCGAATGCCGGGGATGGCAATTTCAACATTTGTGCTAGCGTCAGTGCTAAAATGATGGCGATTCCGGTTTTTAATATACGGGCACCAATTTTCATTCAGAAATGGTTCCTTTCTTTCTTCATATTTACTAGTAAATTATTGCTTTTTTCTGTTTTATACAGACATTTTCAATAAACAATTATGTAATATACAACAGATCTTTTATATAAGCAAGATGAAAAAGTATGAACTTTATTTCCGTTTCTGATAGTATTTACTATTCTTGAAAAGAAGTCTCATTAGAATAAAGAAAAGAGGCAGATTTCAACAGTCGTTCGAAAACTATTGAAATTGCCTCATATTTTTTAATTGCTCTTTTCTAAATCTGTAGCGTGAAAAAGGACTGGTGCCGTTTTTTCTACTCTTTCTGAAATTATAAAAATCTACGTTGTTTATAAGTTAAAACAAGTGTATCGACGTCCAGATCCAGCGCCCAGCACCTATTGCCCTTCGGCAACCTCCCTTCGATAAGTCAACATCGAATCACTGTTGTTCTTCGTGTTTCCTTTATCTTCGGGAGGGTGGAACAAAGACTAAAACCGCCACGTCCTGTGGCAACGTCTTTGTGACTCTCATCCTGAGAGCCTCAGTTCATACGGTGCTAAACAGGGCGCTTGCGCTTTTGTTCAAAGGTAAGAAGGTTTATATTTTTGAACTTAGATAGCTGTCTAACCTTACACCTGCCATGCTCGGTCCTAAGCTGCCTCCCCCAAGAAACCAAGATCGGGTTTCTCGTGTGATTCATCTTAGTCCTCCCGCATAGCTCCTTTTTGACTTGCAACATATTCAAGATGGTAACTATCTGAAGATGGCTGCAAATCTGAGTATGCGTCATACCAAAAAGGACCGGTGCCAGTTTTTCTTACTCAGTAGAAATGGAGGGGTCTGCTTGCTCTTTAATTGGCACGATTTGAACAAAATGTTCAGCTGGATTTTGCAACAAAGATTCCAGTCGGGAAGCTTCTAACTCTTGATCGTGATCTTTCAATATTGCGATATATTGAGACAGTAGCTCGTTTACATCGCTAATGCCTTGCTTATTCAATTCTTGGATTGATACTTTAGCGCCAATCGCCATTCTGCGTGAGATGGCTTCTTGCGTCAAGCCCATTTCCGGCTGCAGTCGGTGGTAGATGACGCCGCCGGTCATTCCGGCACATGCCCACGGACCGATATCGCCAAGAACCAGACCTCTGCCATTAGTCATATATTCAAAGGCAAATCCTTTAATATTGGAATGGACAGCAATATTGCCGTGCTCCTGAGCGGCGATTGGTGTAGTCACTTGACCTCCGATAATCATATCTGCGCCTGATAAACGAATGCCTGCCCGCGCATCGGCATTACCTTGGGCAATCAGCAGGCCTTTTTGAGCACCGTAGCCGAATCCTTTTCCGACAGAACCGTTGTAATAGTTACCGTCTTTACCTTTTGATTTTAGAATAGCGATGGTGCCGCCGAAAGATGTTTTACCGATACCATCCTGAGCGCCACCGTCCACATGGATCTCAATGCCGCTGCTGTTATAAGCGCCAAGCCCATTTCCAGGAATAGAGCCATCTTTATAAGATAGTTTCACTTTTGGAAGAGATAAATAAGAACCGTCCAAACGTCCTCTTACACGGTGGCAGGAAACACGGCTGCCAAGTACTCTTTGCTCAGAAGTTATGGTGCTGAATTCTCTCGAATCCTGCAATTGTTCAACGGAGCTATCCAGATATTCAGCTCCGACAGCCACTTGCATCGAAGTATCATTATTATGAACAGCGGAATCTTGGTAGTTTAATTGTCCGATATCCAGTGTTTTCAACATATAAGATAGATCAAGCAACTCATTGCCTCTTACTTGTTGAAGGAGATCGGAGCGGCCGACAAGATCCTGCAGATTTATAGAGCCTAAAGCTGCAGTCAGAGCTTTTAGCTCTTCACCGAAAGCTGTAAAGAAATTTGTAAGATTAGTAACAGCCAAATCAGGTTTTCGGGGAACGAAGCGGCGTAAACCATGCTCTTTTGCCTGAGCTTCGGTTTCAATTTGGGTAGCGATCCCGACATGGCAAGTATCCAAATGACAGCCGCGACAAGTTGTGCAGCCGACTGCAATCATAGATAATGTACCGAACCCGATACGGTTTGCGCCTAATAGCATGACTTTTAGGACATCAGAGGCGCTTTTAATACCGCCGTCTGCCCAGAGCTCGACACTGTCACGCAGCCCGGCTTCCAATAAAGCGTTATGTGCCGCTTTCACACCAATTTCAACCGGTAAACCGACATGCTGAAGAGCATGTATACGTGCGGCACCTGTACCTCCATCGAAACCGGACAGTGTAATGATATCTGCACCTGCTTTGGCGATGCCGACTGCGATTGTTCCAATGTTCGGTACAACCGGAACTTTAACAGCTACGCGTGCCTGGTCATTAGCCGTTTTCAATTCATGAATCATTTGAGCCAAGTCTTCGATTGAGTAAATATCATGATTGTTAGATGGCGAGATTAAATCCGATCCGATTGTTGCATTTCGAGCTTCGGCAATTTTGGCAGTGACCTTTGATCCGGGCAAATGTCCGCCTTCACCGGGCTTTGCGCCCTGGCCAATCTTGATTTCAAGCAAGTTGGAGGAATTCAATAGTTCAGCATTGACACCAAAACGGCCGGATGCCACTTGCTGGCCTCGCGTTTTCGGATATTTACCGAGCATATCTTTAATTTCTCCGCCTTCGCCGTTTAGACTAATCATATTTAACCTATTAGCAGCTTCCGCATAGGCGCGGAAAGCTATTTCATTTTGAGAGCCGAACGACATCGATGCGATCACGAACGGGAGGCTATGTTCGCCGACAGCAATAGATACCTCGTTAGACGAAATATTTTTGTCGCTTGTTTTAAAACTCGTCAAATGGCGGATGGTAGTCGGATTATTTTCTTCCTGCTCGGTAATCTTTTCGCGATATGCGTCATAAGTACCGGATGAAGCCACTTCGCCGATTGCTTTCCAAATTCGAGGGAAGAGGTTAAAAGTTTTTCCGATTCGTTCCTTTTCATTATTGAAATCAATGGCACGCTGAAAAGCATCTTCTTTGAATGAGTAAAGATTAGCTGATAGCTTTTCAGAACCAAGGAAATTAACGATTTTCAATGTGTCGGCTATTTCTGTATGAAGGCCGATACTGGAGAACAGTCTGCCATATCCGCGCAACTCGTGAATGCCGATTGTAGAAATTACTTTCTCAAGACCTTTATTTAAAGCTGTATATACATTTTTTACTGCTTTTGTTGAATCTTCTTCAGTCACTATAGTCAGGAACATATAGTAAGGGCTAATTAAGTTTGCGCCGAGTCCGTAGGCTGTAATGATATCATGCAAGGAGCGGATCGAACCGGAGCGAAGCAAGATTGAACATTCTCTGCGCAGATTTTTTTCTACTAAAGCTTGATCGATGGCTGATGTCGCTAGGTGAGGGTCAAGCCATAGATGACCTTCTTGATGTGCTTTCTCGTCATCAAGAATAAGAATGATTTTCCCTTCTTGCACTGAGTTAATTGCTTCTTTTTTTAGACGCTCTAACGCTTCGGCAATGGATTCATCCTCTTGGAAGGTAATTGACAATGTCGCAGTTAAGTTCAAATCTTCAAAATATCCTTTAAAGCTATCATAATTAGGCTGGTTTAAGTCTTTTGAACAATCAAGCCCAACTTCGCCCTCTATTAAAATAGGAGACAGCAATTCTACTACATGCTCCGCTTTTTCTTGAGCAAATAAAGACGGTCGCTTGCCGATTACTGTTCTGGTAGAGAAATGCTCTGTTTCACGATCGCGGTCAATTGCTGGATTGGTTACGACCGCAACGCTTTCTTTTATGAAATCAGCAATGTTTTTCCGTTCTTTATTTAAGGCGGCGAGCGGTGCATCATGCCCGAGGGAACGAATCGGCTCTACGCCTTTTTCAGCCATCTGTTCGATGAATTGAATATGCTCTCGTTCCCAACCCATCGCTTTATATTGGCCATTGTGAATTTTGACAGCAGTATTATGGGAAAGCTGCTGATGAATTTTTGGGTCAAGCAGTCTTTCACTGTCGTTACATAGCTCAAATCGTTTAGAGAAACGTGCATACACCTCTTGTTGGAAACAATCGTACGGATAAACTTTAATATCGCCATCTGCCCATTTGAGTCCTATCTTCTCACCGGGTCCAATCGGCTTTGGCTCACCGCAAAACTCTGCTGACGGAATAATACCTGGTTCAGATGAGAACAAGTAAGAAGTCTCTGTTTCAACCTGCCAAAGCGGTCTTAAACCTAAAGCGTCCACCGAGAATACGGCTTCGTCCCCAAAACGGGAAATAATGCCGGCAGGTCCTTGGGCAAAATGGCCCCAAGCTTCGCGAATATATGTGTATAAATCTCTTTTCTCATGAGAATAAGCTTTAATTTCATTAATGATAGGAGGAAACAGGACATCAATTGCTTCGAAAAGCGAATAGTTATGTCTGCAAATCAATGTTTCAACTGTTCTGTTCAAGTCTTGTGAATCGCTTCCGCCTTTTACGAGAGGCACTCCAATCATTTTGGCTTCATCACGAAGTTTTGCGATTGTATTAATTTCGCCATTATGCCCGAGTACGCTAAAAGGTTGTACACGAAAGAAGCTGGATAGTGTATTCGTAGAGAAACGGTTATGTCCTAATGTCATGGTGGAAGCAATGAATGGGTCTGCTAAATCCGAATAATATTTCGGCAAAATATCCCCGGCGCCCATCACTTTGTATACGGAATGGTATTGACTTAACGAAGCGACATGAATGTTGAGATTTTCTTCAATTGAATGTGTAAGAGTGAATAGTGTGTTGGAAAGATCTTGTTTTGTAAGGTTGTTGGCGATGCAGGCTATTTGCCAGAACATCGGATTTTCTTGGATGGCAATCGGACCTAAAGCATCCGAATTATAGGCTTTATCGCTTTCGAAAAGAAGCGTTAAACCTGATTGGAGAAATTTTTGCTTAACTTCGGCTTGCAGTGTGCTGCTATTTTCTTTTTGACTCAGAAAAAAATGCCCTACAACAAATTGCTCGGAATCTGCAAGATTGGCATCTAAACCTTGTTCTTTTAATTTTTTCTTCCAGAGCGCTCTCGGAATATCAATATGAATACCGACTCCATCACCTTCACCGTTTATGAATCCGGCACGATGATTCATCGTTACTAACGCATCAATGCAAGTGAATATATTTTCGCGAGTGGGAATTCTTTTCTTTTCGATACAAGACACGATTCCGCAAGCATCGTGTTCTTGGTTACGGAACGAATGAAATAAACTTGGGCTCCATTGCTGTGTCATAAATAAGGGCAAACATAAGGGATTGCCTTAGGTTGCCGTTCACCTCCTAAAGTAAAATGATATATGTGAAAAAATGGTTTGAAAAATCCATAATCCATTCTAATCATTGAACACTTTTGGATTATATGAAAATAGGAATGAACCAAAAGAGAATCGTTACATAATGATATCATCAAAATATTCAGAAATCAATTATTTATGCAAAATATTGGATAATATTAGATGTCCATTTTATGAACAAAAGTATATAAAATCAATGTTTTTAATGATTTTTTGCAAGAGAAATAAAACAACCTTGAAGAATAATTATCTTCAAGGTTGCATAAAAATGCATATTATTTTTCTTCTTGTAACGTTTTGAAGGCATTTTCAACAGCAGAGATTGTATATTTAATATCTTCTTCTGTATGAGCTGTTGTAAGGAACCAAGCTTCATATTTTGAAGGAGCAAGGTTAACGCCTTGATTCAGCATTAGATGGAAGAACTTAGCGAACATCTCGCCATCAGTGTCTTCTGCTTGTTTATAGTTGATTACTTTTTCTGTAGTGAAATAAAGTGTAAGTGCGCCTTTCAGACGATTTGTTGTAATTGGCATGTTATATTTATCAGCAGCTGCCAAAATACCGTCTTCAAGCATTTTTCCTAAACGGTCGAACTCTTCGTATACGCCTTCTTGTTTCAACACTTCCAGGCAAGCGATACCTGCTTGAACTGATGCTGGGTTGCCTGCGTGTGTACCGGCTTGGTAGGCAGGTCCAAGAGGAGCAACTTGATCCATAATTTCTTTTCTGCCGCCGTATGCTCCAATCGGAAGACCGCCGCCGATAATTTTACCAAGTGCAGTTAAGTCAGGAGTAACACCAAGTAAGTTTTGCGCACCTCCATACATGAAGCGGAATGCTGTGATGACTTCATCATAAATAACTAGAGCGCCAGCATCATGTGTTAATGTGTTTACTTCTTCTAAGAAACCTGGAAGTGGCTCAACAATTCCGAAGTTACCGACAATCGGTTCTACTAGAACTGCGGCTATTTCAGAACCCCATTTAGCCAAAGTTTCTTTATATGCTTCGATGTCATTGAACGGAACTGTGATCACTTCATTCGCGATGCTTTTCGGAACACCGGCAGAATCAGGTGTTCCAAGTGTTGAAGGGCCAGATCCTGCTGCAACTAACACCAGGTCTGAATGTCCGTGGTAGCAGCCGGCGAATTTTACGATTTTGTCGCGTCCAGTATAGGCACGTGCAACACGGATTGTTGACATAACTGCTTCAGTACCAGAGTTCATGAATCGAACTTTTTCCATGCCAGGAATCGCTTCTTGAATCATTTTAGCGAACTCAATTTCATGGCGAGTCGGTGTACCGTATAGAACCCCGTTTTCAGCTGCCTTTGTGATTGCTTTTGTGATATGAGGATGGTTAAATCCAGTGATGATTGGTCCAAATGCCGCTAAATAATCGATATATTTGTTGCCGTCCACATCCCAGAAATAAGCGCCGTCCGCTTTTTCCATAGTGACAGGAGAACCGCCTCCTACTGCTTTATAAGAGCGTGACGGACTGTTAACGCCACCGACGATGACTTCTAATGCTTCTTTATGTAAAGCTTCTGAATTAGTGAATTTCAATTGTATTCCTCTCCTTACATGTTTCATGTCCTAACTCATTGTATCACCATTGTACTCCGCTTTATTACTGTTTTCTATTAATAGAAATTGTAGGAATGTTCATAAAAATGGACAAGAAAGAGTAAATTGTAATAGAGAGCAGAAGTGAGGGATGATTGTGGACTTTTTTCTTTTGACATTGGCAGTCGTTTTTTGCATGTTCATGAGTATTCGAGTGCTCTTTTTGCCGGCTGAGGGCGGCAAGCAAAAAATATCTTTCAGTCATTTTCTTTGGCTTGCCTGCTTATACGGAACCATCTGTATTGGTTTTGCTCTCATATATTTGCTGTTTGAAATACGGGATATAAGTGTCATGCTCGATCATGGTCTGGAGATTAGCGGCCATTTTTTTATGAAACTTGAGACTGCATTTTATTTTAGTGCAATGACGATGTTTTCAGTGGGATATGGTGAATTAATACCGGTTGGCTTAGGGAGAATCATTGCGACCATTCAAGCATTTATTGGATATACACTGCCGGCAGCATTTGTTGTCAGGACGGTCATCGATATGGATATAAATCCGAATCAGTAACTGTCATTTGAATGAGGAAGGTATTTTTAGTACGCTAATGGTAGTAATGATTGGAGGTTGAAATCAATGACAGCGATTATTGGAGAAAAAGCACCGAATTTCACTTTACCTTCTAATGAAGGAAAAGAAGTTTCATTATCGGATTTTATCGGCAGAAATATTGTTCTTTATTTTTACCCGAAAGATATGACGCCAGGATGTACGACAGAGGCATGTGATTTCCGCGACTCGCATAAGCAGTTCCAAGATGAGAACACGGTTGTTCTCGGTATCAGTCCGGATCCGATCAGCCGTCATGAGAAATTTATTGAAAAATACGGGCTGCCGTTTTTGTTATTGTCTGATGAGAACCAGGAAGCGGCGAAAAGCTATGATGTATGGAAACTGAAAAAGAATTTCGGCAAAGAATATATGGGTATCGAACGATCGACTTTCATCATTAATAAAGAAGGCGAATTAGTGAAAGAGTGGAGAAAAGTTAAAGTGAAGGGGCACATTGAAGAAGTTTTGGCCTATGTGAAGGAAGCTTTATAGAAAAACCGTTACCAGTCCTTTTTTATTTATGATTCGACTCCTTGCTACACTTCAATGAAAAAGGAGACATGCGGGAACCAAAATGTGGAAGTGGCCCACAAGTAAGGAACAGCGACTAAGAACGCTACGTCCTATAGCAACGTCGCTGTGACTCTCGTCCTGAGAGCCTCCAACCTGCATAAGACGAATCATGTAGGAAATTGTAAAATTTCCGGAGTGGTTTGGCTTATGACCTCGAGGAGCTGGCCGCTGCAGCTAGACAAATTCTAAGAAGGAACAGCGCTGTAGCAACTTCGCTGTGACTCTCGTCTTGAGAGCCTCCGCGCCGTGAAAACCGGTTTTGGTTTCTTGGGAGGGATGGCAATTAATGAACATCGGCTAAAAACGCCACGTCCTGTGGCAACACCGATGAGACCTACATCCTGTAGGCCTCAAGCATGTCAGGTATAAGGTTAGACAGCTATCTAAGTTCAAAAAAATAAGGTGTTTGTCCGAGGGCGTTGTACAACTTCTTGCATATACATACATTATGGAGTACCTCCTCAAAACATTTTCATTTCAAACACGGACTGCACTCGGTTCGTGTTTTTTATTCTATTTTATAGACCTATAATTTGACTTGTAAGAATAATTATCAGTTAATTATAGTAAATATCAATAGGGAGTGTTGTTTAAATGAGAATATATACGCGTAGCGGAGATAAAGGTACAACCTCTTTAGTGTACGGCCAACGTGTTTCTAAAACAGATGACCGCGTAGAGGCGTACGGAACGTGTGATGAAGCCAATTCCTTAATCGGGTTAGCTATGAGCTTTATAGAGGATGAAGATTTTGATGGAAAAGATGGGGTCAAAAAAGCATTTCACCGCATCCAAACAGAATTGTTCCATGTAGGAGCTGAATTGGCAACGCCTGAAGGGAAAGAAGTATTGTGGAAACTAGAGGAGAATCATATTAATTTTCTTGAGAAAACTATTGATGAATGGGATGCTGTATTGCAGCCGCTGACTAATTTTGTTTTGCCGGGCGGTCACCCGAGCGGAGCGGCCCTTCATTCGGCTAGAACAGTTGTGAGAAGGGCAGAGCGTTGTGCTGTGAGGATAGAAGGGGAAGTCAATCCATTAGTACTTTCTTATTTAAATCGTCTATCAGATTTGCTGTTTGTTGCCGCGAGATATGTAAATCAGCAATTAAATCGCACAGAGCCTACATTACATGCGAGTGAGTAATTGACAAATGTGTGACGGAGAGATTACACTAATTATAAACATTATAAAGTAATAATCTATTTAATTAAAATTTTGAATTTGGGAAGGAGGTGCATGACGATGTCAGAAAGCCATCTTAAAGATGCACTAGATATGCTGAAGAAATCAAATGTGCGAATCACGCCACAACGTCATGCGATACTTGAGTATTTAATCGACTCAATGTCCCATCCTACAGCTGATGAAATTTACAAAGCGCTTGAAGGGAAATTCCCAAATATGAGTGTTGCAACCGTGTACAACAATTTGCGGGTGTTTCGTGAAGTCGGTCTGGTAAAAGAATTGACGTACGGGGATTCTTCCAGCCGTTTTGATTTTACAACGTCCGATCATTACCATGTTATTTGTGTGAACTGCGGTACGATTGTTGATTTTCATTATCCGGGATTAGATGAAGTCGAACAGCTTGCTTCTCATGTAACCGGCTATAAAGTGTTTCAACACCGAATGGAAGTGTACGGAGAATGTCCAAGTTGTGTTGCAAAGGCAGCGCACTAGGAAAAACCGTCACCGGTCCTTTTTCATCAGGAATATGCTACTTAGATTCGCCTCGATGAAAAAGGAGCCATGCGGCAGGACTAAGATGAATCACACGAGAAACCCGGTTTTGGTTTCTTGGGGGAGGCAGCTTAGGACCGAGCATGGCAGGTGTAAGGTTAGACAGCCATTTATGTCCAAAATTCTATACTTACTAAAAAAGTTGGCGTAATTACTCGCCAACTTTTTTTCTGTTATAAGAAGCTTTAAATTCTTTTCCTTCTAAATTCTTGTCCAATGTCAGCGGTTCATCGCAATACATACACATATCTACTCGTCCAAGTACTTTTGTAATTTTATTGCAATTTGGGCAGACAACTTGAACGGTGTTTGTCGAGATCATTCCAATCCAAAAATATACGACGGTACTGGCAACAATACACAGTAAACCTAATACCATAAAAATGGTCATAATAATCGGTGATGATTTGAAAAAGATTCCGCCGTACATCACAATCATACTGATGAAAACTAAGCTTAGAGCAATAGTCCTGATCTTATTGATTTTGTTTTTTGGTTTCGCCATCCTCATCCCTCCATTTAAAATATACCACATTTTCCATAAAATAGTGATTGTGTACGGAGGCTTCGAAATTATTTACAAAACTTTGTCGAAATTTGTTGAAAATGTTAGAAGGAATTATAATAGTAATGTCGAAATCAATACAACGGATTAAATATTTGGAGGAATGAGAAATGGATGACATATTGCGACCTATATATCAAGAAAGGGCAAGTTCGCCGTCAACTCTAGGTATACTTCTCATTGAAAAAAGAAGTTTTGAGTCATATAGCACAGATTCTTTTGATTATATCCTACTTGTTATTACTGAGAAAAAAGAAGTGCCTTTAATGGTGAAACATTATTCATATGAAGAACAAAAAGCAGCATTATATACAGTCAGTAAGGAACAGTTGGATGAATGGCTGGTGCTCGGCAGCAATCGAAGATTAACGGAATGGCTCCATCATGGAAGAATCATATTTGACAGAAATGAGAATATCGCCAAGTTAAAGCAAGAAATAAAAGAATTCCCGTTTAATGGACGTAATTTGAAAAAAGGCTTAGAGTTTGCCAAGTTAGTCAGAAGATATACGGATGGCAAATTGCTGTTTGATAGAGGACATTATTTGGATGCGTATAATTTTATGGTGCACGCACTTCATCATTTAGCGCGCCTGGAAGTAATTGATAGCGGTTTTTATCCGGAAGTAACTGTCTGGGAACAAGTCAGATACATCGAACCGCAAATCTATAAACTGTATGAGGAATTAATCAATAGTGAAGAGTCAATGGAGAAGAAATTAGAGTTAGTATTCCTTGCAAGCGAGTTCCTTATTTTCTCTCATATGCAAACGGGAACGGAACATTTTGTTGGAATCTTATCTGAAAAAGAAGACGCTTGGACGATTAATGAATTAATGAATCATGAAGGACTAAAGCATTATTCAGTTGATCTGCCGGTGCTATTGGAGTACTTAATTGATAAGAAAGTAATAGAAGTAATTAATGTAGAAACAAAAGGTCAAAGCCTTTATCATAGACGATATAAATTAAAGTGAAATTTTTTTAAAAAAGTTATTGACGGATAGTATTGTTTAATGGTAAATTAATATACGTCGCCAAGAGGTGATGAGTTAATAAGACAATATAACATCAAATAACTTCGAATGAAAATTATTTCAAAAAAGTTATTGACAACTGAAAGGTTAAGATGGTATATTAACGAGGTCGCTTCTGAACGAAGTGAAGAAAACAAAATAGTTGTTGACAAACAAACGAGCTGATGTTATTATAAAAAAGCTTCTGTTCGAAACAACAGATTGATCTTTGAAAACTAAACAAAACAAAAACGTCAACGTTAATTCTAATAAAACGTTTCGGCATTGACCGAAACAAAACTTTTTATTTTATGAGCTTTATCAAACACTTTTTGGAGAGTTTGATCCTGGCTCAGGACGAACGCTGGCGGCGTGCCTAATACATGCAAGTCGAGCGGACAGATAAGGAGCTTGCTCCTTTGAAGTCAGCGGCGGACGGGTGAGTAACACGTGGGCAACCTGCCTATAAGACTGGGATAACTCCGGGAAACCGGGGCTAATACCGGATAGA
>NZ_JACXSI010000022.1 GCF_014712675.1 Peribacillus faecalis | reverse complement strand
CTCCAGCCCTTACCTCACGATAAGTACCTTGCGCTTCCTTAGTGGTTAGTCGATGTGTACCCCCACAGCGGACTTTCACCGCCTAGATAGTTGCCATGCCTGGCACACTAAAAAAACCATTCCCTCGAACGGAAATGGTTGAAATGGCAAACTCAAGTTAATGTCATGCTCAAATAGACGAATAGCAATCTATTCGTTCTGCAATAACTCGTTTGTCGTACAGTGCTTTATTCAAGCACTCTCCACCCCCTATTTCCACGTAGGTATTTGGTGTGTACTAGAAATTGGCAGGTCTCCTGGCTTATCTTCAACACGCATCGCACCTTCCCGTTATAAAACAGTGGCATATTGCGAAACGCTCCGAAATACAGTTGCGGGACAGCGCCGGATTTTCACCGATCTTCCCTTTTAATCCAAACCTCGGTTTGGCACCAACTCATACACGATATTCAATTACAATGTAACTATAACATATAAACACAATAGTAAGAAAATTTAATTAATTTCTACTCCGTTTTTTCATTGGATAAGACTTGCTGATAAATGGTATTTCTTCGATTTCATTCACTTGATTCACATAGACCGCCATTGCGAATAAAACATTCGCAATCAACCCTAAATAGGAAAAAAGTATTTCCGGCACTTCGCGCTCTTCGCTCACCTTATGTAGCGCCCGGTATGACTTTTTCGCATCGCTACGGGCACTATGAAGCGCGCTTGCCGCTTCATTCCCTTGCGGCAGCACGAATTGCTTCGTTGTTTCACCTGTTAGCCGTACATATTCATCATATCGGCCGCTTAGCCAACGAAGATCTTCCTCATTAATTGCAAGTTTGCCGCGAACAGAACCATTAGCGTGATAGCACATTTCTTGAATAACGCGTAAATCTTCCAGAACGATTTGCTCTTTCTCTGTCAAATAGCAAAATACAGCACCAACACTCGTTGTCAAACTGTCTGTACGTATTTCATAATCGACTAAACAGCTTTTCTCGCGCATAAATGGATAGCTTGAATAGCGCCAATTCTTTTTCATGTTGTTCGCCCCCTAATTAGACACAGAATACGGAATGACCTGCCTTTTATCAAGAAACGGGTCATCATACGTATATGATTTTGTTTGAAACACTTTTTGCAAAAATTCCTCTGTTAAAGCCTCTGTCGGAGCTGCAAAGGCAGCGATGTCACCGTCGCGCAGCAGCAACAGCTGATCGCAATAACGGGCTGCCAAGTTAATGTCGTGAATTGCCGCCAATACCGTCTTCCCGTCTTGCGCAAGACGGCAAATAATCTCACTGATTTGCACTTGATGATAAATATCTAAATCAGATGTTGGCTCATCTAAAAGTATCACTTCGGATTGCTGTGTAATTGCTTTAGCGAGAAATACTAACTGCCTCTCGCCGCCCGATAATGTTGTAATAAAACGGTCTTTTAAATGATCAATACCTGTTTGTTTCATAGAATCTTCTACAATTTTAGAATCGTGCTTGTGCGATAGCTGCCATTTCTTCCGATGCGGATGTCTGCCCATCATGACGACTTGCTCAACTGTAAATTGATAATCCAATATCGTTGTTTGTGGCATATAGGTAATGGCCTTTGCAACCTCGATGTCAGTCATTTCATTCAAGTTTTTTTGTCCAAAATGAACGGAGCCCGCATAGGGTTTCAATAATTTCGCAAGCAACCGCAATAGTGTTGACTTGCCAGTTCCATTTGGTCCAATCAAGCCGATAAATTGGCCAGCTTCAATCGATAGATTCATATGATCGACAATGATACGATTGCCTCTTTTAAATGTCAGATCACGCATTTGCAAGATTGCTGTCATGTCACAACTCTCCTTGCTTTTTATATTTCATAATCAAATAAATAAAGAACGGTGCACCGAAGAAAGCAGTGACGATGCCGATTTGAATTTCCGCCGGACGAATGGCTATTCGCGAAATGAGATCAGCAATGATTAAAAAACTAGCGCCGCCAAAAGCACTCGCAAGCAACAAATAACGATGTGCCGGACCAATGATCATTCGAATCATATGCGGCACAATAAGTCCGACAAAACCAATTGCACCCGTCATCGCGACACTGATTCCGGTAACAAGCGATGCGACAATTAAGAGTATGTTGCGGGTACGCTGCACCGTTATCCCCATATTTTGCGCCTGTTCTTCTCCGAGCAGAAAGATATCCAGGTCATTGGCATAATACATGAATAAACCGATACTTAACATAATCGGCACTATTAAAATTTGCACATCTCCCCAATCACGCCCGTTCAGATTACCCATTAGCCACTGGACGATTTGCTGCATGACGCCGGCATTTGAGAAAGAAATCAACAATGACGAGCATGAACTCAAAAAAGAGCTGACGGCAATACCTGTCAAAAGCAATGTCATCATCGATGTCTTACCATGACTGGTCGATATGGCATAAACAATCATTAACGTTATAAGTGCCATCACAAAACCTAAAAGCGGTACGAATACTGCATGAATGGAGGCAAATCCGAAATAGATAGCGATGACACCTCCAAAAGCGCCGCCTGATGACACACCGATAATGCCCGGGTCGGCCATCGGATTACGAAACACGCTTTGCATGACAACGCCCGATATTGCGAGTGCTGCACCAATCAGACCAGCGACAATGACACGGGCAAATCGAATTTGCACTAATATCGTTTCGTACATCGGATTGTAGTCAAACTGAACAAAAGGAAGCAGCGAAAGTAATACTTTCACTGTTTCCTTAAAAGGTATTGTCACACCGCCATACATCGTCGCCATCACCAATGAACATATAAATAAACTAATTAATGTGATGAATGTAACAACATTTTTAGCCAATTTTATTCTCCGTAAAGAACATTATAAATATCTTCTGCACCTTCAATGACGAAATGCGCAGCTGTTGTTAAGTTTGCGCTGTCGATGACGTGGACTTCATCATTTTTGAATGCACTTATATTTTTCAGAGCCGAATCGTTTTTCCATGCTTCTACAAATGTAGCTTTTGAACCGTCATACTGCCAATCGCTCGTAATAATGACGTCTGGATTCAATTCTACAACTTTTTCTTTTGAAAGATTCGGATAATCAGGATACTCGTCACCTGTAATGCCGGCTTCAGTAATAACATTAATCCCCCCTGCAAGCGAAATCATCTCTCCGATTGATGTGTTATCTGTAACAGAAGAATCATATTGTGTTAAGTAAAGTACGCGTTTCTTCACGTCTTGTACTGCTGTTTTTTCTTTCAAATCTGCAATACGTTCTTCAATATCTGTTAAAATTTCTTCTGCCTTCTTTTCTTCTCCAACAAGAGCAGCTACTTCTTCAAGACCTGCTAAAATGCCATCAAATGATGTATCATCCTTCAATTGGTAAGTTGTCAATCCTGCCGCATCTAATTGCTCAAGCACAGCCGGGTCGACATATGTCGGCACAAGTATTAAATCCGGGTTCAATGAAATGACTAGTTCTGCTGTTACAGAATCAATTTTTGTTTTAATGCTGTCTGTTAACTCGGCTACATTTGAAATTGCCGGGTCGGTTGATAGTTTTGTCACCGCCGAAATACGCTCAGGATCTACTATCGCAAGCAAATATTCATCCATCGCTAATGTAGTTGATACAATGCGTGTCGGTTTTTCATTAAGTGTTACCTCTACTCCGCGACCATCTAGAAATGTCTTTGGATACTCAGAGGTTTCTGTTTTTGATGTTTGTTCTACTTTCTCTGTTATTTGATTGTTTGTTGCTTCTTCGCCACATGCTGCCAATAAACATACAGATAATAGCACCATCATTAATTGGCTTAAATACTTTTTCATCCCGTTTACTCCCCTAAAAAATTATTTATATTTGAGCGTAAAAACGCTAAATACCGATAAGAAAAATCGTCACCGGTCCTTTTTCATTTTGATTTTCCTCATTGATACCAATCAATGAAAAAGGAGACATGCGAGAACCGAAATGCGGAAGCGACCTGCAAGTAAGGAACAGCGACTAGGGACGCTACGTCCGCATATCTTCGTCGCTGTGACTCTCATCGTGAGAGCCCCGAACGAGAAACCCGCCTTTGGTTTCTTGGGCGAGGCAGGAAAAGGGAACATCGGCTAAGAACGCCACGTCCGCATGTCTTCGCCGATGTGACCTACATCCTGTAGGCCTCATGGCAGGTGTAAGGTTAGACAGCAAAAAAGCCTGTATTCTCGGCTAAAAGAATACAGGCTTTTGATCATTGTTATAAATAACTAGAGCAAAACAAAAATAAATAGAAACATAGTCCCTAAGTATCGCCTATACTTCTCCCACCGAAAAGTTAGTTACGCATTCGTAAGCAGGTTTCCTGACTCAAGCTTCACCTTACTCTCACGCCTTCCTCTAAAATGAGTGGCCCTGTGATTTCATCAGCTTTTACAGTAGCGGGGGCTGCTCCAGATTTTCACTGGATTCCCTTTTAACTCGCAAATTTGCGAGCACTTATGAATGTTAATATGAAATTGATTTACATGATTTACACCTTATCACAAAAAAACGAAAGTGAAAAGAATTTTTTGTTTTTTTAGAATTATTAAGTTAATATAAACTTTATATCCCTCCAATTGTACGGTGTCGGCTCCAATCTCCCATTAGCAAATAAAGGATGTTTTGGCTGTCCGTATTTTAAGACATCCAAACAATGCACTTCTATATTTTCACTTTCTAATAATGACAAAACTTCTTTATATCTGTTTTTATATGTTCCGTTTTCACCCCAAGCCGCGATCACTAAACCGGCGCTTTTTGCCGCATCTATTATGTAATCGTTTGTTTCCGGACCGATTGGATCGTTAACATGCTTGATTTTATAAAATTCTGTTCCGCAATAGGCGAACAAATTGACTATTTCTATCATGCCATATTTGCCTCCGTGCCAGCTTTTTGCGAATTTTATGCACTTTTTCACGGTATTATCATTGTACATTTCATCAGCAGTACTCGGATTCAGACAGATGAAAACCACCTTTTCTTTTATCGGATCCCATATGCGAGTTAAAGAATATCGGTACATTCTGCTCTCATCAAAAACAGCTCCATCTTTGATGATTCTCTTCATCAGCCAATCTCTTGCCTGGTTAGCAATGAATCTTTCAAATTCACTTACATTAGCAGGCAACATATTTAATGTTTCAAGAATGCGACTCCACTGAAAGACTCCGATTCCTTTAAGTCGTGATAAATAATCAGCCGGTATATACGGCAGTACCATTTTGCTTGCAATTGCCTGCTGATACTGATTCATAACGTCAATTCCTTTTTTTGAATGTTTTTCATCAAGAACGAGTAATGAAACGTAGACATCCTTATTTTGTCCGTAATGGAGCGCAACATCAATGTTGCGGATTATTTGATCTCTTGAAGCATCATAAGTGGTGCTCATGCTAATATCACTCTTATACTTCACTTCAATAACCCAGACAAATTCATCAGATTCTATGATTACATCTACTTCAGTCGGACCTTCTTTCTCTATATTGGCAGCAGGCTTCAACTTCTTCCACAATAAAATATCAATGTTTTCGCTGCAATAGTTGAATGGCAGATCAAAAGTTTTATGAAACAAATGCTTCAGCCAAAAATTCGGGTTGATTTGCTTTAAACTCTTAAAAACATTCCAAGTCATCACATCTTCGCTGTTCTCGCTCCTAAGCTGGTCAATTTTATCGCCTCTCATTCGGCTTAATTCAAGATCGTACTTATCAATAATTAAAGCATTTCGAAAATCTTCATGCAGCAATACACCGGTTTCGGATGTTTGCATTTTTTTCTATCCCCTTTTATTTTTCTTTTCACCAAATTATACCATATAATAAAAGGTTTCGACTTTAATGAATTGTAAAAGCGCACCCAAAATTTCGGGTGCGCCTTTCTTTAATCCTTCGTATACTTCTTAATCGCCGGAATGATATCATTGCCGATGATTTCAATATTTTTCATGATTTTCTCGAATGGTACGCCTCCGAAATCAATTTGTCCAAGAAAGCGCTGCATGCCGAACAGCTCGTATTGATATAGCAATTTTTCGATGATTTGCTGTGTGCTGCCGACCATAAGCGCATCACGAGTGTCCGGCGCCTGCTCGAATTGCATTCTCGGATAACCGCTACCCCTGATTGCTCTAAATCCGAAATCAAGATGCGGATACATGCCGTCAATTGCTTCCTCCGTTGTTTCTCCGACGTAAAATAGGCTTGTTGTTGCAATTGGAAATGTATTAGGGTCAAGTCCATTGCTTTTCAAAGCTTCGCGGTATGCGTCAACAGAAGGCTTGAAATGTTTCGCCGGTCCTCCCAATGTTGTCAGCACCATTGGTATACCCATTAAGCCTGCTTTTATCGCACTCCCAGGTGGTCCGCCAACTCCGCGCCATATTGGAAGATGGCCGTCTTTCGGTTGCGGCAAAATTTCCGCATTTCTTAATGGCGCCCGGAATTTCCCTTCCCATGTAATGCACTGTTCATCATTGATTTGTTTCAAAAGTGCTAACTTTTCTTCAAAAATCTCTTCATAATCTTCAAGTTTGACGCCGAGCAACTGATAAGCGCCGACTCTCGAACCGCGACCTGCGACAATCTCAGCTCGTCCATTAGAAATCAAGTCAATTGTCGCAAAGTCCTCGTATACGCGCACCGGGTCCGATACGCTAAGAACTGTTGCAGTGCTTGTGATTTTTATCGTTTTTGTCGCCTGAGCAATCGCGGCTAATATGACGGTATGTGCCTGTGAAGTGAAATATGTTTGGTGGCTTTCGCCGACACCGAATACATCAATTCCGGCTTGTTCCGCCAATTGGCTGGCTTCAATCAACTCATTAATACGCTGCTGAGCTGAAATGCGCTTGCCTGTTAGCGGATTTAAAATGTGATCACCTAACGAATACAGTCCGATTTCCATTCCTTTTGATGGGTCGATACGAAAATGCTTCATAATTATTTCTCCTCAATTGGTTTCAGATTTTTTTCGATTTCTGCTCTTCTGCTTTGTAGAAATGTCGGCAAATCAAGTTTTTCACCTAACGTTTCAATATCGCCGTCAACCGTGAATCCCGGTCCGTCGGTGGCAATTTCAAATAAAATGCCGTTCGACTCACGAAAATATAAGCTTTTAAAGTAGAAGCGATCAACGATGCCCGATGATTGAAACCCCCGATCCCGTACTTGCTCATCCCAATAGTGCAGCTCTTCTTCATTTTTGACGCGAATCGCTAAATGGTGAATGCTGCCGCGTCCCGGTTTTTCAGTCGGTCCATCTTCCTGCTTCACAACAATTTCACCAAACACTTCTCCTTCTGTTGATTGAAAAATCGCTTCCGCTTCTGATCGAGATATTTCGGTATAGCCGAACATTTCCGTCAATGTACGTCCCAGTTTTTCGAGACGGCGCACCGTTATTTCGACTGAACCCATTCCTTGAATTTGGTGTTGAGCCGGTACGTCGGATTTTTCCCACGTTTGCCAATGCTCGATTTTCGCACCGTTTGATACGAGGAGTACCATGCGAAGGCCTTCAGCATCTTCAAAATGTAGTGCTTGTTTGTTCGCATACGTTGTAATGTCGCCATGCACAACAGCATGCTGTTCAAAACGCTGTTTCCAATAATGCAGACTTTCTTCCGTCGGCACAAGCAAGCCGATACGGGTAATCGCATTAGTTCCTCGATATGTACGTCCGACCATCGGAATTTCAAAGAAAGACAATTCCGTTCCCGGGCTGCCGGTTTTATCGCCGTAAAACAGATGATACATCGACGGATCATCTTGATTGACGGTCATTTTCACCCTGCGCAAACCGAGAATGTCCCGATAAAAATGATTATTGCTGCTCGCATCTTTCGTAATCATCGAAATGTGATGATGCCCTGGTATTTGATACATGAAAAATTCCTCCCGGTTATCTATTTTTGTTCGTAACTTTTTTTTCAAGACTATTTTTATAAACGCGTGACATAAGCGAATACAGCTGCTTCTGTTCTTCCGACGATAAGCATTCGTCAAAAAATGATGATTGGAATGCAAGTTGACCCTCAAACGCTGCTTCAAGTTTCTTTCGTCCTTTTTCTGTCAGCGATATGTTTTTTGTCTTCCAATCTTGTTTGCGTACAATTAGCCCTTCTTTTTCAAGACGTGAAAGCATGCGCGAAATACCACCTTGTGTGACTGTTACCTTCTCTGCCAGCTCGCTTTGTGTGATCGGCTCATAATTAGATATTTGCATGAGCACATCAAATTGTGCTGATGTTAAATCGAATGGCTTCAGAAATTCATTCGATAATCCATTGCTTTGATGCGTAAAACGGGTGAGCCGCAGCCAAATTAATGAGCCGCGCGTATTCTTTTTCATATGCTCTCACTCCTTTGTTATCATCACTTTACTAATCAAGTGATAACCAATCAAGCAAAATGCTTCGAATTCGAGATAATTATAAAAAAGATTCTAAATACAAGCCTGTTATTTCGATTTATTCCGTGTCGTCACATCAAAAAATAACCGCTAAAAATCTCTAAATAGAAATAAATAATTCTTCTTTCTGGTGCTAAACTAAGACTATAATGGAATAAACAGGAAATGAGGTGGGTGTGTGAAACGAATCATCTTACATGCAGTAATACTCTCGCTACTAGTTGTTTTAGGCGCTTGCTCGAATGTTCCATCTATAGGGCTGATTGCTGCAGAAGTAGAGCTTACAAGCGACCCGCATAAAGTGGGTTATACAGAAGTCGAATTGGATAATGGTAAACATGAGAAAATCTCCACTACGTCGCTATACTACACCTTTTCTATAAAAAATGAAGGAAATCGGAAAATCGGAAAAGAGAACGCAGAAGAAGGCTTGCGTGTCAAAATCGAGCCGCATGAAAAATTATTGACTGCTTCCGAGAAAGTGATGGGCTTCAACCTTTTCGACGAAAGCACTTATGAAAATCACGGGGTGGGTAAGGGCTATAGCTATGTCAATGTACTTAAACCGGATGAGTCAAGTGATTTCATTATTTATTATGATTTAGGTTATGAAGCAACCTTCGAAGACTTCCCACCTGCTCCTACCCAGCAACAATTAGATTTATTGATAACCAATGCTTTAGAGGCCACTTTAATTGTAACGGTTGGGAATGAAGAAATTGCCCGCTTCGATTTAAGCAAAGAAGCAAAATAAGATGCCCCCATAATAGAGGTCATCTTATTTCGCTTGATTAAACGCGGCTGACTTCTGCCGGACGATATTTATTACCGATTGTTTCCCCGACACTGTTCTTCTCTTGTTTTGTTTTATATTGCAGCAGAGGGAAAACGAGTTCGGCGAAGCGATATGATTCCTCCAGATGTGGATAACCAGACAAGACGAATGTTTCGATACCGATTTCCTGGTATTCACGGATGCGAGCTGCCACTGTTTCCGCATCACCGACTAATGCTGTGCCGGCACCTCCTCGCACCAACCCGACGCCCGCCCAAAGGTTCGGACTGATTTCCAAATTGTTGCGATTGCCGTTATGAAGATTCGCCATGTTGCGCTGACCGGTAGAATCAGAATGGTTAAATGCTTCCTGTGCTTTTTGAATTGCCGCTTCATCTACGTATTGAATGAGCTCATCGGCTGCTGCCCACGCCTCTTTATTCGTTTCACGAACAATTACATGAAGGCGAATGCCGAATTTGATAGTACGTCCTTCTTTCGCAGCGCTGGCGCGGACTTTTTCAATTTTTTCTTTCACCGCTTCAAACGGCTCACCCCACGTCAAGTAAACATCAGCATGTTTGGATGCCACTTGAATACCGGCATCGGAAGATCCTCCAAAGTAAATCGGTGGATGAGGCTCCTGCACACCCGGATATAAAACTTCTCCACCTTCAACAGCTAAATGCTTCCCTTTAAAATCAACTGTTACACCAGCAAGCAGCTGACGCCAAATCGTTAGAAATTCATCTGCCGCCTCATAGCGCTCCGAGTGAGATAAAAATACACCGTCACCAGCTAATTCGACCGGATTTCCCCCGGAGACAACATTAATGAGTAATCGCCCTTTTGATATTTGATCCAAAGTCGCCGCCATTCGCGCTGCCACAGTCGGATTCATAATGCCGGGACGAACCGCAACGAGAAACTTCAGCTTTTCTGTTACCGAAGCAAGCGCTGATGCTGTCACCCAAGGATCTTCGCAGCTTTTCCCCGTTGGAATCAAAACACCTTCATAACCTAATTGATCGACAGCTTGCGCAATTTGTTTCAGATAAGCGAAGCTCGTGTCGCGTCCTCCCTTTGTTGTTGCTAAATAACGGCCATCACCATGTGTTGGAATAAACCATAAAATTTCCATATTCAATCTCTCCTTTTAATTGTTATTGAACACCTTCAAAACTGTTGCGCCATTTCAATAGGCGTCGCTCAAGCACTCGAACAAATGAGTCTGTCAATTTACCAACTATTCCGAAAATAATAATTCCAACAAATACTTTTTCCGTCTGTGAAAATTGACGGGCATCCATAATCATGTAGCCGACACCGGCACTAGAACCCATCAGTTCGGCAACAACTAAACTGAGCCAAGCAGCTCCAAGTGATAGACGGATACCAAGTAAAATGTGGCTTAAAGCAGCCTGCAAAATCAAATGCGTCAACTGTTTCTTCTTGCTGAACTCCAGCACACGGGCTACATCAAAAAACTTGGAATCTACTGAGCGCAGACCGTTAAACGTGTTGATATAAACCGGGAAAAAAGCAGCAAAAGCAATTAGCAAAATCTTCGACAGTTCATCAAAACCGAACCAAAGAATAAATAAAGGCGTTACCGCCAAACTCGGAATTGTTCGAAGTATTTGCATTGTCGGATCAACGTAGTCCTCTGAACGTTTCGAAAATCCGACCATTAACCCGAGCAACAAGCCAATTCCTGCTCCTAATAAAAATCCGCCAAGCGCGCGCAACACACTGATTTGCAAATGACCAAACAGCTCTCCGCTCACAATCAGCTCGACAAATGATTGGACGATGAGGAATGGACTCGGCAACACTGTGTCAGCGATCAAGCCTAAATCGGCGACAATTTGCCAAACTGCCACTATCACAATCGGCAAAACAAATCCTTTCACCCCTCTTGGAATGTGCCTGGTCGGTCTCTTCTTATTCTTCAAAGACACTGGGTACGACAATTCTTGTACATTTGCTTTCATGTCTTACTCTCCCACTGAAATTTTTTCTACAAAACTATTATCAACCACTTTCGATGTATCAATTTCTTTCTCAATCGCCTTCAATTCATACAGTAGATCGGCAACATCTTGCTGACTGGCGATGAATTCCTTTGTAATCGGCTTCGCAAAAGTATTCGTGTTCGTTAAAACACTATCTACCACTTCCGGATCCAAATCGCGCAGCTCAGAAAATAATTGAACGGCCTCTTCTTTATTTTCCATACGCCACTCAGCTGCTTTCGAAAATACTTCTATGAAAATATCAACGAGTTCCGGATTGTCTTCAATAATGCCGGTGCGGGCAATCGCAAATGAAAGAGAAGAACGTCCGATATCTTCCGCATTCACCAATACTTCCGCTTCGTTTTCAATTAACTGGATTGAGATGAACGGCTCCCAAATGCTCCATGCATCGACCGAACCGTTTTCAAATGCAGGGCGTGCTTCATCCGGCTGCAACTGAATGATTTCTACCTCTTCCGGGTTAACCCCTGATTGCTCCAGAACCTGATATAGAAAACCAAATGCGCTGCTTCCTTTAGCGACAGCTATTTTCTTGCCCTTCAGATCATCAACAGACTGAATATCGCTGCCCTTATTGACAAGAATGGCATTAGCTTTATATCCGTCTGCAGTCGCAGCAATTTCTTTAAAAGCCACACCAGCCGCTTGCCCGCCAATGACCGGTGTATTGCCGACTTCAGTGAAGTCAAGCTTATTAGCAGCAATCCCTTCAAATTGCGGAGGGCCGCTTTGGAATTCCACCCATTCTACATCAACACCGACTTCTTTAAACGCTTCTTCAAACCAGCCATTCTCCTTGGCAATCCATAACGGACTTAACGATTGCTGAATCCCAATTCTAACCGTGTCCTGCTCTTTGGCGGCGCTGTTTGAGCAACCGGCAGCCACCAATAATAAGCCAATTAAAAGCCATAAACGCAATTTCATTCCATACACCCTCCTTAAATCCCCGCTCCATCCGTATAGCTGGTGATTTCTGTTTTTTCAAATTCAAGTAATACTCGCTGCCTGACCTCCTGAAAAGAAGGATTCGTGCGGTTTCTTGGGTAGCTAAGCGGAACCCGCATCCATTTTTGCACCTTGCCCGGATTTGCGCGCAAGATGGCAATTTCAGTTCCTAAATAAATCGATTCATCAATATCGTGCGTCACAAGCACCATCGTAATTTTCTTTTTTTGCCAAATATCAATTAGCACATCCTGCAAATGCTGTCTTGTAAAGGCGTCGAGTGCTCCGAACGGTTCATCGAGAAGCAGCACCTCAGGTTCACGAATAAGCGCGCGGGCAATAGCGACACGCTGCGACATTCCGCCTGAAATCTCGCTCGGATATGCTTTTTCATAACCTTTCAAGCGGACAATCTCAATCATTTCATCAACTTTTCTTCTTACTTCTGCGTCCTTTAGGTTGAGATCGGCGGCAATATTTTGTTCAACTGTCATCCAAGGAAACAGCCGATGCTCCTGAAAAATAAATCCTTGCGTTATGCCCGGCTTCACGACCGGTTTTTCATTAATTAAAACAGTCCCGTTAAATTCAGTATCAAGGCCAGCGATAATTTTCAGCAAAGTACTTTTACCGCAGCCGCTTGGACCGATAATTGTCAAAAAATCACCTTTTTCGATCTTTAGATCAATATCATCAAGCACGACTTTTTTGCTATTTTCATGCAGAAATGCTTTCTCTTTGACTTGGACTGTAACAGTCATCTCTCTCACCTCGCCATCAGACTTTTTGCGTTTGTCGCTTCAACACCGGCTTCAATTCCGTTATCAAACGCTCCTCCACCTCATCCTCGAATGAAAAACTTCCATCTTCATGCTTCGAAATTTGTTTATCCAAAATATAGACTGACTTAGCAATTTCAGTTGCACCCAATTCTGATAGCAGCGGCTTCAAAGCATAATTGACAGCTAAGAGATGATTCAGCGATCCTCCGACTGCAACCGGAATGATAAATTTATTTTCCAACGCTTTTTGCGGCAGCAAATCTAAATACGTTTTTAAAATTCCGGAATAAGCTGCTTTGTAGATTGGCGTCAAAACGATGACTGTATCTGCCTTTTCCACAAGACGATTTACATTTTTGATGGCTTCACTTGCATAGTTGGCTGTAATCAAATCTTCCGCCGGTAATTCGTGAACTGTGATTACGTCTGTTTCTACATTATTTTTCTTCAAAAACTGCCCAACAAATTGTTCCACCCCTGTTACTCGCGATTGTTTCGCATTTGCTCCATTAATAATTACTGTACTCAATGTAAACACCTCTTTTAATTTTATTATTCACATAAGATTACTCGACTTTAGAAATACAAAATTGCCTATTTTAAAAAATAAGTGCAGAAAATACAATTTTATAAACAAAAAGGCTCCAAGCCCATATATATGGACCTGAAGCCTCTAGTTTTCTAGTCAGCGAATATTTTAATTCCGAGTAAATCTATATGTGAAATATACAAGACTTGGAAGGTTCTGTCAACAGTTAATTTTAAATTTCTTTCCCATGTTAAGCGTGCGTTCAAATCAACTGAGCTTATTAATCTTTGAAAATCGAAATTAATCTTAAAACATCCAAGAATATGTTTAAAAAGTCGAGAAACAGATCCAATACCGCTTCCGGCACTTCGTCTTCGGTAAATGCTGCATCTTTCATCCGTGAAATATCATACAATACGTAACCGCTGAAAATTAAAATACCCGCAAATGACAAGCCGATATGAAAAATATCTGTCTGAATCCAAATATCCGCTACGTTCAGCAATATTAAAGCGATTAGCGCAATAAATAAAAAGCCGCCAAGACTGCTGAAGTTCTGTTTCGAAATGTATGCATAAATTGCTAAAACTGAAAAAAGAACAGTGGTGATACCGAATGCAAGCAGCACCAATTCAGCACCTATATCTGATATATAAAAGGCAATCGACGGATAAACGCCAATCCCCATTAAAATGACGAAAAAGTAGACTGTCTTAAGCGTTAAATTAGAAGAGAAACCGCTCTTCCTTTTTCTCAATTTGACAAAGAAAGATATAATCAGCAGTACAATGACAACAAAAGGCATCAAGACTGCAATTGCAGGCGGTATGAATAAAAAGCCGATAATCATTCCAATTAAGGCAATAACTAATGAGCCTGCGAACTTAGGCAACACACTTCTGGTAATTAAATTTTTGTTACTATCATGCATTTGACTGAATTCTCCTTTATGTAGGGATCGTTTTATATACCCTATTTACGGGGAATAGCAGCTTTTAGTTTCATATTTTATTTTTTTGCTTTATAAAAACGGACGCCATCTCGAATATCTTTCGGCAAAATCAGCTTTCTGAACAAGAAGTTACCTTTAATGAGGTCGTTACCTTGAAATTTGATCGTTCCACATCTTTTCTTATCTGCTAATTGTGCTTCCAGTCCAATTACTTCTTGAACACTGCTGCTCAGCTCTTCACCTTCAAAATGATAGATTTTCGATAAACCGTTTAATACAAAGCCTTCTTTCGCCATTAGCTTGCCTGTCAGGCCGAGCATCGGATCCAGTTTGCCTACACTGTTGACGTAAACGACAGGAACATGGTACGCCTCTGCATACGTCTGACACATATAGTCGATGACCGCCCGTTCCTGTGCTTGCTTTTTCGGGTCGCTTGGTGCACCATGCGGGAAAAGGATGAGCGATATTTCATGGTCTCTAATATTGTCATAAAAATGCTTTCTGTGCGCATCGTAGCAAATGCCAACAGCTACATGACCGAATGGCATCGCAATGATATGTCCGAAATCTCCGCGTTTGAAAATATAAGATTCCCCCTCGCACTTTCGGACAATCCCATATACTCGGCTGCCATCAGCAATCATGTACGAATTATAATAATCGTTTCCTTCTTTCTCCAAATAACCGACTCCAATGTATGTTTTATATTTGTCGGCAATTTTCATCGCCCATTGTGACGTATCTTTGCTTTCCACATCAGCATATTGCCAAATCGTTTCATTCCCGATATAACTGCAAAACGCAAGCTCAGGAAGAACGACGAAATCCGGACTGTCCAGTTTGGCTATGAGCGACTCAATATAATTTTTTCGGGTTTCGATGCCTTTTAAATCATTGTTTAACTGCAATGCAAAAATCCTCATGCCATCACCTGTTTCACTAATAAATTTTTGAAAACTTCAGGATCATCTCATTCAATTCTTCGACCGTTTCTTTATATCCTCCTGTTACCCATTCAATAACGATACCAAGTACGGCATTTGCAGCATAGCTTGCTTGATAGTTTTTTTCTGTTACTCCTGTATCTGTTTCGAGGGACTTCAAAAGCCGTTCGCGGATGACATCCAATAAATCGTAATAATACATTAGCGGTGAGTTTTGATTAAAAACAATGGTATAAAAGCGAGAAAATTTTTTCACATGATGAAATATACGAATCATATGCGGTTGCAGGTCTTGCAATCTATGTTTCACTCTTTCGACAGGCTCATCGTATGCCTGACGCAAATCTTCGGTTATTTCTTGAAAATAGTGAGAAAACAAGTCTTCGACGCTTGCGAAATGCAAATAAAAAGTACCCCTGTTCACCCTAGCTTCTTTGCATAATTCAGAGATTGATATTTTCTCCAATTCTTTATCTTCAAGCAAATGAAGCAGAGCATTTTGTAAATTTTCCTTTGTTTTGATGACTCTCAGATCGGTTTTCATTTTTTTTATCCCCTTTAATGAACATAACATTCACCTTTTGTTCATTAATGTACAGTTATTCATTTTCTGTTTATTGTGACTTTTTAAACTATCTATTATAATAATTATAGAACAAATGTTCAATATCATACAAATGTATGGGGGATGAAAACTATGAAATTACAATCAAAAGTTGCCATTGTTACTGGCGCAGCATCCGGTATGGGGAAAGCAATCGCTGAAGGTTACGCTGCTGAAGGGGCAAAAGTTGTAGTATCCGATTTGAACCTTGAAGGCGCGCAAGCTGTTGCTGACGGCATTATTGCTACTGGCGGAGAAGCTTTCGCGATTCAAACAAACGTAGCAAAAGACGAAGATTTGACAACGCTATTTGATGAAACCGTTTCCAAATACGGTAAACTGGACATTTTAGTCAACAATGCCGGCATTATGGACGGTATGGAACCGGTAAACGAAATTACAGATGACCGCTGGGATCTAGTCTTTGCGGTAAACACTACTTCTGTTATGAAATCAATGCGTCTTGCAACTAATTTATTCCTTGAACAAGGAAATGGCATCATCATTAACAACATTTCTGTCGGAGGATTAAACGGCGGACGCTCTGGCGCAGCTTATGCAGCATCTAAACATGCGGTTGTCGGTTTAACTAAAAACACAGCCTTCATGTTCTCTCAAAAAGGCATACGCTGCAACGGTATCGCACCAGGCGCAGTCGCTACAAATATTGGACAATCTATGACAAACATCAGCCAATTCGGTATGGGCCAACAACAAAAAGGTTCCGCCCTAATCCCAAGAGTCGGCGAACCACAAGAAATCGCTAAACTAGCAATCTTCTTAGCCTCCGATGACTCAAGCTTCATCAATGGTCAAATCATTGCTGCTGATGGCGGTTGGACTGCATATTGATTTTGAGATTTTTTGGGCAGCTTCGAAGCGGATTTCAGCTTTGGAGCTGCTTTTTTTGGGGTATTTCCGGAGACGGACGAATTATTTGCGAATACAGATGAATTATTGCCGTAAGCGGATGAATTGTGGTTTAAGCGGACGAATTATTTTTGAATTTGGAAGAATTAATGATAAATGCGGATGAAATAATTACAAAAGTGGAAGAATTGTGGCTGGGCTTTTTGTAAAAAAGGTTCTTCAAAACTGCTCGCCCAATTACAGTTGGTTTTTGTCCAACCAGAGGATCAGCTCGACTATTTTGAAGTCTGGATATTATTCCTAAAACCAACTTCGATTTCATCGACTTATGGCAGATTAATTAAAGTATAGAGACAGTATGCTCTTAAACTATTTAAAGCTGATTAATTGAGAATAAGGAAACCCTCCGAAAAAATAAGGTTTCCTTTAGGTTTATCTAATAACCTTGAAAGATCTACAACACTATAAAAACCATTGTCCATTGCATTTTCCAATGCTGTTTTACCATTTAAAAATTCTATATTTGGATTAGCACCGTACATTAAGGTCCTTACATTTCAAATTACTTCAACACATCAGCATATGCTTCACGATTCTTTTCGAATTCACCTTTAGCAAACGGACATAGAGGAATGACTTTCATATTGTTTGAACGGGCATGCTCAACAAAAGTTTGAACCATTTTCTTTCCTAAGCCAAGACCGCGTGCTGCATCGGAAACACCTGTATGATCAATGATATAGAATTTATCATTGGAATTAACAAACGTCATTTCTCCAAGTGTTTCATTTCCCTCTGTTACGACAACACGAGCTTGTTCAATAGTAATTTCCATTCTATCGTTCCTCTTTTCGGATATATTTTAGAGCGCCAGCAGGACATGTTTCAATAATGCGTGCAACTTCATCTGCAGGCTCAGCGTCAGCAATTACCCAAGGTTTTCTCTTAGGATTAAATACCTCGATGCTCCCCTTCACACATTTACCTGCATGCTCACAGCGTTCTTTTGAATAAAACACATCGATTTCTTCTCCGCTATATTTTCGGTAACCTGCTTCTAATAGCTGCAGTTCTGTCATTTGTATCATTCCTTTAATATTTTTTAATAATTTAACTGGAAAACGTTTGTTATTTTCCCTTAATTATACTACTTACGAGGATTATAATATATTAAGAGATTAAATCAACTAATTCGTCTGATTAATAACTTTCAGTGCAAACTATATCATGCTCTAGATTAAAAAACTAAAGCCGGTGAGAGCTGAACTTAAGACTATTTTTATATTTACAAGGTATTCGGATTATATCTGGATAGCTTTTTGTATGCCCCTATTTAATATTCACTATATACATACATTTCCGAGTTGTTTTGAGATACAAAATAATACTGTTATGTTACAATTCCCCAAAAACTAAGGAGGTGATACTATTGCGTTAACAATAACATTAAGTTGCTATGCCTTTTCTTTTTAAAATTGCATACATATTTGCAACCCAAATTACGAGCTTGAAATAATTATTTCATTCTTGCGATTTAGGTTGCATTTTCAATTGTGTTAAATTGCATGAAACTCTGGTATTTTAATGAAAAGTGGACATCAAATTGGCTTGCAATTCGAAGTCCATTTTGCTTTATAATTTCAACTATTGTACTTCAAAGCTGAACTAATTAGAGCTGAACTTCACCGGCTTTTTCATTAATTATCAAAAGGTAGGAGCAGGCATTTCTCCAATCTTCATCCTAAGCAAACTATATGGCTTTTGTCGCAAGTCTTTTCCGTAATGAAATTTTGCCTGCCGATGCAATTGGTTGACAATGACGTATAAGTATTGGTCTGGGCCTATTGAGAAGGTATCCGGCCATAGTAGCCGCGGATCATGGGCGATGGTCATCATTTTTCCGTTGGGTTGTATTTTTCGAATGCTGTTATTTTCATAATCTCCGGCATAAACCGCTCCTTTTGCATCAGTAATCATGCCATCTGATGCTCCTTTTTCTCCTAAATATTTGACATGACTATGCAAATCCTTTTCCGGTATCTTTCTGTCTTTTAACGCTTCCGCTGAAATTGAGTACAGCTGACGGCTTGTCAGCGGACAAAAATACAAGGTCTTTCCATCAGGAGAAATCGCTATACCGTCAGCCGACATTGTAAGCGGAGAAGTGGTGCCGTCCTTGTTTCGGTTAATTAAAATCCGGCCTTCCACTTTTGGTATAAAAGTCGGGTCAGGTGACGTGGATTTTACGCCATGTAACCGTCTGAATGCCACTCCACTGTCTAAGTCGACAACGATGATTGCTCCAGGCCCTTCGGAAGCAGAATCGGTTATATATGCATAGCCTGCCTTTCCAACACGAAAATCGAAGCGGACATCATTTAAATATGTGGTCGGCAAAACGGAATCTTCTTTAAAAGCATAAACTTTTCTTATTGTATTGGTTTTCAGATCTACAGCGACCAGTTTTGCTCCACCAATAATCGGTTCGGAAAAGTTGGGTGCCGCTGTGTCTAATACCCAGAGGGTTCCCCTTCCATCCGCGACTACACTTTGCACACTAATGAAGGAAGTTTCAAGTTTCGCTGAGTTAGATATGTTTGTTTCCATATCAGGATAAGGCCTCAGCTCCCCCTCCACAATTTCCGCCACGGTAAATTTCACATCGTCTCCCCACTTCGGAAAGCAAACAAAAATCCTACCCGCTTCCGAAACCGTCACACCTGTGGGCATTGCCCCATAAAATGCATGCACCAACTCAAACCTTCCAAAATACCGTTCTGTAGGCAACATAGGTTGATCCTCCTTTTTGACGGTGCCTGTCACTTCCTGGGTTTTGTTAGTTTTTGTCGAACGAAACCCTCCACTATAACACCAGTCATATTGATCTCTGATAAAATGAAATTGAAAGCGAGGCGAGAACAATGAATAACACAATTGAAATATGGAATGCACATGAAAATAATTTAAAAAATATCGATTTGTCAATACCGAAGAATAAGCTTGTCGTCGTGACGGGAGTCTCTGGTTCGGGAAAATCATCGCTTATTTTTGATACGTTGCTGAAAGAATGTCAGCGTCAATATATGGAGTCAATCGGATTGCTGAATGAAGAGTTTGAAAAACCGCAATACGAGAAAATGACAGGTCTTTCCCCTGCAATTAGCGTATCGCAGCATCATACGAATAAAAATCCACGTTCGACTGTCGGAACAATGACGGATTTGTATTCCTATTTACGGCTGATTTTTTGTAAAGCTGGCTTGCGTGAGTGCCCTCATTGCCACGAATGGACAGCAGCGAGCGAAGATTCGGGAAATGAGACAATCTTATGCCACCATTGCAGCCAATCTTTAGACAATTTAACATTGCCGCATTTTTCTTTTAACAAGGCACAAGGAGCATGCCAAACGTGTAAAGGACTGGGAGAAATTTATGATGTAGTTATTCTGCGAGTCGTTGACGTTTCGAAATCAATTGAAGATGGCGCGATTTTTGAATGGGACCATCATTATATTAAGCGTTATCGCGAGACGTTTAGTAAGGCGAGCAACTTATACGGCTTGAATTTCGACTTTTCAGAGCCGATTGAAACATGGTCAAAAGAGGCGCAGGCATTTTTACTCTATGGTTCGCATGATCAGAGATTTACAACTTTTTATCCGGACATCGAGCCAGCCAAAAGTGTATCGGAAGGACGTTTTGAAGGGCTTATTCCTAATCTGAACCGTCGTTTGATTGAAAGCGGAAGCTCTCCTTCCAAGAAGGCAAAAATAGAGAAGTTTTTTGATATGGAAATTTGCCCCGCATGTAATGGGAAGAAACTGAATGCGACTAGTCGTGCTGTTCAAGTAGGAAATCAGCCGCTTGGAGAAGTTTCTGCTTTTTCCATTGAACAGTTAGGCAAGTGGGCTGAAACGTTACATATTCCTAATGTACAGCCGCTTATCGAGGAACTGAAAAATACGGTAAAAAAATTATTATCAATTCGCCTTGGTTATTTAACTTTAGACCGTGTCGTATCTACGTTGTCCGGCGGTGAATATCAACGTTTCCGATTAGCTTCCCTTCTTCAATCAGGATTAACGGGTGTTCTATATATTTTGGATGAACCGACGATTGGCTTGCATTCCAAAGATACGGATGAATTGGTGCAGTCATTACGAAAAATTCGTGATTTAGGCAACACGGTCATCGTGATCGAACATGATGTCGATGTCATTAAACAAGCGGATTGGGTCATTGAAATTGGGCCACATGCCGGAAAAGACGGCGGATATGTCGTTGCATCTAGTACTGTGGATGACTTGCTGCGGAATGAGCAATCAATGATTCGCCCGTTTTTACTTGAATCTCTTAAAATTAATGATTCACGGCCATCTTTAGAAAATGTCATCAAAATCGAAGGAGCCACAAGTCATAATTTAAAATCCGTACATGCTGTGATTCCGGTGAACGCTTTAACAACAATCACAGGAGTATCCGGTTCCGGAAAATCATCGCTCATATTTGACGCGCTTGCAAAGCAACGTAATATCGAATCGATTTCAGGATTGGAACAATTTGAAAACATTCAAATGATTGAACAGTCACCGATTGGAAAAAGCTCTCGTTCCAATGCTGCGACCTATACAGATGTATTCACACCTATTCGCCAATTTTACGGTAAAATTGCCAAGCAACAAGGAATAGATGTTACTGCAAAAGATTTTTCTTTTAACGTAGCAGGAGGAAGATGTGAAACATGCGAAGGTGCAGGAACTATTACGACAGTAATGCATTTTATGCCGGACGTCCAAACAAAATGCCACGCCTGCAACGGAATGCGCTATCAGTCACGTGTTTTGCAAGTAACTTATCAGGATGCCAGCATTTATGATGTGCTGCAAATGTCAGTTGATGAGGCGCTCGCTTTATTCAAAGGACAAAAAAGCATTACAGCAAAACTCCAGGTGCTGCATGATGTCGGCTTAGGCTACTTACCATTAGGACAACCAGCACCAACTCTTTCAGGCGGTGAAGCACAACGAATTAAAATCGCCAAAGAGCTCGGCACGAAAACGAGCGGTACGACCTTGTACTTATTGGACGAGCCAACAACAGGACTTCATCCGTTAGATGTGAAAGTTTTAATGCAATGTGTGCGGAAACTTGTCAAACAAGGACATACTGTCATTGCTATCGAACATCACCTTGGCTGGATTGCCGAGAGCGACTGGCTCATTGACTTAGGACCTGAAGGCGGAGAAAACGGCGGTTATATCATAGCTCAAGGAACTCCTGCTGAAGTAGCTAAATCAGAAACTTCTATGACTGGCAGGTTGTTAAGATAAAAAAATGATCAAGGCGTCATATAAGGCGCCTTGATTATTTTCAATAATCTAAAAGATTTTGCTGTTGTAGCCATGTTTTAACGATTTCGATAAATCGTTTTGCTGCGGGAGATATCTTTTTAAGTGATGGAGTAGCAAGACCGATTGTCCGAAAATATTCCCCTTCCATATTCATGACCTTAATTCCATGCAATAAATTGAACAGAACCATTTCAGGAAGGATTGTAATTCCAAGACCGTGTCGAACCATCGAAATAATAGCTTGATCATCTGCTACCTCATACTTCACCTTCAAAGACTGATTATTTTTTGTGATAAACCGAAGAATATCGTTATGTGTTCCCCATTTTGGCATAATAAATGCCTCATCTTTAATATCTTCATATGAGATATATTCTTTTTCGCATAACCGATGATTAATAGGAAGAATACAGCGAATTTCGTCTTTTTTTAACGGCAGAAAATCTAATGTTTTAGAGGACGGCTTCGTCAAAAAGCCTAGGTCAATTGAACCATCTAATAGCCATTGCTCAATTTCATCATAATGGTCCCCTTCAAGCAATTTTATTTGAATGGACGGATATTGAATTTGAAACTCTTTAATAATTCCAGGAATCCATTGTGTGGATACGCTTGTAAATGTTCCGATTCGAATTGTCCCGGTCTCCAATCCATGAATGGCAGCTACTTCTTGCTGCAATAATTCGTTGTGCTGTAATATCGTCCTGATATATTTAATCATCCGCTCACCATTGCTTGTCAAGCGAATGCCCGAACGGTCCCGATTCATAATTGAAAATCCCCACTCCGACTCAAGGCTTGAGATGGCATGACTAACTGCGGATTGCGTTAGACCAAGCGATTCAGCCGCTTTCGTTAAACTCCCTGTGTCAACAATTGTATTTATGATTTCAAACTTTGTAAGAGACATCCCCATACCCCTTTTATATGAATTTTATTCATTTAAAACATTAAAAACATTCATTTTATTTATGTAAATTGTACGCTTATAATAGCAATTAGGCAATCTTGGCTATAGAGCATTTGTAAAAGAAATATTTAGTTTTTTCAGAGGGGGAACGGCAGATTTGTTTGGCATAAAAGCAAATAAGCAAGTAATGGCAGATTTTATGATGTTAGTCGTAACTATTGGTTGGGGCTCATCTTATTTATTTACAAAAGTTGGCCTTGATTCTTTAGGGGTATACAACTTAATATTTTTGCGGTTTGGCATAGCCTTTCTATTAGCGGCACTTATTTTTTATAAACGTATATTGAGAGTCGACTTTAAAACGATTAAATATAGTTTTATATTAGGAAGTATTTTATTTATTGCTTTCGCATTCTTAAATAGCGGCATGCAATCTACTTCTGTATCCAATACCGGATTTTTAGTCAGTCTTTCCGTTGTGTTTGTCCCGCTTATCTCTGCAATATTTTTGAAGCAAAAAATAGAAAAAAGACTTATTGTTGGTGTCAGTGCTGCATTGGTCGGGATTGCACTGCTAACTTTAAATAGCCAATTGCAGCTGAGTCTTGGGGACATTCTCTGCATTATCTGTGCTCTTAGCTATTCTGTGCATATTATTGTGACGAGCAAAGTAACAAAAAATGTTGATTCCATTGCTTTAGGGGTTTTACAGCTTGGCTTTTGTGGCGCCTGGGGATTCTTATTCACATTGCTATTTGAAACACCTCAGCTCCCGCAAAATGCAAGCACTTGGTCTTCGATCCTGGCATTAAGCATTTTATGCAGCGCATTGGGCTTCATCGTACAATCAATTGCACAGCAGCATACAACCGCAACACATACCGGACTCATTTTCTCACTAGAGCCCATTTTCGCGGCCGTATTCGCCTTTATCTTTATCGGCGAAACACTATCAACAAGAGGCTACATCGGTGCAACCATAGTATTAATGGGTATACTCATTGCCGAAATTGATTTTAAGAAACTATTATTTAAAAGGAAGTTTTCTGAGCAAACAACATAACGGTGCCTGTCACTACCCGGGCTTTCGTAGATTTTGTCGTAAACTCACAATACAAAGGCGATTCTCTTAATGACAGAATTGCCTTTGTATCTATTACAATCTTATTCCATATCAATTATTATCGGATCAGCATCTTTTGAGTTTCTATTATTATAAGCAGTAGCGAAACCATCTTTTCCAATAAATAAATCTATTGCAACCTTCCCTATAATTTTAGTACCTACAGCGTCGGTTGTACCACCAATTACTCCTCCTAGTAAAGGAACCGCTTTACCCAAATTAATAACTCCCTTTTGCCCAAACTTTGTCAGTAACCTAAAGCCAACCTTTTGATTAATCTTCGTAATAACAGTTCCAGGTATTCGCTTAATAGTCGATACCGCCAGTTTTTTACCTAATTGAATACCTACATTTTTGAGAATATCCTTAGCTTCATTCCCAGCTAAACAAGCATATACAAATGTCTTTACTTCGTCATCTTTCACATCGTGCCCCCCTATATACGCTATAGCTGCAGCCATTCTTGTTTGGATGAAAAGAACACTAGCAATGTTGGCAGGTACAGCAACAGGTAGAGTAATAATTCCACCTAAGCCAGTAACGAACCCACTTGTCGCACTCTTAGACATTTGCCAATTTACTAAGCGTTTAGCTTGTTCTTCTGGAGTTCCACCTTTCTTTTGGTAGTTAATAGCTAGCTCAAGTGCCGTATCAGTACCCGGTATACCTCCATTAATAGCTTTGTCATAAGACCACTCCAAAGCCTTCATAATTGTTTGCTCTGTTAATGATTGTTCTTTCGCTTTTTTCATCGTATTAACCCCAATCGGATATATTAGTTTTTTAGGAATAATTAATTATTTTCATTTATTATACTCTCTATTTTAAGGTAAAAATAGTAAATTCCCGTATTGAAAGATTTTTTACAAGTTACAATACTTTTTTATCATTAGCTTGCAAGCATTTACGTTTTCTATTCTATTATTCAAAGAAAGCTATGTACTTTAATAAACAAAGAGTAATCAAAGAAAGATTTTGTCCCAGACTCTTTCATTTTTATATAAAAGCAAAGATTAGTCTTCCAAAAATCCAAGGCGTAACAGCCACCATGTTCAGTTCCTCTCAACCTGTTTCATCACAATTTTACTATGCGGAATGCTCGGCACTGATACGAGGCTGTAGCTTAGGTCTTGTGGTGGGATGTCATAGTTCTACATCCGGTGCCTGTCACTACCCGAGTTTTGTCTGTTTTCGACGAATAATTGCGCTTTAATAAATAAAAAAGCCTAAAACCTTAAGATGGCTTCAGGCAAATTTAATAATCTTCGACACATTTCGGGTGGTGACAGGCACCAAAAAAGCTGCCTATTAATAGGTAGCTTTCCATTAACATATAGTAGCGGATGATTGCTTCTTTTTATCTTTACTTCTCGTGTCACTCGAGAGGTTTGCTTTTTTGAAAGAATAATGGTGTCATCAACTTGGGTAGAAGTAACCTAGTCAAGGATTATGTGTTGATTGAGTTGACCATTTGTTCTTTCTAAAATACTTACAATTACTTTTTAACTAGTGTCTTGTTGTAATCTTACACGGTATAGCATTCATACTTCTAAATACTACTACTGTAAGCAATCATCCACTTTATGACGAGTGTTCGTATCGCCTCGTCCCTTATCTATACCCGCTTTATAGGATTATATGCATGTTTTCTAAATATTTTAAATTTACTTAATGACTCCAAGAATTTTTTTGTGAATATCCTTCCATGAAGCATCCAAATTAATTGTCATAACTTCCATCGACATTCGTTCGTCATAAAGGTAGCTTTCATCAACAGTCTTTCCGTTAAAAGGATACATACTCATCATAATTGCTCGGCTCCTTAAAAGCTATATACCTATGATAAGCAACATCAAGATAAGCATCCCTCAATAACAACTGTTCTAACTCCTGAATTCCCATATTTATCACCTTTTCACGTTATATATACCTATTCTACTTATAACTTATTGTATCTCCTATTATTTTTGCTTATCCGGTGCCTGTCACTACCCGATTATTGTTAGTTTTTGACGAACAATAGAAACACCCCATTTAACAAAATGGAGCTACAGATTCATGTAAAATACATCTTCTAATGTAAATATATTGAAAAATCTTGAAAGTTATACTAATATTAGTAGCTGTGTATCTAAAAGCGTTGAAGAGCACCTTGGAAATCTTATTAGAATTAAAAATTAGACAAAAAGAGGAATAATCTTATGAAGAACTCTCTATTGGATAGAGAACTATCCATTTCAAAAAGTGATTTTATTGACGAAAAGCAAATGGCAATCTTTTTTAATGTATTAACAGCTAACGTTGAACGCACACGAACATCAATGGTTGCTTCCCTTCTCACTTTCGGTAATCAAAAAAACCTGAATATGGAGGATCAACTTGAAATCGAAACAGTAATCGGGAATTTTTTGCAATCAAAAATCAGAAAATCCGATTTAGTCTGTAAATTAGTAAGACCTTTGGAGTGGTGTATCATCTTAACACAAAGTGGAGAAAAAGAAGCCATTGTCTTTATTGAGCGCATGTTCTCTGATATACAAAACATCCAGAATCCGTTGTTCGCAAAATATAATTTAACACCATTTACGTGTATTAATGAAATTAATAACAGTGACGTAACATTTGATCAAGTGATTAATATTAGTCGACAATCAGTGAGCAGTACAATCAATAATGAAATTATTAAAACAACTGATTTTAAAGATCGAAAAAAAGAAAAAATTAAAGTAAGTATTTTAGAAGATAATGAGATTTTTGCCCAAGCCCTATATACGACTGTTGAAAATATTCCACTCAATGAATTTGAACTAGATATGAAAATATTCAGTGATGGTTATGAATTTTTGCAATCAAATTGGTTTTATTCAAGTCATACCCATATCATTCTAGTAAATGATATATTGCCTCGTAACAACGGTCTAGAGGTAGTACACCGATTACGAGAAATGCCGAACAACCATAAATACCTTATTTTTATGATGACAAAACGAAAGTCCGAGCAAGATATGATTCATGCTTTTAAAAGCGGTGTAGATGAGTATTTAATTAAACCATTTAATATTCGTTTATTTGAAGCCCAATTGAAAAGAGTGTTGCAAAGATTATGATCATAATTGATATTTCAATAACATTGTTACTATTCTTTATTATCGTTTGCGTTCTTGTACTCGGAATTCTATATACTTATCTGACATATAAACACCAGATAGAATCAAAACGCCAAAGCAAGAAAAAGGAATATATCAAAAGCAAGCAAAACGACTGGCATTTGTTTTTATTAAATGATGCTGAATTACCAGATAGTCTAATACCGAAACAAAAGTATGAGCTTCTTGGTGTGGAAGATATCCTTCTAACATATATTCAAAATTTTAGTGACTCCACTGTACAGTCAAAAATAAAGCAGTTCGCTAATACATATTTAGTAAATCATTATGCAAAGCTTCTTAAAAGCAGAATCTTAAATAAGCGAATGATTGCTCTAAATCGGATTTTGGATTTTCAAATTGATGAATTAATAGAAGATTGCCTGCAATTAGATTTACAAAAGTTGTCAAAGGAAGAGCAATTTCAAATACTAAAAATTCAGGCCCGTTTCAACCCTTCCATTTTTCTGGAAAATATAGTAGCCGTACAGAAATTATCTGATATTGAATTTAAAAAAATACTTTTAACTAATGATGATTGGATAGTGCAAGAATTAATAACTCAATTTAAAAAACTGAACCTAAAAAAACAATGTTCACTGATTGAAACAATCGGTTTAAAACGAACTCTTGATTTCTCCCCTTTCTTAGAGAGCTTACTAGCACACGAACATGCAGAAATAAGAATCCATTCGTTAAAAGCTATTTATGAATTAGGAATCACAACAAATACCAATCAATTTCTTCCATTTGTCAGCTCGCCAAACTGGGAAGAAAGGTTAATGGTGGCAAAATTATTTCAGCACTTACCATTAACTCAAACCCGCTATCATCTTGTGCAATTAATCCAAGATTCATCTTGGTGGGTGCGTTACCAAGCGGCTATTACAATCATAAACGGAAAAGGTGGCAAGAACATATTAGAAAATATAACAGAGATAACTACTGATCAATATGCCATTGATATAGCAAAAGAAGTTTTAACGATTAGGGGATGAAATAAGTAATGACGAATACGCTTGATGCCATCATGATTGTTCTAGGATGGATCATTATTATTTATATGGCTTTTGTCATTTTAGCATATAGTACTATGCTGATAATTGCCTTAATACAATTAAGAAAATACCGTGATTCAGACCAACTAAAAAAGGATGATGACTATATTGATTCAATGTTTTCAAAGCCCGTTTCTATTATTGTTCCGGCTTACAATGAAGAAGCAGGCATAATCGATAGTCTTCATTCCTTATTGAGTTTACGTTACCCAGATACTGAGCTGATTGTTGTAAATGACGGTTCGACAGACAGTACTCAAAAGAAAATAATAGATTATTTCAAAATGAGACCCATTGATAAAACAGTAAGGGTCCAAATTCAAACAAAACCTATTAACCAAATTTTCCAATCAACCGTTTATCCGCATTTATTTTTAATTGACAAAGAAAACGGAGGAAAAGCAGATGCATTAAATGCAGGCATTAATATGTCTAAAAACCCTTATTTTTGTTCAATAGACGGAGATTCAATATTAGACGGAAACTCATTGTTGCGAGTGATGAGACCGATTATCCTGTCTGACGGAAACGTAATTGCTGCTGGAGGAAATGTCCGAATCGCAAATGGGCTCGATATACATTTAGGGTCTATTTTCGGTAATAGCCTATCTAAAAACAGTCTTGTTTTAATGCAAATTGTCGAGTATGTACGCGCTTTTTTAATGGGCCGTATCGCTTTAAGCAAGTATAATCTAATTTTAATCATTTCAGGAGCTTTCAGTGTTTTCTCAAAAAAACATGTCATTGAAGTTGGCGGTTATTCCACAAATATGATTGGTGAAGATATGGAACTAGTTGTTCATTTACACCGTTATATAAAAGATAAGAAATTGAATAAACGAATTGAGTTTGTGGCTGACCCTGTATGTTGGACAGAAGCACCTCAAAGTTTATCCGATTTAAGAAAGCAAAGAAGAAGATGGCATCAAGGGCTTATTGAGAACCTATGGAAACACAAAAAAATGACTTTAAACCCGAAGTATGGAACGATAGGACTTATCTCTTTACCTTATTTTTGGATCGTAGAATGCCTTGGTCCGATAGTGGAATTAATCGGCTATCTTTATATTATTATCTCGTTTTTCCTTGGTAATCTCTACTTCGAGTATTCAATTTTACTTATTTTATTATTTATCTTATATGGGTCTATTTTTTCAATAGCTTCAACTTTATTAGAGGCATGGTCAATGAATGTATACCCTAAAACGCGAGAATTAACAAAGGTACTTTTCATCTCCCTATCAGAGATTTTTTGGTATAAACCAATTACTCTCCTCTTTAGATGTGAAGGAATCCTTCGTTTTATTCTCGGGAGAAATGACTGGGGAACGCTAAAACGAAGAGGGTTATCTAAGGAAGGAGTATCAAAATGAAAAAAATATATGCTATATGCCTAATTTTGTTCTCCCTCCTGATTGCTCCATTTATCTTATGGGAAATCACTCCAGAAAAAAAGTTAGCAATCGCTATAATCGATAAAACGGTCACAAGCGAAAACTATCGAGAGCATCTAGGACTGACTTGGTTATTGAAGTATTTAAAGTACACAAATAATGACGGAACAACGATTGACGCTGCCACTAATTACTTTGGATTTGTGCCTAACGAGGAGTCAGAAAACTATAAAGTAAAGGAATTGCCAACCAATTACGATAATTTCGATGTCATTTACTTAGCTGACACATACGGTGTTTACAATGAAGACCTTCCTTGGATACCTAAATTGCGAGCGGGATCTCGCTCTCAAAAAATATATGGAGGGCTTCAGCAAAATGAATGGGATGCTATCGAAAACCGTTTACATCAAGATAAAAAAAGTCTACTTGTTGCCGAGTTCAACACATTCGCCTCCCCTACTAATGAAGCTGTAAGAGAAAGTGTTACACAATATTTAGGACTAGAATGGAGCGGCTGGACAGGTCGTTATTTTGATGAATTGAATCCGGAAAAGAATCCTGAAATTCCACAGTGGATATTGGATGAATTCGGAAAGTCATGGGATTATACAGGGGCAGGATTTATTTTAGTTAATGATTTAGATTATGAAGTTTTCGTTTTAGAGGAAGAACCGCATATCAAAGAAAGAGGGATTCACCTTACCTTCACAAAAGAAGGAATCCAGCAGTTTGATCTTACAGAAAGTCCGGATTATCAATATTGGTTTGACATCGTAACTCCGAACACAGGGACAACTGTACTCGCTAATTATAAGTGGGATTTGACTGAAGAAGGAAAAAAACTATTGCAACAACATGACATACCGTTAGAATTTGCAGCAATATTGAAAAATGAGCATACTTCTTCAACAAGCTATTATTTTGCTGGCGATTTTAATGACATTTCTGAAACACCTTATTTCTACAAAATTAAAGGGCTTCAGCAAATTAATAGCATAGTTCAAAAGTTTTCCGACCAAGCATTTTATTGGAATACATATACGCCGATCATGGAATCTATACTAAAGCAATTTGAACAAACCGAAATAAAAGAAAACGAAGTGCGTGCCGAAGAGCTTCAACTTCATGCTCGAATTCACAACAATAAAATGGAAGTAATGAAAGATGGTGAATGGAATCCCCTTATCATGAAAGGTGTCAATATTGGTATGGGTAAACCCGGTAGCTTCCCTGGTGAAGCAGCTATTTCAGAAAAAGAATATTACCGTTGGTTTGAGCAAATCGGTGAAATGAACGCAAACACAATCCGTGTCTATACCCTTCACCCACCCGACTTTTACAATGCTTTAAAAAGATATAATGACAGTCATGCGGAAGAAATATATGTATTACACGGCGTATGGATTAACGAAGAGTTATTGGAAGAATCATTAGATGCATTTAACGAAAAAAGCATTCTGGATTTTCAGCATGAAATGAAAACAATTTCGGATGTTATTCATGGAAATGCAGTGGTAAAAGAAAACGCTGGTCATGCTTCAGGCTTTTATAAATCTGATATTTCGGAGTATGTGATTGGATGGATTTTAGGAATTGAATGGTATCCGGAAATGGTGGACAATACAAATCAACTTCATAAAGAAATCGGAGAGTATAAAGGAAACTATTTCGAAACAAAAAATGCTCAGCCATTTGAGCATTGGCTTGCTATGCAAATGGACGTGCTTACTCAATACGAAATAGATAATTACCATTCTATTAGACCTATGAGTTTTACGAATTGGCCAACTACTGATTTATTAGATCACCCTTCAGATGGTACCGATTCTGAAGATTTGGTGAGTGTGAATCCAAATGTTATATATACGAAAAATGAGATGGATTTAGCCGGTCAATTTGCATCGTATCATATTTATCCATATTATCCTGATTTCATGCACTATGATCAGAAATATCAAAACTATGTCGACCATAGAGGTGAACGCAACAGTTATGCCGGATATTTACACGATTTAGCCTCCTCGCATCGGCTGCCGATACTAGTTGCTGAATTCGGCATTCCAAGTTCACGTGGTTTAACACATATAAATGAATTCGGGAAAAACCAAGGATTCATGACCGAACAAGAACAAGGCGAACTCATTAGCGAAATGTATGAAGACATGATTGCTGCAGATCTGATGGGAGGCATAATCTTCACATGGCAGGATGAGTGGTTTAAACGAACATGGAACACAATGAACTATGACAACCCAGATAGAAGACCTTATTGGTCGAATGCCCAAACAAATGAACAACAATTCGGCCTGTTAAGCTTTGACCGTCACAAAATCCAAGTGGATGGAAATATCGCTGAATGGTCAGCAGCTCCTCTATACGAGAAAAAACAAGGAGATTTACAAAAATTATACGTTGACCATGATGAAAGATATTTGTATATTCGTCTCGATTACAATCCGAATGGTAAAGGGACACCAAAGCTTTTATTAGATACAGTTCCGAAGCAAGGAAATGAATTTATAGTGAATAACGATACCATTCAATTTTCGAACGGAGTTGATTTCCTTATCAATTTAAACGAACAAAATGCACATATTCTTGTCGATTCATACTATGATCTCTTTTTCTATGGCTCTGTTCGTATAATTTGTTGCTGAGGATGACATACTGTTATAATAATTGAACTTATTATAGCAGGAGTGATTTTTCGATGTGGCTAGATATGTATGAACGCTTTTCAGAGCTTTCCAAAGATGAACAGATAAAGCTTTTCTTTGCTATGAAAGAAGACTTGTTTCCTGATTCTACTACCAATATTTCAAATAAAATTGTAGATATTCGGGAGAGACGGTTTTCGAATGGATTAGCCTGTGTGCATTGTGGGAGTATGTCTGTTAAAAGAAATGGTACATATAAAGCTCGTCAACGTTACCTTTGTAAGGATTGCGGTAAATCGTTTAATGATATGACTGGTAGCCCTTTGTCTGGTACGAAATATCCTCATAAATGGCTTAAATATTTGGAAATGATGGTGAATGGTTGTTCGTTAAGAGCCATCGCTAAAGAATTAAAAATTCACCTAAGCACCGCCTTTTATTGGAGACATAAGGTGTTATTTGCCCTACAATCACTTGGTCATCAGAAACTTTTTGGCATAGTCGAAAGCGACGAAACCTTTTTCTTGGAGAGCGATAAAGGTAAGAAAAATCTCACTCACCGAAAACCTCGAAAAAGAGGCGGTTCTGCATCTAAAAGAGGCATTTCTAAAGAGCAAGTATGCGTGGTTGTTGCTCACGATAGATATGGTCAAATCCTCTCTGAAGTTGCTGGTAAAGGGCGGATAACAGCACTTGATATAGATGCTGTACTAGGAGACTATTTAGATGATTCTGCTTTACTTTGCACAGATACTGCGACCAACTATAAGAAATTTGCGGCTATAAAAGGATTAAAGCACGAAGCGATTAATGCTCGTAATAAGGAATATGTCCGACAAAAAATTTACCACGTTCAACACGTTAATAGTTACCATCGACGATTAAAAGATTGGATTGAGCGATTTAATGGTGTAGCAACAAAATATCTAAACGGTTATTTGATATGGCATCGTTTCTTAGAATTAAACAAAAAAATTCCTTCTAAAGAAAATACTAATGAAATGTTGTTGAACGCCTGTAAAAAAGCCAATTTCACCACTGTAACCGATATTAGAAATTTCAACTGATGTATTTTACTAAAGCGGCATATTTCACTATCGTTGCAGCTTAGTTTGAATAAGGTAATAGTATAGTGAATAGTACAGTCTTTATTCAACTGCGTTCACAAAAAAGGGATATTATAGTTTTTTTGAAACTAAATGTTATTTTTGTCGTATTATAATTAAGAAATTAAATTTCCAGGAGGTGTAAAATGGATAAGAAAACAAGAGAAGCAATAGATTTAATTAATAAAGTAAAGTTATCAGATGATATCATTTATGAAATTTTCAGAAGCGAAAAAAGGTCTGGCTGGTTTCATTTTTGGGATACTGTCTTTGACGTTATACCGTCTACTACAACAAAGTTATTAAACAACAAGGTTATGTATTTGCTCGCTTCTGAGAAAAGTGGGAAAATCATTGAAGTTGAAAATGGGGCTATTACGAATATAACGGAAATTCCTGATTGGACAAGTGATAAAAAAGAGAATTTTAACAAAATAGTTATAGGTAATTACACATATAAGAAATTCAAAAAAATTTCGTAAGAGAAGAATCCTTGGATTCACATAAACAAAAAGAGGACCAAATTAATGGTCTTCTTTTTGTTTTATATAATAACAACAATCTTTTAGAACATAGCCTTTTCTATCAATACAAGAAAAATGATGCCGCTGAAGAAAATCTGCCCATTAATAATAGTGGTGTATTCACTCCGATTCTTTATGCTTTAGATAAGGAATATTATAATCCCGAGTTAAATACTACGTATGATTTTAGAACAACAGAAACAGGAAAGCTCAGACAAGGAAATGGCAACCCGCAATCAAAAAATTACGATTCATTAGCAGATTACTATATTAATAAAAAAGAAGGTAGTATCGAATTTCGTATTCCATGGCTAGTAATCCAAGCAAAAGACCCTAGCCGAAAAGAATTCACCGGGGACCTTTACAAAGGTGGACTTGAATCAAGCACCATCATCGAACAATTAAACATCGGTGTCCTCTTTGAAAATGAAGAAGGTATCATTACGGACTCTTTTCCAGCAATACAAAACAACCAACTTTCAACTCTGAATGGCTACACTTGGGAAGATTGGGACAAACCTTTATTTGAAGAGCGATTGAAACAATCGTATTATATTATTCAGAAATTGTGGGATGCGGAATAATAGGGGTTACAAATCTATAAGAAATCCAGCATAGAAATAATATCTATGCTGGATTTTTTTAAAACGATTAGTCAATCAAACTGTGAACCTCTCGAGTCTATCACCTTTCTAAAAATACTATTATAAAGGCTATTTTTCGACATACTTCGAGTAATGACAGTCACTCCAATTACTCAAACGCTGGCAATGCCGTGTCAGCATGCTTCTCTTCCAGGAACTTTTTCACTTCTGGTCCTGTCATTTTCTCTGCTAAAATTTTAACAGCCTCTGTATCAGCATTATCCTCTCGCGCCACTAAAGAAATGGCGTATCTCGATTCCAACCCTTCTGTTATTAGAGCATCTTTTGCTGGTGTTAAGCCAAGCGGCGCCGCATAGGCAGGATACAGCATGACAAGGTCGGCATCGTCCATCATTCGCGCCAGCATCAGCAAATCAACTTCTTGCAATTTATAATTTTTATCATTGGCTACAATGTCAGCCTGCGTAGCATTAAGATTCGTATTGTCTTTTAATGTAATCAATCCTTTTTCATCCAATAAAATTAAAGCGCGGCCCAAATTAACTGCATCGTTCGGTACAGCAATAACCGCTCCTTCCGGCAGCTCGTCAATCGACTTGTATTTCTTAGAATATCCGCCGAAAATCGCATGATAAATCGGTTCAACAGCCACTAAATTAGCATCATTTTGACTATTATATTGTTCCATAAACGGCGCATGCTGAAAGAAATTCACATCAATCTCTTCATGCTGCAACGCGTTATTCGGCTGAATATTATCTCCAAGCACGACAATCTCCAAATTAATGCCCTCTTCTTCCATTAATGGCTTCACAATTTCCAATATATCCGTCATTGGCGGAATTAGTGATCCTATTTTTAATGTCACCTCTTCAGCATTCTTTTCTGATGAACTTTCTGAAGAATCACCACAGCCTGCTAAAACTAGCAGTGCAACAAATAATATACCCCATAATTTTTTCATAATATTCCCCTTATCTTTTATCTAATATTTTGGCAATCGTTGTTCCGGTAAACTGAATGATTTGAACAAAGATAATCATAATGACAATTACATACATCATCAGTTCGGTTTCAAAACGCTGATAGCCGTATCGAATTGCAAAATCGCCCACTCCTCCGCCTCCGACAATACCCATGATTGTCGAATAGGAGATAAAGCTGATTGTCGATGTTGTCAGTCCTAAAACAAGTCCAGATCTTGCTTCGACATATAAAAATTTAAAGACGATTTGCCAAATGGATGCCCCCATCGCAATCGCCGATTCAACGACACCACGAGGAATCTCTAATAGCGATTGCTCAACCAACCTTGAATAATATGCGATTGCCACAATCGATAATGGAACAGCTGCCGCTAACGTACCGAGTGCCGTTCCGACTATTAATCTCGTAAAAGGAATCAGAAACACAACCAGCAGCAAAAACGGGAATGAGCGGACAATATTAACGAAAAGATTCAAACTTGAAAACGCCATCCTATTATCAAGCAAGTTCCCTTTCCGACAAAGATACAGTAAAGTCCCGAGCGGTAACCCAATCAATAGTGCAGCTGCGACTGAAATGCCAACCATCACAAATGTTTGTCCGATTGATTGCCAAATTTCCGTCTCATATTGCAAAAGGATATCAGGCATATGCATCCCTCTTTTCCTTCTTCAGCTCCTGGAGAAACCAAACCGGATCATATTTACCGCCCATATATTCCTGGGGCACATTCGATACCGTTTCAACAATCTTTCCATTTTCCATGACCGAAACGTAGTGACAAATGCTTCGGATCACCTCAAATTCATGACTGACAATGACAATCGTGACTCCGAGTTCTTCATTCACATTTTGCAGCACCTTTAATATATCAGCCGTTGTTTTCGGATCAAGCGCCGATGTCGGCTCATCGCATAAGAGAATAGATGGCTTCGTTGCTAAAGCTCTCGCAATCGCAACCCGCTGCTTTTGCCCGCCGCTCAGCTTTGATGGATACTGCTTTCCCAAATGTTCAAGGCCAACAAACGCTAAACATTCCATCACCCGATCATTTCTCAATTCCTTTGGGTAGCCGGCCAATTTCAAAGGTATTGCAACATTATCGAACACCGTCTTATTATCCAACAAATTAAAATGCTGAAATATTATTCCGATGGAACGCCTCGCTTCTCGCAGCTCCCTATTGGATAGCGAAGTTAACTCCTGCTGATTAACCGTTACAGTTCCTTCATCCGGTAATTCCAGCAAGTTGATTAACCGTAGTAAAGTCGATTTCCCGGCACCGCTCGTCCCAATCATCCCGTGAATCGTTCCCTTTTGAATATGTAACGAAACTGATTGCACAGCATAATGTTCGGACCCCTTAAAGCTTTTTGTAACATTATGCAGTGATATCACCCATATCCCCCCAATACTGATATAATTAATCCACACCTGGAATATTATAACTGAATAATCCAAAAATGCCCAATAAAGTGCCTGTCACTCCCCGAATTTTACTAGTTTTTGTCGAACAAGTATGATTACGGCAATAAACTAACAAAACCAAAACCCTTACTTAAAAAGGTTTCAGGCAAATTAAATAATCTTCGACACATTTCGGGGAGTGACAGGCACCAAAAAAGAGGCTGGGACAAAACTAGCTTCAAATGACGAAAAACGTGAAATGGACAATTCCATTTCACGTTTTTCTGTTTTTGTCTATGAATCCTTAGCTGCTGGCCGCGAACTTCCGTAGATTCACGGCCATTAATGCCAATCCCATTTCATTTTCAACCTTCGACTGTCCGCGGACGGAAAATCGGGTGAAATGCAAATTAGCCTTCAATAATCCAAAAACTGGTTCCACATCTGTTTTTCGTTGACGGTAGATGGAACTTGTTTCTTCTTCCGAAAGCTTCGCTCTCACATATTCTTTTTGCTGTTCCCATTTCTCATTTACCATTAATTTTCGGTTGTTGCCTTCCTTGGCTTTGGTGCAGGAAGAACGGAATGGGCAACCTGTACAGTTTTCGCACTCATAGATTTTAAATTCGCGTGTGAATCCCGACTTGTCTGTCCGTACCGAATAATTTTTAAATACAAGGTGTTGCTGATTCGGACAAGTGTACATGTCTTTTTCTTCATCATACTGCCAGTTATCTGAATGGAACTCATTTTGTTTGTACTTCTTCTTTTGCTCTTTTTGATACATTCCATAGGTAATCAGCGCTTCCCGTTTGCGGTTCGAAAGGATATCATCATAGTTCTGTTCACTTCCATATCCGGCATCTGCGACAATATGTTTCGGCAGCTCAAAATAATGCTGCTCGATTCGATCCAAGAACGGAATCAGGGTGCGGGTATCAGTTGGATTCGGAAAGATACTGTAAGCCAGCGCGTATTGACCTTCTGTTGCGATTTGGATGTTATAACCTGCTTTCAATTGGCCATTCTTCATGTAGTCATCTTTCATCCGCATAAATGTCGCATCTGGATCTGTCTTCGAATAACTGTTACGTTCGCCAAAGATTTCAAAATCCCTCTGATATTTCTGTTTGCGTTCAATATAATCCATTAACTGCTTACGAGCTTGTTTAGGGAATTTCCTTTCGCTTCTCAACGCTTTTCGCTCAGCTGTGTCCTCAGATGCTTCAATTTGTTTGTCATATTCAGATACAGCCTCATCTACTTTTTTCACCATTTGGGTGAGTTCTTCTATCGATAATTGTTCCTCGTTCTCCCTTTCCAATTCAGGCAAGATTTCTTTCTCAAGAAGCTCGTTGTATAGTTGGTTCGACTTTTCAATCAGACCTTGATGATATTTTTCAACCAATTTCTTCCAGACGAATGTGAATTTATTCGCATTCGCCTCGATTTTTGTGCCATCAATAAAAATAGCTTCCTGATCAATCACTTTTTCTGATACCAGTTGACAACGGAATTGAACGAAACATTGGCGGATCAATTCTTTTACTTCCGGATGGATGCGGAAACGATTGATTGTGCGATAGCTTGGTTCATATCCTTGCGCCAGCCACATCATACGGATGCTGTCTTTCAGAAGCCCTTCAATCGTCCTGAAAAGACCGATTGCGTATAGGCGCACAAGATAATTTTAAGCATCATGCGTGGATGGTAGGCAGGACACCCTGTATTTCGGAGAAATGGTTCCAGTGCTTCTTGCGGGATACTTTCTACTAAATGGTGGATGGAAAAAGCAATATCATTATTTTGTAATTTTACTTCTAAATCTAAAGGCAAAACTAATTGATTCATGTTATAATCTTTAAACATAAGGACACTTCTTTCTGTGATTTTGTTGTGGTGACTTAATTTTAGCAGAAGTTGTCCTTATTTTTATCTAAAAGTTCAAAGCCGGTGAAATTTTACTTGTCGTAAAACTTCACCGGCTTTTTTAGTTCAGAGGAGGGTTTTGTCCCAGCCTCTTTCCATTTCCATATTGTAGCGGATGATTGCTTCTTTTCATCTTTACTTCTCTTGTCACTCTAGAATTTTTGCTTTCTTTTTGAAAGAATAATGGTGTCATCAACATGAGTAGAAGTATCCTTTTCAAGGATTATGTGTTGTTAGAGTTGACCATTTCGCATTCTTTCTATAATACTCGCAGTTACTTTTTTTGTAGTGTTTTGTTGAACTCTTACACGGTATAGCATCTTTACTTCTCAATACTATTTTGTAAGCAATCATCCACTTTATGACGAGTGCCTGTTACCTCGTCACTATTCTATTCCCGTTTTACAGAGTAATAACCATCTTTTTTAAAAATTTATTTCACCTGTACAACTTCTCCAGTCTCAATCGATTCCAGACAAGCTTGCAGCACTTTCATATTTTTCACAGACTCTGCTCCTGGGTAAACCGGTTCTGTTCCTTGTAAAATTGCTGCTGAAATATGTTCGACTTCTGCCTTATAAATATCTCCGGCCATCTTTTCAATGCGAGTTGATTCATTTGTTTGAATGATGATTTCGCCGATGCCGTCATTTATATCCGGTCTGTAAGCGTGAGGTAGTTTGATCGCTCCTTGTGTTCCTATAATTTCTAGTTCATTTCGCATCAACATGTCGAAGCTGCAGTCAAACGTCGCTTTAATACCATTTTCAAAATCCATGCTGACATAAGCGGATGTATCGACTTTCGTTTCCAGATCCAACTGCGCTTGCGCGTATACTTGCACTGGTTCTGCGTTTAGAATGGAACGAATCGCGTGAACGCAGTAGCTGCCGACATCAAACAGACTGCCGCCTCCCATTTCTTTGTTCATACGAATATTGCCTTCGCGATTTTCCATGAAGAACGAGAAGCTACCTTTTACTAACTTGATGTCGCCGATTTCACCTGAGGCCATTAATTCTTGAACACGCTTATACTGCGGATGGAATTGATACATGAACGCCTCCATGAAAACCACCTTCTGCTCCTTGCACACACGCACCATCTCAAGTGCTTCTTCGCTACTAAGCGCAACTGGCTTCTCACAAAGCACATGCTTGCCGTGCTCCGCCGCCTTAATCACCCATTCTTTATGTAAATGATTTGGCAGCGGAATATAGACAGCATCAATATTGGCATCTTGTAAAAGTGCGTCATAACTTTCATAAGCGACCGGAATTCCACACTCTGCTGCTGCACGATGGACTCGCTCACCGCGGCTCGCAATCGCTACCCCTTCCGCATTTTCCGCTCGCTTGATTGCCGGTATCAGCACTGACTTCGCAATGCTGGCCGTACTTAAAATACCCCATTTTACTTTTTTCATTGTTGTAACTCCCTTCTTAGTGAGGCTTTATGTATTCATTTATTGACTTTAATGAATGTACTATACGTACGAAGATTTGTTAATTGGGGAATGGTTGGTAAAAAACTTAAAAGCGATTTTGAACATTTTATTGTGTAAATACTCGTAAACTTAATTGAAAGAACTTTTTAGGGGGAATTTAAGATGAATTTAAAAGACAAAGTAGCCATCGTAACAGGAGGAGCAAGCGGCATTGGTTTAGCTACCGTTAAAGCATTTGCCGTGAAAGGCGTAAAAGTTGTGATCGCCGATTATAATGTTGAAGGCGGTAAAGAAGTGGAACAAGCATTAAAAAATGAAGGACACGATATGCTATTTGTTTCAGTTGATGCGGGAGATGAAGCCGATGTTGAAAGTCTCGTTCAGGATACTGTTAAAGCATATGGTCAATTAGATATTATAATTAATAATGCCGGTATTGGCAGTTTAGCAGAAACGCATACACTGTCATATGAAGACTACCATAAAGTGATTCGCATTAATCAAGACGGCGTATTTTTCGGAATGAAACATGCTATTAAAGAAATGCTTAAAAATGGCGGTGGCGCGATTGTGAATACCGCTTCGATTTTAGGTGCTGTCGGTGAGCCAAGCGCTCTTGCTTATAATGCATCGAAACATGCTGTAATCGGAATGACGAAAAGCGCTAGTCTTCAATATGCAGCAAAAGGAATACGAGTGAATGCGATCGCACCAGGATACATCGAAACCGGATTAGTGAATAAAGAATCGCTAGGTCCTTTCTACGATGGTTTAATAGCGAAACATCCGCTTGGAAGACTAGGAACATCCGAAGAAGTTGCTCATGCGGTTGTATTTTTAGTTGAGAATGAGTTTGTAACTGGTTCGACTGTGTTTGTTGATGGGGGATATACGGCTCAGTAGAAACTATTATTTTAAAATCAGGAAATTAGTAGAATTTCAGCGTAGAGACTTCTTCTAAGTTTATGTAGGATTTATGCTTAGAAGAGGTTTGCAAATGGCCCTCATTTCAATAAATAGTTTAACGGTGCCCCCAAAGCTAATACTTTCGTTAATTATTCATCTACATTTTACAGACATTAGAATCCAATACTATATATAAAGTAAACACATGTGATTTTGATATTCATTTTCTATAGTGCTCAAATAAAGAACACCGACTTCACTATACTGGCCATACTAAAAATAGGAGTAGAGTGATTTGAAAATATCCTAAGAATCTATTGATTCATAGCATGCTATCCATTTCATCACTTCACTTATATTATAAATTATAAAGGTTTAGAATTTCCGACTTTAAATCACCTTATTTATACCTTTGTTAAATTTATTTAAACATTAAAAAGGACTGCCCAATTGACAATCCTTTTGTTAACCTATCTTTCTATTATTCACGCTCTCAATTGCTTATAAGCTTCTTGCGCAACTGCCGAATAAAACTTTTTATCTCCAAGCAGTTTAGTATACGAGTTTTTATTTTCTCTATAAGAATCCATTGCAATTCGTTGAAATTCTTTTGGAAAAATATTTTTAGTAAACATTGCTTCATCATTATTTTCAGCATATTGTTTTAGTTTTGTATTACTAGTGATTGCCTTATTAAATAGTTGTTCCACAATTACCTTATCAGCTTCCGTAAAATCTCCCTGGAATCGTTCATTAACACGATTAATAATACTTGCTAATAACTCTTTTTCTTCTGGTGGTTTTGGATTGGCATTATTGTGTCTATATTCTTTAATTCACCTGCGTAAGATGAATTCGCTTCTAGTGCAATACTGCCCTTAAAATCTTCCTTAATTTTAAAGTACTCTAGTTTAATTTTATCATCTAATCATGCAGTTCTTTATCAAACATTCGCACTAGTTGGGTAATATAGTTGTACCACTTATTAAAATTACGTAATGTCACTCGAAATTCATATTGTTGATCTTCTGATAATTCCTCATAACGACCAATAATAGGCTTAAAGGCACTACTTAACTTACCTAAAGTTGTAGCATCTTGTTTATTGCCAGCCTGATATATTTTCATAACAGAATTAATGTCTGTTTGGTTATATATGTGATATTTTCTTAACTTATCACTAGTATCATAGATTAAGTTCACATCAATTTCTTTATCTAGAGTAGTACCTTCATAACATGGCTGAAAAGCTGCTTGTATTTCTTCTGAGGTGTTAACAAAATCGTATCTGTTTTACCGGTACATGTACGATTTACACGGGATAATGTTTGAACCGCCTTAGGAACAAAATATATTCTTCATAACATTTTTTCATTAGTAACATATTTTCTTACACTTTGACTATTGTAAAATATCTGCAATAATTAGCCCCATTTAATATCAATGTTCCAGACCTGACATATTTACGTATTAAATTGAAAATACTACCCCCATACAAACCAAAGCAGGTGAACCCAATGCAATCAAAAAACAACAAACCCATCTCCCACTACGGCTATATCGGTCATCAAACAAAAACAGGACCAATCTCCCAGAAGAAAGGCCATTATGTGACAGGCTACGCAGTCGGCATTATGTATCTCGATGAAAGTGCATATCCGGTTATTCCCGGTAACGTAGCCAATTGCTATACTTATAGCTTTCCTGTGCAATACAAAGTCGTACCGTGCTGCACCAGCACTGCGCTTTTGAACAGTGATCGTTCCTTGCTTGATGGCATTATTCAGACGGCTAAGCAGTTTCAAAGTGAAGGTGCGAAAGCGATTAGTGCGGCGTGCGGTTTCTTCGGCAATTTTCAATCCGAGGTAGCTGATGCGCTTGACATCCCTGTCTACTTATCCAGCCTTGTCCAAATTCCATGGATTGAGATTGGCTTGAAATCCAATCAAAAAATTGCGGTTCTGACAGCTTATGAACAAGGTTTGACAACGAGCCTTTTCAAAAGTTGCGGTGTTCATAACACTGACCGTCTTGTTATCGGCGATTTAAGCAAAGAAAAAGAGTTCTCAGCGATTGCCGAAGGAAGAGGCGTTTTCGATAATGAGAAACTGCGAGATGAAGTGGTGCAAAAAGCAGTCGAGCTTGTTGAAGCGGATCCTGATATCGCCGCTGTCTTGCTCGAATGCAGCGATCTTCCGCCTTATGCGTACGATATTCAAAAAGTGGTTCAGCTACCGGTGTATGATTATATAACGCTCATCCGCTGGGTGCATTATGCGAATAGCCAAAGACCGTATGTCGGGTTTATTTAACACACAAGCAAGAGGCTTCCTGTATCAGGCAGCCTCTTGCTCGTTTATATTTCTTTCGATTGTTGTACTTTCAGAAATCTAATTCCTATTTTCAAACATTTCATCAATTTTATCTTTATTGTAATCATAGATTGATTGGAGATTGTTATTAAGTTCTTTAAATAATTGTTCAACAGTATGATTTTGGTTATTGTAGAAGTCATACTCCTCAAAAATACGCTTAAACTCTTGTAATCCACTTATCTAAAGTCCTTCATTGCTTCCTAATCGAGTATGCAAGTGATGTCCATCCTATTAGTTGGAAGCTTTTAAGGCTTGATCCAACTTCTGTTGATCAAATGCTTGTAACGGATTATTAGTTCACTTGATGAGCAGGATAAAGCTTTATCTCTTTCTTCGTTTGAACCTTTAACCTCTAATTGTACCAGTGCAAATGATAGAATCATATTTACACCGCCGCTGTTTCATTCATATACATCGTGAAACGATGTCATTTTCATTCAGATTATGTACAAATCCAATGGCTACAAGACCAAACTCCTTTATGTTGAACATTAACCTTGAGGGGATATATTTGTTTATTTTGGTTCTACATCCTTAAATACATCTTTAAATACATCTTCTTTTATTTCAATTTCTTTATTTAAATTGTTTAATACCTCTTGTATCGGTTTTGCGTCTTTTTCCATCAACACACGCTTAATTTGGTCTTTTACTTCACTTAATGGTGTCTCCTTTCTATCTGTCACTTTAATAATGTGATAACCAAATACTGTCTTTACTGGTTCGCTCACTTCACCTACTTGTAATTTCATAGCGGAAGCAAGAAATGTTGGATCCAATTCCTTACTGCGACCGGAAAGATAGCCCAAATCCCCTCCTTGCTCTGCAGAGACCTTATCCGTCGATTGTTTTTTTGCTAATTCAGCAAAATCGGTTCCATTCTTTAGTTCCTTATCAACTTCTTGAGCAATCGCCTCATTATCCACCAGAATATGGCTAGTTTTCACCTCAGTATATTGGTCTTTATGTTGTTCATAGTAATCTTTTATTTGCTTATCTGAGACTTTCACCCCTTCTGTTGTTGCTTTAGAGAAATATAGAGATTGTTCGATATAATCCTTTAGTTCATTTTCATTAATGAAGCCCTGTTTTTGCAGGAACATTTCAAATTCATCTTTATCACCGACTTGTCCCTTTATCTCTTCCAGCCGTTGGTTCACTTCTTCATCAGATACCTCATATTTACCTTTTAAAATTTGCATATAAACCAATTTCTGAATCAATTCATTTCCAGGTTCGGTATTAACTACTTCTTTGTATAGATCCTCTTTTGAGATGTTTCCAAATTCTGTTTTAATAAGCACATCGCTATTACCACTAGAGGTTAAAGCCGAACAGGCACCAAGTAAAAATAATAATAAAATAGCTGTAATTGTAATTATATTCTTCAATTATCTCCACTCCTACTATTGACAACTCTCTTTAATCGCCATTCAGAAAACTGACTAAATAAAATCACAGGAGACCATTCGCTGATTCCCATATTTAAGATAGATTTTGAGTTTGCCCCCTGTAATAGTCATTCCAGTACAGGGGGCAGATACTAAAAAAGCGATCTTACTATTGCCAGATTTCAATCATTGCATCTGCATGAGCTTTCAGACTGTTATAAGCTTTCTCGGAAATCTGATTTGCATCTTTTTTAAGTTCCAAAAACTGTTTGAAATTATTTATGTGTTTAAGCACCTTATCCGGAGAGTTTTTCTTTTCAAATTGACCAACGGAATTCAAATGTGCCTTCAATGCTTGCGCTGCACCTGCTTTAAATGCTCCCTCTTTGGCAAAGCTATCAATAACGGAACTTAATCCGGTTGCATTAAGATTGGACGCCAAAAGATTTGTATAGGTAACAGTTTGAGTGGAATCCGTCTCTGAAGTTGCTGTAAATGTGAGGATATCTGGGGCAGTCTTGCCCTTTGGAATTTTTACGTACACAGGTACATCGACGATTGCTCCAGGCTCTATAGCGAGTACATTGTTATCAAGTTGAACTAACCAATCATCACCTGCCGAAGCGTTGACACGAATAAGATCTTTTTCTTCACCGGTATTAGTTACTTTGAAATGATAGACTGCTATTTTGTCCTGTACGGCAGGTTCTATAGCTCCAGCACTTACTTCCACCCCACGTTTATAGGTGCCTCCACCCTCTGTGTTACGGACAGCAACCTGGTAACGAAGTACACCATCATTGTCTTTGTAATTCCCTAAAATATAGAAATGAAGTTTATTGTATGGATCAATATACTCACTGACTATAGTATCTCTATTAATTGAACCATCGAATTTTCCGGCAACTAAACTTGCCCCACTCCCAGCTTTGAACAATGCATCAAGAGCCTGACGAGGGTCACCTTTTCCAACCATTGCTGTTGTGCCATCAGGTCTAGTAAAATCTTTTAAATCGATATCCTCAGGATGCGAATCAACTACCCAAATGTTCGGAGCAGTCTCTGCATTTTTGGTCTTGGCTATCAATACGCCTGAGTCTGCCGCAAAGGAGTCCGTACCAATACGGTCTACCACTTCAATAGTATAGTTATCGTATAATCTATTGTTCAGAATATCGTTACGCCAATCACCCGCAAGGTAATCTGTAGGTGTTAAATCGTTCATACTGATGTTGATACCGTAAAGTCCAGTTCGACCAAATTCACTGCCAATCGGTACTTGACGTGCGGTAATATCCGCAAACACCGGTCCGGTCACTTTTAAGTCATCGCGATTAATGTGCAGAACTTCATCATTTTCTAAAAATCCTTGTTTCATCTTATTACGAAGCATATGAGGGGCAGATAAGGAAGCACCAAGAGTAGAAGGAATCATCCAGCGAGTGTGCGTTCCACCGGGACCATTGAACGATCCACGACTCATTGTTTCCCAATAACCTGAATAGGTTCTAGGGTCAAGTGCTGCATTATTATAGTTATCACCAAGGCCGCGGAGATGCCCAAATTCGTGAGCAAATGTGCCCATGCCATCACTTTCCCCTTGAATGGAAACACGAATTCTTTTACCATTTATCGTTGCGCTAGATGCAGCAGACCAAATCGTTTTTGCTGCATAATAAGAAGTCCATGGCACGTAACGAGTTTTTGCCCAGTTTGGCATGTTTCCAAATCCTGGTAAATCTGGTGGTCCAAATTCATCAGGTACAGATTCCGGATTCAGAAACATCATTTCACCGAGTTCCTGCCATACTGTTGATTCATCATAGCCAGCATGAACGATAAACGCAAAGTCATATTCTTCTCCTGAAGCAGCTATGTCAGCGGCGGCTGCATTGACACCATCCTGAAAAAGGTTTCCTCTTGTATAATTGCTTGGAAGTGTATTAGCGTTATGACTGCTTTCAAGCCCATACTGAAATTCATTTTTATCCAAACGGTATGGACCATAAGAATCTAGGGTTACACCCCATTTTCCATTAGAATTTTCTTTCCAAAAACCGTCAATTGTCTGGTAGTTGTTTAATTCGCTAGGAGTATTCAAGAAATCTTTCCACCATTCCCCTAATTCTTCGCGTGGTACAGCATCGACTTGCGGATTACCAATGAGTTCTGAACCCTTAGCTTTGGTCAAAATAAAATCCTGATCTGGAAAATCGACCAAAATTAAAGCCCCTTTAAGTTCCGTTTCCGGTTTAATATCAGTGTTATTCCAGTCAATACCCGGAATCGGATTATAATCATTCCACGTCATATCCTCTGGATTCACCCACGACAAAGGATCGATTGGGTCAGGCATTTTATCTAGTCCTGGCTGCGCAGCAAAAGCAGCTGTTGAAGACATTGCAAGCAAAATACCAGTCGTAATTGCTGTAATTTTATTTCTAAGCTTCAAAAAGATTCTCCTCCCTATTAGATAATGAACTACTTCATTTGTATGGTGTTTTTAAAGCCTAACTGTTGGTGAACTTATGTCGTTATTTCTATATTTCTATTAACCTCTCACCTCCTTTCATAGTTTAATAACATACTGGTTATCTCCTTCTAAAAGTCAAAAACTATAGTCATTAATCGGTAAACCATCTACAAAAAATAACGTAACTAAACCATTAGGAAAGAAAAAATAGAAGAATTTACAATTGGATTTATGAATGTGGGAAAAACATGTAGTTTCTATAAAAGATTCATAGACTATTCAACGATAGTGTTACCTAATTTTTACATATTTTATATAATATATCAAATTTATTAGACGCTTTAAATTTAAGTAGATAAGATTCACAGATTCACATAAAACCGGAAACATATCCCCAATATTAATGGGACTGAGTGAAATTCCAAAGGTTGTGAGTGAATGATTAGGACATAACAATTCATATTTACTCGAGGAAATGGAGAAGAAGATGGCTGAGCAATTTGATGATAGGCTTCGACATATTGATCAGTAAGGGCGATTTTAGTACCAGATCAGGGTATATAACATCATTCAAACAGCCGCACCCAATCAAAATCGGGAAGCGGCTGTTTTATCATTTGTGCATCGGTTGGCAGTTGATATATTTCACTTCCCATTCAAGCTCATATTGGTTAGATGCCGGAGTATATTCAGAGATTTGACAATCATTGTAAAGATCCTCTGCCATTTCTAAGATGATGTCTTTTAACTCTAGTTTTTCCAAATAATGTGCAGGAATGGCGTTGTAGCCTAGGAATGCACCCATTATGTTCCCTGTTATAGCGCCAGTAGAATCGCTGTCTCCATCATGATTGACTGCTGCTATTATAGCAGCGCCAAAGTTGCTTGAATGTTTCAAACCACTATAAACCGCAATGGCTAATGCTTCTTCGGCTACCCAGCCTTCCCCTATTTGTTTTATAGCTTGAGCATCTTCTATCGTTTGCTCAGATAAAGTCATAGCTAATTCCATGATTCGTTGAAATTCTTTAGCTTGCGGATATTGTTTAAATAAGTTCACGATAAACTTTGTGCTTTCGCTAATGATTTCTTTCAATTCTGTCTCTTCTCCATATACAATCTGAGAAATGATATCCACCAACGATGCCGCTGGAATAAAACCAAGCGGATGGCCATGAGTAATAGCTGCCACTTTCGCTCCTATTAAAGCTGTTTCTGTTCGGTCCCATTTTCTCGGACAATACAAACCGACAGGAGCTACACGCATGACACCGCCGCATCCTTTACTATGATTAATCGATTTCTCCATTGTCCCCATTTCCCCGCTTTTCAGCGCGCTTAAACACGTATTTCCCGGAGCTCTGGCACTGTGTAATTCCTGAACATGAAATAACCAGCTAAAATGATAATCTTGTTTATTTCCACTTTGCGTTTCAAGCCAATCTTTATAGCACAAATATACATAGTTTTCGATACTGCCCATGATTCCCCTCGTCATGCCGCGAGTAATCCCAAGCAACAAACCATTAGCCGTAAATAGCGTCATTTGTGTATCATCAGATATTCTTGCTTGACCATGATGCAGCTGATACTGAGTTATTCCATTTTCACCATATTTCGATTGAATAGTGTCAAGCGACATAAACTCAACAGCATAACCAAGTGCGTCTCCTGCAGCACCGCCAACTAAACAACCGCTAAAAGCATGCAATGAACCTTTGTCCGTTTTTTCTATATCGGATGAGTTAAACAAGCTAGACCAATCATCCTTTAATGCAGAAGCAATGATTTTAGCATGGTCAAAAGCGATATGTGCCGTGTGCTGCGCGCCTACTTTCAATTCACCATTTTCATCTATGTGCATATCAACTGCTGCTTCAAGCTGTTCGAATTCACTTTTTAACACTAGCATCAGATGGTCTCGCTTCCTTGTCCAACTAACGGCAAACCATTCAGCTTCAGATGCATCATCCCCAGCATGAGCTAAAACGTTTTGATCAACATTTGCCTTATAGGCACAAGAGATTGTCCAGCCGCGCGGATCTCGATTCGGTTCGCTGAACACACCTACCAATTCCAACGAAGGTGCCTCTACTCCGGTTTCTTCTTCCAATTCGCGAATTGCAGCTCTCTCAACAATTTCATTTTCATTTACATATCCGCCAGGCAATGCCCATTGATGTTTAAACGGCTCATTTTTACGACGAATTAATAAAAGGAAATCTTTGTTTTTACTCTGTCTTACTATGACATTATCTACTGTCACAGATGGTCTCTTCCACTTTTCTCCTATATCACTAGATGGATAAGCAGAACAATACTCGATAAAACGCTTATAGACTTCACCAATTAAGCCTTCCGATACATACTTTAATGCTTCTTGTTTTATAGGCTCCGGTATGCCGTAGTAGGCTTCTGCTATTCCGCCTGCAATCGCAGCAATGGTGTCGCTATCCCCTCCGATTGAGATGGCATTTCGGATCGCATCTTCAAAACTGACAGACTCTAAAAATGCGACAATCGCCTGCGGCACTGAACCTTGGCAGGATACATCAAAACGATAATGAGGCCGTATTTCATCAAGAGTAAAATCCAGCTTATAATAGTTTTGCTCTATGTACGATTTAATTTGTCGCTTATTTTTCCCGATTCGTGCTAAAAATGTTGCGGAAACCGCCGCTTTTGCCCCTTTTATACCCTCAGGATGATTGTGCGTTACTTCCGCAGATGCCTTTGCCAATTCTTCTGCTTCCTGCAAACTACTTGCCACATAAGCAACTGGAGATACACGCATAGCCGATCCGTTTCCATAGCTGCCATACGGTTTCGGATGGTCGGTTTTAAGCCAATCCTTAAATGAATGACCATAGCCGGCATGAGGGTAAGCATTCCCGAATTTTTGCATACTATCAACCAGTTCGCTTTTAAATAGATTAATATCTTTTGATTGTTGATACGTATACAATGCTTCAGCCACTGCACAGGACATGACCGTGTCGTCCGTTATGTGTGAATACGATGTAAAAAGCGGAAAATCCTTTGTCTTAATATGATGATGTCTCGGCTCATAAATAGAACCGACAATATCTCCAATTATTGCTCCTAACATATTTCACCCTTCTTTCCATTTTGAATGTAACATGTATTTTTTATTCCCTTATCGGAAATCATAAACCCTTAAATGGAAACTATTTTTTGCCTATCACCCCCACTAAAATGTCTTAGTTGCTTTATTCCAGGCAAAGTAGAATCCTTGACACAATAATATGCCAATGATAATTTATAAATAATTTATATTTTACTGGTGCTTCTAAATTTAGAAGAGAATAGGGAAATCAAAAAATGATGCGGGGGAGCCCACCACTGTAGTTGAGGAGTCGCTGTCGAACCACTGGAAAGAAAAATCCGGGAAGGGGCAGATTGATGTTGAATCAGAGCCAGGAGACCTGCCAGTATGAAAGTCCAAATGAGAAACGGCACAATCTCAGTCTATTTAGGCTGAGATTTTTTTGTGCTGCGAAAAACGGAGGAGATAGGATGAATACTTTAACAAATGAAGAGAAGCAAGGAGTATATAAGGCTATATTTAATCGACGTGATATTCGGACATTTATTGATAAACCCATTGAAGAAGAAGCGTTAATGAGAGTGTTAGAAGCGGCTCATAGCGCACCTTCGGTTGGTTTTATGCAGCCGTGGAATTTCATTGTCATTAAAGATGAGGCCACCAAGAGAGAATTAGCCGGAATTGTGGAGAAAGAACGTCGAGCTTTATCTATCCATTATGAAGGAACAGAGCGCGAATTGACGTTTCTTGATTTGAAAATTGCCGGAATTATTGAAGCACCGGTTACGATTTGTGTCACAAACAATCCTTTTAGTGCGGGTGACCACGTATTAGGGAGAAATTCTATCCCGGAAACGGATTTAATGTCTACAAGTTGTGCCATTCAAAATATGTGGCTGGCAAGTTATGCGGAAGGATTAGCCATGGGGTGGGTCAGCTTTTATAAAAAAGATGACGTAAGGAGAATACTAGAAATCCCCTATCATGTAGATCCTGTCGCCCTAATATCGATTGGATATACAGAAAATTATCCGGATAGACCATTATTAGAAATCTACAAATGGGAAAAAAGACAGCAACTTGATAAGCTCATATTCGAGAATAAATGGAACGAAAAAAAGAAATGACAAACATTTATTTTGGCTGTTTTCGGAACCTTTGAATCTAATTAAAATGAATATAGCTAGAAAACAAAAGATTAAACGACTTGAGCCTACTAAAATACCGGGCTCAAGCCGTTATTATTTTCATGGGCTACTTGATAGGCGTAATTCAGATATGACCGTCAAGTTTTAAAAATCTCAATTCTTCTATGGATGAGAATTCTTAATCCATTTCTTGTGCTATAAAGGCTAATTGTTCTGCTGAAATTACTAAATGGTCAAAAGCTTTCCCTATTTCATGAGATATCATTGCAAAAGATTCTAGCTCCTTTAGAATCATATTGTTTTGCTTCTCCGTATCTTCCATTGTGTGCACAATATATTCAAATTGTGATTTTGTTTCTTCCATGTTTTGTGTTCCTTCATCCATTTTAATTCGAATATTACTTAAAGACTCCAATAATCCAACAACCTGCTTATTAGAATCTTCTATAAGTGAAGAAACATTCAAGACAGATTGTTTAGTTTCATCCGCTAACTTTCTTACTTCTTCTGCCACAACCGAAAAACCACGACCAGATTCTCCGGCTCTCGCTGCTTCAATTGCTGCATTTAAAGCAAGTAAATTAGTCTGATTTGCAACATTGGTTACTAAATCAACAATTCCTTTCATTTTCTTCATGATTTCTTGCATGACATGTACATCATCAAAAATTGTATTTACTGATAGATTAATATTGTCTAAATTGGCATACTGTTTTTTTAATAGCTCTTCTCCATTATAAGCGCTCTCTTTTGCTTGTAAGGATAATGAACTCCCCTTTTCAGCATGTGAAACAATCTCATTAGATTGAGAATCTAATAATTGGAAACTCGAGTTTGTTTCCTCCGTTATGGCAGCTAAGTTTTGCGATGCAGCTAAAACATTATCACGAACCAACATTTTTTGCGCTTCCACTTTCATCTTTAATTGTTCTGCTTCTTGATCGAAACACTCCAATACGATTTGTTGTTCTAAATTCAATATTTTTGAAACGGCTTTCATTAACTCCTTATAGGTTTCCGACTCTTCAATATGTGTATCAAAGATATTCATAATCGATAAATATAAGTTTTGAAATGCACACATATACCACTTTGACTTTAAACCGATTTTGACGTGTATGAATGCAATACGTCTTCTCGTTTCAACAAATTGATCGTCAATAACCCCATCAAAAATCTCGATAATATGCTGTTTCAACGTTTTCTTTAATCGTTCAACAGAACTATTTTTTTCAATAATTTGGATTAATGATGGTTCATAAGCAATATTCTGATAAAAAACATCTACAAGATTATCTATACTTTCTATGATAAATGGTTGTACTCTCTTGATTAAATGCAACTCATCTTTTGTTAACCCAATCATATGTAATTGTTTCTCTAAATCACTACCTGTTTTAACATCAATTTTAATTTCATCGATCGGTACGTTCTTTAGTTGATTTTTTGACTTCTGCTTAACGAAAAACAATGCTATATCCCCCAGTGTAGTATCTGTGTTTGATTTTATATTATTTAAAATAACTAAAAAATTTACGTAAGACTAATTTTCCATTACACTTAACAGTTTATATATTTCCTTTTCAGGCAAAGGACGGCTAAATAGATATCCCTGACCTTCATCACATGATAGCTGAGAAAGAAAATCTAATTGTTCATCCGTCTCGATACCCTCTGCTATTACACTAAAATTTAAAAGCCTAGCCATACTGATTATCATTTTAACAATAGGCCCATTATCTGTTTGAATCTCTTCAATGAATGAACGATCAATTTTCAAACAATCAACCGGAAAATCTTTTAAATAAGCTAACGATGAATACCCTGTACCAAAATCATCTATTGATAGTCGTACCCCGATTGCTTTTAATTTTTTCAAAATTGGGATTGTAATTTCCGGTACATTCATAGTGCTCTCCGTAATTTCTAAATCTAAATAACATGGTTGTAAATTAGTCTTCTCTAACATTGATTCAACTAGTTTAACTAAGTTATCTTTGAATAAAGAAGAAGGTATATTAATACCCATCCGAATATTAGCTATTCCACTTTTCTGCCATTCACAATTTTGTCTACAGGCCGTCTCTAGAACCCATTCACTTATCGGCTCAATTAATCCTGTTTCCTCAGCGAGAGGAATAAATTCAGAAGGTGGAATGACCCCTAAAGTTGGATGCTCCCAACGAATTAAAGCCTCAACCCCTACTATCTTTTTAGACCTTAGATTAAATTGCGGTTGGTAAACAAGAGTAAATTGGTTCTCTGCTACCGCTTGCCTTAAAGCATTTTCTAGCTTCATTTTTTTCGTCATATCGCTCAGTTCATCAGTGTAGAAACGAATCGTATTGTTTCCGTTTTCTTTTGCTGAGTACATCGCACTATCTGCTTTTTTCAAAAGCGTTTCCACATCATCTCCATCTCTAGGAAAAAGACTAACTCCTAGACTGACAGATAGGTAGATTCTTTCATTATTAAAATAAAATGGCTTTAAAAATAAGTTCTTAGTTTCATCTATAAATTTTTCAACTTCTTCATTTGACTGATTTTTGAGTACAATAATAAATTCATCTCCACCGAAGCGGTAGATATCTGCCCTATCAGTAAGTTGCCTCATTAAGCGGTCTGAGACACCACGAAGAATTTGATCACCGACATTATGACCTAGCGTATCATTTACGTATTTAAAACGATTCAAATCCAAGTAAATAAAAGCTAGTTGACTCACTTTTTTATCTTGATGGATACATCGATTGATATTATCTCTAAAGGCACGACGATTACGTAAACCAGTCAAATCATCATGATAGGCATTATGAAAAAGCTTCTCTCCGAATTTTTTTTCTCCTGTAATATCTTGTCGAATAGCAATAAATTGATAAGGGATACCCTTCTCACATAGAAAGGGAATAATTGTCGTCTTTACCCAATAAAACGAACCATCCTTTGCTCTGTTTTTAATCTCACCTTTCCAACATTCTCCACTCTTAATTGTTTTCCACATCTCTCCGAAAAACTTTTTAGAATGGTAACCGGAATTCAAAATGCGATGATCTTTGCCAATCAATTCTTCTCTGCTATATTTAGAAATTTCACAAAATGTGTCATTCACATATGTTATTCTGCCTCTACTGTCTGTAGTAGCTACAATAGAAGATTGATCTAATGCAAACTTAAAATCTGCCAATGCTCTCACAGTAGTAGTTAATGCTGAATTCTCCTCTTTAACTAAAGTAATCTCTTTTCCCATAACTAATAATGATTTTCGACTACCATCTTGTTCGTAAAATGGTATTTTGATGACAGAAAAAGTCCTCAACTCTCCTTTAAGATCGGAAATTTGCTGTTCATGTTTAGTTATTTCTTTACTTTCCCAAGTCTGTTCATCGGTATCATTAGAGTGCACAAAAAAATCCTTATAATACGGAAACAAATATGCCAGTTCAGCATTTTTCTTTCTACACCAATTAAATTCATTAAATGCAAATAATTCTTTCGTATAATCATTCACTTTAACCCAATTGCCATCTTTATCTTTTAAATAAACCAAATCCATATAAGATGTAAGAATATTTTCTAATATATAATTCTCAGAATTTACTTGTTCAAGCACATTTCCCAAACCTCAATTTCCCCTCTCATTGATGTTTCATGCCGTTCATTTTACAGTCTTTACGTTTCTTATTAGGGTCAATTAATTATCAGAACGTATAATATCACCTTACCTGTTAGAATCTTAGTTGCTTCTTAAAAATCTCCTGACTTCATCTAATGATATCCCGGTTTTCTTAGCTAATTTCATTAGTTCAACCCATTCTTTATCTAGTTCTTTTAATATTACATCATTCAATTGGTCCGACATTAATTCCCTCCCAATCAAGAGGCAGCCTAGCTATCCTAGTCAAAAAAGACCTTAGACCTACGACTTTGCGTCATAACCTTTCGATTATTTTGCCGTTTCTCTATTTAAAAGCGAAAACATAACCATTTAAATTTAACCTTTTTTGTCAATGTTTTCAAGTATATATTCTTTTATATTGCTTGTCACACCCGTATTATAATAGTATTTGTCAGTTAAACATTTAAATTGTTTCTTTAAAGTCCTTTCCGCTATACACAATCAAAGAATACATATCCTAGAACCAAAGTCCTATGTCACCTTTATACAAAATACAACGAAAGGCTTCCTCATTCGGGCAGCCTCTTATCTATAAAAGTTATTTATTCATTAACTCTTAATTGTTCAATTGTAAGGGAAGAAGCCGTACAAGAATACCCTAATCAAGATAAATAAGAGGTAAGGTTGAGTTTCTCAATTAACTATATAATTCAAAATGAGGATCGAAGTTCTTCGCAAAGTCCGACATCATTTCATCAAGTGTTACATATTCTAATTTTCCTTTCTCAATTTGGAATTCATCGTATTTCCCGACTTCTTCGACATTGAGTTCCGATGATGCTTGCGTTTCGACCGCCACCGCCTTTTGCTCGGTTAATTCTCTTGACTATTGCAACCTGAAAGGAAACCAATCGCCGCCAATAACCCGATCATTTTTTCTATATGTACCCCTATAAATACCTGATTATTCGTTATTATATAAATATTTTACTTTTATGTAAAAACTATCAAATCTCTTTCCTATTAAAGATATTTTTCTTTGCCTAGCGTGACATCTACTTAAGCGCTTTTGAACCTTGCTGCATAATCTATCTTATAGTTTGTCTTTGGTAAAATTCATTTAAGGAGAGTGTAAAATGGCTTTAGAAAAATTTGTAGATGCCCTACCGATTCCTACTGTTATTAAACCCGAAAAAAAGATTAATAACATTCCGTTTTATAGAGTTACGATGAAGCAATTCCAACAAAAATTGCATCGGGATTTGCCGCCGACTACTGTCTGGGGTTATAACGGGTTGTACCCTGGTCCCACGTTTGAAGCCACACGAAATCAACCGATTAGGGTGCAATGGGAGAACGAATTGCCTTTTGAACATTTATTGCCAATTGATCGCACCGTTCATGGTGCAGAGCCTGATACACCGTCTGTCAGGACTGTTGTACATTTACATGGAGGTCGAGTGAGACCCGAATCAGATGGTTATCCGGAAGCATGGTTTACACGAAATTTCGAAAATGTCGGACCAAAATTCACAAATAGAGTATACGAATACCCAAACTGTCAGCGTCCAACGACGTTATGGTATCATGACCACGCCATTGGAATAACGCGTTTGAACGTTTATTCGGGACTTGCAGGTCTTTACATTATTAGAGATAAGGATGAGGCAAGTTTAAAACTTCCTAGTGGCAAGTATGAGATTCCACTGCTTATACAAGATCGTTCATTCTATCCAAACGGTGAACTTTTCTATCCAACCCAACCAGGTCAAGAGCCGCCCCCTGCACCGCAACCGCCATTAGACCCGACAATCCCAAATCCATCCGTTGTACCAGAATTTTTCGGCAATACCATTTTAGTAAACGGGAAGATCTGGCCATTCCTTGAGGTCGAGCCTAGAAAATACCGCTTCCGCATTCTTAATGGGTCCAACTCTCGTTTTTACCGAATTGCTTTGAGTTCTGGAGGGAGTTTTATTCAAATTGGTACAGAAGGAGGTTTATTAGAACACCCTGTAAACCTTTCTAGCATTATTATCGCACCAGCAGAACGCGCTGATGTCATCATCGACTTCTCAAAAAATGCAGGACAAAGTATCATTTTGACAAACGACGCCCCTGCCCCATTCCCAGATGGTACCCCGCCTACAGCAGACCTCAGTCAGATTATGATGTTTCGTGTCCGTAAACATAGTTTTTGTCCTGATATTTGTCCTGATAGAAGTAAAATTCCAACAACATTAAGTTGTCTAAACCGAATTAATCCCAATGAGGCTTCTATCGTTCGAAAAAACACCTTAATTGAAAGTACCGATGAGTTTGGACGCTTAAAACTCTTGCTTAATAATCTGGAATGGAATCAACTGCCACTTACAGAAACCCCGAAAAACGGACAAATAGAGATTTGGGAGCTATACAACACTACGCCTGACACACATCCAATTCACTTACATCTCGTTATGTTCCAAATATTAAATCGTGCTACTTTTACCGGTGATCCTAATGGACCTAATCTAGTGGTTGGTCCACCTCAGCCCCCTGACCAAAATGAGCTTGGTTGGAAAGATACTGTCCGTGCTAATCCCGGAGAAGTTACTCGTATTATTGCTCGCTTCGGACCATTCACCGGAATCTATCCATGGCACTGCCATATCCTTGAACACGAAGACAATGAAATGATGAGACCATATGAAGTTCTTAATAATCCTGATTTTAATCCAGGCAAACCAATTCTTGAACAATGTAAAGATGAATCATTTGCTCAATGCTTTGACCGTAAATCATCCAGACATATTGCTCATGATGAAAGTGATGATTACTAATGTAACTATCTTAATATTAGACTAGCTTTTAATAGAAAAAGGGAACTGCATAGATATAAAATGTACCCTATAGAGTAGACACTTCAAAAAAGGTCTACCTATGGGGTACATTTTTTATATAATGAAGAAACATCAAAGAAATACTGGGGAAGAATATGAGTAAAAA
>NZ_JACXSI010000021.1 GCF_014712675.1 Peribacillus faecalis | reverse complement strand
AATGATGGCGAAGAGGCCACACCCGTTCCCATTCCGAACACGGAAGTTAAGCTCTTCAGCGCCGATGGTAGTTGGGGGTCTCCCCCTGTGAGAGTAGGACGTTGCCGGGCACGATGAAGATCAGCTGATGAAGCTGGTCTTTTTTTGTGTCATAAAATAACTGAACCGAAGGTTTAGAGTTAAGAAGCTAACCTATTAGGACTGAATATAAAACGCCCAAACCCGGTGAAGAAGAAGCAAGAAGGTCGAGGAAATGAGGGAGTGACGCCCGGAGCGTACGGTGTACGTGAGGACGGAACGAGTGAAATGGACGAAGAGATTCGCCGCTTATCGTTCGTCGGGAGTCGAGCACGGAAGTTAAGCTCGCACGCCGATGGTAGTTGGGGGTTTCCCCCTGTGAGAGTAGGACGTTGCCAGGCAAGATGAAGATCAGCTGATGAAGCTGGTCTTTTTTTGTACCTTGAGATAATCGGACTGGATTAGCTAAAGAACTGTAGATAACTTAATTTAAAGTTAACTCAAGAGTGTGGAAAAGTGGATGAATTGGTTGAATCAAATCATAAATAATTATGTATGTGGATTAACGGCTATTTAATGTGGATAAAACGGTCAAGAAAACAGACATATAACTATAAAATTTGTTGCTATTGATTAGAAGTGGGGGGAACTTATATCTTACTATTATAGAAAAAGCTCACTTATCCACTTTTTTATGGTGTTAGCTGTATTTTCATCGGAGAAAAAACGGACAGACGTGAATAAAATTTTTATTATCGCCGACAATAAAGAATTTATTTGTGTATAAAATAAAGGGATATTTGGCGATTATATAGAAGTAGTGTTAAATAAGCGCCTCAGTTGCATTTGTATTTAATTTTTCATATAATTATAGTCAAATATAGTCAAAGTCAGAATTTGACGAACATCAAGACAGGTTGTTATTAGAACTGCTAGGTCAGATTGGAGGAGGACGATGAAAAATATATCTGACATAATTGAGAATTATCTCAAAAGCGTACTGCGTCAAAGTGATAAAGATATTTTAATCATTAAACGAAGTGAAATTGCTGATAAGTTTCAATGTGTACCTTCTCAAATCAATTATGTCATCAACACCCGTTTTACAATTGAAAAAGGTTATATCGTCGAAAGTAAGCGCGGGGGCGGAGGTTATATACGGATTGCCAAATTAAAATTATATGACCATGCTCAAATCATTGATCAGCTGCTTCAACTAATTGAAAATAAGTTTTCTCAGCAAATGGCGGAAAATATGATTTATCGATTAATGGAAGAAGAAGTGATCAGCACGCGCGAAGCAAAAATTATGCTGAGTGTCATTAACCAACTCGTATTATTGAACGATTTGCCATACAGAGATGAGTTAAGGGCGAAGTTAATGGAAGCAATGTTAACTACTCTAAAATACGAATAATTTGAGAGGTGGTATGGATGGAGTGCCAAGAATGCAAGCAAAGACCGGCTACTCTACATTTCACAAAGATAATAAATGGCGAGAAAACAGAAGTACATTTATGTGACCAGTGTTCTCAAGAAAAAAGTGAAATGTTCATGACTAATAATGGAGTCAATTTTCCGATCAACAATTTATTGGCTGGATTATTAAATTTGGACAATGCTTTTGCATCCCCTAAAAATCATACACTATCAGGAATTAGTGAATTGCATTGCAGTCAATGCCAAATGAGTTATTCACAATTCACCCGACTTGGCATGTTTGGCTGCTCCAATTGCTATGACTCGTTTAGCAAGCAGCTTGAACCGATTTTAAAAAGATTGCATAACGGAAACTCCGTTCATACGGGTAAAATTCCGAAAAGAATCGGCAATCATATTTCCGTACAAAGAAAAATGCAGGATCTTAAAAGCCAAATGCAAGCATGCATTATGCAAGAGGAATTTGAGAAAGCTGCTGAAATCAGAGATGAACTGCGTTCGCTCGAGAGAAGGGCACATACCTCAGAAAATGGGGGTGTTAGCTAATGAGCTTACGAAAGTTTATTGACCATACCCTTAGTTCATGGATGAATGAAGAAGGTCCAGAATCAGATATTGTGCTGAGCAGCAGGGTGAGGCTAGCGAGAAATCTGCAGAACCATACCTTTTCCACTTTGCTTAAAGATGAAGAAGCCAATGCGATTATTGAGCAGCTGGAAAAACAGCTGCAGTCACTTCAGGAACAACATGATCTTAGCATGCTGAAAATGGCAGAAATGCAACTACTGGAAAAAAGAATGCTTGTTGAAAAGCATTTGATCAGTCCGCATTTAGCAGAACGATCTTCTTACGGCGCATGTTTACTGTCATCAGATGAAAAGGTAAGCATCATGTTTAATGAGGAAGACCATATCCGAATCCAATGCCTCATGTCAGGATTACAACTTACAAAAGCATTAGAAAAGGCAAATGAGCTTGACGATGCGATTGAAGAACAGGTGGACTATGCCTTTGATGAAAAACGAGGCTACTTGACCTGTTGTCCAACCAATGTAGGAACCGGGTTGAGAGCATCAGTTATGATGCATTTGCCTGGGCTGATTATTACACAGCAGATGAACCGGATTATTCCTGCCATCAACCAATTAGGATTGGTTGTTAGAGGGATATATGGTGAAGGCAGTGAAGCATTGGGCAACATTTTTCAAATATCCAATCAAACAACATTAGGTAAGTCAGAAACAGATATTGTTCATGATTTGACGATTGTGGTCCAACAAATTATTGCACAAGAAAGATTAGCGAGAGAAGCATTAGTGAGTACGATGAACATACAATTAGAGGATAGGGTGTATCGCTCGCTAGGAGTATTGGCGCATTCCAGAATCATTGAAACAAAAGAAGCAGCAAAATGTTTATCGGATGTTCGTTTAGGCATTGATTTAGGGTATATAAAAAATATCTCTAAAACAATCCTGAACGAGCTGATGATTTTAATGCAGCCGGGCTTTTTGCAACAATACGCAGGAGCAGAGCTGCATCCGCAAGAACGGGATTATCGCCGTGCAACTTTTATAAGAGAACGTCTAAATATGGAATCGTTTAAAGAGTGAGGAGGCAATTATATGATGTTTGGTAGATTTACGGAAAGAGCTCAGAAGGTACTGGCATTAGCACAAGAAGAAGCAATTCGATTAGGTCACAATAATATCGGAACGGAACATATTTTGCTTGGGCTGGTAAGAGAAGGTGACGGTATTGCTGCCAAGGCATTGCTTGCTCTTGGCTTAGGCGCAGAAAAAATCCAGAAAGAAGTTGAAACGCTAATCGGGCAAGGTCAGGATGTTTCTAAAACAATTCATTACACACCGAGAGCGAAAAAAGTAATTGAGCTTTCAATGGATGAGGCAAGAAAGCTTGGGCATTCATACGTAGGTACAGAACACATATTGCTTGGGCTTATCCGAGAAGGTGAAGGCGTTGCGGCAAGAGTACTGAATAATCTTGGCGTCAGCCTTAATAAAGCGCGTCAGCAAGTGCTGCAGCTGCTGGGAAGCAACGAATCCGCCGGACATCAGGGGAATACATCATCCGCAGTCAATACACCGACACTAGACAGCTTAGCTCGTGACTTGACTGTTATTGCAAAAGAAGGCAGCTTAGACCCTGTCATCGGGCGAAGTAAAGAAATCCAGCGTGTTATCGAAGTGTTAAGCCGACGCACGAAAAATAATCCGGTTTTAATTGGGGAGCCTGGTGTCGGTAAAACAGCGATAGCTGAAGGATTGGCTCAACAGATCGTAAATAACGAGGTTCCGGAAATTTTACGCGACAAACGTGTTATGACACTTGATATGGGTACAGTTGTGGCAGGTACAAAATATCGCGGTGAATTCGAAGACCGTTTGAAAAAAGTTATGGATGAAATACGCCAGGCAGGCAATATCATTCTGTTTATTGATGAATTGCACACCTTGATTGGCGCAGGCGGTGCAGAAGGTGCAATCGATGCATCCAACATCCTTAAACCATCTCTAGCGCGCGGTGAGCTTCAATGTATCGGTGCGACTACGTTAGATGAGTATCGTAAATATATCGAGAAAGATGCGGCTCTTGAGCGACGTTTCCAGCCGATTCAAGTAGATGAGCCGACAGTGGAAGAATCGATTCAAATTCTTCAAGGGTTGCGTGACCGCTATGAGGCGCACCATCGTGTATCAATTACCGATGCTGCGATTGAAGCAGCGGTTAAACTTTCAGACCGCTATATTTCAGACCGCTTCTTGCCTGACAAGGCGATTGATTTAATTGATGAAGCTGGCTCGAAAGTACGTCTTCGTTCCTATACAACGCCTCCTAACTTGAAAGAGCTTGAAATTCAGTTAGAAGAGGTGCGCAAAGAGAAAGATGCTGCTGTCCAAAGTCAAGAGTTTGAAAAGGCAGCATCATTAAGAGATTCTGAACAGCGTTTACGCGAAAAGCTTGAAAATACGAAGAAAACTTGGAAAGAAAAACAGGGCAAAGAAAATAGCGAAGTGACAGTTGATGATATCGCGACAGTTGTTTCAAACTGGACGGGAGTTCCGGTGACGAAACTTGCGCAAACGGAGACTGACAAACTTCTGAATATGGAAGAGATACTTCATAACCGCGTTATCGGACAAGAAGAAGCCGTTAAAGCTGTGGCGAAAGCTGTTCGCCGTGCTCGTGCAGGGTTGAAAGATCCGAAGCGTCCGGTCGGCTCGTTTATTTTCCTGGGCCCGACTGGTGTCGGTAAAACAGAATTAGCACGTGCTTTAGCAGAAGCAATGTTCGGTGATGAAGATGCAATGATCCGTGTCGATATGTCGGAATTTATGGAAAAACATTCGACTTCCCGTCTGGTGGGTTCGCCTCCCGGTTATGTCGGTTTTGAAGAAGGCGGACAATTAACGGAGAAAGTGCGCAGAAAGCCTTACTCTGTTGTCTTGTTGGATGAAATTGAAAAAGCCCATCCGGATGTGTTCAATATCCTGCTGCAAGTACTTGAGGATGGCCGTTTGACAGATTCTAAAGGACGTACAGTCGACTTCAGAAATACGATTTTGATTATGACATCGAATGTCGGAGCATCAGCATTGCAACGCAATAAATACGTCGGTTTCAACATTCACGATGGAGATACGGACTACAAAGATATGAAAGGCAAAGTGCTGGAAGAGCTGAAGAAAGCTTTCCGTCCGGAATTTTTGAACCGTATCGATGAAACAATCGTCTTCCATTCATTAGAGAAGAAACATCTGCAGGAAATTGTTCATTTAATGGCGAATCAGTTAATAAGCCGCTTAAAAGAGCAAGATATTTATGTGGAATTAACTCCGGCTGCTATAGATAAAATTGTAGAAGAAGGATTTGATCCTGAATATGGAGCGAGACCGCTTCGTCGCGCTATTCAAAAATATATTGAAGACCAGCTATCAGAAGAGCTGCTAAGAGGTAATATTGAAAAAGGCAAGCTGGTGCGTATCGATGTTGAAAACGGAGAGTTTAAAGTGAAAACAGTGGAGGTAGCATCCACCAGTAAATAAGTGAAACTTTGTTTTTAAGGGTTTCCCAAAAACTTCAGCATCTGCCGGCGCTTTTGAAGAACCAACCTTTTGAAGTAGGCTATCCTATTGAGAGCTGCTTTATGCCTTGTCGAAGTTTCTTGCGGATTGGGATTACAGCGGCTAAGATGTGAAATGCATCCTTAGCTGCTGTTACTGACTTGCAGACTGATTACTAGATGTTATATTGCACTTTTATTGCTTCGTTGAAGTAAAAGTTCCATTCTCTATGAAACGGGGCAAACAATGTGAAGTGCACAGCGTTTATAAAGCTGTGCATTTTTTTTAATCTTTTCTTAATCTTTTTGTAAGAAAACTTCTTTATAATAAGAATAGTAAAAAGGTCTAACATCCGACAATTTTATGATAAATTGATTATGGATAATCTGAAGGAGGAAGTAAATTGGCAAAAAAGAAGACAAAATTCATTTGCCAGTCATGCGGATATGAATCTCCAAAATGGATGGGCAAATGCCCAGGATGTTCTGAGTGGAATAAGATGGTTGAGGAAGTTGAGATTGTAAAGCCATTGCGCAAAGGAGCATTCACGCATAGCGAGGGCATTGGAGCATCCGGAGTCCGTGTAAAGGCAGCACCGATTACTTCCATTGAAACTAATATAGAATCCCGTATAAAAACAGATATGAAGGAGCTCAATCGTGCCCTTGGGGGAGGGATTGTAAATGGCTCGCTTGTGCTGATTGGCGGTGACCCGGGCATCGGCAAATCGACATTGCTGCTCCAGGTGTCCGCTCAGCTGGCTCAAAATAATAAAAAAGTACTCTACGTTTCCGGTGAGGAATCTGTCAAACAAACAAAGCTTAGAGCTGACCGTCTTGGAACGGTTTCGGAACAACTATATGTGTTTTCAGAAACAGATATGGATTTCATCGAACAGGCAATCAATGAAGTGCAGCCTAACCTCGTGATTGTCGACTCTATTCAAACAGTATTCCAATCGGAAGTGACATCAGCGCCGGGAAGCGTTTCGCAAGTTCGTGAATGCACAGCCTCTTTAATGAGAATAGCTAAGACAAAAGGCATTGCAATTTTTATTGTTGGCCATGTAACAAAAGAGGGAAATATTGCGGGACCAAGATTATTGGAGCATATGGTGGATACTGTCTTATATTTTGAGGGGGAAAGACACCATACTTACCGAATATTACGGGCAGTGAAGAACCGGTTCGGATCTACAAATGAAATGGGTATTTTTGAAATGAAGGAACAAGGCTTGGAAGAGGTAGCGAACCCGTCAGAAATTTTTCTTGAGGAGCGTTCGAAAGGAGCATCAGGCTCCACAGTAGTCGCTTCTATGGAAGGAACAAGACCGGTATTGGTAGAAATCCAGGCGTTAATTGCTCCGACCAGTTTCGGTAATCCGCGCAGAATGGCAACTGGCATGGATTATAATCGCGTTTCATTAATAATGGCTGTTTTAGAAAAACGAGTAGGACTGCTTCTGCAAAACCAAGATGCATATTTGAAAGTGGCCGGCGGCGTAAAATTAGATGAACCAGCTATTGATTTAGCGATTGCTGTCAGTATTGCATCAAGTTTTCGTGACCAGCCGACGAAACAAACGGATTGCATTATCGGAGAGGTTGGCCTGACAGGCGAAGTGCGAAGAGTATCAAGGATTGAGCAGCGAGTTCAAGAAGCGGCCAAATTAGGTTTTGAGAGAGTGATTCTTCCGGAGAATAATCTAGGCAGCTGGAACCCGCCGAAAGAAATTGAAGTCATAGGCGTAGCGACAGTTTCAGAGGCTTTAAGGCATGCATTAGGAGGATAATAGATGAGTGAAAAAAGGGCTGACAAAACGAAATCAGAAATATTACAGCTAGTGTCTCCCGGTACACCTTTACGCTATGGGATAGATAATGTATTGCGAGCCAATACAGGCGGATTAATTGTAGTCGGATATAACGAAAAGGTTAAAGCAATCGTAGAGGGAGGCTTTTCAATCGGCTGCCCATATTCGCCAAGCTCTTTATATGAATTGGCGAAAATGGATGGAGCGATTATTTTAAATGAGAATGCAGATAAAATTTTGTTAGCTAATGCCCAGCTAGTTCCTGACACGACGTATTCTTCAAGTGAAACGGGGATGCGTCACCGTACAGCGGAGCGGGTTGCAAAAGAAACAAAAGCACTTGTCATCGCGATATCACAACGCCGGAATGTCATTACGGTGTATCAAGGGAACTTCCGCTATACGCTGATTGACATGGGTGTAATTCTGACAAAAGCAAATCAGGCAATACAGACACTTGAGAAATATAAATCTGTTTTATATCAAAGTATCGGCAACTTAGGACGCTCTGAATTTGAAGATATTGTGACATACGCAGAATTAATTCGAGTTTTGCAACGTTTTATCATGTTCATTCGTATAAAGAATGAGCTGCTTTCTTATTTGACCGAGTTAGGTGTAGAAGGTCGCCTTATTCGATTGCAAATGAACGAGGTCATTTCGTCTCTTGAAGAAGAGGGTGAACTGATTGTGCTTGATTATATGAACGATGAACAAGCTGGGGTCAATACTGTAATGGATAAGTTGCATGAGCTGTCTCACCAGCAGTTAGTGGAAGACGGGGCCATTTTAAAGGCGCTGGGCTATAACGGCTATGTGCCGCTTGATGAGACAATTGTTCCGCGGGGCTATCGCATGCTGAATAAAATACCGAGACTGCCGGCACTGATCATTGAAAATCTTGTGCAAACGTTTGAAAACTTCACGGCCATCATGAATGCGTCTGTGGAGGAACTGGATGATGTAGAAGGTATCGGTGAAGTGCGGGCGAAGAAAATAAGAGAAGGTCTGCGTGTGCTCAGAAATCATCTCCATACGGAAAGGACTTTTTAACTATAGTGTCTCAATTGACACTGCTTTTAGGGAGTGCTAGCCTTAAAGGGAATGGAAATGATACTTAGTTGATATTAGTTTGTTCTTTGTATACGCTAGATTGAACAAATGAGCACATATTTTGCAATGGTCTGCATTTAAAAAATATATATTTGTTAATAATGATTATTAAAGGGAGGTGAAAGGATGTTAAAACGTATTACACAAGCATGTTTATTGATTATAGGCGGAACGTTAGGGATGGTTCTCATACCGAAGTTGCTTATGTTAATCGGTGCTGATGATATTAATTATATTAACAATCCTTACGTATCAGCAATTTTAGGCGCACTCATTTTTTTTCTTATTACCTTTTGGACAGTAGATTATGTTATAGATACAATTAAATGGACGGAAGAAAGACTCGTTAAAGTACCTATTACAGATATCATTTTTGGAACAATTGGTTTGATAGTCGGTTTATTGGTGGCGTTCCTAATCAGCTTTGCAATTTCAAGCATCAAGGTGCCGTTTGTTAACACAGTGTTGCCGATTTTAATCACATTATTATTCGGTTATCTGGGACTTCAAGTCGGAACGAAGAAACGTGATGAACTGATGGGCTTGTTCAAATTGAACAGAAAAAAATCTCATGAACAAGAGCTGGATGGCAGCGAGAATAAGCAAAGCCAAACAAGTACTTCATATAAAATTCTAGATACAAGTGTAATCATCGATGGAAGAATCGCAGATATTTGCCAAACAGGGTTCGTGGAAGGAACGATTGTAATTCCGCAATTTGTTCTTGAGGAACTGCAACACATCGCTGATTCATCAGATGCGCTGAAGCGTAACCGCGGTCGAAGAGGCTTGGATATATTGAATCGCATACAAAAAGAGCTGGCGGTTAAAGTCGAGTTTTACGAAGGCGATTTTGAAGAGATTCAAGAAGTGGACAGTAAACTAATCAAGCTGGCTAAAGTGATGCAAGGTGTACTTGTGACTAATGACTTTAATTTGAATAAAGTATGCGAATTTCAAAATGTACCTGTGCTAAATATTAATGATTTAGCGAATGCAGTCAAGCCGGTCGTCATCCCTGGTGAAGAGATGAATGTACTGGTAATTAAAGACGGTAAAGAGCAGAACCAAGGTGTTGCCTATCTTGATGATGGTACCATGATTGTTGTAGAAGGCGGCAGAGATTATATTAGCAAACAAATTGATGTTATTGTGACAAGTGTCCTGCAAACATCAGCGGGCCGAATGATTTTTGCTAAGCCAAAACTATTAGAAAAAGTATTGTAGCATAAAGATGGAGGAATAATTGCTCATGTTTTATGAAGTTATCGTCCTTGCAGCGGGACAAGGGAAGCGAATGAAAGCCGGTAAAAACAAAATGTTTTTACAGATTGCTGATACGCCTCTCATTATCCATACGCTAAAGGTATTTGACAATGATCATTTTTGTAAAAAAATTATTCTTCCTATAAACGCAAATGAAAGAAACGATATTGAAGCTGTTCTTCAACGTTATTCATTCAATAAGACAATCGAGATTGTTAGTGGCGGCAAAGAGAGACAAGATAGTGTTTATAATGGGTTGCAGGCTGTTGATCACCTAGGGGATTCTGTTGTGCTAGTTCATGACGGAGCCCGGCCTTTTGTGAAACAGGAAACGATTTCTGAATTGGTCAAAATGGCTGTCGATAAGGGAAGTGCTATTCCTGGGGTGCGTGTGAAAGATACAATCAAAAGGGTAACAGACGGACAAGTTATAGATACAGTTGAGCGATCAAGCTTGTGGGCAGTGCATACCCCACAAGCTTTTCGTGTGTCTGTCTTGAAAAAGGCGCATGAGCAGGCTGTAGAAAGCGGCTACTTAGGAACGGATGATGCCAGTCTTGTTGAAGCGTACGGTGAGAAAGTATTTATGGTAGAAGATTATTATCTTAATATAAAAATTACAACGCCGGAAGATTTGTATTTTGCAGAGGCAATATTAAAAAAAACAGCTCAAGGCAAAGAGGAGTGAATGCAGATGTTTCGAATCGGACAAGGATTTGATGTACATCAGTTAGTGGAAGGTAGACCGCTTATAATCGGTGGAATCACGATTCCGTATGAAAAAGGGTTATTGGGACATTCAGACGCCGACGTATTGCTTCATACAGTGGCAGATGCCTGCTTAGGTGCGGTTGCTGAGGGGGATATAGGCAAACACTTCCCTGATACAGATCCGGCCTTTAAGGATGCAGACTCAGCTAAACTGCTGACGCATGTATGGGGAATTGTGAAAGAAAAAGGATATGAAATCGGCAATATCGATTGCACCATCATCGCCCAAAAACCTAAAATGCTTCCGTATATTCCTGAGATGCGCACACGTATTGCGCAACTACTTGAAACAGCGGAAGAAAACGTCAATGTAAAGGCGACGACTACCGAAAAGCTTGGCTTTACGGGAAGAGGCGAAGGAATTGCTGCTCAAGTAGCGGTTTTATTAAAGAAAAAGTAGAAGAATAGTAAGTGATACTTTTTTTTCTTATAGACACAGTGTTACAATAAATCAATATTTAACTCTACTTAATGCAGTTCGCTGCATTTATCTAATTAGAAATTATTTTTGCATGGGAGGCACAAACAATGGGCGATAACATCAGAGTTCGTTATGCTCCAAGTCCAACTGGTCATTTACATATTGGAAATGCTCGTACAGCACTTTTCAATTATTTATTTGCACGTCATAAAGGTGGAAAATTCATTATCCGAATTGAGGATACAGATAAAAAGAGAAACATCGCAGGCGGCGAAGAGAGCCAACTTAAATATTTGAAATGGTTAGGAATCGACTGGGATGAAAGTGTCGATGTGCCTGGCGAATACGGACCATACCGTCAATCAGAACGTAATGACATTTATGAACAATATTATACAGAGCTTTTAGAAAAAGGTTTGGCATACAAGTGCTACTGTACAGAAGAGGAAATTTTAGCGGAACGTGAAGAACAGGCTGCGCGCGGCGAAACACCTGCATATTCAGGAAAATGCCGTCATCTGACTGCAGAAGAGCAAGCGAAACTGGAAGCGGAAGGCAGACAGCCAAGCATTAGATTTGCTGTTCCTGCAGACAAAACATTCACTTTCAACGATATGGTTAAAGGTGAAGTATCTTTTGAATCTAACGGCATCGGTGATCACGTTATTGTGAAAAAAGACGGTACGCCAACGTATAACTTTGCAGTAACAATTGATGACTACTTAATGAAAATCTCTCATGTTTTACGCGGAGATGACCATATCTCTAATACGCCAAAGCAATTGATGATCTATGAAGCATTAGGCTGGGAGCCTCCGGTATTCGGCCATATGACATTGATTGTCAACGAAAGCCGTAAAAAGCTAAGCAAACGTGATGAATCGATTATTCAATTCATTGAGCAATATGAAGAACTGGGCTATCTGCCAGAAGCATTATTCAACTTCATCGCTCTGCTTGGATGGGCTCCGGGCGGAGAAGAAGAAATCTTTACGAAAGAGCAATTCATTGAAATCTTCGATGAGAACAGATTGTCTAAATCACCGGCTCTATTCGATACGCAAAAGCTTACTTGGATGAACAACCAGTACTTAAAAAATCTTGATCTGGATCGCCTGACACAACTGGCATTACCTCACTTAGTGAAAGCAGGCAAAGTAAGCGAGCCGTTATCAGAAGAAGATATGCAATGGGTTCGTAAACTTTTGTCTCTATACCAAGAGAAAATGAGCTACGGAGCAGAGATCGTTCCTTTATCTGAAGTAATCTTTAAAGATGAGATCGAACTGGATGAAGAAGGAAAAGCTGTATTGGCTGAAGAGCAAGTTCCTGAAGTGTTGTCAGCATTTTTGGCAGAGCTTGAATCAATTGAAATGTTTGAAGCTGAAGCAATTAAAGCAGCTATGAAAGCTGTCCAAAAATTGACTGGCCAAAAAGGCAAAAAGCTGTTTATGCCAATTCGAGTGGCAACGACAGGACAAACACACGGTCCGGATCTGCCGCAAGCTATTGCACTGATTGGGAAAGACAAAATTAAAAAACGTCTGCAAGGTATTTTAGATTAACAATTAGTCGAAAATATTATATAGTATAAGTAAAATTAACATATGTTTGCGTTGATGGAGAGAAGTATAAAGATTATGCTTTAAAGAGAGGGTCACCACCGGCTGCAAGTGATCTAAGCTATATCTTTTGAAATGCACTCCGGAGTCCTATGCTGAAAATGTATCAGTAGGTATAGGCGGTCTCATACCGTTACAATGAAGAGTTGGGAAATTAGTGTATTTCTATTTCCAAACAGAGTGGAACCGCGCTTTATTCAAGCGTCTCTGTCTTCATGGCAGAGACGCTTTTTTGTACTTCAAAAGTTTATTGATATCACAAGGGGAATTGAGGGGAGAAAGGAATGTTTAAGTTATTAAAAGAAGATATAGATGTCGTATTTGACCAAGATCCTGCGGCAAGAAGTTATTTGGAAGTCATATTGACTTATTCCGGGCTTCATGCCATTTGGTGGCATCGTCTGGCCCACGGATTTTACAGAAGAAAAATGTATTTCATAGCCCGCTCTATTTCTCAAATCAGCCGTTTCTTCACAGGTATTGAGATACACCCGGGTGCCAAGATCGGCAGAAGATTTTTTATTGATCATGGTATGGGCGTTGTAATCGGTGAAACATGTGAAATCGGGGACAATGTAACCGTCTTTCAGGGTGTGACGCTTGGGGGAACTGGAAAAGAGAAGGGTAAAAGACACCCGACGATAGAAGATAATGTTTTAATTGCGACAGGGGCGAAGGTTTTAGGTTCTATTAAGGTGGGAGAGAATTCTAAAATAGGCGCAGGCTCAGTAGTGCTAAAAGAGGTGCCACCTAACTCAACGGTAGTAGGGATACCAGGCAAGGTAGTGATTCGGGATGGCGTCCGCTTGAAACACAATTTGAATCATTCGGATCTGCCAGACCCAACAGGAGATCGCATTAGCAAGCTTGAAAATGAAGTAGCAGAGATGAAGAAACAAATGGAAGCGTTGCTGAACGAAAGGAGCAATACAAAGTGACTATAAAAATTTATAATACATTAACACGCCAGAAGGAGGAGTTCGTGCCTCTAGAAGAAGGTAAAGTGAAAATGTATGTGTGTGGACCGACAGTATATAACTTCATCCATATCGGGAATGCCCGTCCGCCGATTGTTTTCGATACTGTGAGAAAATACTTGCAATACCGCGGATATGACGTGAAATATGTCTCCAACTTTACGGACGTAGACGATAAAATCATTCGCGTTGCCAATGAGCTTGGTGAAGAGGTACCTGTCGTTTCGCAACGATTCATTGATGCGTACTTCAATGACGTATTGGCTCTTGGTTGCTCAAAAGCTGATGCACACCCACGCGTAACAGAAAGTATGGATATTATTCTTGAATTTATTCAGACGCTTGTTGATAAAGGCTACGCGTACGAGTCTGAGGGAGATGTATATTACCGCACTCGCAAGTTCGAAGGTTACGGAAAGCTATCTCAGCAGTCAATCGATGACTTGCATGCGGGTGCAAGAATTGAAGTGGGCGAGAAGAAGGAAGATCCATTAGACTTCGTTTTATGGAAAGCGGCTAAAGAAGGTGAAATCTTCTGGGAAAGTCCATGGGGGAAAGGGCGTCCGGGCTGGCACATTGAGTGCTCTGCTATGGCGAAAAAATACCTTGGCGACAGCATCGATATTCATGCAGGCGGTCAAGATTTAGCATTTCCTCACCACGAAAATGAAATTGCCCAATCGGAAGCATACACAGGCAAGCCATTTGCGAAGTATTGGATGCACAACGGATATATCAACATCGACAATGAAAAAATGTCAAAATCACTGGGCAACTTCGTATTGGTGCATGACATCCTGAAGAAGCATGATCCGCAAGTATTGCGTTTCTTTATGCTATCTGTTCATTACCGAAACCCAATCAATTACAGTGATGAATTGCTGAGCAATGCGGGAGCGGCTTTAGAACGATTGAAAACATCGTACCATAATCTAAATCACAGACTTTCTTCAGCGACTAATCTGCCTGATCACAAAGAGGAATGGCTAGCTAAAGTGGGAGAACTGCACAATCAATTTATTGCAGAGATGGATGATGACTTCAATACAGCGAACGGCATCTCGGTTCTGTTCGAGCTTTCTAAACAGGCGAACTATTATTTGATGGAGCAACAAACACATACAGAGGTACTTCAAGCTTTCATTCGTGAATTTGAAGAACTGTTCGGCGTGCTTGGCTTATCGCTGCAAGATGAAGAACTGTTGGATGAAGAGATTGAGCGATTGATTGAAGAACGCATTCAAGCACGAAAAAACCGTGACTTTAAACGTTCAGATGAAATCCGTGATGACTTAAAATCACGAAACATCATCTTGGAAGATACGCCTCAAGGTACGAGATGGAAAAGAGGATAAACATGGATAATCGTAATAATCACTTGAATCCGATGGAATTAAACAGTTTGGCGTTAGCTTATATGGGTGATGCTGTATATGAGAAATATATACGGCATCATCTGCTTTTAAAAGGGGCAGTCAAACCGCACCTTTTGCATCGCGCCTCAACAAACTATGTATCTGCAAAAGCTCAAAATAAAGTTATTCATGCTTTATTGGATGCTGGTGTTTTATCGGAGGAAGAACAAGGGGTTGTCAGAAGAGGGAGAAATGCTAAATCGGGAACAGTCCCTAAGAATACAGATGTACAGACATATCGGTATTCAACCGCTTTTGAAGCATTAATAGGCTATTTGTTTCTGAGTGATCGGTTGCAAAGAATGGAAGAGATCATTGCGATGGCAATTGATTATATAGAAGAGAAGAAATGAAATGAGGTGGATGCTCCATGAGTGAAGAATACATTATTGGACGCAATCCAGTATTGGAAGCATTAAAGTCCGACAGAGATATTAACAAAATTTTGATTGCGGAAGGTTCGCAGAAAGGCTCGATGGGTCAAATCATTGAGCTTGCTAAACAAAAAAAAGTACTGACTCAAATTGTGCCGAAAAAGAAAATTGACGCAATGGGTGTCGGTGTCCATCAAGGTGTAATTGCTGCAGTAGCGGCTTATCAGTACGCTGAATTGGATGACTTATTTGCAGTGGCGGAAAAAAGAAATGAAGCTCCTTTCTTTTTAATCTTAGACGAAATTGAAGATCCACATAACCTAGGCTCGATTATGAGAACAGCGGATGCAACAGGAGCGCATGGCATCATTATTCCGAAAAGACGTGCTGTAGGTCTTACAGCAACGGTAGCGAAGGCTTCGACAGGGGCAATTGAATACATACCTGTAGCACGTGTGACGAATTTGGCCAGAACAGTTGAAGAGTTAAAAGATCGCGGTCTTTGGATTGCTGGTACAGATGCAAAAGGAAGCGATGATTACCGACAATTGGATGGCGGTATGTCAATTGGCATCATTATCGGTAGTGAAGGTAAAGGTATGAGCCGCATCTTGAAAGAAAAATGTGATTTCCTTGTACACATGCCGATGATTGGTAAGGTCACATCGCTGAATGCCTCGGTGGCAGCAAGTCTCCTTATGTATGAAGTATACAGAAAACGACATCCACTAGGACAATAAGCAATGAAAAATATCCTAATCGTTGACGGCTATAATATTATAGGGGACTGGCCGGAATTAAAAGCGCTGAAGGAGAAGGATCTTTCTGCCGCCCGCGATCGGCTGATAGAAATATTGGCTGAATATAAAGGTTATACAGGATATGAAGTAGTAGTTGTTTTTGATGCTTATATTGTCAAAGGATTAGAAAGAAAATATAAAAACTATAAGATTGACGTCATCTTTACAAAAGAAAATGAGACAGCAGATGAAAGAATAGAAAAATTGGCTGTCGAAATGAGCAACATTAAAACACAAATCCATGTAGCGACGTCAGACTTTACAGAGCAATGGGCGATTTTCGGACAGGGAGCTCTCCGAAAATCTGCCCGGGAGCTCTTGAATGAGTGCCGTCACATTTCCGGAGAGGTAGAAAAACATGTGAAGGTGCAGAGCGAGTCGAAACCTTCTGCGAAAATTCAGCTGTCTGATGAAGTGGCTGAAAAATTCGAAAAATGGAGAAGAGGTCAGTTTTGATTATTGACTACTAAAATTTTCCTACTGTATAATGATTCTAATCATTGGTTCGGGCAAGGGGGGGAGTTTGTGCTGAATGAACATAAAGTGGATGAGAGATATTTGCAGTTTGATGATGATCAGCTTGTGGAATTAGTGCATCAGGGAGAAAGTGAAGCGTTGGATTTTTTAATCCATAAATACAGAAACTTTGTGCGTGCTAAAGCGCGGACATATTTCCTGATTGGTGCAGATAAAGAGGATATTGTACAAGAAGGAATGATTGGCTTATATAAAGCTATTCGCGATTTTAAAGGAGATAAATTCACTTCTTTTAAAGCGTTTGCTGAACTTTGTATTACACGACAAATCATTACCGCGATTAAAACGGCTACACGTCAAAAGCACATTCCGCTCAATTCGTATGTTTCTTTGGACAAGCCCATTTTCGATGAGGAATCCGACCGGACCTTGTTAGATGTCATAACGGGTGCGAAAGCGATGAATCCGGAAGAGTTGATTATTAACCAAGAGGAATTCGACGACATTGAACTGAAAATGGCGGAGCTTCTGAGTGACCTGGAAAGGAAGGTCCTTGCGTTATACCTTGATGGACAGTCTTACCAAGAGATTTCTGAAGAATTGAACCGCCATGTGAAATCTATTGATAACGCCCTCCAAAGAGTAAAGCGAAAATTAGAAAGATATTTAGAAATTCGTGAAATTTCGCTTTAAAATCTTTGAATTAGTCATATTCCATCTGGTGCAAGTGAATGGGATGCTCCGTTGACAAGCAACCAAGCCCGTGATAAGGTTATAATTACGGATTTTTAAAAATTTAAGCAGGTGTATATTCAATGAGAACGAAAGCAATTCTGGCTTGCAGCAATTGTGGTTCACGCAACTATTCGACTGAAAGCAACAAAGCTTCCAAATCAGATCGAATTGAGATTAAAAAGTTTTGCAAAACGTGTAATGCTCATACTCTTCACAAAGAGACGAAATAAATCAGCACCAATTTTTAAGCAGTCACATACGTTGGAGGTAAAGAAAATGCAGCGCTTGACCGAGTATTTCCGTGGCATCGGCAGAGAGATGAAGAAAGTAAGCTGGCCGAAAAGAAAAGAGCTTACAAGCTATACTGTTATCGTTATCAGTACGGTAATTTTTATGGCATTATTTTTCACGGTTATTGATTTAGGTATTTCGGAATTAATCCGTTTTGTTACGAGTCTGTAATTCGCAGAAAACATTGTTTGAACGAATAACTTATTCGTAAAAAAGACATAATAGTGTTAGAATAATGTGTAAAGAAAAAAAGCCCGTAACGCGGCTTTTTTAATTTGCTCAAAATTAGCTCGCTGACTATAGTTTGTTAGCACAAAACATAGATGGCTTCAAATTGAAGATGAATTAATCCGAGGGAGGGAAGGGTTTTATTAACCCTGTTTAATTATGGAAAAAAACTGGTATGTTGTTCATACGTATTCTGGTTATGAAAACAAAGTAAAAGCAAACCTAGAAAAACGTGTTGAATCAATGGGTATGCAAGATAAAATCTTCCGAGTTGTTGTTCCGGAAGAAGAAGAAACAGATTTAAAAAACGGCAAGAAAAAAGTAGTTAAGAAAAAAGTGTTCCCTGGCTACGTGCTTGTCGAATTAATTATGACAGATGATTCATGGTACGTTGTACGTAATACACCTGGCGTCACAGGGTTTGTAGGATCAGCTGGCTCCGGATCAAAGCCGACTCCATTATTGCAGGATGAAATTAACTTCATTCTGAAGAGAATGGGAATGGATGAGAAACGCGTGGACATGGACTATGAGCTTGGTGAAACAGTAACCATTAAAGAAGGTCCATTCGCATCATACACAGGAACAATTGAAGAACTGGATGCTGACAAAGCGAAGCTGAAAGTACTTGTAAATATGTTCGGTCGCGATACGAAGGTAGAACTTGATTTTTCTCAGGTGGAAAAATTATAATGTGAAATAACTTGAAATACATGCTGAAAGATGATAAACTTTCATAGGTCAGTATGTCTCAATGATTAGAGGCCTGAACAGATAGTTTGGTTCTTTATTCACTATATAAAGAATGAAAACGTTGAGTGGGAGGGGAGCAAACCCCTATTACCACATCACGGACTTTAAGGAGGTGTGTCTCGTGGCTAAAAAAGTTATTAAAATTGTAAAGCTTCAGATTCCTGCAGCTAAAGCTAATCCAGCTCCACCAGTTGGTCCAGCACTAGGTCAAGCAGGTGTTAACATCATGGGTTTCTGTAAAGAGTTCAACGCTCGTACTGCAGAACAAGCTGGTCTTATCATTCCTGTAGAAATTACGGTTTTCGAAGACCGTTCATTTACATTCATTACGAAAACTCCACCTGCTGCTGTATTGCTTAAGAAAGCAGCTGGTATCGAGTCTGGTTCTGGTGAACCAAATCGTAAAAAAGTTGCAACAGTTAAACGCGACAAAGTGCGTGAGATTGCTGAAACTAAAATGCCTGACCTAAACGCTGCAAACGTTGAGTCTGCAATGCGTATGGTTGAAGGTACTGCACGAAGCATGGGTATTGTCATCGAAGACTAATCCTTGCAAATAAGTTAGACGTTTCTACGGGGTTGCGAAGTTCATATAAGTATTTCGCAACCTTTTTCGTGGGAGGCTTATACCGTTAAAACCACATTATTAGGAGGATTTATAAAATGGCTAAAAAAAGCAAGAAATATATCGAAGCTGCAAAGCTTGTAGATCGTTCAGTTGCTTATTCAGTTGAAGAAGCAATCGAATTAGTTAAAAAAACTAACTTCGCTAAATTCGACGCAACAGTTGAAGTTGCTTTCCGTTTAGGCGTAGACCCTAAGAAAGCTGACCAACAAATCCGTGGAGCAGTTGTACTTCCACACGGAACTGGTAAAACTCAACGCGTTTTAGTATTCGCTAAAGGCGAAAAAGCAAAAGAAGCAGAAGCTGCTGGTGCTGACTTCGTAGGCGATGCAGACTACATCAACAAAATCCAACAAGGTTGGTTTGAGTTCGACGTAATCGTTGCAACCCCTGACATGATGGGTGAAGTTGGTAAACTTGGTCGTGTATTAGGACCTAAAGGCTTAATGCCAAACCCTAAAACTGGAACAGTTACTTTCGACGTAACAAAAGCGGTTAACGAAATCAAAGCTGGTAAAGTTGAATACCGTGTAGACCGTCAAAGCAACATCCACGTACCAATCGGTAAAGTATCATTCGAAAACAGCAAGCTTGTTGAAAACTTCGCTACTATCTATGATACTATGTTAAAAGTGAAACCAGCGGCAGCTAAAGGAACTTACATCAAAAACCTTGCTGTAACTTCTACAATGGGCCCTGGTGTTAAAGTAGATCCATCTACTTTCGCTATCAAAAACTAAGTTAAAAAACATTTGACTTTCATGGTCAATTGATTATATAATACTTTTTGTTGAAAAAAACGAATACCATTTGTACCGTAGACAGTAGGTGCTCAATAGAGCTTAATTTCCTACCGAGGTAATTTCGATTTATTGAGTCCTAGTGACTATGATGCTTTGAAAATTACTGCCCTCACGTCTGCTTGATCTGAGGGTTTTCTTTTTGACCGGTATAAATGTGTTTTGAGCAAATATACAGGAGGTGTAATAGATGAGCAAAGCTATTGAAGCTAAAAAACAAATCGTGCAAGAAATTGCCGACAAATTCAAAGCTAGCAAATCAACAATCGTTGTTGATTACCGTGGATTAAACGTTGCTGAAGTTACTGAACTTCGTAAACAACTACGTGACGCGGGTATCGAATTCAAAGTGTACAAAAATACACTAACTCGTCTTGCAGCAGAATCAGCTGAAGTTGCTGAACTTAATTCAGCACTTACTGGTCCAAACGCAATTGCATTTTCAACTGAGGATGTAGTTGCTCCTGCGAAAATCCTAAACGATTTCGCTAAAAAACACGAAGCACTAGAAATTAAAGCTGGTGTAATCGAAGGTAACGTTGCATCTGTAGAAGAAGTTAAAGCTCTTGCTGAACTTCCATCTCGCGAAGGTCTTCTTTCTATGTTGCTTAGTGTTCTTCAAGCTCCAATCCGCAATTTTGCACTTGCTACTAAAGCAGTTGCAGATCAAAAGGAAGAGCAAGGCGCATAATTATTACTGCGTCGCATAAGTAGTACCGGATTATAAACTAAACTATTTTGAAATGTACTAAGGAGGAAATATAAAATGACTAAAGAACAAATCATTGAAGCTGTAAAAGCTATGACTGTTTTAGAACTAAATGACCTTGTAAAAGCAATCGAAGAAGAATTCGGCGTAACTGCTGCTGCTCCTGTAGCTGTAGTAGCTGGTGGCGGAGAAGCTGCTGCTGAGAAAACTGAATTTGACGTTGTTCTAGCTTCTGCTGGAGATCAAAAAATCAAAGTTATCAAAGTGGTACGTGAAGTAACAGGTCTTGGACTTAAAGAAGCAAAAGAACTTGTTGACAACACTCCAAAAGCACTTAAAGAAGGCGTTGCTAAAGAAGAAGCTGAAGAAATCAAAGCTAAACTTGAAGAAGTTGGAGCAAACGTTGAAGTTAAGTAATGTTGCTTAAAAAAGAGCTCGCTGAATCCAGCGAGCTTTTTTTGGCTATGTTAACTAATAAGGAAAGACCGATAGTGGTTTTCGTAATTCTTCATTATTTATCTTCTATAAACCTGATCTTCTAAAAATCCTTTTTAAAGGAGGCTGTCCCTTGAATAATCATTATTACTCCAAAAATCCAACGACTGAAAGTAATCCTCAATTTTGGGATTTCATTTTACGAGGCAAATCATTTCGCTTCAAGACGGATAATGGTGTATTTTCAAAGAAAGAAGTGGACTTCGGTTCACGTTTGCTGATTGAAGCTTTTTCTTATCCGGAAGGAATAGAAGGGGATCTGTTAGATGTAGGGTGTGGCTATGGTCCGGTCGGTTTAAGTATGGCATATAGCTACCCGCATGTTAAGGTTGAAATGGTAGATGTAAATGAGAGAGCTATACAACTGGCGCGAGAAAACGCTGAGCTCAATCAAATCTCGAATGTGAATATACATGAGAGTAATGTTTTTTCTTCAGTAACACATAGATCCTTTGCTGCAGTCCTAACAAATCCCCCTATCCGGGCAGGGAAACAGATTGTTCATGAGATTTTTGAGAAAAGCTGTGAACACTTGATGCCATCTGGCGAGCTTTGGGTAGTTATCCAGAAAAAACAAGGCGCTCCATCCGCCATGGAAAAGATGGAGAGTCTGTTCGGTAATGTAGAAATTATCGTTAAGAAAAAAGGCTATTTCATTTTGATGTCGAAAAAAATTGACTCTTAAAACGGGCTATGATAGTATTATAAAATGCATATATATAATCTCGGCTCATTTTCTTTAAAAACGATAGTATAAACTTAGGGCAAGAGGTCAATATATATATAATAATAGTTCGTTTTTTGTGAATTATGGTTTTGATATGAAACCATTTTCTTTTTGTCTAGAAGGACAGTATTGTCCGGACAGACGATAGATTCTTATAACGCTTGATTTGAGGGGTGAATCTGTTGACAGGTCAACTTGTTCAGTATGGACGACACCGCCAACGCAGAAGTTATGCACGCATTAGCGAGGTGCTAGAATTACCAAACTTAATTGAAATCCAAACAGCTTCTTACCAAAACTTCTTGGATGAAGGATTAAGAGAAATGTTCAAAGATATTTCTCCAATCGAGGATTTCACAGGAAACCTATCGCTGGAATTCATTGATTACAGCTTAGGTGAGCCTAAATACTCAGTAGAGGAATCAAAGGAACGCGATGTTACTTACTCAGCTCCTCTACGTGTAAAAGTCCGTCTTGTCAATAAAGAGACAGGGGAAGTTAAAGACCAAGATGTATTCATGGGCGATTTCCCATTAATGACGGAAACAGGTACATTTATCGTTAACGGGGCAGAACGTGTTATTGTTTCTCAGTTAGTTCGTTCTCCAAGTGTTTACTTTAGCAATAAAGTAGATAAAAACGGTAAACAAGGCTTTACTGCAACTGTTATTCCAAACCGTGGTGCATGGCTGGAATATGAAACAGATGCAAAAGATGTTGTGTACGTAAGAATCGATCGTACAAGAAAGCTGCCGGTTACGGTACTTCTTCGTGCGTTAGGATTTGGTTCTGACCAAGAAATCGTTGACCTTATCGGGGAAAACGAATACTTACGCAATACGCTTGAAAAAGATAACACAGAGAGTACTGAAAAAGCGCTCATTGAAATATATGAACGTTTACGACCGGGTGAACCGCCTACTGTCGAAAACGCTAAGAGCTTGCTTGTATCTCGCTTCTTCGATCCGAAACGATACGATTTAGCGAATGTAGGCCGCTATAAAATGAACAAAAAGCTTCACATTAAAAATCGTTTATTCAATCAACGAATTGCTGAAACGCTGGTTGATCCTGAAACAGGAGAAATTATCGTTGAAAAAGGAACGATTTTAGACCGCCGTACATTAGACCGCATTCTTCCATTCTTAGAAGAAGGTATTGGCTTCAAAACATTCAAGCCTTTCGGCGGCGTTGTAGAGGACGATGTGCTGCTTCAATCAATTAAAATCTATTCAGCAACTGAATCAGACAGCGAAAATGTCATCAACATTATCGGCAATGCAAATATCGAAGAAGAGATTAAAAATATCACTCCTGCCGATATCATTGCATCTATTAGTTATTTCTTTAACTTATTGCATTCAGTTGGCGATACAGATGATATCGATCACTTAGGTAACCGTCGTCTGCGTTCTGTTGGTGAGTTGCTGCAAAACCAATTCCGTATTGGTTTATCCCGTATGGAACGTGTGGTTCGTGAAAGAATGTCTATCCAAGACACAAACACAATCACACCTCAGCAATTAATCAATATCCGTCCTGTAATCGCGTCAATCAAAGAGTTCTTCGGAAGCTCTCAATTATCGCAATTCATGGACCAAACAAACCCGCTTGGCGAGTTGACGCACAAACGTCGTCTGTCTGCACTTGGACCTGGTGGTTTAACACGTGAGCGCGCTGGTATGGAAGTGCGTGACGTTCACTATTCTCACTATGGCCGTATGTGTCCGATTGAAACGCCGGAGGGTCCGAATATCGGTTTGATCAACTCACTTTCTAGTTATGCGAAAGTAAACCGCTTCGGTTTCATTGAAACGCCTTATAGAAAAGTTGATCCTGAAACAGGTAAAGTAACAAGTCACATAGATTATTTAACCGCTGACGAAGAAGACAACTACGTAGTTGCGCAAGCGAATGTTCGCTTAGCGGACGACGGTACTTTCATAGATGGTGAAGTTGTCGCTCGTTTCCGCGGTGAAAACACAGTAGTACCAAACGACCGTGTTGACTACATGGATGTATCGCCTAAGCAAGTAGTATCGGCTGCGACAGCTTGTATTCCTTTCTTAGAGAACGATGACTCCAACCGTGCCCTAATGGGTGCGAACATGCAACGTCAAGCTGTACCTTTGATCAACCCTGAAGCTCCATTCGTAGGTACTGGTATGGAACACGTTTCTGCCAAAGACTCAGGAGCTGCTGTTGTATCGAAACATGAAGGTATTGTTGAGCACGTCGAATCTCGTCAAGTATGGGTTCGCCGTATCTCAGAAGTCGATGGCCAAGAGGTTAAAGGCAATCTTGACAAGTACAACTTATTGAAATTCAAACGTTCAAACCAAGGTATGTGCTACAATCAACGCCCAATCGTTAAAGTTGGAGACCGTGTAACAAAAGGAGAAATCCTAGCTGACGGACCTTCAATGGAACTTGGAGAATTAGCTCTAGGACGTAACGTATTAGTTGGTTTCATGACTTGGGATGGTTACAACTATGAGGATGCCATCATCATGAGCGAACGTCTTGTAAAAGACGATGTATATACTTCTATTCATATTGAGGAATATGAATCAGAATCACGCGATACAAAGCTAGGACCTGAAGAAATCACACGTGATATTCCAAACGTTGGTGAAGATGCTCTAAAAAATCTTGACGAGCGCGGAATTATCCGTATCGGTGCTGAAGTAAAAGACGGTGACTTGCTTGTAGGTAAAGTAACACCTAAAGGTGTAACAGAGCTTACTGCTGAAGAACGTCTTCTACATGCAATCTTCGGTGAAAAAGCTCGTGAAGTACGTGATACTTCATTACGTGTACCTCACGGCGGTGGCGGTATCGTTCTAGATGTTAAAGTATTCAATCGTGAAGACGGCGATGAACTACCACCAGGTGTAAACCAACTGGTTCGCGTATACATCGTACAAAAACGTAAAATTCACGAAGGTGATAAAATGGCCGGACGCCATGGTAACAAAGGGGTTATCTCAAGAATTCTTCCTGAAGAAGATATGCCTTACTTACCAGACGGCACACCGATCGATATCATGTTAAACCCATTGGGCGTACCTTCCCGTATGAACATCGGACAGGTGCTTGAACTACACCTAGGTATGGCAGCACGTCAATTAGGTATCCATGTCGCTTCACCAGTATTCGATGGAGCAACAGAGGAAGATGTATGGTCTACAATTGAAGAAGCAGGTATGGCACGTGATGCTAAAACTGTTCTTTATGATGGTAGAACAGGTGAACCGTTTGATAACCGTGTATCTGTAGGTGTTATGTACATGATCAAACTTGCTCACATGGTTGACGACAAACTTCACGCTCGTTCAACTGGACCTTACTCACTAGTAACGCAGCAGCCTCTTGGAGGTAAAGCTCAGTTCGGTGGACAACGTTTCGGAGAGATGGAGGTATGGGCACTAGAAGTATACGGTGCTGCATATACTCTTCAAGAAATCCTGACAGTCAAATCGGATGACGTTGTAGGTCGTGTTAAAACTTATGAAGCCATCGTTAAAGGTGAAAATGTTCCGGAACCAGGTGTTCCTGAATCGTTCAAAGTATTAATCAAAGAACTACAAAGTCTTGGTATGGACGTAAAAATGCTTTCTAGAGACGACAAAGAAATTGATTTGCGCGACCTTGAAGATGAGGAAGATGCAAACCAAGTAGATTCTTTATCAATTGAAACAGATGTAACTGCAGAAACTGTCGAAGAAACAGAAGTAAATACAACCAAGTAACGGATTCTTCCACAAGCCTTAAATATAAGGAAAATGCCTGGAATTTAAAAGGGAGGTCGGCCCCTTGCTGGATGTTAATAATTTTGAGTATATGAAAATAGGTTTAGCTTCTCCTGACAAGATACGTTCTTGGTCATATGGGGAAGTCAAAAAACCAGAAACAATTAACTACCGTACATTGAAACCTGAAAAGGACGGTCTATTCTGCGAAAGAATCTTCGGTCCGACAAAAGATTGGGAATGTCATTGCGGTAAATATAAACGCGTACGCTATAAAGGCGTAGTCTGTGATCGATGCGGTGTTGAAGTAACAAGATCAAAAGTTCGCCGTGAGCGCATGGGACACATTGAACTTGCTGCACCTGTATCGCACATTTTGTACTTTAAAGGAATTCCAAGCCGTATGGGACTTGTCTTAGACATGTCCCCGCGAGCTCTTGAAGAAGTTATCTATTTCGCTTCTTACGTTGTAACAGATGTAGGACAGTCTACTCTAGAGAAGAAACAACTTCTTTCAGAGAAAGAATATAGAACTTATCGAGAAAAATTCGGAAACAAATTCCAAGCTTCTATGGGTGCTGAGGCAATCCGCAAACTTCTTTCTGACATTGATACAGAAAAAGAAGTAGAAGCTTTAAAAGAAGAATTAAAAACTGCTCAAGGACAACGTCGTACAAGAGCAATCAAACGTTTAGAAGTACTAGAAGCATTCCGTAACTCAGGCAATGAGCCATCATGGATGATCTTAGATGTACTGCCGGTAATCCCGCCAGAACTTCGTCCAATGGTACAGCTTGACGGTGGACGCTTCGCGACATCTGACTTGAACGATCTATATCGTCGAGTTATCAACCGTAACAACCGTTTAAAACGCTTGTTGGACCTAGGTGCTCCAAGCATCATTGTTCAAAACGAAAAACGTATGCTACAAGAAGCAGTTGACGCACTGATCGATAACGGTCGTCGTGGAAGACCAGTAACTGGACCGGGTAACCGTCCGTTAAAATCACTTTCACACATGCTGAAAGGTAAACAAGGTCGTTTCCGTCAAAACCTTCTTGGTAAACGTGTAGACTACTCTGGTCGTTCGGTTATCGTCGTAGGACCAAACTTAAAAATGTATCAATGTGGTCTGCCGAAAGAAATGGCAATCGAGCTATTCAAACCTTTCGTAATGAAAGAATTAGTAGGCAAAGGCTTAGCACATAACATTAAATCAGCAAAACGCAAAATCGAAAGATTACAACCGGAAGTTTGGGACGTCTTGGAATCAGTAATTAAGGAGCATCCTGTATTACTGAACCGTGCACCTACGCTTCACAGACTTGGTATTCAAGCGTTCGAGCCTACGTTAGTAGAAGGTCGCGCAATTCGTCTTCACCCGTTAGTATGTACTGCATACAATGCAGACTTTGACGGTGACCAAATGGCGGTTCACGTTCCTTTATCAGCTGAAGCACAAGCAGAAGCTCGTCTTCTAATGCTAGCTGCTCAAAACATCTTGAACCCTAAAGACGGTAAACCGGTTGTTACACCTTCTCAGGATATGGTATTAGGTAACTACTACTTAACACTTGAGCGAGAAGGCGCTGTTGGTGAAGGTATGATTTTCAATGATACAAATGAAGCATTAGTGGCATACCAAAATGGATATGTACATCTTCATTCACGTGTAGCTGTAAATGCTGGTTCATTAGGAAACCCTACTTTCTCTGAAGAGCAAAACAACATGCTTCTAATGACTACAGTCGGTAAATTGATATTCAACGAAATTCTTCCTAAGACTTTCCCATATATCAATGAACCAACTCAAGAAAACCTAGAAGTAAAAACATCTGAGCGTTTCTTCGTTGAGAAAGGCGCAAATGTAGTGGAGAGCATTAAAGCTCAACCAATCATTGATCCGTTCAAAAAAGGTTACCTTGGAAAAATCATCGCTGAAGTGTTCAAGCGTTTCAAAATCACTGAAACGTCTAAAATGCTTGACCGCATGAAAGACCTTGGATTCAAATACTCTACTAAAGCTGGTATCACTGTTGGTGTAGCTGATATCGTTGTATTAGAAGAGAAGAAAAAAATCATCGATGATGCACAAACAAAAGTAGATAACGTTATGAAGCAATTCAGACGTGGTTTAATCACAGAAGATGAGCGCTATGACCGTGTAATCTCTATCTGGAGTGCAGCAAAAGATGAAATTCAGGCGAAACTAATGAAATCATTAGACCGCCGCAACCCGATCTTCATGATGAGTGACTCTGGTGCCCGTGGTAACGCATCTAACTTTACGCAGCTAGCAGGTATGCGTGGTCTGATGGCCAACCCGGCTGGTCGTATCATTGAGTTACCAATCAAATCAAGTTTCCGTGAAGGTCTGACAGTATTAGAGTACTTCATCTCTACACACGGTGCTCGTAAAGGTCTAGCCGATACAGCCCTGAAAACTGCCGACTCAGGTTACCTGACTCGCCGTCTTGTAGACGTAGCCCAAGATGTTATCGTTCGTGACGATGATTGCGGAACTGACCGCGGACTTCTTGTTGGTGCATTAAGAGAAGGTACGGAAACAATTGAACGTCTTGAAGAACGTTTAGTAGGCCGCTATGCAAGAAAAACAATTAAACATCCGGAAACAGGCGAAGTTATCGTTCCTGAAAACGGACTGATCACTGAAGATCTTGCTAAATATATTGAAGATGTTGGTATCGAGCAAGTGTGGATTCGCTCTGCATTCACATGTAACACACGCCACGGCGTATGTAAAAAATGTTATGGCCGCAACTTAGCTACTGGTCAAGAGGTTGAAGTTGGAGAAGCGGTAGGTATTATCGCTGCTCAATCAATCGGTGAGCCAGGTACACAGTTAACGATGCGTACATTCCATACAGGTGGGGTTGCCGGAGACGATATCACTCAAGGTTTACCTCGTATCCAAGAGATTTTCGAAGCGCGTAATCCAAAAGGTTTAGCGCACATTTCTGAAATTGACGGATATGTTGCAGATATCAGCGAAGGAAAAGATAAACAACAGATTATTGTCATCGAAGGCGAAGTAGAGAAACGTGAATACGCCGTTCCTTATACATCACGTCTGAAAGTGGCTGTTTCTGACAACGTTAAACGCGGTCAGGAATTAACTGAGGGTTCTATCGATCCGAAAGAACTTCTGAAAGTTAAAGATACGCTTGCAGTACAAGAATATCTGCTTAAAGAAGTACAAAAAGTATACCGTATGCAAGGGGTAGAAATCGGAGACAAACATATCGAGGTAATGGTAAGACAAATGCTTCGCAAAATCCGCGTAGTCGATGCGGGTGAAACGAGCGTTCTACCAGGTACGCTTCTTGATATTCATCAGTTCACTGATGCTAACACATCAGCGCTACTTGAAGGGAAAACTCCGGCTACCGGACGCCCGGTATTACTTGGTATTACAAAAGCGTCTCTTGAAACAGACTCATTCCTATCTGCAGCATCATTCCAAGAAACAACTCGTGTTCTTACAGATGCAGCAATCAAAGGAAAACGAGACGAGTTACTGGGACTTAAAGAAAATGTTATCATTGGTAAGCTAGTTCCTGCAGGTACTGGTATGCCGCGCTACCGCAAAGCAACTCCAGTATTTGTTGAAGACTTAGAACAAGAAGCTACACCGGTAGAATAATAAATAATAAAACGGTCAGTGACCGGTTCACTGACCGTTTTATTTATTTTTGATAATGTTAGTTGACAGTCATCGGACAAAAATGATATTATAGCAAAGGTGCTTCTGCTATACCATTTGACATTCAACATGTACGAATGGTACAAAGTGAAGCAGATCCGCCTGAAATGTGTTTCACTGAAACGCATATTATTCTTTAAAAGTAAAACTGTTTTTGTGGTAGTAACTACAAAAACTTTGTTTTTGCTAAATTATGAACCACCTGGATGTGTGGTACAAGAACAAGAAGTGAAAGGAGGAAAACCAATGCCTACTATTAACCAATTAGTGCGTAAAGGACGTCAGTCTAAGGAAACTAAATCTAAGTCTCCAGCACTTAACAAAGGCTACAACAGCTTCAAAAAAGCTCAAACTAACGTGTCATCTCCACAAAAACGTGGTGTTTGTACTCGTGTAGGTACAATGACACCTAAGAAGCCAAACTCAGCGTTACGTAAATACGCTCGTGTACGTTTAACTAACGGAATCGAGGTTACTGCATACATTCCTGGTATCGGACACAACCTACAAGAACACAGTGTTGTTCTAATTCGTGGTGGACGTGTAAAAGACTTACCAGGGGTACGTTATCATATCGTACGTGGTGCGCTTGATACTGCAGGTGTTAACAACCGTATGCAAGGCCGTTCTAAATACGGTACTAAGCGTCCGAAAGCTCCAAAGAACTAATAACTAAAACATTAAAATAATTCTTCGTTGAAAGGAGGAAATAACATGCCTCGTAAAGGTCCTGTTGCAAAAAGAGATGTATTACCAGATCCAATTTATAATTCAAAATTAATCACAAAGCTTATCAACAAGCTAATGATTGATGGTAAAAGAGGTACAGCACAACAAATTCTGTACAACGCTTTTGATCTAATTAAAGAACGTTCTGGTAAAGAGCCTATGGAAGTATTCGATCAAGCTCTAAAAAATATCATGCCTGTGCTTGAAGTTAAAGCACGTCGTGTTGGTGGTTCAAACTACCAAGTACCAGTTGAGGTGCGTCCAGAGCGTCGTACTACTTTAGGTCTTCGTTGGTTAGTTAACTACACTCGTCTTCGTGGTGAAAAAACTATGGAAGAGCGTTTAGCTAACGAAATCCTTGATGCTGCTAACAACACTGGTGCATCAGTTAAGAAACGTGAAGACACTCACAAAATGGCTGAAGCTAACAAAGCATTCGCTCATTATCGTTGGTAGGATTCACACATTATTCCTAATAATATTCTTCAATAAGGAAGGAGAAATACCAAATGGCTAGAGAGTTCTCCTTAGCAAAGACTCGTAATATTGGTATCATGGCACATATCGATGCTGGTAAAACTACCACTACTGAACGTGTTCTTTACTATACAGGCCGTATCCATAAAATTGGTGAAACGCACGAAGGTGCTTCACAAATGGACTGGATGGAGCAAGAACAAGAGCGTGGTATCACAATCACTTCAGCTGCTACAACAGCTCAGTGGAAAGAACACCGCGTTAACATCATCGACACACCAGGACACGTAGACTTCACTGTAGAAGTTGAACGTTCTCTTCGTGTACTTGATGGTGCTGTAGCTGTACTTGATGCGCAATCAGGCGTTGAGCCTCAAACTGAAACGGTTTGGCGTCAAGCTACAACTTACGGAGTTCCACGTGTAGTATTCGTAAACAAAATGGACAAAATCGGCGCAGACTTCCTATACTCTGTAGGGACTCTACACGATCGTCTACAAGCGAATGCTCACCCAATTCAACTACCAATCGGTGCTGAAGATCAATTCGAAGGTATCATTGACCTAGTTGAAATGAAAGCAATCATGTACGGAAACGACCTTGGTACTGATATCAAGGAAGTTGAAATCCCTGCAGAATACCAAGATCAAGCTGAAGAATACCGTGAAAAATTAGTTGAAGCGGTAGCTGAGCTTGACGAAGAATTAATGGAGAAATACCTTGGCGGAGAAGAAATCACTATTGATGAGCTTAAAGCTGCTATCCGTAAAGGTACAGTAAACGTTGAATTCTACCCAGTAATCTGTGGTTCTGCATTCAAAAACAAAGGTGTTCAATTAATGCTTGACGCTGTAATTGACTATCTTCCATCTCCACTTGATGTACCGGCTATCAAAGGTACTGTACCTCAATCAGATGAAGAAGTTACTCGTCCATCAAGCGACGAAGAGCCGTTCGCAGCTCTAGCGTTCAAAGTTATGACTGACCCTTATGTTGGTAAATTAACATTCTTCCGTGTATACTCTGGTACATTGAGCTCAGGTTCATACGTACAAAACTCTACAAAAGGTAAGCGTGAACGTGTAGGTCGTATCCTTCAAATGCACGCTAACTCTCGTGAAGAGATTTCACAAGTATACGCTGGGGACATCGCTGCTGCTGTAGGTCTAAAAGACACTACAACTGGTGATACTCTATGTGACGAAAAGAATCTTGTAATTCTTGAGTCTATGGAATTCCCAGAGCCAGTTATCTCATTATCTATCGAGCCTAAAACTAAGGCCGACCAAGATAAAATGACAACTGCTCTACAAAAACTTCAAGAAGAAGATCCTACATTCCGTGCGCATACTGACCAAGAAACTGGTGAAGTAATTATCGCAGGTATGGGTGAGCTTCACCTTGATATCATCGTTGACCGTATGCGTCGCGAATTTAAAGTAGAAGCTAACGTTGGTGCACCTCAGGTTGCATACCGTGAAACTTTCCGCCAATCTGCTCAAGTTGAGGGTAAATTTGCTCGTCAATCTGGTGGACGCGGTCAATTCGGACACGTTTGGATCGAATTCGCTCCAAATGAAGAAGGAAAAGGCTTTGAATTCGAAAACGCAATCGTTGGTGGGGTTGTACCACGTGAATACATTCCTGCAGTTCAAGCAGGTCTAGAAGATGCTCTTGAGCGCGGTGTATTAGCTGGATTCCCTATGGTTGACGTTAAAGCTAAATTATTCGACGGATCTTACCATGATGTTGACTCATCTGAAATGGCCTTCAAAATTGCTGCATCTATGGCATTGAAAAATGCTGCATCAAAATGTAAGCCAGTTATTCTTGAGCCAGTCATGAAAGTTGAAGTTGTAATGCCTGAAGAGTATCTTGGAGATATTATGGGTAACATTACTTCTCGCCGTGGACGCGTTGAAGGTATGGAAGCACGCGGTAACGCACAAGTAGTTAAAGCGTTCGTTCCACTATCTGAAATGTTCGGATATGCAACGACTCTACGTTCAGCAACTCAAGGTCGCGGAACGTTCTCAATGCACTTCGACCACTATGAAGAAGTACCTAAAGCTATCTCTGAAGAGATCATCAAAAAAAATAAAGGTGAATAATTGATTTTCATCTTTCAATAAAGTATAACTACTTATGTAAGCTATGAAGGAAGTGTTATATTCTTCCTTTATAGCAGCATACTTAACAAATCTAATTATCTATTTTGAGGAGGAAATTCCTAATGGCTAAAGCTAAATTCGATCGCTCTAAACCACACGTTAATATCGGAACTATCGGTCACGTTGACCATGGTAAAACAACTCTAACTGCAGCTATCACTTCAGTACTTTCTAAAGTAGGTGGAGCTGAAGCTCGCGCTTACGACCAAATCGACGGTGCTCCAGAAGAAAGAGAACGTGGTATCACAATCTCAACTGCACACGTTGAGTATGAAACTGCAACTCGTCACTATGCACACGTTGACTGCCCAGGACACGCTGACTATGTTAAAAACATGATCACTGGTGCTGCTCAAATGGACGGCGGTATCCTAGTAGTATCTGCTGCTGACGGCCCAATGCCACAAACTCGTGAGCACATCCTTCTTTCTCGTCAAGTAGGTGTTCCTTACCTAGTTGTATTCATGAACAAATGTGACATGGTAGACGACGAAGAGTTACTTGAACTAGTTGAAATGGAAATTCGTGACCTTCTTTCTGAATACGAATTCCCTGGCGATGATATCCCAGTAATCAAAGGTTCTGCTCTTAAAGCTCTTGAAGGAGAAGCTGAATGGGAAGAAAAAATCAACGAGCTTATGGCTGCAGTTGACGAATACATCCCAACTCCAACTCGTGACACTGACAAACCATTCATGATGCCAGTTGAGGACGTATTCTCAATCACTGGTCGTGGTACTGTTGCTACAGGTCGTGTTGAGCGTGGACAAGTTAAAGTTGGTGACGTTGTTGAGATCGTAGGTCTTGCTGAAGAAGCTAAATCAACAACTGTAACTGGTGTAGAAATGTTCCGTAAGCTTCTTGACTATGCTGAAGCTGGTGACAACATCGGTGCACTACTTCGTGGTGTTTCTCGTGACGAAATCGAACGTGGTCAAGTATTAGCTAAACCAGGTTCAATCAACCCACACACAAACTTCAAAGCTGAAGTTTACGTACTATCAAAAGAAGAAGGTGGACGTCACACTCCATTCTTCTCAAACTACCGTCCACAGTTCTACTTCCGTACAACTGACGTAACTGGTATCTGTAACCTTCCTGAAGGTGTAGAAATGGTTATGCCTGGCGACAACATCGAAATGACTGTTGAACTAATCGCTTCAGTTGCTATCGAAGAAGGTACTAAATTCTCTATCCGTGAGGGTGGACGTACTGTAGGCGCTGGCGTAGTTTCTTCTATCATCAAGTAATTTGCGCTAACGCATTCCAAAAGCAGATGGATTTTCCATCTGCTTTTTTTATTTTCTATGATATAATCATAAAGCTTGAGAAACGATAAGTTATAAGAGCATAGGTAAGTAAATGACGAGTTTCTTCTATTATTAACTAAGCAGCGAGATAGAACTCTACGATTGAATAGCAAGACTCATCGAGCAGTTACTTGCTGGAGTTTTAATAAACAATTGCCAGCTGATAACTACAGCTTGAAAAAAAGTCGTTTACTATGTATAATAGAAAAAGTGTGCTACAGAACATGTTCAGAAATAAAAATGGGTTGCATTTTGATTTGAAGTTCTGTATAATAGACAATGTTGGTCTTTGGCCGCGATGATGCGGGAGGTTGCTGATACACCCGGCCGCTTTGCCATGGCGAGTGTAAGGAAATTTCCGCGGAGTAATGTCTATTTAGAAAAATAGGCGAAAAGGAGGGAAAATAATGGCAAAACAAAAGATTCGTATTCGTTTAAAAGCATATGATCACCGTATCCTTGATCAATCTGCTGAGAAAATCGTTGAAACTGCAAAACGTTCTGGTGCTGCTGTATCTGGTCCGATTCCATTACCAACAGAAAGATCAGTATATACGATCCTACGTGCAGTTCATAAGTACAAAGATTCTCGTGAACAATTCGAGATGCGTACTCACAAACGTCTAATCGACATCGTGAATCCAACACCACAAACTGTTGATTCATTAATGCGTTTAGATCTGCCATCTGGCGTTGATATCGAAATCAAATTGTAATCATAAATAAAACATTATCAGGAGGTGTGACTTATGACCAAAGGAATCTTAGGAAGAAAAATCGGTATGACGCAAGTATTTGCTGAAAACGGTGAATTAATCCCTGTAACAGTTGTTGAAGCTGGTTCAAACGTTGTTCTTCAAAAGAAAACAATCGAAAACGATGGCTACGAAGCAATCCAAATCGGTTTCTCTGACAAACGTGAAAAATTAGCTAACAAACCTGAAAAAGGACACGTAGCAAAAGCAAACACTGCACCTAAGCGCTTCATTCGCGAATTCCGCGGAGTTAACCTTGATGAATATGAGGTTGGTCAAGAAGTCCAAGTTAATATTTTCGCTGAAGGCGATGTAGTTGATGTAACAGGTGTATCAAAAGGTAAAGGTTTCCAAGGCTCAATCAAACGCCACGGACAATCTCGCGGACCAATGTCTCACGGTTCTCGTTACCACCGTCGCCCTGGTTCAATGGGTCCTGTTGCTCCAAACCGTGTATTCAAAGGTAAATTATTACCTGGACGTATGGGTGGAGATCAAATCACTGTTCAAAACTTAACAATTGTTAAAGTTGACGCTGAGCGTAACTTACTATTGATTAAAGGTAACGTACCTGGTGCGAAAAAATCTCTAATCAAAGTTAAAAGTGCGGTTAAAGCAAAATAAGTTAACAAGAAAGGAGGAGCATTAGAAAATGCCTAAAGTTACATTATTTGACCAAAAAGGCGCTAAAGTTGGCGAAATCGAGCTAGCTGAGTCTATTTTTGGTATTGAACCTAACCAAAGCGTATTATTCGAAGCAATCGTTATGCAACGCGCTTCATTACGTCAAGGTACTCACAAAGTAAAAAATCGTTCTGAAGTATCAGGCGGTGGACGTAAACCATGGCGTCAAAAAGGTACTGGTCGTGCACGTCAAGGTTCTATCCGCTCTCCACAATGGCGTGGCGGTGGTACTGTATTCGGACCACAACCAAGATCTTACAGCTACAAACTTCCTAAGAAAGTACGTCGCTTAGCTCTTAAATCTGCTTTAGCTTCTAAAGTAGTAGAAGAGAACATCTTAGTAATTGACAGCTTATCTTTCGAAGCTCCAAAAACTAAAGAAGCGGTAGCGTTCTTAAAAGGATTATCTGTAGACACTAAAGCACTTATCGTAACAGATGTAGTGAATGATAACGTAGCATTATCAGCTCGTAACATCCCTGGAGTTACAGTTGTTGACGCTAACGGCTTAAACGTGTTAGATTTAGTATCTCACAACAAGCTAATCATCACTAAATCAGCTGTTGAAAAAGTAGAGGAGGTGCTTGCATAATGGATGCACGTGATATCATTAAGCGCCCTGTAATCACTGAGGCTTCTGCTGACGCAATGGCTCAAAAGAAATACACTTTTGAAGTTGATGTAAAAGCTAACAAAACTCAAGTTAAAGATGCTGTTCAAGAAATCTTTGACGTTAAAGTTGAAAAAGTTAACATCATGAACTATAAAGGTAAATTCAAACGCATGGGACGTCATGCAGGCTATACAAACAAGCGCCGTAAAGCGATTGTTACACTAACACAAGATAGTAAAGATATCGAGATTTTTGAAGCGTAAGCTTTATTAATTAGTAGAAGGAGGGAAAACAATGGCGATTAAAAAGTATAAACCTACCTCCAATGGTCGACGTAATATGACTGCTTCTGATTTCGCTGAGATCACTACTAGCACTCCAGAAAAGTCACTATTAGCTCCTTTACACAAAAAGGGCGGTCGTAATAACCAAGGTAAGTTAACTGTTCGTCATCAAGGTGGCGGCCACAAGCGTCAATACCGTATTATTGACTTCAAACGCAATAAAGATGGTATACCAGGACGCGTTGCTACTATTGAGTATGATCCAAACCGTTCAGCAAACATCGCATTGATTAACTATGTGGATGGTGAAAAACGTTATATCCTAGCTCCTAAAGGCCTAGAAGTAGGTATGGAGATCATGTCAGGCGCTGAGGCTGACATCAAAGTAGGTAACGCACTACCACTTCAAAACATTCCAGTAGGTACTGTAATTCACAACATCGAGTTAAAACCTGGTAAAGGTGGCCAACTTGTACGTTCAGCTGGTACTTCTGCACAATTACTTGGTAAAGAAGGACGCTACGTATTAGTACGCCTTAACTCTGGTGAAGTTCGTATGATCCTAGCTACTTGCCGTGCTACTGTAGGTCAAGTTGGTAACGAGCAACACGAACTTATCAACATCGGTAAAGCAGGTCGTTCTCGTTGGTTAGGCAAACGCCCAACTGTTCGTGGATCTGTAATGAACCCAGTTGATCACCCACACGGTGGTGGTGAAGGTCGTTCTCCAATCGGACGTAAATCACCAATGTCACCATGGGGCAAACCAACTCTTGGTGCTAAAACACGTAAGAAGAAAAACAAATCCGACAAATTTATCGTTCGTCGTTCTAAAAAATAACGGGGTTGAGCTACGGTTCAACAACCGAACCGTAGGACAATCACGAAGGGAGGTACACCCATGGGTCGTAGCCTAAAAAAAGGACCTTTTGTTGATGATCATTTAATGGTTAAAATCGAGAAGTTAAATGAAGCTGACAAGAAACAAGTAGTAAAAACTTGGTCTCGTCGTTCTACTATCTTCCCACAATTCATCGGTCACACAATCGCTGTTTATGATGGACGTAAACATGTTCCTGTATACGTAACGGAAGATATGGTAGGTCACAAGTTAGGTGAGTTCGCACCAACGCGCGCTTACAAAGGTCACGCAAGTGATGACAAGAAAACAAGACGTTAATGAGAGGAGGGCATCTCATGCAAGCAAAAGCTGTTGCTAATACAGTTCGCATTGCGCCTCGTAAAGTTCGTTTAGTAATCGATCTTATCAGAGGTAAGCAAGTAGGAGAAGCGATCGCAATCCTTCGCCACACACCAAAAGCAGCATCTCCAGTAGTAGAGAAATTATTAAAATCTGCTATGGCAAACGCTGAACACAACTACGAAATGGACGTAAATAATTTAGTAGTTGCTGAAACATACGTGAACGAAGGACCAACTTTAAAACGTTTCCGTCCTCGCGCTATGGGTCGTGCGAGTGCGATCAACAAACGTACTAGTCATATTACAATCGTTTTATCAGAAAAGAAGGAGGGATAATCTGTGGGTCAAAAGGTAAATCCAATCGGTTTGCGTGTCGGGATCATCCGTGATTGGGAATCAAAATGGTACGCTGACAAAGACTACGCAAATCTTTTACATGAAGACTTAAAAGTTCGTGAATACATCGCGCAACGTTTAAATGATGCTTCTGTATCTAAGGTTGAAATCGAACGTGCTGCTAACCGCATCAACGTTTCTGTTCACACTGCGAAACCAGGAATGGTTATCGGTAAAGGTGGTACTGAAGTAGAAGCTCTACGTAAAGCTTTAAACCAGTTAACTGGTAAACGTGTACACATCAACATCATTGAAATTAAGAAAGCGGATCTTGACGCGAAACTAGTTGCAGAGAACATCGCTCGTCAATTAGAAAATCGTGTATCTTTCCGTCGTGCTCAAAAACAAGCAATCCAACGCACAATGCGTGCTGGTGCGCAAGGTATCAAAACAATGGTATCTGGTCGTCTTGGTGGCGCTGATATCGCTCGTTCAGAACAATACAGCGAAGGAACTGTTCCACTTCACACACTTCGCGCTGATATAGACTATGCTCATGCTGAAGCTGACACTACTTACGGTAAGCTTGGTGTTAAAGTATGGATCTATCGTGGAGAAGTCCTTCCTACTAAGAAGAAATCCGAGGAAGGAGGAAAATAATCATGTTAATGCCAAAACGCGTTAAATATCGTCGTGAACACCGCGGCAAAATGAGAGGCCAAGCTAAAGGCGGTAAAGAAGTACACTTCGGAGAATACGGTATCCAAGCTCTAGAAGCTTCATGGATCACTAACCGTCAAATCGAAGCTGCTCGTATCGCAATGACTCGTTACATGAAACGTGGCGGTAAAGTTTGGATCAAAATCTTCCCAAGCAAACCATACACTGCTAAACCTCTAGAAGTCCGAATGGGTTCTGGTAAAGGTGCTCCTGAAGGATGGGTAGCTGTTGTTAAACCTGGTAAAGTAATGTTTGAAATCTCTGGTGTATCTGAAGAGGTTGCTCGTGAAGCATTACGTCTTGCATCACACAAACTTCCAGTAAAATGTAAGTTCGTGAAACGAGAAGAAAATGGTGGTGAATCAAATGAAAATTAATGAAATTAAAGACCTAACCACTGCTGAAATTGAACAAAAAGTAAAATCGCTAAAAGAAGAGTTATTCAACCTTCGTTTCCAGTTAGCTACTGGACAACTTGAAAATACTGCACGTATTCGCGAAGTGCGCAAATCGATCGCTCGTATGAAAACTGTTGTTCGTCAAAGAGAGATCAGTGCCAACAATTAATAATCGAGAGGAGGTTTGCGGAAATGAGTGAACGTAACCAACGCAAAGTCTACACTGGACGCGTAGTATCTGACAAAATGGATAAAACGATCACAGTTCAAGTAGAAACGTACAAAACGCACAAACTATACGGTAAACGCGTAAAGTACACTAAAAAGTTCAAAGCTCACGATGAGCAAAACGCAGCGAAAATCGGCGATATCGTGAAAATCATGGAAACTCGCCCTCTATCTGCAACTAAACGCTTCCGTCTAGTTGAAGTAGTAGAAAAAGCTGTTATCATCTAATTATATTCTGTTCGGATAAAGTAAATTCCGAAAGGAGGTCTCGTACATGATTCAACAAGAATCACGTCTAAAAGTTGCTGACAATTCAGGTGCTCGTGAAGTTTTAACAATTAAAGTTCTTGGCGGTTCAGGCCGTAAAACTGCAAACATCGGTGATATCATCGTATGTACTGTAAAACAAGCAACACCTGGTGGCGTTGTTAAAAAAGGTGATGTAGTTAAAGCTGTAGTTGTGCGTACTAAATCTGGTGTACGTCGTAACGATGGTTCTTACATCAAGTTTGATGAGAACGCTTGTGTAATTATCAAAGACGACAAAGGTCCTCGTGGGACTCGTATCTTCGGACCAGTTGCTCGTGAACTTCGTGACAACAACTTCATGAAGATCGTATCACTTGCTCCAGAAGTACTGTAATGTAAAAACCTGTAAAGGCCTTTCAAGGAGGTGCGAAACACATGCATGTTAAAAAAGGTGACAAAGTAGTAGTCATCTCTGGTAAGGATAAAGGCAAACAAGGTGTTATCCTTGAAGCTTACCCGAAGAAAAACCGTGTATTGGTTGAAGGTGTAAATATCGTGAAGAAGCATTCAAAACCTTCTCAAGCTAACCCTCAAGGAGGAATTATTAGCCAAGAAGCTGCTATCCACGTATCAAACGTTATGCCTCTAGATCCTAAAACTGGAGCTCCAACACGTGTTGGCTACAAAACAGTAGACGGTAAAAAAGTACGCGTTTCTGTAAAATCTGGTGAATCCTTAGATAAATAAGTAATTAATGAAGGGAGGTACAATACATGAACCGCCTAAAGGAAAAATATACAAAAGAAATCGTTCCTGCTCTTATGAGCAAGTTTAATTATACATCTGTAATGCAAGCTCCTAAAGTTGAGAAGATTGTTATCAACATGGGTGTAGGTGATGCTGTAGCAAATGCTAAAGCTCTTGACAATGCAGTGGAAGAATTAAGCCTAGTAACTGGTCAAAAACCAGTTGTAACTAGAGCGAAAAAATCAATTGCTGGCTTCCGTCTTCGTGAAGGCATGCCAATCGGTGCGAAAGTAACTCTTCGCGGTGAGCGCATGTATGAATTCCTAGACAAGTTAGTATCAATTTCTTTACCACGTGTACGTGACTTCCGTGGTGTTTCTAAGAAATCATTTGATGGTCGTGGAAACTACACTCTTGGTGTAAAAGAACAACTAATCTTCCCTGAGATTGACTACGATAAAGTAAGTAAAGTTCGTGGAATGGACATCGTAATCGTTACGACGGCAAACACTGATGAAGAAGCACGTGAATTGCTTACTCAAATCGGAATGCCATTCCAAAAGTAATCAAAAATAAAGGGAGGCGTAAACGTGGCTAAAAAATCAATGGTCGTGAAACAAAAGCGCACTCAAAAGTTTAAAGTACAAGAATATACACGTTGTGAGCGCTGTGGTCGCCCGCACTCTGTATACCGTAAATTTAAGCTTTGCCGTATTTGTTTCCGTGAACTTGCATATAAAGGACAAATTCCTGGCGTGAAGAAAGCTAGCTGGTAAAACCCGATTTTGGGAAGGAGGTAAAATTAAATGGTCATGACAGATCCAATTGCAGATATGCTTACTCGCATTCGTAACGCGAACATGGTGCGTCACGAGAAGCTTGAGCTTCCTGCTTCTAAGATTAAAACTGATGTTGCTGAAATCTTGAAACGTGAGGGCTTCATCCGTGATGTAGAACTTATCGAAGACAACAAGCAAGGTATTATCCGTATCTTCTTAAAATACGGTTCAAATAATGAACGTGTAATTACTGGTCTTAAACGTATTAGTAAACCTGGACTACGTGTTTATGCAAAAGCTGGAGAGGTTCCACGCGTATTAAACGGTTTAGGTATCGCTATCGTTTCAACTTCTCAAGGTGTAATCACTGATAAAGAAGCTCGCGCTAAGAAAATTGGCGGAGAAGTACTAGCTTACGTTTGGTAATAAATTTTTTCACGAATGGAGGTGCACTAAATGTCTCGTGTAGGTAAAAAACCTATTGAAATTCCATCAGGCGTTACTGTAACAATTGATGCGAACAACAATGTTATCGTAAAAGGACCAAAAGGCGAGTTATCTCGTACTTTCAATCCTGAAATTACTATCACTCAAGAAGAGAACGTGATCACATTAACTCGTCCTTCTGATTCTAAAGAACACCGTACAATCCATGGTACAACTCGTGCTGTACTAGCTAACATGGTTGAAGGTGTGTCTAAAGGCTTCGAAAGAGGTCTAGAACTTATCGGTGTAGGTTACCGTGCTCAAAAACAAGGTACTAAACTTGTTCTTAACGTTGGGTACTCTCACCCGGTTGAAATCGAACCTGAAGCAGGTATCGAAATCGAAGTTCCTTCTAACACTAAAATCATCGTAAAAGGTGCGAACAAAGAGCGCGTAGGTGCATTAGCAGCTAATATCCGTGACGTTCGTCCGCCAGAGCCATACAAAGGTAAAGGTATTCGTTACGAAGGTGAATTTGTACGTCGTAAAGAAGGTAAAACTGGTAAGTAAGTTTGCATAAGTAAATGAAAGGAGTGACGTAAATTGATCACGAAGCTTGATAAAAATGCAGTTCGTCAAAAAAGACACGCACGCGTTCGTGCTAAACTGTCTGGAACTGAAGCTCGTCCTCGTTTAAATGTGTTCCGTTCAAATAAGCACATTTATGCGCAACTAATTGACGATGTGAACGGCGTAACTCTTGCAAGTGCTTCAACTTTAGACAAAGATGTTAACGTTGAAAGCACTAGCAACATTGAAGCAGCTCAAAAAGTCGGCGAAACAATTGCTAAACGCGCAGTTGAAAAAGGTTATACATCTGTGGTTTTTGACCGCGGAGGTTACCTTTTCCATGGTCGTGTGAAGGCATTAGCTGATGCTGCTCGCGAAAACGGCTTAGAATTTTAATGGATAAGGAGGGACAAAACAATGCGTCGTATTGATCCTAATAAATTAGAACTAGAAGAACGCGTAGTTACAGTTAACCGTGTAGCTAAAGTTGTGAAAGGTGGACGTCGTTTCCGTTTCACTGCGTTAGTAGTTGTAGGTGACAAAAATGGTCACGTTGGTTTCGGTACTGGTAAAGCTCAAGAAGTACCAGATGCTATCCGCAAAGCTATCGAAGATGCTAAGAAAAACTTAATCACAGTACCAATGGTTAATACAAGTATCCCTCACGAAGTTCTTGGAGGATTCGGTGCAGGTTCAATTCTTTTAAAACCTGCTGCTGAAGGTACAGGAGTTATCGCTGGTGGACCAGTTCGTGCGGTTCTTGAATTAGCTGGTGTTGGTGACATTCTTTCAAAATCACTAGGCTCTAACACGCCTATTAACATGGTTCGTGCTACTATGGACGGATTAAAACAATTAAAACGTGCTGAAGACGTAGCTAAATTACGTGGTAAATCAGTAGAAGAACTGTTAGGTTAAGGGAGGGAATATCAATGTCAAAGAAATTAGAAATTACCCTTACTCGTAGCTTAATCGGTCGTCCGAACGACCAACGCGTAACAGTAAACACTCTTGGTTTACGTAAAATGCATCAAACAGTTGTTCTAGATGATAATGCTGCTATCCGCGGTATGATTAATAAGGTTTCTCATCTTGTTACTGTCAAAGAACAATAATTAAACTTTTTCTCTTAACAAGGAGGTGCCCAAATGAAACTTCATGAATTAAAACCTGCAGAAGGTTCTCGTCAAGAACGTAAACGTAAAGGTCGCGGTATCGGTACTGGTAATGGTAAAACAGCTGGTAAAGGTCACAAAGGTCAAAATGCTCGTTCAGGTGGCGGTGTACGTCTAGGGTTCGAAGGTGGTCAAACACCATTATTCCGTCGTTTACCAAAACGCGGTTTCACGAACATCAACCGTAAAGATTACACAGTCGTTAACCTTTCAACTCTTAACGTTTTCGAAGACGGAACAGAAGTAACTCCAGCTCTTCTAATCGAAGCTGGTGTTGTTAAAAAAGAGCGTGCTGGAATCAAAATTCTTGCTAACGGTAAATTAGAGAAAAAACTTACTGTCAAAGCTCACAAATTCTCCTCTGCTGCGAAAGAAGCAATTGAAGCTGCTGGCGGTCAAACTGAGGTGATTTAATGTTTCGGACAATCTCCAATTTTATGCGCGTGGCTGAAATACGAAACAAGATCTTCTTTACGTTATTAATGCTCATCGTATTCCGCATTGGTACGTTTATCCCAGTACCACATGTGAATGCTGACTTTTTTAAAGCTCAAGATGAATTAGGTGTATTCGGTCTTCTGAATACATTTGGTGGAGGAGCTTTACAAAACTTCTCCATCCTTGCTATGGGCATCATGCCTTATATTACGGCATCCATCATCATTTCGCTTTTGCAAATGGATGTTGTGCCGAAGTTTACGGAATGGTCTAAGCAAGGTGAAGTTGGTCGTCGTAAATTAGCTCAGTTTACCCGCTATGGGACAATAGTGCTAGGCTTCATTCAAGCAATCGGTATGTCAATCGGATTTAATAGTATGGCTAATGGAACGCTTATTACAAATCCGGGCATCGCGACTTACTTGTTGATCGCTACGGTACTAACTGCTGGAACGGCATTCCTAATGTGGCTAGGGGAGCAAATTACAGCTAAAGGCGTAGGGAACGGAATCTCAATCATTATCTTCGCTGGGATCATTGCCGGTATACCGAATATGGTAAATCAGATTTATGCTCAACAGCTTGAAAATGCTGGAGATCAACTATTTATGCGTATAGTGATCGTCGTTCTTATCGTACTTGCCGTAATTGCAATGATCGTTGGTGTTATATTCATCCAACAAGCACTGCGTAAAATACCGATTCAGTATGCTAAACGTACTGCAGGCCGCAATCAAATTGGAGGACAATCAACGCACTTACCGTTAAAAGTAAATGCTGCGGGTGTAATCCCGGTAATCTTTGCAGTATCGTTTATCATGACTCCACCTATCATAGCTGGTTTCTTTGAATCAAACAGTGTGACTGAATGGATTATTAAAACTTTCGATTATACTCAACCAATAGGTATGATTCTGTATGTAGCATTAATCATCGCTTTCTCTTATTTCTATGCGTTTGTTCAAGTTAACCCTGAACAAGTTGCAGAGAACTTAAAGAAACAAGGCGGTTACGTACCTGGTATTCGTCCGGGTAAAAATACTGAAGAGTATTTAAAACGTGTATTGTCGCGTTTAACATTTGTCGGTTCTATTTTCTTAGCTGTCATAGCTGTTCTTCCTGTATTTTTCATCAATATTGCGGGTCTTCCGCAATCGGTGCAAATCGGCGGAACTTCTTTGATCATCGTCGTAGGGGTTGCCTTAGAAACGATGAAGGGATTAGAAGCACAACTTGTGAAACGTCATTACAAAGGTTTTATTAAATAATAGGTTTGGGAACAAACGATGTTCCCAACACCCATTATGGAGTTTGAGGGGGAAGATAAATGAATCTAGTTCTTATGGGGCTTCCTGGTGCCGGTAAAGGCACTCAAGCTGAAAAAATTGTAGAAAAATATAACATCCCTCATATCTCAACTGGAGATATGTTCCGTGCTGCTATTAAAGAAGGAACGGAACTAGGCTTACAAGCGAAGTCTTTCATGGACAAAGGCGCATTGGTACCTGATGAGGTAACAATCGGCATTGTAAAAGATCGATTAAGCAAAGATGATTGCGAAAAAGGATTCCTTTTAGACGGTTTCCCTCGTACAGTGGCTCAGGCGGCTGCACTTGATGAAATGCTTTCTGAATTAAGTCGTCCGATTGACTACGTAATTAACGTAGATGTAGATCAAGACATTTTAATGGAAAGACTGACTGGAAGACGTATTTGCAAAGAGTGTGGAGCAACTTACCACCTGGTGTTTAACCCACCTGCTCAAGAAGGTGTATGTACACGCTGTGGCGGAGAGCTTTACCAACGTGCAGATGATAATGCTGAAACGGTTCAAAACCGCTTAGAAGTAAATCTTGCACAAACTAAGCCGCTTTTATCCTTCTACGAAGATAAAGGCACTCTTCGCAATATTAACGGACAACAAGATATTAACGTTGTGTTCGAAGATATTGAAAAACTTCTTGGGGGCTTATAAGTATGATTATTTGTAAAACCCCACGCGAAATTGATATAATGCGTCAAGCTGGGAAAATTGTTGCTTTAACTCATGAAGAATTGAAGAAGCATATTGTACCGGGCATTACGACAAAAGAGCTGGATACGATTGCAGAAAGCTTTATTCGTAAACATGATGCAATTCCCTCATTTAAAGGGTATAATGGATTTCGCGGCAGCATATGTGCTTCAGTAAATGAAGAACTTGTTCATGGGATCCCTGGTTCACGTGTTTTAAAAGAAGGAGATATTATCTCCATCGACATTGGTGCCAAGTACCAAGGTTATCACGGCGACTCAGCCTGGACGTATGCTGTTGGAGTGATTGATGAAGAAACGCAAAGACTTTTGGATGTAACGGAAGAGTCTTTATATAGAGGTTTGGAAGAAGCAAAGCCTAGCGCGCGACTTTCAAATATCTCCCATGCCATTCAAACATATGTTGAGGCAAACAAATTCTCTATTGTTAGAGAGTATGTCGGTCATGGTGTCGGCCAAGACTTACATGAGGATCCACAAATTCCTCACTACGGTCCGCCGAACAAAGGTCCTCGTTTAAAGCCTGGCATGGTGCTTGCTGTCGAACCAATGGTGAATGCAGGAAGCAGATATGTGAAAACTTTAAAGGATAACTGGACTGTCGTTACTCAAGACGGGAAAATGTGCGCACACTTCGAACATACAATAGCTATCACTGAATCCGGGTTTGAAATATTAACGAAGATTTAAGCTTCCTATGTAGAAAACTGTGTTGAATGGATATAATCAATAAGGCGAATTTGTCTTAAGAGAAGGGAGACGACATCAATGGCTAAAGATGATGTAATTGAAATTGAAGGCACTGTCACTGAGACGCTGCCAAACGCAATGTTCAAGGTAGAATTAGAAAACGGTCATACTATATTAGCTCACGTATCCGGCAAAATACGCATGCACTTTATTCGCATTCTGCCTGGTGATAAAGTGACTGTTGAGCTTTCACCGTATGACTTAACTCGCGGACGAATCACTTACAGATTCAAATAATCTGAGTTACACTCCGATTGATCTAAGGAGGTTAGGTACATGAAAGTGAGACCATCAGTTAAACCTATCTGCGAAAAGTGTAAAGTTATCCGCAGACGAGGCAAAGTAATGGTTATTTGTGAAAACCCTAAACATAAACAAAAACAAGGCTAATTAAAGAGGAGGTGCACACCTATGGCACGTATTGCTGGTGTTGATATTCCACGTGACAAACGTATTGTCATTTCATTAACATATATCTACGGTATCGGTAAAGCTACAGCTCAAAAAATCTTAGCTGAAACTGGTATCTCTGAAGATACACGCGCTCGCGACTTAACGGAAGATGAATTAAACAAAATCCGTGAAGCGATCGATTCATTAAAAGTTGAAGGTGACCTTCGTCGTGAAATCTCATTAAACATCAAACGTTTAATGGAAATCGGCTGCTACCGCGGTCTTCGTCACCGTCGTGGACTACCTGTTCGTGGTCAAAATACTAAAAACAACGCTCGTACACGTAAAGGACCTCGTCGTACAGTAGCGAACAAGAAAAAATAATTAATTTGTAAAGGAGGTTACTATTCATGGCTCGTAAAACAAACACTCGTAAACGTCGTGTGAAAAAGAATATTGAAGCTGGTGTTGCACATATCCGTTCAACATTCAACAACACTATTGTTACTATCACTGACACTCACGGAAATGCAATTTCATGGTCAAGTGCCGGTGCACTAGGCTTCAGAGGTTCTCGTAAATCTACTCCATTCGCAGCTCAAATGGCAGCTGAAACTGCAGCTAAAGCTTCAATGGAACACGGTTTAAAAACTCTTGAAGTTACAGTTAAAGGACCTGGTTCAGGTCGTGAAGCTGCTATTCGTGCTCTTCAAGCTGCTGGATTAGAAGTTACAGCTATTAAAGACGTAACTCCAGTTCCGCATAACGGATGCCGTCCACCAAAACGTCGCCGTGTATAATTTTTCTGTATAAAACTAGTATCTTTCGTCTATAATGGGTTATGATACATTATTATGTTTGCAGATGATTAATTAGTTGTTGCGCATAGTCGAGAACAATTACATGGGGGAATTTCGGTTAGAACCTAACTAATATACTAACCGAGGTTTTGACGTTTTGAAGGAGGGTTTAGTGATGATCGAAATAGAAAAACCAAAAATCGAAACGGTTGAAATCAGCGATGACACCAAGTACGGAAAATTCGTCGTCGAGCCGCTTGAGCGTGGATATGGTACAACTTTAGGGAACTCCCTTCGTCGTATTTTATTATCTTCACTGCCAGGTGCAGCTGTCACATCTATTCAAATAGATGGAGTTCTACATGAGTTCTCAACAATTGAAGGCGTAGTAGAAGATGTAACTTCTATTATTCTTAACGTTAAGAAATTAGCGCTAAAAATCTACTCTGATGAAGAGAAGACGCTTGAAATTGATGTACAGAGTGAAGGAGTAGTCACTGCTGCTGATATTACACATGACAGCGACGTGGAAATTCTAAATCCAGATTTGCACATTGCTACTATTGGTAAAGGCGGCCATCTACGCATGAGATTAACTGCTCGTCGCGGACGTGGCTATACACCAGCTGAACAAAACAAACGTGATGATCAGCCAATAGGTGTGATTCCAATCGACTCTATTTATACTCCTGTTGCACGTGTTTCATATCAAGTTGAAAACACACGTGTAGGGCAAATGACAAATTACGATAAGCTTACGCTTGATGTTTGGACTGATGGAAGCACTGGTCCAAAAGAAGCAATTGCATTAGGATCTAAGATTTTAACAGAGCACTTAAATATCTTCGTTGGTCTTACTGATGAAGCACAAAATGCTGAAATTATGGTTGAAAAAGAAGAAGATCAAAAAGAAAAAGTTCTAGAGATGACTATCGAAGAACTAGACCTTTCTGTTCGTTCTTACAACTGCTTAAAGCGTGCTGGAATCAATACTGTTCAAGAGCTTGCTCATAAAACAGAAGAAGATATGATGAAAGTACGTAATCTAGGACGCAAATCTCTTGAAGAGGTTAAAGCAAAACTAGATGAGCTTGGATTAGGTCTTCGTAAAGACGACTAATTAAGCATTTATAGATAATAATTTCAACAAAGGAGGGAAACTTTCAATGGGTTACAGAAAGTTAGGACGCACTAGTTCTCAACGTAAAGCATTACTTCGTGATTTGGCTACTGACCTAATCGTTTTCGAGCGTATCGAAACTACTGAAGCTAAAGCAAAAGAGCTTCGTTCTGTAGTGGAAAAAATGATCACTCTTGGTAAACGTGGTGACTTGCACGCTCGTCGTCAAGCAGCAGCATTCATCCGCAAAGAAGTTGCTAATGAGGAATCTGGTCAAGACGCACTTCAAAAATTATTCAGCGATATCGCACCTCGTTACGAAGATCGCCAAGGCGGTTACACTCGTATCATGAAAATGGGTCCACGTCGTGGTGACGGAGCTCCAATGGTAGTTATCGAGTTAGTTTAATTATATTTTCCAAAAAGGGTGGGGACAGTTTAGAACTAACGTGTTCTTGCCCTTTTTTTACAATTAACATTCTGCCAATTTTCTAAATTGACAGTGATTGTAATGAGAAATACGCAATTAGAGTGTTACGATGGCTGCACAATCTTTATCCGTGCTTCACGTCTAGCTCTCGCACCCCTCCTCGCTTTTGCTAAATAAGCTAAGGGTATACGCTGCTATTTTCGCTAAGGAACTTTTGGTTTCCTTTAGGGGGGGTGCAGCGTTTTTTAATATACATAAAATAATAGAAGTTTCTGGACGAGCTGATGAAAAGCGTTATACACTTCTAATTAGGGACTTATGACGATGTGCAGAGCTATAAATACGGAGGTGCTTGCATGAGCAAGGAATTAATGAAAGTGAATCATGTTTCGTTTACATATGATGGACAAGCAGAACAAGCGCTGACGGATGTCTCTCTTTCCATTATGGAAGGGGAATGGCTTGCAATAGTCGGTCATAACGGTTCCGGAAAGTCAACGTTGGCGAAGCTGCTAAACGGACTGCATTTCCCAGAGTCGGGCGAAATATATGTAAATGGACTACAGCTAACGAACGAGACGGTCTGGGATATTAGAAAAGAAGTAGGTATGGTCTTTCAAAATCCGGATAATCAGTTTGTGGGAACAACTGTTCAAGATGATGTGGCTTTTGGTTTAGAAAATAACGGGATTCCCCGTGAAGTTATGGTCGAAAGGCTGCATTGGGCTTTGGAAAGCGTCAAAATGGAAGCATTTCTCGATCAAGAGCCGCACCATCTTTCGGGAGGGCAAAAGCAGAGAGTGGCGATTGCCTCAGTACTGGCCCTGCAGCCGAGCATCATAATTCTCGATGAGGCAACCTCCATGCTTGATCCTCGGGGCAGAGAAGAGTTAATCGAGCTTGTGAGACGGTTGAGGGAAGTTCAAAAGATTACGGTTGTTTCGATTACTCATGATTTGAATGAAGCAGCACAGGCAGACCGCATCATTGTCATGAATAAAGGAAAGGTGTATAGAGAGGGGAAACCGGCTGATATCTTCAGGTTGGATGAAGAGCTTTCTGCTATCGGTTTGGATATTCCTTTTGCTATAAAACTTTCTAAGGCACTATATGATCAGCACGTGCCGATATCCGGTCGACATTTATTATTTGAACAGTTGGTGAAAGAGCTATGCGCATTGAATTCCGAGAAGTAGAATATCGCTATCAAATGAATACACCTTTTGAACGGATGGCGATTCATGATGTCAATCTCGAACTTGCATCCGGTAAATACTATGCGGTGATCGGACAAACGGGGTCCGGCAAATCAACGTTGCTGCAGCATTTGAATGGACTTTTGCGTCCGACAAGAGGCGAAGTACAAATCGGAGATCGTGTTATCTCAGCAAACAAGAAGCAGAAGGATCTGAAGCCAATTCGAAAAAAAGTAGGCATTGTATTTCAGTTTCCGGAACATCAGCTATTTGAAGAAACAGTTGAAAAAGATATTTGCTTCGGTCCTATGAACTTCGGTGTACAAGAAGCAGAAGCGAAGAAAATAGCTCGCCAAGTAATCGGTCTGGTTGGGTTATCTGAGGATATTTTACAAAAATCACCATTTGACTTGTCGGGAGGACAAATGCGGCGGGTAGCAATCGCAGGAGTATTAGCGATGGAGCCCGAAGTGATTGTACTTGATGAGCCGACAGCAGGATTGGATCCGCGTGGACGCAGTGAGATTATGGACTTATTTGCTTCACTGCATAAAGAGAAAAACTTAACAACCATTTTAGTTACGCACAGTATGGAAGACGCCGCTGTTTATGCAGATGAGATTATCGTTATGCGAGAAGGAACGGTTTTTAAAAAAGGTGCGCCTCTCGATATTTTCTCTCAACCGGAGCAGTTGCTCGAGATTGGCTTGGATGTACCAGAGACTGTTCGCTTTCAATTGCTTCTTCAGAAAGAGGCCGGCTACCGTTTTGACAGGCCTTGCTTATCGATAGAGTCATTGGCAGCTGAAGTAGCTGAAGTGCTGAAAAGGGGGTCTTCTATATGCTAGAGAGCATGCTGATCGGACGCTACGTGCCCGCGAATTCAGTGCTGCATCGAATGGATCCCCGTTCGAAATTGCTGCTTGTTTTTCTTTTTGTTTGTATCGTGTTTATTGCTAATAATACGATCACGTACGCTATTTTAGGTTTGTACACCTTAATTCTTGTGTATCTGTCTAAAATCCAGTTACGATTCATTATAAATGGATTGAAGCCTGTCTTATTCTTAATCTTATTCACTTTCTTTCTGCATGTGTTTTTCACAAAAGAGGGAGATGTGTTATGGGACTTTGGCTGGTTGCAAATTTATGAAGGCGGGTTGCGACAAGGGATATATATTTCCTTGCGCTTTACGTATTTGATATTGATCACGACTTTATTGACGCTTACAACAACACCAATCACATTAACAGACGGCTTGGAGAGTTTGCTGAACCCGTTCAAGAAACTGAAAATGCCGGTTCATGAGCTGGCGTTAATGATGAGCATTTCGCTCCGCTTCATTCCGACTTTGCTTGAGGAAACATCAAAGATCATGAAGGCGCAGGCAGCAAGAGGCGTTGATTTTTCGACAGGGCCGATTAAAGAACGCATTAAAGCTATTGTACCTTTGCTCGTTCCATTGTTCGTCAGCTCTTTTAAACGGGCTGAAGAGTTAGCAACCGCAATGGAGGCAAGAGGCTATCGCGGAGGCGAAGGAAGAACGAAATATCGTCAGTTAAAATGGAACTTGGCCGATACGCTGCTAATGTTATCGCTAGCTGTATTGTCAATTATTCTTTTTTATTTCAGAATGTAGGAGTTATGTAAGATGCAACGAATGAAATGTATCATTTCGTATGATGGAACGTTATTTTCCGGCTATCAAGTCCAAGTGGACAAGCGCACCATTCAGAGTGAGCTTGAGGCTGTTTTGGAAAAGATGCATAAGAAGGCTGTAAAGGTTGTGGCATCCGGCCGGACAGATGCAGGTGTGCATGCGCTTGGGCAGGTTATACACTTTGATACGCATTTGGACATTCCTGCCGACAGGTGGGTCCAGGCAATGAATGCAATGCTGCCGAAAGATATTGCTGTCTTGTCAGCTGAACCCGTTTCCGAAAATTTTCATGCGAGATATGACGCCGAAGGAAAAACCTATAAATATGAGATTCAACTGAGTAAGATTAGAAATCCGCTCATGCGCCACCATGCATTTCATTATCCGTATCCGATTGATGTCGGAAGGATTAAAAAGGCTATTGGATATGCGCTAGGCACACATGATTTCTCGAGTTTCTGTGCAGCCAATACAGATGTGAAAGACAAAGTCCGTACTATCCATTCGATTGATTGTGTGCAGGCAGGCGATCTGTTGACGCTCACGTATACAGGCAATGGATTTTTGTACAATATGGTACGGATATTAACTGGTACGCTGATCGAAATCGGCTCAGGTAAACGAGAGCCGGAAGAAATGGCCGGCATTATAGCAGCACGTGACCGTAGCGCAGCCGGTAAGACTGCACCACCACAAGGACTTTATTTAAAGGAAGTATATTATCTGAATAAATAGCGTGATGAAATTGATTTATATCACAAAGGGCTTTCCACCATCTGTAAGAAGGGTTAAATTTGAAGAACATTATCTTGACAATCACACCTATAATAGTTAATATAATATGGTATGTATTTTATTTAATCCCACGATGAGCCCCGGAAGAGTTTTTCGTGATTGTAAATAAATAAACTAATTTTTCTTAAATTATTAGGAGGTAAAATAATGCGTACGACATTCATGGCGAAAGCAAATGAAATCGAGCGTAAATGGTATGTGATCGACGCACAAGGCCAAACATTAGGTCGTCTTGCTAGCGAAGTAGCATCTATCTTACGTGGTAAAAATAAACCGACATTCACACCGCACGTTGACACTGGTGATCATGTAATTATTATCAATGCTTCAGAAATTCACTTAACAGGTAAAAAGTTGACTGACAAAATCTATCGTCGTCACACAATGCACCCAGGTGGATTGAAAGAAAGAACAGCATTAGAAATGAAAACTAAATACCCTGAGCAAATGTTAGAGCTTGCTATTAAAGGTATGCTTCCAAAGAACTCTCTTGGACGTCAAATGTTTAAAAAATTACACGTATATGCTGGCGCTGAGCACAATCAACAAGCTCAAAAACCAGAAGTATACGAATTACGCGGATAATTTTAAAAGGAGGTAACTATCTTGGCACAAGTTCAATATTATGGAACAGGTCGTCGTAAAAGTTCAGTAGCTCGCGTACGTTTAGTACCAGGCGAAGGACGTATTATCATTAACGACCGTGATATTAATGAATATTTCCCATTCGATACTCTTATTTTAGTTGTAAAACAACCATTAGTAGCTACAGAAACTACTGGAAACTACGATGTGCTTGTAAACGTATCTGGCGGTGGCTTCACTGGTCAAGCTGGTGCAATCCGTCACGGTATTGCACGTGCTTTACTTCAAGCTGATCCTGCATACCGTCCAGCACTTAAATCTGCAGGCTTCTTAACTCGTGATGCACGTATGAAAGAGCGTAAAAAATACGGTCTTAAAGGTGCTCGTCGCGCGCCTCAGTTCTCAAAACGTTAATTTTTATATTACCGTTTCAAGGCTCTCAAACCATTTTGGTTTGGGAGTCTTTTTTGTATTTAAAGAGCCTATGCACCCCAGATGGGACATAGGCTCTTTAAGTGCGCCCGGCATGGGTGCAATCTATAGGGTGAAAGTCCCGAGCTGTGAAGGCAGAAGTAACAGTTAGCTTAACGCAAGGGTGTCCGTGGTGACGCGGAATCTGAAGGAAGCGGGCGGCAAACTTCCGGTCTGAGGAACACGAACTTCATAGAAGGCTAAGTATCATTGGATGAGTTTGCTTAACAAAACAAAGTCCTTTCTGCCGAAGGTGATACAGAGTAAATGAAGCAGATAGATGGAAAGAAAGATTGCACTCTTACCCGGGGAGCTCTGATGGAAACGTGAAGTACCCTTCATAACCTGCTTAGCGATAAGCAGCTGAACCATCAGAAGTCAGCAGAGGTCATAGTACGGATGGGTCTAGAACCATCCGGAAGGACCGAACAATTAAGAGAGAATAGTCCTTGGCATTCAGTTTGTCACTGTGACCATAGAAAACGTTAGATACCTCACTTGAAGGAGGAAGCGGTGAATCCCGTGGGGGACTTCTCGGAGGATGGAGTGACAACTGGCATAAGAAGATAAACTATTCACGGAAGGAAGTAAGAACGATGTTTTTGAATCAAATTCTGTCACGGGAAAATATGCTTCTCGCACTCAAACGAGTGGAACAGAACAAAGGAAGCCACGGAGTAGATATGATGCCCGTACAAATCCTACGACAGCACATCATCGAAAATTGGACATCCATCAGAGAGGCTATTCTCGAAGGTGCCTATGAACTGAAGCCAGTCCGCAGAGTCGAAATCCCGAAACCTGACGGCGGCATTCGGCTATTAGGTATTCCAACTGTGACAGACCGTTTGATTCAACAAACAATTGCCCAAGTACTCGGTTTAGACAGAAAAGTAAATTAAGTTCTGATTTTTTAGAGGGAATAAGCATTATATTTATACTATATATGGTTTAACAAAGAACACAGAAATAGGAAGAATTGCACCTGGCTTTTCATCGAAAACTATAGGTAGCTCATCGATAAATGAAATGAGTGTATGCTGAATGAAGGAAAGCCTTGAATGAGGTGAAGTTTTGGATAATGTGATATTGACGTTTAAGGAAAAACGAAGAGATAAACAATTGAAATATGAACGGAAAGTATTGAAGGAAATAACCCCAAAAATGTTAAAGGAACGCTTTCAATTATTTTTTAACAATAAGCATTCCTTAGGGGTTGCTTTTTCACAAGTGCTTGAAGAAGGGTGCTATGATGTAGCCATTGAATCTTATTTGCTGGGTGCGAACTTCAGTAAATTCGGTCTATATGGTGAGTCAATCGAAGAGGTGAAGTCGAGATGTTTTTCTGAAGAAAAGCACTTAATTGATACACTGTTTAATTTTATTTTGTACTGGGGAAAAGTCAGCGATTATGATTTGTATAATGAATCTTTGTATTACCAATGCGAAGGATATGTGGATTGCTGGTGGCGGGACGGTTTTGCAAAAGGCGCTAAACGGCACAAGCTTCGCTTGCATTAAAAGGTTCTAAAAGCTCTGCTCGTCCCATAAGGTTATTGTAGGATGAGTAGGAGGGAAGGGGTATGTGGAGCAGACTGAAGTACACAGGTTTGGCGATTGCGATTGTATCGTTATTTTTGATTTTTACATTTCAACTACTTGAAGAATATTCGTGGAAAGCCTGGAATTTGCCGTTAGCGGGAAAGGTGATTATTATTGATCCCGGTCATGGAGGCCCGGACGGCGGAGCGGTTGTGGATGGTGTAGTGGAAAAAGATATAGCTCTTTCGATTTCGAGAATGTTAAGAGATTATCTGCAGGAGCAGGGTGCTTTAGTTATTATGACGAGAGAGGAAGATAGTGACTTAGCAGGGGATGTAGAAGGATACCGAGCCCGAAAAACCGCAGACCTGAAAAAACGGCTGGAGATGATTAATGAGTCGGAAGCGGACTTATTTTTAAGCATTCATTTAAATGCATTTCCATCCTCAAGCTCAAGCGGTGCGCAGACTTTCTATACACTGCGCTATAAAGAGAATAAGTGGGCGGCAACCTTTATACAGGAAGAGTTGAAAAAAAACCTCGAAAATACAAAGAGGGTGGCAAAGCCGATTGATCACGTCTATGTATTGAAGCATGCTAAAAAGCCTGGTGCACTTGTGGAGGTAGGTTTTTTATCGAATGCTAGAGAGAGGCAAGAACTAGCGAGCGAAGAATATCAAGATAAAATAGCCGTTTCGGTTTATAAAGGCGTTATGCGCTTTTTTACAGAAGAACCGATAGATGAGGAAGAAGAAAATTAACTTGCTTACCTTTTATCTGAAAATCTTGAATTAACATTCATTTTGGACAGTTATGATATACTTAAAGATGAGAATGAATTCAAGAGAGGTGCTATTCAATAATGACGGAACAACAAGTAGTAGAGCTGTTAGGGGCCCTGCAAGACCCTTTTCTACATAAAGGTTTGCAAGAAACGAACGGAATTCAAGAAGTTAAAATAAAGCCTGAGAAAAATCATATAAGCGTAAAAATCAATATTGCAAAAACAGGCACTCCGGAACAGTTACAATTGCAAATGAAAGTCGTTGATTTGCTGAAAAAAGCAGGTTTTGAATCGGTTGGGATCCGATTTGGCGCGCTTTCTGAAGAGGAACTGGAAAAATACCGTGGAAGCAATGCTCCTGAAGATGGTTTAGGTCTATTATCACCTACTAGCAAGACAACGTTTATTGCCATCGCCAGCGGTAAAGGCGGTGTCGGCAAGTCGACGGTATCTGTAAACTTGGCAACATCCCTTGCTCGTTTGGGCAAAAAAGTCGGGCTTGTTGATGCGGATATATACGGCTTCAGTGTACCGGATATGATGGGTATCACAAAACGCCCGGTTGTGCGAGGTGAAAGAATTATCCCTGTTGAACGTTTTGGCGTCAAAGTCATTTCAATGGGCTTCTTTGTAGAAGACAATGCACCGATTATATGGCGCGGACCGATGCTTGGAAAGATGCTGAACAATTTCTTTACAGAAGTTGAATGGGGAGAATTGGACTACTTATTGCTGGATCTTCCTCCGGGAACAGGAGACGTAGCATTAGATGTGCACAATATGCTGCCGGCATGTAAAGAAATCATCGTAACTACTCCGCATCCAACGGCGGCTTTTGTAGCAGCTAGAGCGGGTGCGATGGCAATCCGAACAGAACACGAAGTAATTGGTGTCATCGAGAATATGTCCTACTTTGAAAGTAAGGTTACAAAAGAGAAAGAGTATGTATTCGGTCAAGGTGGAGGACAAAAATTAGCTGAAGAACTTCAGACAGAATTGCTGGGTCAGTTGCCATTGCAACAGCCGGACTGGAATGAAGAAGATTTTGCTCCGTCTATTTATGAAGAAGATCATAAATTAGGGCAAATTTATAAAGATATTGCTAAGAAAGTAATTGCAATTATTGAGAAATAAAGAAAAGAAGACCTGCCAGTATGGGACGGGTCTTCTTTCTATTTTTACGGGGTGTTACTTGAGCTGCCGCCGGATTCCCCGCCTTGGCCACCGGATTCTCCGCCGCCATTTCCGCCTCCGCTGCCTGTATCAGTCTGGCTGGATTCGCTGTCGCTCTGTGATTCTGAGGATGCACCACCGGACTGTGAGATTATAGATTGCAGTTTTGCTTGTACTAAAGGGCTGCTAAAGGTTTCAATGATTGCATTTTTTATTTCTTCCCGAATATCGCTGCTTTGAATAACTTTAGTAATTTCTTTTTCCATCTTTGGATCTTGCATGACCTCTAAAAGAAGTTTTCGGTAGTGCGCATCTTCCATTAAATCGATTAGCAACTGTTTGTGGGCAGCTTCTAAGCTTTTGGCATAAGCAGCAGCGAAAGTCGGATCCTTAAATGCTTCTTTCCAAAAAGACATGGCTTGCTTGGATGTCAAATTCTCTTCGATGGAGGTCTTAATAATATCTTGCTCAATAACTAACTGCTCCTTCAGTTCCTTATCAGCTAGTAGTTCAGCTAACGTAGCTTTTCCTTCATCTGTTTTCAGCAGATCGATGACAAGTTGTTTTGTTACTTCGTATTGACTGTCTTGCGTACCGGAGGGGTTGCCATTCGAACATGCTGTAAGGAGGATGAATAGGAGGAGAGTGAACAACATTTGTTTCTTCATAACGGAATTTCCCTTCAATTCTAGTTCTACTGTTAAGTTGGGCAGAATTTTGAACTTTATGCCTCGTTTAGATATTTTGTAGAAATTCCTCTTTTATATTGGTACAATTACCCTAAAAGTACAATTATTGGGGGAACGGTCAGTGAATAGTCGTCAATTGGTACGCTTATTTTTCTCTACCTTGTTAATAGGGGGAGTATCAGCAGGTATTGTTGGCTTTTTGGTAAGGTGGGAGCAATTCGATCCGCTGTTTGAGGCCGGAAATGTAATGGAGATTTTATCGACATTCGTATGGCTGATGGGTGTCGGATTAATTTTTAGTGTCATCAGTCAGATGAGCTTCTTTGCGTATTTAACAATCCATCGCTTTGGGATTAGCATTTTTAAGAATATGTGGAGCGGAGTGCAAATTGTCCTGATAGTATTTGTGTTATTTGATTTAATTTACTTGCGTTATAATGCCTTCAATGAGGGAGAAGGTTTAATGCCGTACATCGGTTTAGCCGGACTTGTATTGGCTGTTGGTCTTTTAGTTGCATACGTGAAAATGAAACAGACAAATAGTCAAGCGTTTATTCCGGCTCTGTTTTTTATGACCGTTTTTACAGTTTTACAGTGGGTACCGGTTTTAGTTGAGAACGACCAAGGATGGCTATATTTCATGTTGTGGCCGCTTTTGATTTGCAATAGCTATCAACTTCTGACATTACATAAAATCAATGAGAGAATTGCGCGTGAGATTGAGAAGAAACAAGTGACGGCAAGATAATGAAATTTCAACGGTGTGAGAACAAGTGTTCTGTAAGGTTGAAGCGACAGTTTCATGAACTGTCGCTTTTTTCATGCTTTAGGACATTATAAAATTTCACATTGAGTATCATTTAAAAAAGTATATCGTCTCTCGGTCGGTGGTCACCAGTTCATACGGTGCTAAACAGGGCGCTTGCGCTTTTGTGCCTTACTTAATTTCTTCTGTTCTGACGGACGAATTGGAGACCATCTGCGAGACAGTGACCATTTTTAGATTTTTATCGCGAATTGTCTTCAAGATATCAGGGATGGCTTCAGCGGTTTGTTGAGCGGAATCAGAGGCATGAAATAATAAAATGTCGCCTTCCTTTACATCTTTTATATTGCTGATGATTTTGTTGATTCCCGGATTGGTCCAGTCTTTGGAATCAACACTCCAATGGACAATTGTGTAGCCGAATTGCTCGCTCACGTCTAAGAGGCGTTTATCGAAGTGGCCGGTTGGTGAACGGAGGTATTTTACTTCTTGAATACCCAACTTTTTAAAAGCTTCTCGACCTTTAATGATATCCTTTGTGATTTCCGTGTTTTCTGCACTGGCGTAATTAACGTAGTTGTAACCTAACAGACCAATCTCATACCGTTGCTCAAGCATCTTCTCGACAAGATGCGGATGTCGTTCTGCCCATGCCCCGGATATGAAAAAGGTAGCGGCTTTGACGTCATTCTTCTTCAGTTCTTCTAAAATAATAGCTGCCTTTTCATCGCCCCAGCCTATATTGAAGGTGAGGGCTACATTCTTTTCACCCCGATATACAGCTTTAGGCCCGTCTTTTGTCGAAAATACAGGAGTCTCTGTTGAATATTGGATGAATAGAAACCAGGCTGTGAAAAATGCCAACATAACAATGAAGAGTGTTAATTTTATTTTTTTCACAGAGAGCGCTATAAAAAAGTTCAATGTAATCACCTCAATCATCTATATATTCCACTTTATGCTTGTACATAAAAGATATGACTGGCGAAATACATATTCGAACTGATAGTGGTGAGAATATAAGTGATTTGTACAGATGAGGTGATAGAATGCTTGGGATTTTATTGACTGATGTTGAAAAGCAGGAAATTGAGTATTTGGTGAAGCGGGAAATGGATGAGCTTCTTTATGATTTTGAGGATAAGAAAATAGAAGGGATTGTTAAGCGGGCTATGGAGGAACGCTATAGTATCCTGTTTAAGTTATATTCTAAGCTTGCTAGTCCGGCAGCGTGTTCGCGTTATGTTCGAAGCCGGAAATTTAATTAAAAGTTTTTGCGAAAAAGTTATTGACTTCTATTTTAGATGCTGGTATATTAATAAACGTCGTCGCGATACAACAAATAATTAAGAAAAAACTTCTTAAAAAAGTTGTTGACACAGGCGGCACGAAATGTTAAATTAATAAAGTCGCTTCTGAGTGAAGTGGAGAAAATAAAAAAAGTTGTTGACAAACAATTGAGTTAATGTTATTATAAAAAAGCTTCTGTTTGAAACAACGGATTGATCTTTGAAAACTAAACAAAACAAAAACGTCAACGTTAATTCTAATAAAACGTTTCGGCATTGATCGAAACAAAACTTTTTATTTTATGAGCTTTATCAAACACTTTTTGGAGAGTTTGATCCTGGCTCAGGACGAACGCTGGCGGCGTGCCTAATACATGCAAGTCGAGCGGACA
>NZ_JACXSI010000020.1 GCF_014712675.1 Peribacillus faecalis | reverse complement strand
CCGGTACTAGATAGAGCCCTTGATAAAACCTACTGGAATCTTCAAGGGCTCAAAAGTCTACAAGCTCGTTATGAATACTTGCGTCAATTATCTTAATTGAACCGCCGTATAAGGAACCGTACGTACGGTGGTGTGAGAGGTCGGGGGTTAATCACCCCCTCCTACTCGATTTTTTAAAATGTGAGCGACGGCTCTCAAATTTGCGGTAACAACTCTCATAACCTGCACTGCCCGAATTCCACATCCACGACAAATAACCGATTTTTCGTTTGCAAATAGTGCATCTTTAAGGTGAAAAAGCAAAGAATTGAACGGAAATCCAGTCATTTTTTTAGTTTATTCATGAAGCTAAATCTTCGGATTACGTTTACCCATGTATGAAGCATTTTAACAAAATTCTGCAAAAACAAATTTATTTATCCATCCGTTATGGTACTGTGCAACACCCTAACATTTCCGTCATAATTCGTACAAGCCCTTCATATCCATTAAATAAAAGAGACAAGGCATCACACATCTGTGCGGTGCCTTTTTTAGAAGGAAGGAGAATACTATGAATAAAAAGTGGTTGCTTCCTTTAGCGATCATCCTTTCTCTCGCGATTGGGGCGGCGGGCGGCATGTTTTTTGAGCCGGATCTGTTCATGAAATGGAATTCGCCGAGGGAGGTAGAGAAGAGGGAGCCGGCAGTAGCGATGGATGTTGATTTGGAAAAAGTGGAGCAGGCATATGATCTTATAAGCAAGCATTATATCCATAAAGTCAGTCATGAGGAATTGGTTTCGGGCGCCATCCAAGGAATGATTTCGCAGCTTGAGGACCCGTACTCAATCTATATGGATCAAGAAACGGCAAAACAATTCAATCAATCGCTTGATTCATCATTTGAAGGCATCGGCACAGAAATCGGACTTGAGGAAGAGCGCATCGTCATCGTAGCTCCTTATAAGGATTCCCCGGCTGAAAAAGCAGGATTAAAGGCAAGAGACGAAATCATTTCTGTTAATGGAGAATCGGTCAAAGGACTGAACGTACAAGAAGTGAGCGTGAAAATTCGCGGTGAAAAAGGAACGAAAGTGCAGCTTGAGATTAAGAGGCCTGGTGTCGCCAAGCATTTAAATTTTGAAATTAAACGCGATCAAATTCCTATAGAAACGGTCTTTTCTTCCATCAAAAAAGAATCGGGCAAAAATATCGGCTATATTGAAATAGCTTCCTTCTCGGAGAAAACTGCAGCTGACTTTAAAGAACAGCTCGCCGATTTGGAAAAACAGGAAATTGATAGTTTAATTATTGACGTACGCGGCAATCCGGGCGGTCTGTTGCCTGCAGTTGCAGAAATAACGGATGCAATCGTTTCAAGCGATAAGCCATTTGTGCAAACAGAGGACCGCAACGGTGATAAATCAAAAACTTATTCAAGGTTAGAAAAGAAAAAGCCATATAATATGGCGGTACTCATAGATAACGGCAGCGCCTCAGCTTCAGAAATATTGGCAGCAGCGATGGAAGAGGCCGGTGGTTACACACTCATCGGTGAGAAGACTTTCGGTAAAGGGACTGTCCAGCAAGTTGTTCCAATGCAGGACGGCAGCGACATTAAATTGACAACGAGCAAGTGGTTGACGCCGGACGGCAACTGGATTCATGGAAAAGGAATTGAGCCGACAATTGAAATCGCACAACCTGCTATATACAAAACATATCCACTTTCGATAGATGCAACATTGAAGCGTGACATGACAAATGAGCAAATTATGCATGCGCAAGAAATGCTAAAAGGTTTAGGCTACGAGCCTGGCCGACAAGATGGTTACTTCGACTTGAAAACGGAAATTGCCGTAAAAGCGTTTCAAGCCAATTCGAAACTTGATGTCACCGGTACGATTGATGAAAAGACTGCCGCAGAGCTTGAGAATAAGATTTTAGAAGAGATAAAAGATGAGGAAAACGATGTCCAGCTGCTGGCAGCTATCCGTTATTTAGCTAAATAAAAATTGGAAGGTCTTCGGCACTTTGCTGAAGGCCTTTTGTATGTGGAATTGAGAGCTTAGGCAGAGAGTTTTCATTCACCGTGTCACTTTGCTTTGGACCACTCAATTACTGGACCGAGAGCGCTATTGTGACGACACAATCTTTTACCGTGATGACGCTAACTTTTGTTTCAACGCGCTATATTCTGAACTATGAAGCAATCAGTCTTCATGGCTGCGCAATTTTTTTCATAAGCTAGCGGAATTAACCGGATTTACTAGATTTCCAGTACATTCCCAGTCTTAAGTGAGCCGAAAGTAAGTGTTCGAGATGTATCTTGCTAATAAATACAGTGTAAATGTGATAGGAAAAGGCTGTCGTCTCTGATAAAATAATAGATAGTATATTATGAATTGTTGAGAGGAAGGTAGATACTGATGGAAACAGGGTGGATTATGGAAATGTTTCGGGGAGCTGGAATGCTATTCATCCATCCGCTATTTTACTATTCCTTTTTATTAGCCATACTTGTCGGATATCGTCGTGTGAAACGTGAACGAAAGGATTTTAAGATTCGGGTTGAAGGCGGTCTTTTTGAACTGAAAAATGTACTGCCGCTTGGTTTATTGGTAGGTCTTATTTTATCTGTCGCTTGTGCGGCAGCGGGTATCGTTGTTCCTTTCGCCGCTATTTTATTAATGGCAGTGGTCGCCTTCGTTATCAGCTTCACGATGCAGTTCAGATTATTATCTCCTGCTTATATCATCGGAATCACATTATTTCTCGTCTTCTTCTTATTTGAGAAAAATATTGATATACCGTATTTTGGAGCGGCAATTGATGATTTGAATTCTCCATTAGTACCAGGACTTGCGGTGATTATGGGCGCCATGCTGATAGCAGAAGGACTTATGGTTCGCATAAACGCATCAAAGAAAACATCGCCAAGACTGATTACGTCCAACAGAGGTTTGACTGTCGGTGCACATGAAACAGGGCGCATTTGGCTTGTGCCACTGTTTTTATTCCTTCCGGGCGGCGATGTGTCATTACCGTTTGAGTGGTGGCCGGTATTCCATCTAGGAGAACAGATGACCGTAACGCCGATATTAGTACCATTTATTCTCGGCTATACACAGCTCGTGCAAGCGGCGCTGCCGGAACAAGCAATTAAAACGAGCGGGGCAAAAGTTATTGGTCTGGGTGTAATTGTGTTAGCTGCTGCTGTAGCGAGCATTTGGATACCTCTGTTATCTATTATTGCTGCTGCTATGGCAATTTTAGTACGGGAGTTTCTTTACCATAGTGACCGGAATGCTGAAATACGCTCTACTTTTTACTTTACGAATAAAGACCACGGTGTGTTTATTTTAGGAATCATTCCCGGGTCTCCAGCTTACAAAATGGGCTTGCAGGTCGGTGAAGTCATTACGAAAGTGAACGGCAAAAATGTAATAAGCGAATCGGAGCTATATGAAGCGCTGCAAACAAACCGAGCGCATTGCAAACTTGAGGTGCTGGATACAAGCGGTGAAGTCCGCCTTGTGCAAAAAGCAGTCTACCAAGGTGAGCATCATGAGTTAGGGATACTATTTATTCCGGAAAAAACGGCTGTTTCGATGGTCAGTTAAATTTGTTGTTACTTCTCAAAATAAATTAGAACGATTTTTCATAATTAATTGTTATAAAAATGGTACCTCTAAAAGAGCGGTACCATTTTTATTTAAACTTTATGGAGTTAATTATGAAACAGAAATTATTAAGATCTCTAGAACCAAATAAAATAACGTACACTTTTGAGTTTAATGAAGGATTAATTAACAGTGGTTCATTTATTGACAGACATTATGTCACTAAAAGGACCTCTATTAAGAGATTCAGGTCAATTTTTTAATAAACTAAAGCTTCGTTAGCTCAACAAGAAAAAGAGGAGCTTATTCACCAATCGCACACGATTGGTGAACAAGTCTAACTAAGATTATCAAACTAAGCTGCGCCGTTAGCTAAATAACTTCAACAAATAAATCTTTAATCTTTTTTTAGACAGCAAGAAAAACGAATTTCAAATTCGGAATCCGTTCTTTGCTAATTATTTTATTACCTCTAACCAAGCGACTGCTTCGCAATGTGTTGGGTACTGAGCATAGACAACTATTTACTTTTACATCTGTTACTTTAAATCGATATTTAACTATACCTATCATTTCTATTTTTGTTTTCTTTACTTGTCTAAAAACCAATTTATCTTTACAAATTTTTCCCTTAAAATTCGTGGATAGATTTTACTATCGTAATTTTTTCGGATGAATTTAAATTGATTGTCACTTATTTTTCTTACGCCTGTAATCTTATAACTCCATTTAGGCTCCAAATTAAATTGTTTAGCAATTGTTGTTGTTTTTACTCTTCCTGTATAATCAAATCCCCCGTACTCTTCATTCCAATACGGCAATAATTGCGTTTCCTTTTTTCCTCTATTTTTATCGAATAATTTGCAAGTGATTAAAAATTTAATTCCTTTAACCCCTATTGTACGCTGCTTCGCTATATCCTCATGGGCAGTTTTCCAAGTGATTGCTTTTTTCAATCTCATTTCAGCACCTTTAGGATATTTAGGGAACATCTTTCTATCAAATAATTCGATAACTATATAATTAAATGCTATTTTATCTCCTCGTGTCCCATATGAGTCAAAACTCACTACATCGATCCATTTCCTATTTGTATCAACATCTGCAATTAGATTTTTTACAATAAATACAACCGTAGCTTCCTCTGATTTCATATAGTCGAAATACTGCGCTAATACATCTTCATTGTTGTAGTTTTCCATTCTTCTTAATCCCTCCTAAATAATAAAAGCCACCAGTAGATAAATACGGAATCCTAAATAAGGAATATCGTATCAATCTACTGGTGGCTATAAAATTGAATTTTATTTATCAAATAAGTAACTTATTTGAACGCCATCTTTAGCAGAAAACTAAAGAAAATTTTCATTTGTTATTTCTAAGATAACACATTTGTTAATTTATAGCAATTTGAAATTACTTTTTATTTCAACAAATATTAAACGAGCTACCAAGCTATTGCTTCACAATGTATGGAGCATATTAACATATTGGTGCTGGTAGGTTTAATTATATTGGTCTGGTTCCTATTAATTGTGGTTTTTAATCATTTTAAGGTAACCTTTCATTTGCTCAATTCAACAAAAGGATATAACTCCCTGTAACAACCAAAAATAAATAGAACACTTCTGAAGTTATAAATTAGGTTGCAAATGACCCAACTGCAAAGAGTAAAACAGTTCTGATAAATCCGCCCAATGCATATCTAGTATCACTTCGTAATAAACTACTGCATAATATTGGGCACCTGAGCTTGCTGTTCCTGTAGAAGTATTTATTGTTCTTTGTAGTATAGGAATCCTGGGAGAATTGCTGATAGACATAGAGGCTAAAAGAAGATAATCAATTATAGTTATCTTCTTTTTTCATTCTTCCAATTATCAAATCAATCTCTCAAATGCAACACGCTCACCGTCCGAAACATGAATAATCCCGCAATAAGAGAAAAGGTTTTTCTCAAGCAGTTTGCACATTGGTATATTTTCTTCATGCGTATCGACTTTAATGCTATGTATTCCTTTTTGGCGGCACAGATCGAAAATATGCTCCATCACAATTGTGGAGAGACCTGAGCCCTTCAGTTCATTGTTGATTGCGAGGCGGTGAATGACGGCATAAGGTTGATTGCTTAACCATTCTCCCTCAAAAATTTTGTCATACGTTTCTTCATCGTCGAATGAAACAGCCACCGTCGCAGCAACACAATTTTCCTTCAGCAAAACATACCCATACTCTTTTGAGATGTCTTCACGAATTGTTTCAGCATTCGGATAGTCTCCTTGCCACTGATCAATTCTTTGTTCTTTAAAATAGCTTTGCGCCTGTTGAATAATAGCAAGAATTTCCGGGATATCGTGCTCGTTTGCTTTCCTGAATTTCATCACAACACCTCTTTTTCTACCATTATATAAAAAAGAATCTGCCTCATGAGACAGATTTTAAATAAACAATAATAAGCTGACAGCCATAACCGCCATCCCTGCAATTAGACCGTAAATGGAGTCGTGTGCTTCATCATATTCTTTTGCGGCCGGCAACAGTTCATCCAGTGATATGAACACCATAATTCCGGCAACAGCGGCGAAGATGACACCGAACATGATATCATTCAAGAACGGCATCAGAATCAGAAAGGCGAAAATCGCGCCGACCGGTTCGGCCAAGCCTGATAGGAATGAAAGCTTGAAGGCTTTTTTCTTACTTTTGGTCGCATAGTAAATCGGTACCGCTACAGCGATGCCTTCCGGAATATTGTGAATCGCGATTGCAATCGCAATGGCGATACCAAGACCCGGATCTTCCATCGCGGAAATGAAAGTTGCAATTCCCTCCGGAAAGTTATGAATGCCGATAGCAAGTGCTGTAAATACGCCCATTCGCATTAATTTCTGTTCTTTAATTTCTGAAGGCGGTCTATTCATATCCTCGACTTTTTTCAATTCATGGGGATTTCCTTGCTTCGGAATGAACTTATCAATTAAGGTGATAACAAGCATCCCTCCGAAAAACGCAATAACTGTTACCCAATAACCGGGCTGCTCACCCATTTCTGAAACAAGCGAATCCTTCGCTTTTACAAAAATTTCAATCATCGATACGTAAATCATGACTCCGGCAGAGAAACCTAAGCTGATAGATAAAAATTTCTTATTAGTTGTTGATGTGAAAAAAGCAATCAAACTGCCAATCCCAGTTGCCAGACCGGCGAATAATGTAAGGGATAAAGCGAAAATTACGTCTCCCATATTTAGGCTCCTTTCATAATGAATGGTTTCATCGAGTTAGCATCGCAAATGCCGGCAATGTTACTATTCTATAAATTATCATTTGATAAATGGTTGCGAACAAAATAGTTTCCTTAACTCAACATTTTCGCATGCTTCCACAACTATGTCAAAAGAAAAAGCGTTTGACGCATTTTTTGTTAAAGTATGCAGTCACACATTATCAGTTGCATGGCCTAGAAAGAATTCAAATCTTCATATTTTTACTGAATAAATTGAGGAGGGTTATATTAAAATAGTTATTATATATAGAAGAGGAGATGAAACAGGATGCTTCAATTTATCGGGATTGGCAGTGCTTTTCATACAGCGTTAGGGAACAATAATGCATTTATTAAAAAAGGGGAAAATCTGTTTTTAATTGATTGCGGCAGTACTAATTTCAGTCGCATAATTGAGAAAGGTGTCTTAAATGGCGTGAAGCATATCACCATATTGCAGACACATCTGCATGCAGACCACGTTGGATCTTTAGGAGATTTAGTAGGATACGCCTTTAATGTGATGGAGCCGAAGCAATCTAATAAAGTAACAATTATCACACCAAAAGCTTTGACGGAGGATGTGAAGGTTATTTTGGCTAAGGAAGGTGTGCCGGAAAACCAATATACGAGCATTGAAATCGAAGACTCATATTCACCGGAAAACCTTCTCGGCATTACATATATAAAACCATATCAAGTGCAGCATGTGCCACATTTAAAGTGTTTCGCTTACCTGCTTGAAATCGACGGCCGGAAAGTATATTACAGCGGCGATTGTAATATGGTACCGGATGACATATTGGAAGAAATGCTTGCCGGAAATATTGATTTATTTTATCAAGATACGAGCAAAGCTGATTTCGAAGGCAATGTTCATCTATCATTGCGAAAACTGACAGAGCTTATCCCGGAGCAGCTGCGCAATCGTGTTTACTGCATGCATCTTGACCAAGCTTTTTCAGTGGAAGAAGCAAATGAGCTTGGCTTCCGTGTCGTTCAATCTATTTAACAGACAGGAGGGTCTTTAAGGCCCTTTTTTTTTCCTATCCATTGTACTTTTTTTTAGTTAACGTGGTAAAATGTTGCGAGGACTATTTTACTAGGTGGATATTACAGGGGTGACAGGATGAAAAAGGTAAACCGAATTGATCAAATCGGGCAGCCGCGGTTTCGTATTGCTGTACATACTTTAGTATGGCTGGCCGAGAAGGAATGTGTTTGTTCGAGTAAGGCGATTGCAGAGCAACTTAATTCGCACGCTACTTTTCTTAGGCGAGTGTTAGCGACCTTAAGCCAAGCGGGAATTGTCGAGGCGAGAGAGGGAAGAGAAGGCGGTTATTGTTTGAAAAAATCTGTTGAAGAAATTTCGTTGTCGGAAGTTTATTTGGCTATCAAGAAGCAAGAGTGTGAAGAGGCCAAGAGTAAAGCACAAGCGGATTGCGATGAACTTGGTTTACAGCTCGATCAAAGATTGGAAGAGATTATGATTGTCGGTGAGCAACTAATTATCGACTACTTGAAGCAATTCACTTTGGCGGACATAATAAGTGACCTTCCATGTAAATAGTAAGAAAGAGCAAACAGATTTTTTTGCAAAGGAATCTGTTTCGTGTATAATGTGTTTGTATTGATTGCAGTTTAAATTTTAACTGTGATTAAATTTTTCTATTTAACTGTGCTAAATTCAAGCTCAGATATTTTTTAGTATTTTAACTGTGCTTATTACAGTTTCAGTAAACTTTATACACAATGGAGGGACTAAATAGTATGTCAAAAGTATTATTCATCAAAGTAAACGATCGTCCGGCAGATCAATCAATGAGTGTGAAAATGTACGAAACATTTTTAGCGTCATATAAGGAAAGTCATCCAAACGATGAAATTATCGAATTGGATTTATTTGAAGAAAACCTGCCTTATTACGGAAACGCTGCAATTACAGCTATGTTCAAGAAAGGTAAAGGTATGGAACTGACTGCAGAAGAAGAAAATTTATCTTCTTTAATTGAAAAATACTTAAATCAATTCTTAAGCGTAGATAAAGCTGTATTTGCTTTCCCATTATGGAATGCGACAGTACCGGCTCCGCTTGTAACATATATCTCTTACCTTGCGCAAGCAGGTAAAATGTTCAATTACACAGCAAATGGCCCTGTTGGTTATGCGGGTGATAAAAAAGTTATGCTGTTGAATGCTCGAGGCAGCGATTATTCTACAGAACAAATGGCGCCATATGAAATGGCTGTAAACTATGTAAAAGCAGCTATCTCATTATGGGGAATCCACAATCCGGAAACTGTTGTCATTGAAGGCCATAACCAATATACAGACCGTGCAGAAGAAATCATTGCAAGCGGCTTACAGGAAACTGCTAAAGCAGCTGCTGCATTTTAATAGTGGGGAGACTTCATTGTGAAGTCTCCTTTTCCTTTATTTGGTAATTTTGTACAATAAAGGGGAGGGGTGGATTTGGATGATGTATGAAGATACGATGTTTAGCATCGCACCAATATTCATAGGTATTGTTTTTGTGATTGTCATCGGCGTTATTGTTGTTTCAATGGTGAAAGGGGTAGCGACTTGGAGCAAAAACAACAATTCTCCTATTCTGGAGGTCCAGTCGAAAGTTGTCACGAAACGGATGAGTGTTCGTGGAGGCGGGGGAGACTCTCATGCCCATACGAGTTATTTTGTGACATTCGAAGTAACGAGTGGAGACCGAATTGAGCTGCAAGTGAATGGTCAACAATACGGGCTGCTAGTAGAAGGCGATTATGGCAATTTGAAATTCCAAGGTACGCGCTACTTAGGTTTTTCTCGTTCCGTTGCTTGAATCGGTGGAAATGTGGATAATTTTTCGAAAAAAGTAACGAGAAATTTAAAAATTCATCCACATTTCAATTTATTCATCCACAAAGTTGGGATAGGTTGCCTCAATAGTCCACATGTCCACAATTATTTTGAGCGAGCACGTGCTCTTGTTAAAGAGTGCGCAATTAGAAATTGGGCGCCATAATAAGTCAACATAATAATTTCTCCAGAATACGTAACATCTCCAATAAACAAATTCCATGCTAAAACGGCATCTGAAATGATGAATAAGATACTCCCAAAATATAAATATTTGTTGCCCGTCTGGAATGCGGCAAAGCCCATGAAGCTGATGACGATCAGGTAGAGGATAACGGGTATAATGAATGCCTCCCCACCGCTACTATTTAACGCTGAAATGAGCGAGTTCCCCATAAAAGCGCCGAAAATGATGAGTGGTACAGTCACAGATAAACGAAGCCAGCTAAACTGCCGTTGTTTCATAAAGGCATAAATATAAAATAAATGTCCGACCAAAAAGGCAGCCAGCCCAGGTAGAAATGAAAAGAAGATGAGTGCATCGCCAAGTGCGCAGAACGAAAGCCCGATTAAGATACTCTTGTCTACAGGTCTTTGCCGAGCTGCATAAAAAATAATCAGCAGCATTGGAATCAGCTTTGTTGTAAGCACGAGAAATAAAAGACTTGTATCGACGAAAAAAAAATATATAATGCCGGACAAAAGAATGCTAATCGGAAAAAAATACTTCAAACTATCACCTCCCTTGCTTAAATATATTCAGCATCTGTCGGTTAACCCCTGCAAACAAAGATAGGATGTTAATAATATTGGCACTTTATTCGAAAAAAGCCTTTCGAGTGAACGAAAAGCCAGCTGATTTGCAGGAATTTTTATTGATGATGATAAAAAATGTCCTCATATTTAAAAGAATGATAGAAAAATAGGCGCTAGAGTCTGGGGATAGAGCGCGAAACGAAATTTTAGAGCGCGAAATGAAAAAATAGAGCGCGAGCGGCCAAAGATAGAGCGTGAAACAAAAAAATAGAGCGCGATCCATCCGGATAGAGCGACAACAAGCGGAATAGAGCGCCGAACCCGGTAATAGAGCGTCAGGCAAACAGTATAGCACTATAAAAGCCTGCCCCATCATACGGGACAGACCATCCAATTATTAAAAATCAACTGCCCGAGCTTGTCTTCGCTCAAAACTGAACAAAGATTTGAACCCGCATTCCTTCGCTAACTCATAGGCGTCGGCAATATTGGCACCTACCGTTTCAGCAGCATGTGAATCAGAGCCGATTGTCAAAATTTCTCCGCCGAGCTCCTTATACAGCTGCAAAATTTGCTTCGATGGCATCGTGTCTTGCAGTGAACCGCGCAATCCTGATGTATTGATTTCAATACCGATGCCGCGCTCAATCGCTTTTTTCAAAATGGCATGCAGTATATCACGATGTTCGTTGAAATCATAAATGCCGATTGTGTCATGGCTGTATCGTTTAATCAAATCAAGATGAGCAATCACATCGATATCAGCTCCGCAAACCATTTTATAAACTTCTTCAAAATAGCAGGCATTAGCAGCTGCCCCCTGCTCCGCGACAAAAAGTCGTAGTTTTGTGTTATCAATGTTGTGAACCGATCCCATAATGAAATCAAGTGGCAATGGTCTCAACGTTTTTGCATATTCTGCTTTCATTAAATGAGGCTCGCATAACTCGATGCCTGCTCTTATCGTCAGCTTGTGACTGAACGTTTGCAGGCATGATTCAATATCGTTGAAGTAGCGGTCAAATTTCATATGTCCGTAAGTTGGTGCGAGCGGGTTGACGGAAAAATGCTCGGTGAAACACATTTCTTTGACACCGTTTTTGATTGCTTGCCGGCAAATGTCTTCCATAACAGCTTTGCTGTCGAAAGAATGAAGGCTATGATGATGATAATCCATGAGTTGTTGCATAACTAGTCCCTCCGGTTGAATGAATTTTTCAGTTTATGGAAGCAAAGGAAGAAACAATTCTTCTATGTGAATTGCGGATATTTATATTTTAATTGAAATCGGTAATGTCCGTTTAGTACAATTAAGTTACACATATTTTGAATTCTATGAAAAAGAGAGTAGTAAGCAGTCGATGCACGAAGCGAGTCGGGGATGGTGTGAGCCCGATTGTCATGTTGCTTATGAAGCGCACTTTGGAGAAGATTGCCTGAGTCAGTAGGGCAATCCGGGGAATCAGTACCTCGTTAACAAACAAAGCCGGTTCAATTACGAACAATTAGAGTGGTACCGCGGGAATTCAAGCTCTCGTCTCTTCATTATAGAGACGGGGGCTTTTTTATATAAAGGAGGAAATCGAATGAAATACGTTCAAGAATTTGCAACTGTACTTTATCCGAATATGAAAGATGAGCTGACAATGGAACAAATTGAACAGCTGATTGAAAAACCGAAATACAGCAACCAAGGTGACTTGGCTTTCCCTTGCTTCTCATTGGCGAAAACACGAAGAAAAGCACCGCAAATGATTGCAGCAGAGATTAGCGAGCAGCTTTCATCACCTTTATTTGAAAAAATTGAAGTCGTTGGCGGGTATTTGAATGTGTTCTTGAAAAAGGATGCGGTTCTTCAAGAAGTACTGCACACAATTTTAAAAGAAAAAGACCAATACGGAAAAAATCATGACGGTGACAACAAAGTTGTGACAATTGACATGTCGTCTCCGAACATTGCGAAGCCGTTCTCAATGGGGCACTTGCGCTCAACTGTTATTGGTAACGCATTGTCGCTTATTTTCCAAAAAAACGGCTATGAAACTGTGAAAATTAATCACTTAGGAGATTGGGGTACACAGTTCGGTAAGCTAATTACGGCTTATAAAAAATGGGGCTCTGAAGAAGCGGTTCGAGAGCATCCAATTAAAGAGCTGTTAAAGCTGTATGTACAATTCCATGATGAAGCTGTAAATGATCCTTCACTAGAGGATGAAGCGCGAAAATGGTTCAAACTTCTTGAAGATGGCGATGCTGAAGCGAAAGAGCTTTGGCAATGGTTCCGTGATGAGTCATTAAAAGAGTTCTCAACGATTTATGACTTGATGGGTATTGAATTCGATTCATTTGCTGGTGAGGCTTTCTATAACGACAAAATGGATGTCATTATCGATTTACTTGTCGAAAAGAACCTACTGACATTATCAGATGGCGCAGAGGTTGTTAACTTGGATGACCAAGAACTGCCGCCTGCTTTAATCAGAAAATCAGATGGTGCGACATTGTATGCAACACGTGATTTGGCAGCAGCTTACTACCGTCAAAACACATATCATTTCAGCAAAGCGCTTTATGTAGTCGGCAATGAGCAGTCGCATTACTTTAGACAATTGAAAGCTGTATTGAAAAAAATGCAATTTGATTGGGCAGATGATGTCGTGCACATTCCATTCGGCATGATGCTAAAAGACGGCCGCAAAATGTCGACGCGTAAAGGGAAAGTCGTGCTTCTTGAGGAAGTACTTAGAGAGTCCATCGATACAGTGCTGAACACAATTAATGACCGTAACCCAGACCTTGCAGATAAAGAAAAAGTCGCTGAAACAGTCGGTGTCGGCGCTGTTGTTTTCCATGATTTGAAAAACTATCGTTGCAATGACATCGAATTTTCACTAGAAGATATGCTTCGTTTTGAAGGGGAGACAGGACCTTACGTGCAATACACACACGCACGAGCATGCTCGCTTTTAAGAAAAGGCGATTGGCATGAGGAAAGCGACATTAATCTGAACGGTGAAGAAGAATGGTCAATCATTAAAGATCTTCAAGAGTTCCCTGAAGTTGTTCGCAAGGCATGTGACAAGTACGATCCATCACTTGTGGCAAAATATGCGATCAACTTGGCGCAAACGTTCAATAAATACTATGGCGAAGTTCGTATTTTAGCGGACGATGCGCAAAAAAACTCACGTTTGACGCTTGTATATTGTGTGACGGTTGTACTGGAAGAAGCACTTCGTCTGTTAGGATTAGGTGCTCCGAAAGAAATGTAATTAAGAGGCTGCCGCAAGCTTTGTGCTGCGGCAGTTTTTTTTCTTCTTGGTGTGCAAATTTAGGGAGAAATAAGCGTGTTTTGCACGACGAATCAACTCAAACGATGGGTTTTAGTTAACAAACTGCCAGTTTTTATGGAAAAGAATTGGATTTGGAACAAGGATTGCGCGGTGAAGAAGCAGATAGCGCCGTGGCAAGGATGGATAGCGTCGTCGCGGCGAATAATAGCGCGGTATTTGAAATTATAGCGTCGTCGTCATCAAAGATAGCGCGGTCCGAAAAGTGGATTGCGTTCTCGTAGACTGGATAGCGCTGTGTACAAGTAAATAGCGCTCTCAGCCTTCAAAAGCAGGAGACCCCAAATGTTAAAAATCGAGGTGCGGATTCATAAATGAAAAAGGACCGGCGCCAGTTTTTAAAAAGATAAGTTAATTTATTTTTCTTGAACTTGGATAGCTGTCTAACCTTACACCTGCCATGCTTGGTCCTAAGCTGCCTCCCCCAAGAAACCAAGTTCGGGTTTCTTGTGTGATTCATCTTAGTCCTCCCGCATGTCTCCTTTTTCATCGAGGCGTATCAAAGTAGTGTTATCATGATGAAAAAGGACCGGTGCCGGTTTTTCGTATTAGAACCAATGTCGAAAAATTTTCATATACTGACTATTACAATCAATGGAGGAACTGGAGGCAGAGGAGTATAATATAATCAAATATATATTAGAATGTGCATGTAGGCAGAGGTGAGACTATTGAAAGACCAATGTGAAATTGAACATATTAATAATAGCGTCGAGCAGATTACAACGCTTAAAGACACGATGAAAGACAAAGATTTTGCAGATGCAGCCAGTCTTTTCAAGGCGTTGTCTGATCCGACACGTGTTAAAATCGCGTATTTGCTGACAATAAAAGAACAGTGTGTGTGCGATGTAGCGGAAGTTGCAGAAGTTTCAACGGCGACAGCTTCTCACCATTTGCGTCTGCTGCGGGACATTGGGATTGCTTCTTATCGTAAGAGAGGTAAACAGGCTTTTTATTGCATCATGGATGAAACAATTAAACAATTGTTAAATTTGACGATTGAAGAAAAGGTCGGTGAACAAAGATGAGCCATGCCAAAACATTCGAGCAAGAGAAACAAGTTTACCGGATTCAAGGGTTGGATTGTGCCAACTGTGCGCGAATATTTGAGCAAAATGTCAAAAATATAGATGGTGTCGAGGATGCAAAGGTCAACTTCGGCGCTGCGAAGATTACAGTCATCGGAGATCATAAATTAGAGCAAGTACAAGAGGCCGGCGCATTTGAGAAGCTGCAAATCAGTCCGGTCAAAGCAAAACAAGAAATGCCGGAAAAAAGCTTTTGGCAAAAATATGGTGTGCTGATTATTTCCTTTATGTTTTTAGTCGCGGGTTATGTCTCTAACTATACAATTGGTGAAGACAGTCTGGTAACAATCGCCTCATTCTTTTTGAGTATCGCAATCGGAGGTTACTCCATTTTTAAAGTTGGTTTGAGAAATTTAACAAAGCTGCAGTTCGATATGAAAACCTTGATGACGATTGCTATTATTGGGGCGGCCATCATCGGTGAATGGAGTGAGGGCGCGGTTGTTGTCATCCTGTTTGCGATTAGTGAGGCGCTTGAGCATTACTCAATGGAAAAAGCTCGTAAATCAATCACTTCGCTTATGGATATAGCACCGAAAACAGCATTAGTGCGCCGAAACGGAAAAGAGATGGAAGTATCCGTTGATGATATCGTCTTGAAGGACATCATGCTTGTCAAACCGGGACAAAAAATTGCGATGGACGGCAAAGTGGTAAAGGGGCATTCCAATGTTAATCAATCGGCGATTACAGGAGAATCGATTCCTGTTGAAAAGAGCATAGGTGATGATGTATACGCCGGAACTTTGAATGCAGAAGGAATGCTTGAGATTGAAGTAACGAAACTAGTCGATGATACAACAATCGCGAAAATGATTCATCTTGTTGAAGAGGCGCAAGGTGAAAGAGCACCGGCACAAGCATTTGTTGATGTGTTTGCGAAGTATTACACTCCGGCCATTATCGTGGTGGCATTTTTGGTAGCGATTATTCCGCCTTTGTTCTTTGGCGGTGAGTGGGTTTCCTGGATTTATCAAGGTTTGGCTGTACTCGTTGTCGGCTGTCCTTGTGCGCTAGTAATTTCAACGCCGGTCGCAATTGTCACAGCTATAGGCAACGCGGCAAAAAAAGGTGTTCTCATTAAAGGCGGTATTCATCTTGAAGAAGTCCGAAAAATAAAGGCGATCGCTTTTGATAAAACAGGCACATTGACTAAAGGTGTTCCTGCAGTGACAAATTATGATGTGCTAAGCGGCGATAATCGGGAAACACTGTTCGGAAAAATTGCTGCACTGGAGGCATTTTCTCAACATCCGCTTTCGCAAGCATTCATAAAAAAAGCCGAGCAAGATACGATTGCATACAAATCTTATGAAATAGAAGCCTTCACATCTGTAATCGGAAAAGGAATTCAAGGGAAAATTGACGGTGAGCAATATTATATCGGCAATGCGGCTTTATTGAAGGAAACTGTCGGAGTTGAACAAGTTGATGCGATTGAGCAACGGTTGAAAGTGTACCAGCATCAAGGTAAAACAGCGATGCTAATCGGCAAGGAAAATCAAATTGTTGCAATTGTTGCGGTCGCTGATGAAGTACGCGAAAGCAGCAAAGAGGTTGTGTCTGCACTGCATGCGCAAGGAATTGAGCATACAATCATGCTGACCGGTGATTCTGCCGAGACGGCATTCAGCATTGCAGATGCTGTCGGAGTCAGTCGAACAGAAGCCAATCTGCTTCCGCAACATAAGCTTGAGAAAATGAAAGAGCTAAAACAGCAATATGAACATGTTGCGATGGTCGGTGATGGCGTCAATGATGCGCCGGCATTAGCGGCTGCCAATATCGGTATTGCCATGGGAGGAGTCGGCTCTGATACGGCGCTGGAAACAGCAGATATCGCTTTAATGGGTGATGATTTGCATAAGCTTCCGTTCGTCATTAAGTTAAGCAAGAAAACTATGAGCGTCATTAAACAAAATATCACGTTCGCGCTTGGATTAAAGCTAATCGCTCTGTTGCTGGTAGTTCCAGGCTGGCTGACATTATGGATCGCCATTTTCGCTGACTTAGGCGCTACCCTATTGGTAACGCTGAATAGCTTGAGATTATTGCGTGTGAAAGAATAGGGAGAAAACTGTACCGGTTCCGGTACAGTTTTTTATTTGGATATAAAGAAATGGAATACCGTTCCCGCACACCGGCTGGCTTAAAGAACTTGAGAATTTTTATTGATTTAACCTCCATATAACAATATACTACCCGAATGAGGAAGACCGTGTGATTTCAATCCGAGCAAATAAATAGGTCAACGGTAATTTAAGCGTTTGAAATCAACAAAAAGCAGAAACTTATGGCTCTGCTTTTTTATTGAACATCAGACCTCGATAAGGGTTATTTTACCAGACGTGTGCTATAATAAAGATGGCAATTCTGTAACAGAAGTCTCGAAGAATCATAAGGAGATGATTTTTATGACTTGGTATTTAGCTGCTATTATATTGCCGGCCCTACTAGTCTATATTTTCACTAAAGTCACTTATAATCATTTCGTCGGGTTGGCATTGAGTGTCGCACTAATCAGTGCATCCGCCTATGCGGGCTATACAGAAACTTGGCCGATCATCATTTTGGATGCTTGCTCATTAACATTCGGCTTATGGCTGTCCATTCGTTACATTAAGCATACTTCATCGCACCAGAGCGCTTAGCTTGGTGCTTTTTGTCATGATTTTAGAGGAAATGAGTTCGAAATAATTTTAAATGGGAAGAAAGTGACGATAAATAGATCGGAAATTGAAAAAATAAGAGTTTGGAGCTGAAAATAGACTGCCGAATCAGCAAGATAGAACGCCAAGTCAAGAAGATAGGGCGCGAAACGAAAAAATAGAGCACCGAGTCGAGTGAGAGAATAGAGCGCTGCCTTGTATAACCGAAAACGAATAAGTGTTCGCTTTTCAGTGGTTAGCTTTCTATTATTTGTGGTACACTGTCTATAAATGAGTACGTTCGTTAATGATATATAAAAAGCAAGATGGAGGTAAGCGTATGAATGAGTTTCAGTTAGTCTCAAAATATTCTCCTAGCGGGGATCAGCCGCAAGCAATCGAAACCCTTGTCGAAGGGATTAAAGCGGGGAAGCGGATGCAGACTTTGCTGGGTGCGACAGGAACTGGGAAGACATTTACGATATCCAATGTCATCAAAGAAGTAAATAAACCGACCCTGGTTATTGCGCATAATAAGACGCTTGCCGGCCAGCTATACAGTGAGTTTAAAGAATTTTTTCCGAACAATGCTGTTGAGTACTTTGTCAGCTACTACGATTACTATCAACCGGAGGCATACGTACCACAGACGGATACGTTCATCGAAAAGGATTCGAGCGTCAATGATGAAATCGATAAGCTTCGGCACTCGGCGACATCTTCATTATTTGAAAGAAAAGATGTCATCATTATCGCCAGTGTATCGTGCATTTACGGCTTAGGTTCGCCGGAAGAATACAGCGAGATGGTTGTTTCTTTGCGCACCGGTATGGAAATTGAGCGCAATCAATTGTTAAGAAGACTAGTAGATGTCCAATACGAACGCAACGATATTGATTTCAAACGCGGAACATTTCGGGTTCGCGGTGACGTTGTGGAAATATTCCCGGCTTCTCGGGATGAGCACTGCATACGCATCGAGTTTTTTGGAGACGAAATTGACCGCATCCGGGAAGTCGACGCGCTAACCGGGGAAGTGTTGGGCGAACGCGAGCATGTTGCAATTTTTCCGGCATCCCACTTCGTAACCCGTGAAGAGAAAATGCGAGTCGCGATTCAAAATATTGAAAAAGAGCTGGAAGAACAGCTGATTTATTTCAGAGAAAATGGCAAGCTTCTGGAAGCGCAACGTCTTGAGCAGAGAACACGTTACGATTTGGAAATGATGAGGGAGATGGGCTTCTGCTCCGGCATCGAGAACTACTCACGTCATCTGACATTGCGTCCGCCGGGATCAACACCTTATACGCTACTTGACTACTTGCCGGAAGACTTCCTGCTAGTCGTCGACGAATCACACGTAACTCTTCCGCAAGTGCGTGGCATGTACAACGGCGACCAAGCCCGTAAAAAGGTGCTGGTTGATTACGGTTTTCGTTTGCCTTCTGCAATGGATAACCGACCGCTGACATTTACTGAGTTTGAAAAGAAAGTCAGCCAGGCGATTTTCGTATCGGCAACTCCGGGCCCATATGAATTAGAGCATACACCGGAAATGGTCGAGCAAATCATCCGTCCGACAGGTCTTCTTGATCCGACAATTGATATTCGCCCGATTCAAGGACAGATTGATGACCTGATTGGCGAGATTCAAGATCGTGTATCGAAAAATGAGCGTGTACTTATTACGACATTAACAAAAAAAATGTCGGAAGATTTGACGGATTATTTAAAAGAAATTGGCATAAAAGTGCAATACTTGCATTCGGAAATCAAAACATTAGAGAGAATTGAAATTATCCGCGAGCTGCGGCTTGGCACATATGATGTATTAGTCGGCATTAACTTGCTGAGAGAAGGTTTGGACATTCCAGAAGTATCGTTAATTGCGATATTGGATGCCGACAAAGAAGGCTTCCTCCGTTCCGAGCGTTCGCTTATCCAAACAATCGGACGTGCAGCGCGAAATTCGAATGGTCACGTTATAATGTATGCGGATAAAATTACGAATTCAATGGATATAGCTATTAAGGAAACGAAGAGACGCCGGGCAATTCAAGAAGAATATAACGAGATTCACGGCATTGTTCCAAAAACAATCCAAAAAGAAGTACGCGACGTCATTAGAGCGACACATGCTGCTGAGGAGCAAGAAGAGCAAGATACAAATGTGAAACTTGATCATTTAAGTAAAGAAGAGAAAGAAAAAGTAATAGCGGATATGGAGAAGGAAATGAAGGAAGCGGCAAGAGCGTTGGACTTCGAACGGGCTGCAGAATTGCGCGATCTCCTATTAGAACTGAAACTGGAAGGATGACAGAAATATGGCAATTGATAAGATAGAAATAAAAGGCGCCAGAGTCCATAATCTGAAAAACATCGATGTTACCATTCCGCGCGATAAGTTGGTTGTTCTGACCGGTCTATCCGGTTCGGGGAAATCTTCATTAGCCTTTGATACGATTTATGCGGAGGGGCAACGCCGATATGTGGAATCTCTTTCCGCCTACGCGCGCCAATTTTTAGGGCAAATGGATAAGCCGGATGTCGACTTGATTGAAGGTTTGTCCCCGGCCATCTCCATCGATCAAAAAACGACGAGCCGTAACCCGCGGTCGACAGTCGGAACGGTAACGGAAATCTATGACTATTTGCGTCTCCTATATGCGCGTGTCGGCAGACCAACATGTCCGACGCACAATATTGAGATTTCATCACAAACGATTGAGCAAATGGTTGACCGTATTATGGAATACCCGGAGAAGACACGCTTTCAAATTCTTGCGCCAATTGTTTCCGGCAAAAAAGGTGCCCACGTCAAAACGTTCGAGGATATTAAGAAGAAAGGTTATGTCCGTGTCCGTGTCGACGGAGAAATTTATGATATTAATGATGAAATTGAATTAGATAAAAATAAGAAGCATAGCATTGAAGTGACAGTTGACCGAATCGTCATGAAGGAAGGTGTGGAAGCACGTCTTGCTGATTCATTGGAAAATGCTTTAAGGTTGGGCGATGGAAAAGTCATCATTGATGTCATCGGTGAAGAAGAACTGTTGTTCAGCGAAAATCATGCATGTCCGATTTGCGGCTTTTCCGTTGATGAACTGGAGCCTAGATTATTCTCATTCAACAGTCCGTTTGGTGCATGTCCGGATTGTGATGGTTTAGGTTTTAAGCAGGAAGTTGATATTGATCTCGTTATACCGGACCGGTCGCTGAGCCTGCATCAGCATGCGATTGCGCCGTGGGAACCGACAAGCTCACAATATTATCCTTCGTTGCTTGAATCAGTGGCGAACCATTATGGAATTGATATGGATACGCCGATTGAGGATATTCCGGAGCATTTATTGGATAAAATTTTATACGGATCAGGTTCAGAAAAGATTTATTTCCGCTACGAATCGGAGTTTGGCCAAGTTCGCGAAAACTATACGGAATTTGAAGGTGTTCTTCGTAATGTTGAAAGACGGTATAGAGAGACGTCTTCAGATTGGGTGCGCGAGCAAATGGAGAAATACATGGCCGATAACCGCTGTCCGACATGTAAAGGCTATCGCTTGAAAAAAGAAGCGCTCGCAGTGCTGATAAACGGCAAACATATCGGAAAAGTAACGGAAATGTCTATTGCTGAAACTAACCAATGGGCAAATAACTTAAAGTTGACTGAAAAAGAAGCCCAAATCGCACATATGATTCTTCAAGAAATTCGAGAACGCCTTGGTTTTCTGGAGAATGTCGGGTTGGATTATTTGACGCTAAGTCGCGCAGCCGGCACATTATCAGGCGGCGAGGCGCAGCGTATTCGCTTGGCGACTCAAATAGGTTCAAGGTTGACCGGCGTGCTTTATATTTTGGACGAGCCATCCATCGGGCTTCATCAGCGCGATAATGATCGACTCATTCATACGCTGCGAAACATGAGGGATATCGGCAATACGCTCATTGTCGTTGAACATGATGAGGATACAATGCTCGCAGCTGATTATTTAATCGACATCGGTCCGGGTGCCGGTGTGCATGGCGGCTCAATTATAGCGGCCGGAACGCCGAAGGAAGTCATGAAGCATCCGGATTCTCTAACGGGACAATATTTATCAGGCAAGAAGTTCATTCCGCTTCCATTGGAACGCCGTCAATCGGACGGGCGTTACTTGGAAATCATCGGAGCAAAAGAGAACAACTTGAAAAATGTCGATGTTAAAATTCCGCTTGGGATGTTCATTAGCGTAACCGGTGTTTCCGGATCAGGAAAAAGTACGATAATCAACGAAATTTTGCATAAGTCATTAGCGCAAAAACTGAACCGTGCAAAAGCAAAGCCTGGTCAGCATAAGAAAATAATCGGAATAGAGCAGCTCGATAAAGTTATCGACATTGATCAGTCGCCAATCGGCAGAACACCGCGTTCAAATCCTGCCACTTATACCGGTGTGTTCGACGATATTCGCGATGTATTTGCTTCTACAAACGAAGCGAAAGTAAGGGGCTATAAGAAAGGCCGCTTCAGCTTCAATATTAAAGGCGGGCGCTGCGAGGCATGTCGCGGTGACGGAATCATCAAAATTGAAATGCACTTCCTGCCGGATGTTTACGTTCCTTGTGAAGTTTGTCATGGTAAACGTTACAACCGTGAAACTTTGGAAGTGAAATATAAAGGTAAGAGCATTTCGGATATTTTGGAAATGACGATTGAGGATGCAGTGACATTTTTCGAAAATCATCCGAAAATTAATCGCAAATTGCAAACCATTAAAGACGTCGGCTTAGGTTATGTGAAGCTTGGTCAGCCTGCAACAACATTGTCAGGCGGGGAAGCGCAACGTGTGAAGCTTGCTTCTGAATTACATCGTCGTTCAACTGGTCGTTCGATGTACATTTTAGATGAGCCGACAACAGGTCTGCATGTAGATGATATAGCACGCTTGCTCGTTGTTCTTCAGCGCTTAGTGGAGAATGGCGATACGGTTCTTGTCATTGAGCACAACTTAGATGTCATTAAAGCAGCGGATTACATCATTGACCTCGGTCCTGAAGGCGGAGATAAGGGTGGTACAATTGTCGCAGCCGGAACGCCGGAGGAAATTGTTCAAGTAGAGGCATCGCATACAGGGAAATATTTAAAACCAGTATTAGAACGCGACCGCGCTCGCATGAAAGAATTACTGGCTGAAAAGACAAAAGCATAATTGGGATAAACATCGAAGAAAAGTCGCAGGCATAGTTTGCGGCTTTTCTTGTTTTCGACAAAATAAAAGATGCCGCAACATATTTCTCAGGAAATAAAGACGAATAATCAAGAATAATGTCTAAAGCACGAAATATAGGGAATTAAAAAGGAATGAAACTTTTTGAATAAACAGCCGTATGATTACTATGAAGATTTAGAGAGGCAGGTTTTGATGGTGGAAGAGAACAAAATACTTTCGTTTTTTAGCTACATCAGTGTGTGTTTCGCACCAGTCATCATACCTTTTATCATTTTACTGGCCAGTTCCAATCAAGCTGTTAAAAAGAATGCGAAATCTAGTCTGATTTCTCAGCTGATTCCGCTCGCTTTTATTCCGTTTATTTTCTTTAGCATTTTCACATCATCAACAGTAACGGATGAAGTGCCGGTTCTAATGATAGTGCTATTTGTTCTATACGGCATTACTAGTTTGGTGGTTTTTATCTGGAACATTGTCAAAGGAATAAAGATATTGGCAAACTAATTATTTGATTTGAGTGGAGGGTTTTTAATGCAAGATGAAAAAAAACGTATACTTAAGTTAGTGGAGGAAGGCAAAATCACCGCTTCAGAGGCGCTGTCTTTATTGGAGTTGCTTGAGGATGAGGCAAAGCAAAACAGTGCGAAAGAGAAAGAAATCGTTAATGATTTATCGACAGTTGTTATTTTAGATGAGGAAGAAAAGAAAGAGCAAGACACGAAGAAGAAAATAGCATCCGCGAAAGATATGATCTTTGATTTTGTTGATAATGTCATGACCAAAGTGAAAGATTTGGATCTGAACCTATCTAAAAGCGCTAACGTCAACCATGCTTTTCAACATACGTATGAGCCTTTCAAAGAAATCGATATTGAGGTTGCGAACGGTAATGTTGAGATTGCAGTGTGGGAGCAAGACGATATAAAAGTGGAATGCGAAGCAAAAGTCTATCGGACAGACAATACTGATGAAGCACGAAAAACGCTTTTGGATGAAGTGACCTTCTCAATTAAGGATAATAAGCTCTACTATATTGTCGGCCAAAAATGGATGCGTGTTAACAGCAAGTTATACTTACCGAAAAATCACCTTGATAAACTTAAAGTGCGTTTATTCAACGGAAATATTTTAGGGAACACATTGGATGTTGACCAATTAAAAATCAAGACGGCTAACGGTAAAATCACGCTGAATGATTTAACGAGCTTGAAAGTCGATTTGGAAACAGCGAATGGCAATATCGAATTGAACGAGCTCAATGCGATTAAAGTGGAATGCGATACGATTAATGGTGCGATTAAGAGCAATGGCTCATTCCAAGAGGCAGATTTTGAAACGTTTAACGGTTTAATCTCGGTAGAAAATTGCGGGGAGAATGTGAAACTATTGAAGGCGAAGTCAGCATCAGGTGCAATTCTTATTACTGTTCCGCAAAACATCCATGCATCCGGAGAAGCCAAATCGTATTTAGGCGGGCTTAAGGTCAATCTGCAAGGCATGAAAATTGTTGAAGAAAAGAATGAAGTTGTTCAAAAAGCTATTAAATTCACGAATGAGCTGGATTCGCAAACAAGCATTTATGCTGAATCAAAAACAGCTTCTGTTTCAATCAAACATAACTAAAATTAACCCGTTTGCCTATACAAGAATGAAAAAATAAATTAAACTTTAAAGAGGCGATTCTTCCAAAGAGGAATCAGCCTTTTCTTATATCATTAATGAAATTTGATAGATAACGTATTGGCTAAAAAGGGTGAAAATAATGAAAATAGGTTTTTTTGATTCGGGTATCGGCGGAATGACCGTCCTTCATCAAGCAATGAAATATCTTCCTAATGAAGATTACATATTTTATGCCGATACCTTGCATGTCCCATATGGTGAAAAACCAAAGCATGAAGTAAGAGAGTATATTTTTCAAGCAGCAGATTTCATTGCGCAGCAAGGTGTAAAGGCGTTAGTGATTGCTTGCAATACAGCGACCAGCATTGCTGTCGAAGACCTTCGCAAAAAATATGATTTCCCGATAATAGGCATTGAACCGGCAGTGAAACCGGCCATCCAAAGTTGTGAGAAAAAGCATAAAAAAGTATTGGTAATGGCAACAGAATTGACGTTGAAAGAAGAGAAGTTTTGTAACTTAGTCAACAGACTGGATCATCAGGATGTTGTTGAAAGCATGCCGATGCCGGGGCTTGTTCATTTAGCGGAAAGATTTGAGTTCAGCGAGGAAGTGGTCGAGTCGTATTTGCAAGAATCGCTAGCTCATCTTGATTTGAATCAGTATGGAACAGTGGTGCTTGGTTGCACTCACTTCCCGTATTTCGAGAAAAACATCCGAAACATTTTTCCGAATGGAACAGATGTAATTTCAGGCAGCATCGGCACAGCCAAAAATCTAAAAAGGATCTTAGAAGCAAACGGCCAAACGAACGACGGAACAGGCCAAATAACCTTCTATCAGTCCGCTAACCTAGTCGAAGACGAATCACTACTGGAAAAATACCGGGGCCTGTTTCGCAGACTAGAAGAACCAAACTACAAAAATAACGCACTCAACCATAAAATCGCTCAATAATTAGCGGTATAATGTGAAAGTGTGAACATAAAGAAAATTCGGGTGGTGCCTGTCACCACCCGTTTTATTTTTCGACAGTAAACGAGAGATTTCGGGTGGTGATAGGCACCGATATTCACCCCTGTTCAAAAACAATATAGGTTTTATACCCCTTTTCTTCTAGGGTGAGGGCTAGTTGTTCGGCTTTTTTCTTTTCTTTGAAGGCACCTGTTTGGACTTTGTATAGTCCGCCGGTTGGGGATTGGGAGACTGCGGGTTCGTTCGTTTTCTTTTTCAACCGGTATTTTTCAGCTATTCCTTTGGCAATGGCTTCTGCACATGCCCGGCGGAACGTTTCAGTTTTCAGAAGTCTCATTTCCCCCTCATTTGTCATAAACCCGCACTCTACTAAAATAGCAGTCATTTTTGTTTCACGGAGGACGTGAAAATTGGCTTGTTTGACGCCGCGGTTGCGCAAGCCTGTTGAGATGAAAAGCTGTCTTTGCACGAGCTCTGCCAATGTGATGGTCTCGCTGTCAGCATCCGGATGAACATACGTTTCAATGCCATGCGCGCTATTCCAAGACTTTCCGTCACCATACGCATTAGCATGAATCGACACAAAGCAATCAGCCTTCAAGGAATTAGCTTGATCGGTTCTTGCTTTTAGAGGGACATCCCGTTTGTCGCTGTGGGTAAAATATACGGAAACATTTTGATAAGCGGTAAGCAGATCTCTCGTATAGATTGCGATAGCCCGATTAATTTCATATTCTCTTACTCCGTTAGGACTTCTTTTGCCGGCAGTTTCATAGCCATGACCAGCATCTAAAACGATTTTCATCCTCTTTCCCCCTTGTAAATAGTTCAATCTATAATATGACTGCTCGTACAAAAGGGAACAAATTAACGAATAAAAGTCGGAAATTTGAGGTATGCGCAATACAGACTCCATAATTCACCTTGTTATAGAATACAAATAAAGAGAATAGAGAAAGTTAATGATGAAATGTTATGAATATCCAAAATTGACATATTCGGTTCTTATGTAATTAGTGCTAAAATAAAAAAAACATCTTGTTTTGTGAAGAAGGAGGGCTTTTCATTGCCTAAAGTTCGTACAAAAGATTTATTATCAAAATTCAATTTACAATTAATCAGCGGTGAAGAAGGCATTAACAGACCAATTTCAACGAGTGACCTATCCCGTCCAGGTATTGAAATGGCCGGCTTTTATGAATATTATCCAGCTGAAAGATTGCAGCTGCTCGGAAAAACTGAGCTGACTTTCTTTAATAAGCTTGGTCCGAAAGAAAGAAAGCATCGTATGGACATGCTGTGCACTGATATTACACCAGCAATCATTGTGACAAGAGGTCAAGAAATTCCTGAGGAATTAATTGAAGCTTCTATACGTGAGTCGGTGCCGGTGCTGTTGTCTGACATGACGACAACACGCTTATTCAGCCGTCTGACGAATTATTTAGAAGGGAAGCTTGCTCCGACTACAGCAGTGCATGGTGTATTAGTAGATATTTATGGAGTAGGTGTATTAATCACTGGTAAAAGCGGTGTCGGGAAAAGTGAGACAGCTCTTGAACTTGTGAAGCGCGGCCATCGATTGGTAGCAGACGATTGCGTAGAAATTCGTCAAGAAGATCAAGACAAGCTAGTCGGCGGAGCGCCTGATTTAATCGAGCACTTACTGGAGATTCGTGGGCTAGGCATCATTAATGTTATGACGCTTTTCGGAGCAGGAGCGGTACTGAACCGAAAAAAAATCTCGCTCATCATCAATCTTGAGATTTGGGAGAAAAACAAGCATTACGACCGTTTAGGTTTGGATGATGAAAAGCAAAAAATTATCGATACAGAATTGCCTCGTCTGACAGTTCCGGTTCGACCTGGACGAAACTTAGCTGTTATTATAGAAGTAGCATCCATGAATTTCCGCCTGAAAAGGATGGGAATGAATGCGGCTGAACAATTTGCGAACAAGCTTAGTGAGGTTATTGAAGATGGGGATTCAGATGACCTGTAAGCTGCGTGAGCACAGGGAAGAGAGGTATAAAATTGAATGGCGATTGAACCTATTAACCCGGTCGCGATTGATTTAGGGATACTCCAAATCAGATGGTACGGATTGATCATCGCAACGGGTCTATTATTGGGGCTGTTTCTGGCGCTGAGAGAATCGGAGAAAAGAGGTATTGCAAAGGATACCTTTTTAGATATGATTCTTTTTGCTGTACCGATTTCGATTATAAGTGCCCGAATCTATTATGTGATTTTTCAATGGGATTATTATTCACAAAATCCCGGTGACATCATTAAAATTTGGAATGGCGGAATTGCTATCCACGGTGCATTAATTGGCGCTGTTTTAACAGCAGTCGTTTTTGCTAAAGTAAGAAAAGTTTCATTCTGGAAACTGGCAGATATTGCTGCTCCAAGCATTTTGCTAGGACAAGCAATTGGACGTTGGGGCAATTTCATCAACCAAGAAGCTCATGGCGGTGAAGTGAGTAGACAGTTTTTAGAAAATTTATTTTTGCCTGATTGGATTATCAACCAAATGTACATTGAAGGTCCGGTTGGAGAGTTTGCTTATTATCATCCGACATTCTTGTATGAATCATTATGGAACTTTGTCGGCGTTGCGTTATTGCTTCTATTGCGCAAAGTAAATCTAAGAAGAGGCGAACTGTTCTTGACGTACGTGATTTGGTACAGTGTAGGCCGTTTCTTCATTGAAGGCTTGCGTACGGACAGTTTAATGCTGACCGGCGACTTGCGTACGGCGCAAGTATTGTCGCTTGTGCTGATTGTCGGTGCGGCTGCGACATTGATTTTCCGCAGAGTGAAGGGATATAGCAAGGAACGTTACTTAGATGCATAATTATAGGTTTGGAAAGTCAATCTAGAGGATGTATGTGCACAGCAACAAAGGGGGAGCAAAATGTGAGGCAAATATCATGGAAACAAGGCTTGTCTTCAGGGTTAAAAACAACTTGGTTGCTTGGTAAAATCATTTTTCCGATTACGTTCATCGTCACTGTATTAGGTTATACACCGGTATTGAAGATGATAGCGGATTTTGTTTCTCCCGTTATGAAGCTGATTGGCTTGCCGGGAGAAGCTGCTTTGCCGCTTGTGTTGGGGAATTTCCTGAACTTATATGCCGGCATAGCCGGGATTCTGTCTTTGGAATTGACAGTGAAAGAAGTGTTCATTCTAGCGACGATGCTTTCCTTTTCCCACAATTTGATCATTGAGTCAGGTGTCGCAACGAGTGTCGGTGTAAAGCTATGGGTTGTATTGACAGTCCGAATCGGGCTTGCCTTCATCTCGGCGCTGTTGATTAACCTGCTTTGGTCGGGAGGCAGCGATATAGCGGAATACGGTTTTGTGCAGGTACAGACTGCGCAGGCTGACGGAGCTTTGGAAATAGCGCTGCTCGCTGCCGAAAAAGCGGCTTTTGGCGTTCTCCAGCTTGCTGTTTTCGTTATTCCGATCATGCTTATTGTGCAGATTATGAAAGACTTGAAGTGGATGGACTTTCTTTCAGCAAAGATGGCTCCGTTTATGCGATTTTTAGGTATGAGTGAAAATACATCATTCACGATGCTGACAGGCTTGACAGTCGGACTTGCTTACGGAGCTGGCGTTATGATTCAGGCGGTCAAAGAAAATGGCGTCAGCAGAAAAGATGCGACGCTGGCGATTATATTCCTTGTTTCCTGTCACGCTGTCGTGGAGGATACAGTCATTTTTATTCCATTAGGGATTCCAGTGTTGCCTTTGCTGCTTATAAGAGTGACGGTAGCTGTTTTACTGACGGTGGTGATCGGTCGTTTATGGAACCGGGCGGAAGTGGCCAAAAGAAAGGAAACAGAAACAACCTATGGGCTCTAACATTACAACTGTGTTATTTGATTTAGATGGCACGCTTATTAACACGAATGAACTGATTATTGCATCATTTTTACATACGTTAAATCATTATTACCCGAATAAGTATGGAAGAAATGATGTAATTCCGTTTATCGGGCCGCCATTGACGGAAACATTCGGTCAGATTGATCCGGAGCGAATAGAGGAGATGGTAGTTCGTTATCGTGCGCATAATCAAGAGCATCATGATACATTAGTAAAAGAATATGAAGGTGTTTTTGAAGCGGTTTCAGCTTTGAAAGAAGCGGGCTTCAAGCTTGGAATTGTTACGTCGAAAATACGGGAAATGTGCCATCGCGGCATGAAACTGGGTCGTTTGGAAGGCTTGTTCGATACCGTTGTCGCAATTGATGACGTGACGGTTGCCAAACCTGATCCGGAGCCGATTTATAAGGCGCTTGAGCAGCTTCATTCGAAACCTGCTGAAACGTTAATGGTCGGCGATAATTATCACGATATTTTAGCGGGGAAAAATGCCGGAACGATGACGGCGGGAGTGGCTTGGACGATGCAAGGACAAGAATTTTTGCAATCGTTCAAGCCCGATTATATGTTAAATGATATGAGAGACTTATTACGAATTTTAAGGGTTGAGGGTATTGAGAAAAACGGTACGCTATGAAGTCGAGGGAGCGAATTCGCTCTGGCACGTTTATAAGACGGTCCCTTTTTGGAAGGTTGTCCGTAATTTTGTTGTCATTCAACTGGCACGCTATACACCTTTTTTAAGCTTGAAAAATTGGATGTATAAAACTTTTCTCGGTATGAAAGTCGGTGACCGGACGTCGTTTGCCTTAATGGTCATGCTCGATGTCATGTTTCCGGAAAAAATATCGGTCGGGAAAAATACGGTCATCGGCTACAATACGACAATATTAGCGCATGAATATTTGATTAAGGAATACCGTCTCGGGAAAGTTGTAATTGGGGATGAAGTAATGATTGGCGCCAATACAACGATATTGCCGGGAGTTACAATCGGCGATGGCGCTTTTGTTTCAGCCGCTACCCTTGTTCACAAGGATGTGCCGGCCGGAGCATTTGTCGGAGGCAATCCGATGAGAATTATTTATACGAAAGACCAACTAAAGGAACGCTGGAGGGACGATCCGATTTACGGTTTCAGTAAAGAAGCTTAGTGGAGAGCCGTTAGGACTTATTGTCTTAACGGCTCTTTTTTGTGGTATAGGAATTAATGTAGGTTATAAGTGAAACACTGTGCACAAACGGGCAAGTCAGGAGGAAGCGCCTTTGTGACGCTCACCTAATTAAGATGGTACTGAACTTGGCTTAATTATGTGGAAATGTGGATTAATTGTGTACAAAAGCAGATTAATTATTCGTCCGGGGATAAATTTATGTGCGATTGTTAGTCGGGCTGGAGGGATTATTCCTTGGAAACCACCAATCTTCAGCAGAACTTTATCAGCTCCTTTCCTTGACTTCAAAACGACTGGAGAGTAAACTACATATAACTTCATTGTATTAGCGAACTAAAGTATAAATAATATTCGGAATTATAGTATTATATAGATAAGTAATGATAAAAAGTAGGTGAACTGTTTGTCTAAGCTGTTTATGTTTGAGAAACCATTGGGTATGAGAGATACGCTTCCTCTTCTTTATGAGACGAAGATGAAGGTTCGAAGTAAGATGCTGCAGGAAATGACGAGCTGGGGCTATCAAATGATTGCGACGCCGGCTTTGGAATATTATGAAACGGTCGGGAAGGAGTCGGCCATTCAGGATCAACAGCTGTTCACATTAATTGATCAGCAAGGGCACACGCTTGTATTGCGTCCGGATATGACGGCACCGATTGCCCGTGTCGCTGCTTCTAAACTATTAAAATATCGAATTCCAGTCAGGTTGGCTTATGCGGCTAACGTGTATCGCGCTCAGCAGCGTGAAGGCGGGAGACCGGCTGAATTTGAACAGATTGGCATTGAGTGCATCGGCCACTCGACAGTCAGCGGCGATGCTGAATCGATTGCTTTGCTCGTATCGGTATTGCGAATAGCTGGACTGGAGAACTTCAAAATTTCTGTAGGTCACATTGGCTACATTAAGCAGTTATTTTCGGATGTGCTGCATGATGAGGAGCGGGCGGAACAGTGCTTGAAGTTCCTTTATGAAAAAAATTATGTCGGTTATCGCGAGCATGTGAAAAAACTGGCGCTTTCCGAGGCGCAAGAGCAAAGACTGCTGCAGCTTCTGTCGCTAAGAGGCTTAGAGGAAGTTTGTCAGCAGGGAAGAGCGCTTCTTGAAAATGAAGCAGGCTTACAGGCGATTAATGAACTAGAAGAACTGTATAAGCAACTGAAGGATTTTGGTGTTCATAAGTATGTCAGTTTCGATCTGTCATTAGTGTGCCATATGAGCTACTATACCGGTTTATTATTTGAAGTGTATGCTGATGGAGTCGGTTCGCCAATCGGCAGCGGCGGAAGATATGATAACTTATTGAGTAAGTTTAATTACAAAGCACCGGCGACCGGATTTGCTATTAGTACAGACCGTCTGTTAGAGGCGCTGGGCAATTTGGAAGAAGAGAAGGACAGCTATTGCATTTTATTTGATGAACAACATAGACAAGCCGCGATACAAGCTGCTGCAACGATGAGAGCGGAAGGAAAGGTCGTCGTGCTCCAAGATATCCACGGTGTGAAAGACGTTCTAGCCTTCACGAGCAGTTTTACAGCGGTGGAATATATGACGGACAGCGAGGGGGGAAAACAGTGAGAGAAACATTGACGATTGCAATGCCGAAAGGAAGAATTTTTGAGGACGCAGCTGATTTGCTTCGTGCTGCTCATTTTCAGTTGCCTCCTGAGTTTGACGATAACCGCAAACTCATTTTAGAAATTGAAGAGGAGAAGCTTCGCTTTATTCTTGCTAAGCCGATGGATGTTGCCACATATGTGGAGCATGGAGTAGCGGATTTAGGTATTGCCGGCAAAGATGTCATGATGGAGGAAGAGCGTGACGTTTATGAATTGCTGGATTTGAAAATCAGTCCTTGTTACTTGGCTGTTGCCGGTCTTCCTGATACGAAGCTGAGCGATGTGGCTCCGCGTGTAGCAAGCAAGTATCCGAACGTTGCTTCAAGCTTTTTCCGTGAGCAAGGTGAACAGGTGGAAATTATTAAGCTGAACGGTTCGATTGAATTAGCCCCCCTCATCGGTTTAGCGGAACGGATTGTGGATATTGTATCAACAGGGCAAACATTAAAGGAAAACGGACTTGTGGAATATGAGAAAATTTGCGATATCACATCGCGCCTGATCGCAAATCCGGTTTCATACCGTACGAAAGAACAACGTATTACAGAGCTTGTCAATCGTTTGGCAGCTGTCATTTAATATACACAGAAACGGGGACTGACGATGGAAATTATGACTTTGAATAGCTCCCTTTCATTAAAACGCTCGGTTGATGCAGGAACAGCCGAACAAAGGAAGGTAGTTCAGGACATTATTGCGGATATAAGTGAAAACGGTGATGAAGCTGTCCGGAAGTATACGGAGAAGTTTGATGGTATTCGTCTTGAGAATATAGCTGTTTCACAGGAAGAGTTGGATGAGGCGTTCGCGGCAATGGATGAGGATATGCTGGAAATCTTAAAGGAGGCCGCTGACAATATTTCGAATTTTCACGAAAAACAGAAGCGAAATTCATGGATGCATGCTGAGGAAAGCGGCACAATTCTTGGGCAAAAACTGACACCGCTTGATTCAGTCGGGGTATATGTGCCAGGCGGAAAAGCTGCTTATCCTTCTTCTGTATTTATGAATGTGCTTCCGGCCAAAGTTGCCGGAGTGAAGCGCATCGTCATGGTATGTCCGCCGAATGTAGATGGCACGTTGCCGCAATCGGTGTTAGTCGCAGCATCAATCGCTGGTGTTACTGAGATTTATAAAGTAGGCGGAGCACAGGCAATTGCTGCATTAGCATACGGCACGGAAACGATTGCGAAGGTCGATAAAATTACCGGACCGGGCAATATTTATGTCGCGCTGGCAAAACGCGAAGTATATGGCGATGTTGATATTGATATGATCGCCGGCCCAAGCGAGATTGCGATACTAGCTGATGATACAGCATTTGCTGATGAGGTCGCAGCCGATATGCTTTCACAGGCAGAGCATGATGAGCGTGCTTGCAGTGTGCTTGTTACAACGAGCAGAAAGCTGGCAGAAGAAACGGCACAAGAGCTGGAAACGCAACTGCAAAAGTTGCCGCGTCAAGATATTGCTCGTCGTTCCATTGAGGACTTCGGAAAAATTGTTGTTGCTTCTAATTTGGAAGAAGCAATTACAGCCATTAATGAAATGGCACCGGAACATTTGGAACTGCTTATAGATGAGCCAATGAGCGCGGTAGGGAAAATTCGCCATGCCGGCGCAATTTTCATCGGGCGATACAGTTCTGAACCGGTCGGGGATTACTTTGCTGGGCCGAACCATGTGCTTCCTACAAATGGCACAGCGCGATTCTCGAGTCCGCTTAATGTCGATGATTTTCAAAAGAAATCTAGCATCATTATGTATAGTAAAGATGACTTTGAACGTAATGCGCATAAGATTGCGGCGTTTGCTAGAATGGAAGGTTTAGAGGCACACGCAAGAGCAATCGAAGCGAGAAATAAAGACAAGTAACGCGAGGGGGAGTAAGTAAAATGAAGCGCGAAGGGAAAGTATACCGAAAAACGAATGAAACGGAAATCCAGCTGGCGTTTGAGCTCGACGGAGAAGGCAAATCAGCGCTGAAGACAGGAGTTCCGTTCATGGATCACATGCTTGATTTAGTGGCCAAGCACGGACAGTTCAATTTGGACATCGATGCGAACGGCGATATTGAAATCGATGATCATCATACGACAGAGGATATCGGTATTTGTCTTGGACAGGCGATTCTTCAGTCTCTTGGCGATAAAAAGGGAATTAAACGATACGGGAATGCATTTGTTCCGATGGATGATGCGTTAGCGCAGGTTGTCATTGACTTAAGTAATCGTCCTCACTTGGAATTCCGTGGAGAATGGCCGTCTCAAAAAGTAGGAACGTTCGATACAGAGCTTGTGCATGAATTTTTATGGAAGCTGGCTCTTGAAGCAAGGATGAACCTTCACGTCATCGTACATTACGGACGAAATACACATCATATTATTGAGGCTATTTTCAAAGCATTTGCCCGTGCGCTTGATGAGGCGACTTTAATAGATGACCGCGTAAAGGGTGTGCCGTCATCGAAAGGAATGTTGTAGATGATAGGGATAATCGATTATGGGATGGGCAATTTGTTCAGCGTCAGCAAGGCACTTGAAAGATTGGGTGCTTCCTATTTTATTAGCGATGACCTCGCAGAGCTTGCTAAAGCGGACGGCCTGATTTTGCCAGGTGTCGGATCTTTTAAGGATGCGATGATTCGTCTGAAGGAAATGAAACTTGATAGGTTTATTGAAGAGTATGTTGAAAATGGCGGTTTTCTGCTGGGCATTTGCTTAGGAATGCAGCTGTTATTCGATGAAAGCGAAGAGAATGGCTTCAGTGAGGGACTATCGTTGTTGCCTGGGAAGATTGGCCGATTCAGCGGCATAGCTGCAGACAATACAACATATAAAGTACCGCATATGGGCTGGAATAAGCTGCAATATTGCCGTGAGGCTGCGATTTTGGAAGGCTGCTATGAGGAGCATGTTTATTTCGTACATTCCTACTACTTGCAGACAGACAATCAAGAGGTAGTGATTGCGACAGCGAATTACTATGAATCTGTTCCGGCGATTGTCGGGAAAGGTCGTGTGTTCGGGATGCAATTTCATCCGGAGAAGAGCAGTCAGTTAGGCATGAAGCTTTTGAAAAACTATTTACAGCTTGTCGAAAAGAAGGTGGAGGCATGACAACATTTACAATCTATCCTGCGATCGATATGCGCGGCGGTAAATGTGTGAGGTTATATAAAGGCGATTACAATCAGGAAACAGTTTATGGAGACAGCCCGTTTGAAATGGCAAAAAGCTTCGCGGACCAAGGAGCAAAGTGGATACATATGGTCGATTTAGACGGAGCGAAGGCCGGTAAGCCGGTTAATCATGAGCATGTCATCAGAGTGGCAAAAGAGCTTGATGTAAATGTGCAAATCGGCGGCGGCATCCGTACAGAAGAAGATATCGTTTACTATATAGAAAATGGCGTCAATCGTGTCATTCTAGGCAGTATTGCTGTATCAGATGTAGAGTTCACAAAAAGCATGCTGCAAAAATACGGCGAGAAAATTGCCATCGGGCTTGATGCGAAAGATGGACTAGTGGCGACGCACGGCTGGCTGGAAACATCGAAAGTGACCGTGGTAGAGCTAGGTAAAAAGCTGGCGGAATACGGTGCTGAAGTATTTATTTTTACCGATATCGCAACAGACGGTACATTAGCCGGTCCGAATATTGAAGCAACACGACTGCTGGCCGAAGAAACAGGGAAAAGTGTCATTGCTTCCGGTGGCATCAGCTGCCTTGAAGATGTTGAGCAATTAGCTAAACTTCAATCAGCGGGCGTGTCGGGTTCGATTGTCGGAAAAGCAATCTACAGCAACCGTTTTACAGTAAGAGAAGCGCTTGATTGCGTGCAGGCTGGGGGAGAAACGCTATGATTACAAAAAGAATTATCCCATGTTTAGACGTAAAGGAAGGGCGCGTTGTAAAAGGTGTGCAATTCGTCAGTTTGCGCGATGCCGGCGATCCGGTTGAATTGGCTAAGTTTTATGATCAGGAAGGCGCAGATGAGCTTGTTTTCCTTGACATTTCAGCTTCGCATGAAGGACGGAAAACGATGGTTCAAGTCGTCCGGGACGTTGCTTCACAGCTCGCGATTCCATTTACGGTCGGCGGCGGAATTAATAGCCTGGAAGATATGAAACGAATCTTGCGTGCCGGAGCGGATAAAGTCTCTTTAAACACAGCGGCTGTTGAAAATCCGCAGCTGATTAATGAAGGTAGTGATTTTTTCGGTGCGCAATGCATCGTTGTGGCCATCGATGCAAAGTACGATGAAGCGCGCAAATCTTGGAATGTTTATACGCATGGCGGTCGTCGCGAAACGGAACGTGATGTGATTGAATGGGCGAAAGAAGCAGTATCAAGAGGAGCCGGCGAAATTCTGCTGACGAGCATGGATTGTGACGGTGAAAAGGCCGGCTTTGACTTGGCTTTGACGAGAGCGGTCAGTGAAGCTGTGACAGTGCCGGTAATTGCATCAGGCGGTGCCGGCAATGCCGGGCATTTCAAAGAAGCTTTCAAAGAAGGTAAAGCAGATGCAGCTCTTGCGGCATCGATTTTTCATTATAAAGAAACATCGGTTAAAGAGGTTAAGGGATATTTGCAACGAGAAGGAGTGATTGTACGATGAAGGATGTACAACTGAAGTTTGACAGTAACGGATTGATCCCGGCGATTGTTCAAGATGCGGCGTCGAAGCAAGTACTGACACTGGCTTACATGAATGAAGAATCTTTGAAAAAGACAATTGAAAGCGGCGAAACGTGGTTTTACAGCCGTTCGCGCCAGGAGTTATGGCATAAGGGAGAAACGAGCGGCAATACGCAAACAGTTCAATCAATTTCCTTTGATTGCGACCAAGATGCACTTGTCGTACAGGTTAATCCGAAAGGGCCTGCATGTCATAACGGCACATCTACTTGCTTTGCGGAAAAGTTATATGAAGCTGAAACGCCAGCGGCAAAAGCGGATGTTTCGTTTTTATATGAGCTTGAAAACATCATTGCTGAGCGTGAACAACAAAGACCAGAAGGGTCATACACAACGTATTTATTTGAAAAAGGCGTTGATAAAATATTGAAGAAAGTCGGTGAGGAATCAGCTGAAGTGATTATTGCAGCGAAAAATCGTGATCATGATGAGCTGCAATGGGAAAGCGCTGATTTAATCTTCCACTTGCTTGTGTTGCTGAAGGAACAAAACTTGCCGTTCTCAGATGTTTTGGTTGCTCTTAAACAGCGCCATGAAGCGAAAAAATAACTTCTTACTTAATTGTGAGCTTAAAGAAAAAATCTAAAAAAAGCCAAACTGTGCAAAAATTGTACAGTTTGGCTTTTTGACTTTGCGTGTATAAAGGTTTTAGACTAGAGCTCTGCAGTTCTTTTCCATATGCGAATATGGTATAATATTGTAGTTAACCAACTTTTTATTGGAGGATTACATGAGTAAAAACTCTAAATACGAACAACAGGCTAAGATTTTTGCTTTTCATCCAACAGGTGAATATTATTTCTCAAAAGGATTAAAGGCTTATCATAGACGTGATTTATATAAAGCGAAGAAATACTTGGAACGAGCAATGGAATTAGAACCGTTGGAACCGATCATCGCATGCCAGCTGGCGATTGTTTGTACGGACATCGGCGAATACGGCTATTCCAATACAATATTAGAAAATATTATAACCGATTTGGACCCATTTATGAGTGAATGCCATTACTTCTTGGCTAATAACTTTGCTCATCTTGGAATGATCAAGGATGCTTACTTGCATGCTAATAAATATTTGAAGCTGGACAATAAAGGTGAATTTACGGATGATGCCGAGGATTTATTGGATTTGCTGACTATGGAGAGCATGGAAAGCGGCGAAGATCTCGAAGAATATGATTCAACGGCTACAGAACGTGAAGAGGCAAGGTCTCTATTAGAAGCAGGCAATTTCCCAAAAGCTATTGCCGCATTGCAGAAAATGATTGATGATCAACCGGAATCATGGTTTGCATACAATAATTTGGCGCTTGCATATTTCTATTCAGGAAATAAAGAAGAAGCGTTTCGCACAGTAGAGGAAGTACTCGAGAAGAACCCTGGAAATCTGCACGGTCTTTGCAATTTAGTCGTTTTCCATCATTATGAAAAAAATATGGATCGGGTAGTTGAAATTGTGTCTGCTTTAATGAAAGTGCGCCCAATCAATTTCGATCAGCAATATAAGCTGGGGGCGACTTTTGCCTTAATCGGGCGCTTTGATTTAGCTTATATGTGGCTGAAGCATTTGCAGAAGAATGGATTTGCCGGCGATGACACATTTTATTACTGGGTTTCAACTTGTGCATACCATTTAGGCTACGAACAAAGCGCCCATAAGGCGTGGAAGAAAGTAATCGAATTGAATCCTGATAAAGCAGGATTAGAGCCTTGGGGTGAAATTGTATCCGGAATTAATGGATTTGAGCACCAAGTGCCCGTTGTGGTGAAGAAACTAGAGAGTGACTTAACTGAGGAAAGACTTTTCGGCCTATTTCTTTATAAACATTGCTTCCATAAGGACAATACAGCTTTAATTGAAGCAATCAAGAGCAATGATCGCTTCACAGAAATGGAAAAAGCGTATTTATCATTCATTGAGAGCAATGGCTCTGTTAACAACGATACGTATTTTTTAGATATAGTTGCAGAAATGCTGTATACACGTTACAATCCGATCACATTAGTGGAGGCAGGCTTATATTTCATATGGTTCTCTGTTTGGGAAGAAGGAAAAAAAGCGCAAATGGCATTTTCAAATCCTTCTGCATGGGCCGCGGCTGTTGTGTATACATGGAGAAAAATGCGAAACGAGCAGTTGAGTCAAAAAGAAGCAGCACAAATGTTTGATGTATCTGTATCGACTATCCAAAAATATGTAAAAAAAGTGAATGGCCTGCTTCATTGAGCATTTTCTTGGACTGCCTACTTTTGGTTATATAGGATAAAAGGTAGGAAATACTAACGTAAACCACTACGATAAGGTATAACGTTTAATGAGGGAGTGACATAAATGACGGAAGAAAAAATTTATGATGTTGTCATTATCGGTGCCGGACCGGCGGGAATGACAGCTGCTGTTTATACATCACGTGCCAATCTATCTACAGTGATGCTAGAAAGAGGCGTGCCGGGCGGACAAATGGCGAATACAGAGGAAGTAGAAAACTATCCCGGATTCGATCATATTTTAGGGCCTGAATTATCGACAAAAATGTTTGACCATGCTAAAAAATTCGGGGCAGAGTATGCTTACGGAGATGTGAAAGAAATCATTGATCATAAGTCATACAAAGAAATCAACTGTGGATCGAAGTCTTTCAAAGCAAGAGCTGTCATTATCGCAGCTGGAGCTCAATATAAGAAAATCGGCGTTCCAGGCGAGAAAGAGCTTGGTGGCCGTGGCGTTTCTTACTGTGCAGTATGTGATGGCGCATTCTTCAAGAATAAAGAGCTGATTGTTGTCGGCGGTGGAGACTCTGCGGTTGAAGAAGGTGTTTATCTAACTCGTTTCGCTTCAAAAGTGACAATCGTTCATAGAAGAGATGAGCTTAGAGCGCAAAAAATTCTTCAAGACCGCGCATTTGCTAACGAAAAAATTGATTTCATCTGGAACCATACAGTGAAGCAAATTAACGAAAGCAATGGTAAAGTAGGAAGCGTAACGCTTGTATCAACAGTTACTGGCGAAGAGCAAGAAGTGAAAACAGATGGTGTTTTCGTTTACATCGGCATGGAGCCTTTAACAAAACCATTTGCTTCCCTTGGAATTACAAACGAAAACGGTTATATCGTTACAAATGAGCGTATGGAGACAAAAGTGGACGGCATTTTCGCAGCGGGTGATATTCGTGAAAAAACACTTCGTCAAATCGTTACAGCGACTGGCGATGGAAGCATCGCTGCTCAAAATGCGCAACACTATGTAGAAGAACTGATCGAAGCGGAAAAACAAAAAATCAATTCTTAATACTGCTGTAACAACAATGCAATCAAACTGGGTTACAATAAAGAAACAAAATAACCCCCTTTTAAATAAAAGTTGAGGATGTCATGGAATGAAGGCGTATATACGTCTTTGCGATGACACCCTCTTTTTTTGTGTCCGGTTGCTGGTATACATGGTGTTAATAATTGGATAATGAGTTAAAAAATTTTACGAGTCCTAAAAAACCTTAATGGATAAGCAAAACATGAAGGAATGACACACACGGTTCTTTCAGAAATACATTAATAATAGTATAATGTAGTGAATACGACATCTGAAAAATGTCATTTTTTTCATATTGTTTATTTTGAAGATAAAAACAGCCATACAATGGCTGAACGTAAAAGAAGAACTTCTGCTGCTTGGTCAGTCAGGATCATTTTTATAGATATAGATTAGAAAGCAACGGCTCTCCTGTTTTATAAAGGAGAAGTGTTTTTTCGGATTATTGAGGTGATTATTGTGCAGAGGGTTACGAATTGTGTCTTGGTAAATGAAGGCCGAATCTTGCTTTTGCAGAAGCCGAGAAGAGGCTGGTGGGTTGCCCCCGGCGGTAAGATGGAGCCTGGAGAATCAGTTAAAGAAGCCTGTGTAAGAGAATTTAGAGAAGAAACGGGTATTTATGTGAAAAATCCTAAAATAAAAGGCATTTTTACTTTTATTATAAAGGATGGAGATCAAGTTCAATCGGAGTGGATGATGTTTACATTTGTTGCTGATGAATTTGATGGGCAAAACCTGAAAGAAAGCGAAGAAGGCATCATCGACTGGGTTTCGGCTGATGATATTTCAGAGTTGCCAATGGCTGAAGGCGACTATCATATTTTAGATTATATGATTCATGGAAGCGGACTTATATACGGCACATTTACATACACACCGGACTTTAAACTTCTATCGTATCGTCTCGATCCGAATTAATTTATTTTAATATGATGACTAAGAGTCCGGGAGGCGAAATTCGGCTCAAAGGACTGTGTGTATGATAGGTCGAAAGAAGAAAGGGTGATTTGTAATGACTGAGATAAATAAAGACACCGATCTTGTGATCATTACCGGTATGTCAGGTGCCGGGAAAACAGTGGCTGTGCAAAGTTTTGAGGACTTAGGCTACTTTTGCGTCGATAATCTTCCTCCGACATTGCTGCCAAAATTTTTGGAGCTGATGAAGGAATCCGGCAATAAAATGAATAAGGTTGCTCTAGTAATGGACTTGAGAGGAAGAGAGTTTTTTGATCATTTATTCCAGGCTCTTGATAATTTGCTGGAAGAAAACTGGATGAAACCTCAAATCCTTTTTCTTGATGCAGATGATGAAGTACTTGTGCGCCGCTATAAAGAAACAAGAAGAACGCATCCCCTCGCTCCACTCGGCTTGCCTTTAGATGGCATTAAGCAAGAAAGAAAACTGTTGGATGGTTTAAAAGGAAGAGCACAAACCATTTATAACACATCCAATATGAAGCCAAGGGAATTAAGAGAGAAAATTTTAAAGCAATTTGCAACGGACAGCCGTCCCGAATTCACAGTGAATATTATGTCATTCGGATTTAAGCACGGGCTTCCGATTGATGCTGATACAGTATTCGATGTCCGATTCTTGCCGAATCCGTATTACATTGAGGATATGCGCCCTAAAACAGGCCTTCAAGAAGAGGTATCAAGCTATGTATTGAAATGGAATGAAACAAGTAAATTCCTTGAGAAAGTGATTGATTTGCTGACTTTTGTACTTCCTCATTATAAGAGGGAAGGCAAGGCGCAGTTTGTCATCGCGATTGGCTGTACGGGCGGTCAGCATCGTTCCGTAACGATTGCTGAGTACTTGGCTCAACATTTTAAGGGGCAATACCATACAACTGTTTCACACCGAGATATTAATTTAAGGAAGGAACAAATTCATGGTTAAATATATTCAGCAACCTCAACAGCCTAAAATCGTCATTATCGGCGGAGGTACAGGTCTTCCTGTACTTTTGCGGGGCTTGAAGCAGTATCCTGTCGATATTACGGCTATTGTAACGGTTGCAGATGACGGCGGCAGCTCCGGAAGGTTGCGTGATGACTTTCATATTCCGCCTCCGGGTGATGTCCGAAACGTTCTGGCAGCTCTTTCAGATGTTGAGCCGCTCGTCGAGAAAATGTTCCAGCACCGGTTTGTGCAATCGGAACTGTCTGGACATTCTCTCGGTAATTTGATTTTGGCGGCGATGACCTCGATTACTGGTGATTTTGTGCATGCCATTCAAGAAATGAGCAAGGTTTTAAATGTCCGAGGTAAGGTTTTACCTGCAGCCAATCAAAGCGTTGTATTGCACGCCGAGCTTGAGGACGGTTCTTATATTTCGGGTGAGTCCAAGATTCCTTATTCCGGCAAAAAGATTAAGCGGGTCTTTTTGACCCCATCTGAGGTGAAGCCGCTTTCAGAAACAATCACGGCTATTCGCCAGGCTGATTTAATCGTTGTCGGGCCAGGGAGCTTATACACGAGTATCTTGCCAAATCTTTTAGTACCGAGAATCGGCTACGAGGTATGCAACGCAAAAGCAAGAAAGGTTTACGTATGCAACTTGATGACGCAAGCGGGAGAAACACTGAACTACTCAGCAAGTGATCATGTGAAAACCATCTATGATCATATCGGATGTGCTTGCATTGACACTATCCTTGTCAACAATGAGGAAGTTCCTCCGCAAATCCAATTGAGGTATAAAGAGGAGCTGGCACAGCCTGTCCATTTTGATGTGGCGAAGTTATTGGAACTTGGAATGGAAGTTGTGCAAGAACAAATTTTAACGTATGAACAAGAATATATCCGCCATGACACGAAGAAAGTGGCGAATATACTGTACAAAATGTTGGTAAATGAAACAAAATCCATGTTTGGATCGTAAATAAAAGTGCGTAGCTGATAAGGCCTGTCATTTCCTTATCAGCGCAATGCGTGCAATAATAGGAGGTGAGAGAGTGTCTTTTGCTTCAGAAACGAAAAAGGAGCTAACGACTCTTGAATTGAAGCCTTGTTGTTCCAAGGTAGAGTTATCAGCATTAATTAGGATGAACGGTTCTCTCTCATTCTCTAACAGAAAGCTCGTCATAGATGTTCAAACGGAAAATGCGGCTATTGCGAGAAGAATCTACACCCTTCTCAAGAAAAATTACGAAGTGAATGTAGAATTGCTCGTCCGGAAAAAAATGAAGCTGAAAAAGAATAATATTTACATCGTACGGTTTGCGGAAAAAGCTCAGGAAATTTTAATGGATCTCCAAATTCTTGGAGAGGGCTTTACGATTAACCATTCGATTTCAAAGGAGTTTGTTTCGAAAAAATGCTGCAAGCGCTCCTACTTGCGCGGTGCTTTTTTAGCTGGGGGATCTGTTAATAATCCCGAAACTTCAGCCTACCATTTGGAAATTTATTCTTTGTACAAAGAGCATAATGATGCATTATGTGAACTGATGAACGGATTTGAGCTTCGTGCAAAAACACTGGAGCGAAAAAAGGGCTTCATCACTTATTTGAAGGAAGCAGATAAAATTTCTGAATTCCTGAGAATCGTCGGCGCTCATACAGCCATTTTCCGGTTCGAGGATGTGCGAATTGTCCGCGACATGCGCAATTCTGTAAACAGGCTCGTAAACTGTGAAACTGCAAACTTGAACAAAACAATTGGCGCTTCACTGAGACAGGTTGAGAACATTCAATTTATAGATCAAACAATCGGTCTGGACATATTGCCGGACAAGCTGCGAGAAATCGCTGAACTGCGGGTAGCATATCAAGATGTTACCTTAAAGGAATTAGGTGAGATGGTTTCCGGGGGGAAAGTCAGTAAATCAGGAATCAATCATCGCCTTCGCAAAATCGACGAAATCGCTAATAAGTTAAGAGCAGGGGAAAATATCAAGTAAACGAGAGAGGGAGAAATGATCATGGTTGAAAAACAAGTGGAAGTGAATTTAAAATCAGGATTGCAAGCCAGACCGGCCGCGATATTTGTACAAGAAGCTAATACTTTCAACAGTGATGTTTTCATCGAAAAGGATGGCAGGAAAGTAAATGCCAAAAGCATCATGGGCATCATGAGTCTTGCCGTAAGCACAGGGACAATCATTACAATCAGTGCAGAAGGAAAAGACGAAGAAAAAGCAGTTGCCTATTTAACGGAGTTTGTGCAAAAAGAATCGCTGTAATCCATAATGTTTGCTTTAAAACCGGCCTACTTGATAGTCCGGTTTTACTTTTTGTTTAGAGAGCAGTGCATAATGATTTTCAGGAAGCGGCTTGGACAGATTATTTGCAAGTTTGGACTGATTACCAGGCGATTTTGGACCGATTAATTAAAGTTCCGATTGAATTTTTTAAGATTTGGACTGATTAATTTTAAATTCGGACAAATTAAAGTGAAATGTGGATCGATTGACTGTATTGGGGGGATTGATTCCGATAATTACAGGGATAACATCAAGAGATGCATCCGATTATCTTCATTTCCAACTAAATATATGAATAAAAAACCGCCTCAATCAATGAGACGGCTCTGATTATTATTTATTTTTTTTATCTTCTAAAGCGTTGCGAGTGATAACTTGGTCGATTAAACCATATTCTTTCGCTTTTTCAGCTGACATGAAGTTATCACGGTCTGTATCTTTTTCTAATACTTCAAGTGGTTGACCTGTGCGTTCTGCCAAGATGCGGTTTAATTTATCGCGCATTTCAAGAATACGACGAGCAGCGATTTCAATTTCAGTCGCTTGACCTTGAGCGCCGCCAAGTGGTTGGTGAATCATTACTTCACTGTTTGGAAGAGCAAAACGTTTGCCTTTTTCACCTGCTGCAAGAAGGAATGCGCCCATAGATGCAGCCATACCAATACAGATTGTTGAAACTTTTGGTTTTATGTATTGCATTGTATCATAGATGGCCATACCGGCTGTAATGCTTCCGCCAGGGCTGTTAATGTAAATTGTAATATCCTTTTCAGGGTTTTCAGCTTCTAAGAACAGCAATTGCGCCACAATGGAATTGGCAACATTGTCATCAATTGCACTGCCAAGCATGATAATGCGGTCTTTTAGAAGACGAGAGTAAATATCATATGCTCTCTCCCCACGATTTGTTTGTTCGATTACTGTAGGAATTAAATTCATGTATGTCATCCTCCTCAAATTTACTTGTACTACTTAGAATAATATCTGTAATACCATGATACACTTTTTGGTCAATTTAGGTCAAACAAAAGGCAAATGTATTTTCCTCTTTTATTCGACATTTTTCAGAGCAAGGGCTGTTAATTTTTATGAGTCCTTTAACATCTTATCCAAACCCAATTCCTTTAAACCTTTTTAACGGAGAATGCTTCTGCAAAAACGTGGATAAACAACCACGAGTAAAAATGAAAAAGAATCGGCGTCCAGCTTCAGCACTCAGCACTTAATGCTCTTCCGCAACCTCCCTACGATAAGTCAACATCGAATCACTGACGTTCTTCGTGTTTCCTATATTCGGCGGCCTCCAGTTCATACGTTGCTAAACGGGGCACTTCCGCTTTTGTTCTTGTCTAACCTTACGCCTGTCATGCTAGGTCCTAAGCTAATCCACCCGAGAAACCAAAAGTGGGTTTCTCGTGCGTTTTATCTTAGTCCTGACGCATGACTCCTTCTTTGAATGGTAGAGAAATAAGTTTGGAGTTATACAATAATATTCATCAATTATCTATTGATTCAAAAAGTAAAGAAGGACCGGCGACAGTTTTTCCAGTTGCAAAGTTTCTGAATGTACAATATAATTAACAGCGGACTAACATATGTTTTAGGTCCAGTTTGTTGTTTGCCCTCGTAGTTTAATGGATAGAACATAAGATTCCGGTTCTTACGATGGGGGTTCGATTCCCTCCGAGGGCGTTCATTGAAAAAGAGAATTACAGAAAAACGGTGTGGCCAGATGGTCACACCGTTTTTTTATGCCCATCGCTAGTAACTGAATCTTAGTTTCTGATATAAGGCATTGGTGTTGTATCACTGCCTTCTTCCTGTTCTGAAGACATGGGAAAGAGATTTTGTATTTTTTCCGACATGAAAAAACATTATTTGCAGTGCATAAGCAGTAATATAGTAAGTAACAAACAGAGTTTGAAAAGAGGGGGTGCTTTATGAACTTAAAGCCAGATTTATTTCAGCAGCAAACAATGAAGCTGGCGATGACACAGGACTTGAGTCAGGCAATAGCTCTGCTTCAATATTCATCTCAAGATTTAGCCGCTTTTTTAGAGGAAAAGGCTTCTGAAAACCCTTTGATTTCTCTTGAATTCAACAGCTATGTAAAAGGTCGCCAAAGACCGAAAAAAAACAACGTGAATTATACGGGATCAAAAGATTGGCTCGAGCAAATCGGGGAGCAAAAAGATTCTTTGGAGGACTACTTGTTTTCCCAAGTAAACGTAAATGCTATTAATGCGAATGAGAGAAAAATTTTAAAAACATTAATAAGAAATCTTGATGGGAACGGCTACTTGCGGATTACAGTTCAGGATTTAGCGGAGCAATGCAAGAAGCCGGAGAAACAAATTGAAGAGGTATTGCATAAATTACAACAGCTTGATCCTGCAGGAGTGGCTGCCAGAGATTTGCGGGAATGCCTATTGCTGCAGATTAAACGGCTGAATTGCCCGGCGTATACGTTAGAGGTCATACGAGATTTCTTTATGCCTTTTGCAGATAAGAAATGGAAGGATATCAGCAAGAAACTTGATATTACATTAAACGACATACAGTGTATATCTGATTTCGTTCAAACATTGCAGCCGCGTCCATGTGCAGGCTTTTCCGCTGAAACACCTGCCTATATTGTTCCGGATGTTGTCGTGGAGCTGCTGAAGAATCAGTTGATTGTCAGGATGCCGGAAGATAACTTAGCGAAGCTGAAATTAAACAACCAGTACTATGAGGAATTAAAAGTCCATAGAGATAAGCAGGTGAAACAGTTTTTGCAGGAAAAGCACCAGGAATATCAGTGGATTTTACGGGGCATTCAGCAGAGACGTGAAACAATATTTAAAGTTATGTCGATTATTGCCGAAAAACAAAGTGAGTGCATGCGAAAAGGTTTTAACTTTTTAAGGCCGATGACGATGAGGGAAGTGGCTGATGAACTGGATGTTCATGAATCGACAGTGAGCCGGACAGTTAGAGATAAATATGTGCAGACCCCGTTTGGAACGGTTGAGTTGAGAAGTTTTTTTACATCCGGTCTCCAATCTTTAAATAATGAGGATGTATCAGCTATGGAGGCGAAGAGCGCTATCCGGTCTATTATCAAAGAAGAGGATAAGAAAAAGCCTTTATCCGACCAGGAAATTGTCGATCTATTGAAGAACAGCAAGAGCATCGTTTTATCGAGGAGAACCGTAGCAAAATATCGGGAGCAATTGAAAATTCCTTCATCTTCAAAAAGAAGACGATTTTAACATTACAGGAAAAGGAGAACGAAATGAAGCAACAGTTGACGTTATACTCAAAGCAAAATTGTCATCTTTGTGAAGTTGCAAAGGAAGAATTAGAGAAAGTAAAAAAGCAAATCGGCTGTTCATATGAAGAAATCGATATTTATGAAAATGACGAATTGCTTGAGTTGTATGGGTTAATGATACCTGTGGTACAATACAATGGAGAAATCATTCAGTATGGGCAAATTACCCATCATGCTATTACTAGTTTTCTGAATAATGGAACATAATTTTAGGGGCAAATGCATATTGAAAAATGAAATAACCCTTGTTAAAATAAGTTTTGAAGCCAGGGCGATATTTTTTTGGGTACGATGGGACATAATATGTCTAACATGGACAAAAAGTGTCCAACCATATATGAAAGGAAGAAAAGCTTCATGAAAAATCTTCTTGCAATCCAAAAAAAATTATTGCCGGATTTGATAGAAGTTATGCAGAAAAGGTATCAAATCCTTCGTTACATAAATTTTATGCAGCCTGTCGGAAGAAGGAGCTTAGCTTTGAGCTTGGACATGACTGAACGTGTAGTACGAAGTGAAGTGGAGTTCTTGAGGGCGCAAAACTTAATCGAAACGCATACGAGCGGCATGACGATGACTGAACAAGGTTATCACTTGCTGGAAAAGCTTGAAAGCGTGATGCGTGAAATGTCTGGAATCGATTCACTTGAGAAACAATTACAAGATGAACTTTGTGTGAAAGAAGTAATTGTAGTGCCAGGGAATAGCGACTTATCTCCTTGGGTGAAAAGTGAACTTGGAAAAGCTGGAGCAAAGCGAATGAAAAAGTTGCTTACTGGAGACAATATTATCGCTGTCACCGGTGGAACAACGATGGCAATGCTTGCTGATATGCTCAATCCGGTTCCAAACAGCAAGGATTTGCTGTTTGTCCCAGCAAGGGGCGGTCTTGATGAAGATGTGCAAAATCAGGCAAACACAATCGCTGCCAAAATGGCCGATAAAATGAACAGCTCTTACAGAATGCTGTACATTCCGGATCAAATCAGCGATGAATCGTACTTGACCATCATGAATGAACCTTCCATTAAGGAAGTTATTTCTCTCATTAAACAATCGGATATCGTCATTCACGGTATCGGTGACGCCGCAAGAATGGCTGAACGAAGAAATACTTCAAATGCTGACATGAAAAAAATAAAAGATGGGAAAGCTGTAGGAGAGGCTTTTGGATTTTACTTTAATGAGCATGGCGAAATTGTTCATAAAGTGCAAACGGTGGGAATCCAGCTCGAAAACCTTGGAGATGTTAAGGATATTATCGCAATCGCTGGCGGAACATCGAAAGCCAAAGCTATACGCGCTTACATGAAGAGTGCACCCGACAACACTATTCTCATCACAGATGAAGCAGCAGCAACAACGTTATTAAAGGGCTAGTCCCTTTTATATAAAAAATATGCAGTTCCTAATTAAAAGGAGGAAACTTCAAATGGCAGTAAAAGTAGGTATTAATGGATTTGGACGTATCGGACGTAACGTATTCCGTGCGGCTCTTAACAACCCAAACGTAGAAATCGTTGCAATCAACGACTTAACAGATGCTAAAATGTTAGCGCATCTTTTACAATACGATTCAGTTCACGGAACTCTTAGCGAGAAAGTAACTGTTGACGGCGACAGCATCGTAGTTGCTGGTCAAAAAATCAAAGTAGTTGCAGAACGTGACCCAGCTCAAATTCCTTGGGCAGAACTTGGTGCAGAAGTAGTAGTTGAATCTACTGGACGCTTCACTAAACGCGCTGACGCTGCTAAACACTTAGAAGGCGGAGCTAAAAAAGTTATCATCTCTGCTCCAGCTTCTGACGAAGATATCACAATCGTTATGGGTGTAAACAACGATCAATACGATCCAGCTAAACACCAAGTTATCTCTAACGCTTCTTGTACTACAAACTGCTTAGCGCCATTCGCTAAAGTTCTTAACGAAAAATTCGGTATCAAACGCGGTATGATGACAACTGTTCACTCATACACAAATGACCAACAAATCTTAGACTTACCACACAGCGACTACCGTCGTGCTCGTGCGGCTGCTGAAAGCATCATCCCAACTACAACTGGTGCTGCTAAAGCTGTTGCTCTAGTATTACCTGAACTAAAAGGTAAATTAAACGGTATGGCTATGCGTGTTCCAACTCCAAACGTGTCTGTAGTAGACTTAGTTGCTGAGTTAGAAAAAGACGTAACAGCTGAAGAAGTAAACGCTGAGCTAAAAGCTGCTGCTGAAGGTGAATTAAAAGGAATTCTTGAGTACAGCGAGCTTCCATTAGTTTCTCGCGACTACAACGGAAACACTCACTCTTCTTCAATCGATGCATTATCTACAATGGTAATGGAAGGTAACATGGTTAAAGTTCTTTCTTGGTACGATAACGAAACTGGTTACTCTAACCGTGTAGTAGACCTAGTTGACTTCATCGCTTCTAAAGGTCTTTAATCCTCATTCCGTATGTTTCATTAAATAACATAACAAACCAATAGTAGAACATATTGGATAAAATGTGTTATTCTGATTATAATAGAGGTGAGAAAAAGGGGAGAGGGTTATAGGCCCCCTCCCCCTTTTCTTGTGATGTAAGAAAGTGAAGGAAATTCATCTTTGTTCTTACGCATACCCTTCTTGGAGGGAGAGCAAAACATTCTTTCATTTCTTATCATAAGAAGACTCCATTAGCTTTTTCTCCTTTCTTAAATAATTGCGGTTATTTTATGAACAGATGGAAAATATAAGTACATATTCTGTACGCTGTTATTCATTCTTTTTAGTTTTAGAAGGAGGTCTTTCGATATGAACAAGAAAAGTATTAAAGATATCGATGTTAAAGGTAAACGCGTATTTTGCCGTGTAGACTTTAACGTACCTATGCAAAACGGTGTGATTACTGACGACACTCGTGTTCGCGCTGCACTTCCAACAATCCAATACTTAATGGATCAAGGTGCAAAAGTAATCTTAGCAAGCCACATGGGCCGTCCAAAAGGTCAAGTTGTGGAAGAGCTTCGCTTAACTCCAGTTGCGAAAAAACTTAGCGAGCTTCTTGGAAAAGAAGTAGCAAAAGCTGACGAAGCATATGGAGAAGCTGTAGAAGCACAAATCGCTAAAATGAACGACGGCGATGTATTATTGCTTGAAAACGTTCGTTTCTACCCAGGCGAAGAGAAAAACGATCCAGAATTAGCGAAAGCATTCGCTAACCTTGCGGACATTTTCGTTAACGATGCATTCGGTGCTGCTCACCGTGCGCACGCTTCAACTGAAGGTATCGCTAAATACATCCCAGCTGTTTCTGGTTTCTTAATGCAGAAAGAATTAGATGTATTAGGCAAAGCAATGTCTAACCCAGACCGTCCTTTCACTGCTATCATCGGTGGTGCTAAAGTTAAGGATAAAATCGGCGTTATCGAGAACCTTCTTGATAAAGTGGACAACCTAATCATCGGCGGTGGCTTAGCTTACACTTTCATCAAAGCAAAAGGCTATGAAATCGGTACTTCTTTATTAGAAGAAGACAAAATTGATCTAGCTAAATCTTTCATGAAACAAGCTGAAGAAAAAGGCGTGAAATTCTACATGCCAATCGATGCTGTTATCGCTCCAGAATTCGGCGAAAACGTTGAATCTAAAGTGGTAGATATCGATGCTATCCCGGCTGATTGGATGTCTCTTGATATTGGACCTAAAACAGCTGCATTATATGCAGATGTAATCAAAAACTCTAAACTTGTTATCTGGAACGGACCAATGGGCGTATTCGAATTCGATAAATTCGCTAACGGTACAAAATCAGTTGCACAAGCACTAGCTGATTCAGATGCATACAGCGTAGTTGGTGGAGGAGATTCTGCAGCAGCTGCTGAGAAATTCCACTTAGCTGACAAAATGTCACATATCTCAACTGGCGGCGGAGCTTCACTTGAATTTATCGAAGGTAAAGAGCTTCCGGGCGTAGTTGCTTTAAACGACAAATAATATTTGTTAAAAGCTCTTTAAGAAAGGTTATGACACATACTAGATAAGGGCCCTGCTACTATGTGACGTGATTTTTCATAAATGCTGCTTTCATACAATAATTTGCTTAAACTTGATGCCTTTGCTTAGAGACGAAACGATAGAAGGGGACGCCTTTCTGTTTGTGATGTCCTATACGCAATTGCTCGCGGCTTTTTTAAGAAAGGAAGGTATTCAATGCGTAAACCGATCATCGCTGGAAACTGGAAAATGAATAAAACACTTTCTGAAGCATTAAGCTTTGTGGAAGAAGTAAAAAACGCAGTTCCTTCTAATGATGCAGTAGATTCAGTAGTCTGCTCTCCAGCATTATTTTTAGGACAATTAGTAGAAGCGACTAAAGGAACTAACCTTGCTGTAGGCGCTCAAAACATGCACTTCGAAGAAAATGGTGCTTTTACTGGCGAAATCAGCCCAGTTGCACTTGCTGACCTTGGAGTACAATACGTAGTTCTTGGACATTCTGAACGTCGTGAAATGTTCAACGAAACTGACGAAACAGTAAACAAAAAGACTTTAGCTGCTTTTAAACACGGTTTAACACCAATCGTTTGCTGCGGTGAAACTCTTGAAGAACGCGAAAGCGGAAAAACAAACGAGCTTGTTGGCGCTCAAATCGAAAAAGCGCTAGCTGGTTTAACAGCTGAACAAGCAAAAGCTACTGTTATTGCTTATGAGCCAATCTGGGCAATCGGTACTGGCAAATCTTCAACAGCTTCTGATGCTAACGAAGTATGTGCTCACATCCGTTCAGTAGTAGCTTCTCAATTCTCAACTGATGTTGCAGAAGCAATCCGTATCCAATATGGCGGAAGCGTAAAACCAGAAAACATTAAAGAATACATGGCTCAACCAGACATCGATGGTGCTCTAGTTGGCGGAGCTGCTCTTGATCCAAAATCTTTCCTTCAATTATTGGAGGCAGGCAAATGAGCAAGGCACCTGTAGCATTAATTATTCTTGATGGTTTTGCATTACGTGATGAAACTAAAGGTAACGCGGTAGCGCATGCGAAAAAACCGAACTTCGACCGTTACTGGAATCAATACCCTCATGCAACTTTACGTGCTGATGGTGAATTCGTTGGTCTTCCGGAAGGCCAAATGGGTAACTCTGAAGTAGGTCACATGAACATTGGTGCTGGCCGTATCGTTTACCAAAGCTTAACTCGCGTGAACGTGGCAATTCGTGAAGGTGAATTCGACAAAAATGAAACTTTCTTGAATGCTATGGATCATGTGAAAAAGAATGGAACAAATCTTCATTTGTTTGGTCTATTATCAGACGGTGGCGTACATAGCCATATTGAACATATGTATGCTCTTCTTAAGCTTGCTGCTAAAGAAGGCGTAAAAAATGTTTACGTACACGGCTTCCTTGATGGTCGTGACGTTGGTCCACAAACTGCTGAGAAATATATCAAAGCGACTGAAGAAGTAATAAAAGAAACAGGCGTTGGCGAATTTGCAACGATTTCCGGCCGCTACTACAGTATGGACCGCGACAATCGTTGGGAGCGTGTAGAAAAGTGCTACCGTGCAATGGTTTACGGTGAAGGCCCTACTTACACAAATCCAATCGACTGCGTAGAAGATAACTACAATAATGGTGTCTTCGATGAGTTCGTTCTTCCTTCTGTTATGACAAAAGAAGACGGATCTCCGGTTGCAACAATTCAGGACAATGATGCAGTTATTTTCTATAACTTCCGCCCTGACCGTGCAATCCAAATCTCAAACGTATTCACAAACGAAGACTTCCGTGGCTTCGACCGTGGCGAAAAAGCACCGAAGAACTTACACTTCGTATGCTTCACACACTTCTCTGAAACAGTTAAAGGCTATGTAGCATTCAAACCTACAAACCTTGATAACACTTTAGGTGAAGTGCTGTCACAAAACAACTTAAAACAACTTCGTATCGCTGAAACAGAGAAATACCCTCACGTAACGTTCTTCATGAGCGGCGGCCGTGAAGCGGAATTCCCTGGCGAAGAGCGTATCCTGATTGCATCTCCAAAAGTTGCAACTTACGATCTGAAACCAGAAATGAGCGCTCCTGAAGTGACAGAAGCATTATTGAAAGAGATTGAAGCAGACAAGTTCGACGCAATCATCTTGAACTATGCGAACCCAGATATGGTAGGTCACTCTGGTATGCTTGAACCAACTGTAAAAGCAATCGAAACAGTGGACGAAGGTCTTGGTAAAGTAGTAGATGCAATCATCGCTAAAGGTGGTTATGCAATTATTACAGCTGACCATGGTAACTCTGATGAAGTTATTACATTAGAAGGCAAACCAATGACTGCCCACACAACTAACCCAGTTCCTGTCATCGTAACGAAAGAGGGAGTAACTCTTCGTGGAGATGGTAAACTGGCTGACCTAGCACCAACAATGCTTGATTTATTAAATGTAGAAAAACCAGTCGAAATGACAGGCGCTACATTAATTAACAAATAATCAAATTCAAACAGAAAAAAAGGAGAGTTTTTAATATGCCATTTATTCAATTCGTATACGGCCGTGAAGTTCTAGATTCACGCGGTAACCCAACAGTAGAAGTAGAAGTAATGACTGAGTCTGGTTTCTTCGGACGCGCTTTAGTACCATCAGGTGCTTCAACAGGTGAATACGAAGCAGTTGAGCTTCGTGACGGCGACAAATCTCGCTACCTTGGTAAAGGTGTTCAAAAAGCTGTTGACAACGTAAACAACATCATTGCTGAAGCTATCATCGGTATGGACGTTACTGACCAAGTTGGTATCGACCGCACTATGATCGAATTAGACGGAACAGACAACAAAGGTAAACTAGGTGCTAACGCAATCCTTGGTGTATCTATGGCTGTTGCTCACGCTGCTGCTGATTCTGTAGGTTTACCATTATACCGTTACCTTGGCGGATTCAACGCTAAACAACTTCCAACTCCAATGATGAACATCATCAACGGTGGTTCTCACGCTGACAACAACGTTGACTTCCAAGAGTTCATGATCTTACCAGTTGGAGCTCCAACTTTCAAAGAAGCTATCCGTATGGGTGCTGAAGTATTCCACGCTCTTAAAGCAGTACTTCACTCTAAAGGTCTTAACACAGCTGTAGGTGACGAAGGTGGATTCGCTCCAAACCTTGGTTCTAACCGTGAAGCTGTAGAAGTAATCATGGAAGCTATCACTAAAGCTGGATACACTCCTGGTAAAGATGTATTCTTAGGTATGGACGTTGCTTCTTCTGAGTTCTTCAACAAAGAAACTGGCAAATACGATCTAGCTGGCGAAGGACGCACTGGTTTAACTTCTGAAGAGCTTGTAAGCTTCTACGAAGAATTAGTAAACGAATTCCCAATCATCTCTATCGAAGATGGTCTTGACGAAAACGACTGGGAAGGTCACAAATTATTAACTGAGCGCATCGGCGACAAAGTTCAATTAGTTGGTGACGATTTATTCGTAACAAACACTAAAAAATTAGCTGAAGGTATCGAAAAAGGTATCTCTAACTCAATCCTAATCAAAGTTAACCAAATCGGTACTTTAACTGAAACTTTCGAAGCAATCGAAATGGCTAAACGCGCTGGCTACACTGCAGTTGTATCTCACCGTTCTGGTGAAACAGAAGATGCTACAATCGCTGACATCGCTGTTGCAACTAACGCTGGTCAAATCAAAACTGGTTCTATGTCTCGTACAGACCGTATCGCTAAATACAACCAACTTCTTCGCATCGAAGACGAGCTTGGCGATTTAGCAGTATACGATGGTTTAAAATCTTTCTACAACATCAAACGCTAATTAGTGGTTGATGGAGTGGGCTTGATTGAGCCATCAATATAATATAGGAAACCTCCAATTCGCAGGTGCTGATCACACTTGCGGGTTGGAGGTTTTTTTGTATGCTCAATAAAGTTTATTAGAGGAAAGATTATAACAGAAGGAAGTTTGAAACTAGTAGGATAGTGGGTAGAGCGATAAGGGGAGCGTGATTTACTTATGCCTAAAGACGGAGATAGCTTTGTAAGTGATGGTCAATTATGGAGATATAGTACTGATACAGGGGAATGGGAGTTAGAACATGACGTTATAGATGATATTGCATATTACTTTGAGCATAAGGAAGAAATTAAGAAAGAAAAGGAAGCTCGAAAGAAAGCGGAAGAAGCCGAAAAGAAAAAACGTGCATTAGAGGAACGGATAAGACGTGAAGCTGAATTGAAAGTAAAAACGGAAAACAAAAAGAAAGGTGCAATACATAAAGCTGTAAGAGATGCCAAAAAGAAACACGATGCAGAAATGAAAGCAAAGGCGATTGAGAAAGTGAAAGCAGAGATTAAACGAGCTAAGAAAGTGAAGCGTGGATAAAGCAGATGATGTATATCAACTTTCTTACAAATTTAATGAACAAGCTCAACCGGCTAACCCTGAAATTGGCGACACTTACACAGCTGTGGAAATCCATGATGCTCATTATAATTACACTGGTTCCGGAACTACCATTAACAAAGCACCAGGTCAAAATCTTGATTTGACTAATGGTGCATCATTCACACCTAATGTAAATGAAAATAATGAGTATGATTTATTTGCACACTTTAGCATTACAGTGACTACTTATGAATATCAATTAGTACCTGTAGTTGCTGAATAATACGGTGCCAATTAGTGTTTTGTAAGTAACCTATTTCTAAAAGCCTCTTTTCTGTTTATGCGAGTAATCCGTAAGCGGAAGCGGGGCTTTAAACGTTGAAAAGAAAACAGACGCTAAATGCTAGCGTCTGTTTTTTTTGCACACTTACTAGAAATGCTTAATGTTGATAGTATTCCACTTCGAAATGAGCAAAGATATTAAATTGTCCGTCCGCATCTTCAAAAGCTTTATCAAATTGTTGATTAGCTTCTTTACCTGGGCTAGCAGATTTAAATAATCCATCGCTAATTGCCAAATGTTCGTTTGTTACTTCAATTTCATACTCATATCCGTCGATTGTGACTGTGTCATACATGTCATAGTGGACGGTATATGTTCCGTTACCGTTGTCTGTGACAGTATACGTACCGATGACAGTTTCACCGTTTTTAGGGTTGCCCGCTACGATTTTAAATGTATTTTCAGTTCCGTTGTATGGGTTGTACATGAACCATGTACCTTTTTTCATGATATTTGTTCCTAGTCCAGTGGCACTATCTCCGCTCAATTCTGGAGCATTAGGAGCATAGACTTTGATGGCATCAAGATCGAAACCATCTGTACTTTGGTCATAGGTAGCCGCTTGACGTTCAGTGCCTAATCGATAAGTTTCAGTTGTAATATCAATCAGTTTGACACCTTTTGCATAGACAATTTCATCAGGCAAATTGATGTCAGCAGTGGTGATATTACTATCAACACTAGTATTAATCTTATTAGCAAAGTCTTCTGCTGTGAAATAGTCTGAGCCGAGTTTTGTATTAAGCTGATCTGCGATACTATCTGGAGGCAGATTTTTAATCAAATCTGATCCCACTTTGTTCCAAGCAATTCCGACATAATAGTCTCCGTCATATTGAACTTTATTTCCGTTAGCATCCTTAATGACTGCTCCTGTCAAATATACTTTTACAGCTTCAGGATGCCAAGTACCCCATGTTACTTCAGCAAGTTGAATGTCATAATGACCGTCAACATTGTAGAAATCTTGTGCAAATGTATAGGTCGTATAATCATGTGATGCGACTGCATAAAAGGCATTTTCATTACCAATCTGTGTCGTGTCAAATTCACCAAGGGCATTTGCCGGATTTAAACGAACTTCATTGGTTGTTAAAACATTAACGGGATTGCCGGCTGTAAAATCTTTAGCGTACATTTCAGTGCAATTGTCTACAGATACAGCTCCTACTAGCGGCGCTGCTAATGATTGTAAAAGTAAAGCAGAGGCCGCTGTTACATATACTTTTTTGCCTAACATTTTTCTCTCTCCTTTTTGTGTACAATGCGCATTTGTACTATCTATTCTCTACCCACATACATAATACAAAAAACACATTTTATTCAAATGTGAAAAAAGTTTGAAAATTATTTGGATGTTTTGTGTTGTCACCGTTATAGGCAATTACCATAAGATAAACAGATGATTAAATGTGTGATTTACTTCATCCTTATTTCCTACTAAATCCTCTCTTCTCACACCTCTGAGAAAAGGTTTTTTTGCTTAGCAATACGGGTAGAAAAAATATATTAAAGTGTTGGCAAGCAATTGATAGAGAGGTGTTCAGAATGGAGGGATATTTACAGTTCGGATTTTTTGTTAGCTTTGTCATAACAGTCATTATGCTCAATGCTGCAGCCATCTGTTTTATCATTGGCAACATGAGGTGGAAGCGGGTGCTGCAATGGTCGCTCGTTCCGATTGCGTTAGTTTGTATATGCGTCATTGCTTATCCGTAAGAAATAAAAGACTCTCGAGGGAATCCTTGAGAGTCTTTTTGACTGTCTAATGGTTTGTGTAAAAATATTTGATTGATATTGCTTATTTTTTCACAATAATGAATTTAGTGAAGATTTTGTGGGTTAATTTTAATAATAAACTAAATATTCCGGTATTTGTTTGTTTTATGAAATTTATATTATTAGAATGAAGTTATACAAGAAAACTATTTTTATATAGAGATGAAAAAGGATGAAAAAATATATTCGATATTTTGTATTTGTGGTTTTGCTGTTTGTTTTTATTGGTTCGGGGATTTTATTATTTAGCAATTTCAAGGATAGTTTTCAAAATCACCAGCTAGAGGAGCAGTTCAATCAGGAAAAACAAGAGTTGATAGAAAATCAGAATGATTTCTCAGAATTATTGATAACTAATGATGAAACAATCGGGTGGATATCGATAGATGGAACATCCATTGATTATCCGATTGTCCAAACGAGCGATAACAGTTATTACTTAACGCATGATTTTAATCATTCAGATTCTAAGCAGGGAAGCATTTTTATGGATTATCGCAATAACTCAGAATTTGGTGACATTCATACCATTTTGTACGGTCATAACATGAAAAACGGCACCATGTTCCATGCCTTGAATGATTATAGTAACCAGGTTTTCTTTGAAGAACATCCTTTTATTGAAACGTTTAGTCCGGATGGTTATAGAAAATGGAGTATATTCTCCACCTATAACACAGATACGGACTTTAATTATCTGCAAATTAAATTTGCAACAATTAGTAGCTATGAGGACTTTCTAAATACTATTTTGTCAAAATCTGATTTTCATAATCAAGAAATCCAAGTAATTAAAGATGATCATATATTAACGCTTTCAACGTGCAGCGATGATTATGAGAACGGCAGAAGAGTGGTTCATGCAAAATTAATTGAAGAGGTGATAAATAATGAATAAATTGACAGTCGGGGGTATCCCCCCATGATTTATGCCGCAACATAGGTCAATAAAAAACTGAAGGAGGAGTGGCGATGAAAAGAGGCAGTCAGAAGACAGGCTTAAGAAGTGATCTGAACTATAAGCAGAGACACCATCTCGTAAAGATGATGTCGATTATTACGCTTCTGTGTTTAATGGTGCAGACATTTCTTAGTCCCATCTCTCAGTATGTTAACGCTCAAGGAACTGTGCTTGGATTAAGTTTGAGTGCAGCATCTGTCAATGAATCAGAAGTATTTGTTGCAACGTTGACAGATAAGAGCGATGAATCAAGTGGTCCGTATAGTTTTACAGTACCAGAAGGTTTGACGATTTCAGGTGTTTTGGAAGGACAAGGAAATATAGAGGAAATCAGTAATGATAATCAAACACTACAATTCAATTGGGCTGAGAATGGCAGTAAAGTAGTGAAGGTCCAAGTGCAAGCTCAAAAAGCCGGTAATTACCAACCGACATTTACTTCTTCTGATTCATCTACAACAGCAACTGTTACTGTTCTTGCGCCTGAAACAGAATTAGTAGTAGACGGACAAGAAACAGTTGAAACAGAAGCAACAACAGAAGAAAGCAGTGATGATGAGGAGGGTGACTCGGGAAGTATTCAAGAAGAGGAAACAGCATCTTCTGAAGATGACTTAGCGATTGTTGAAGAAGAGGAAGCAGCATCTTCCGAGGGTGGAGAAGGCATAACACCTTATGCTACTGAAAGATTGTATCATTTAGACGTACTTTATAAAGTAAACTTCAAATATATTCTAGAAGAAGACGGGGTTCAAACAGAGCTTCCTGTCAAAAATGTTTCGTTTACGAATTTTAAAGTTACAGCCGATGGTAATTCGGTTACAATGACAGGTCCATCGAAAGACCCTAACAGGAATGACCAAGAGTATACAAGTAGAGATAGACGGATGAATTTAACGGAAGATTCAAACATTGTAGTAACAGGAACGCTTAATTATACTGTTACGCTTGCTGATGGTGATCAGTCCTTTTCACAGCCATTCACTTATACATGGGATCATAAAAATTATTGTGGAGGCAAGGGTACAAGCAAAGGGATTGATGTTGAGATTTCTACTGAAGAGATGCAAGAAATTGTTAACAAAGGTTCAGTGGAAATTACCAAAAATGCAAGTGCTACTGATGGTACAAAGCTTGATGGCACATTCACCTTTAAATTAAAAAATAGCAAAAATGACCAGGTAGGAGAAACCATCTCTATTACTACAACTAATGGTACAGGGAGTGTTACTGTAGACAAACTTGACCCAGGCACATATACAGTAGAGGAAGTATCTTATACTGATGCTATTAGCGGGTATGTGTGGGATAGTGTCACCTCTAAACCTAGTAATGGGCAGGTTACTGTCACTAAAGGTGGAACTGCAAGCATTATATTTAATAATAGCTATAAGGAACCATTAGGATCATTGACTGTTGAGAAAACCGATTCAGTGAGTAAAGAGGCACTCGAAGGAGCTACCTTCAAATTAGTAGGTAAGGACTTCGAACAAACATTAACAACTGATAAAGACGGTAACTTAGTATTCACAGGATTAGCATATGGAGAGTACAAGTTGACTGAAATAAAAGCTCCAGAAGGCTATGTGAAAGATGACACTGTTTGGACCATCACAATTGGTGCAGGAGAACAACGTCATGTGACGCAACCAGTTGCGAATAC
>NZ_JACXSI010000019.1 GCF_014712675.1 Peribacillus faecalis | reverse complement strand
AAGTTGTCCTTATTTTATTATTTAAAAGTTCAAAGCCGGTGAAATTTTACTTGTCGTAAAACTTCACCGGCTTTTTTAGTTCGGAGGAGGGTTTTGTCCCAGCCTCTTTTTTTCACATAGTTATATATATGTTAATGTATAATATTTATAATTATTAGAAAAGAGTATATTATTAAATTCAATATATTTTATAGTTCTTTTAGTAACAGGGGAGGGGTCTGCATGTATAAAAAGATTACACCAGGTGTTAAAATCAGTATTAGCCGTTCCATTTCAACAGCATTTGAGCAATATATGAAGTCGATCCAATGGGGGGAGAATCAAGCGGATATTGTAGAATTTGTTGCTAACTGGAAGGGATATATAACTAGCGATGCATCTTGGTATGCAAAGGTTGATGAAAGTGTGAAGGAAGATCCTGCCTTTCATAAGGAGCTTGCGGCAAAAATCAATCAAACGATTGATAAAATATTAAACGAGAAGCCGACTGAAGAACAAATGAACTTGATTGAACTTCTTCAAGAACAGACAAACAGTGAAGAATATATGTACTCTTGTCGTGCAGAAGCGCGTTATATAATCGAGAAGCTTCAAGAAGAGCTTGAAGCGGATGATAAGAAAGAGGCAATGTAATATTGCAAAAGGTCTATCTAAAAAGCCACACGCTGACTTTTTAGATAGACCTTTTTTAGCTTTTTTCTGCATAGAGACGCGGTTTGGAACGGATTTTTTCTTTGAATGCCGTGATGAGCGCTTCACCGTCCAGGCCGCTTTGGACAAGCTTCTCGAGCAGAAGCTCTGTGTACTGAATATGATTGGAGACGATTTGTCCTTCAAAGAGTACACTGTAATAATCTTCAACCTTCTTGATGGTAAGTACACGCGCTTGAAATAAAGCAGGATTATTTTCTTTCTTTGTAATTGTTGCTAACAATCGGACTGCGTTTTGTGCTTCTATTGCTTTTGCTAAAGGCGGATAGTGGTCATGATGAATAAACGCTTCAATCAGCCAGCGATTTCGCTCATCTTCTTTGTTAATCGTTAAACCCTCTGTTAATTCAATGTTCACCATCTGCTCATCACTTACAATGATTTGCAAAGAAACAAGTCTGAATGATTTCATGTTTATCAAAACTCCTTTCTTTTGTTTTACCGATTCACTTTTCTTCATTATATCATATATGGTGGATGAAACAGATTTTCTTAAGGATAAAAAAGGAAAAAGATGTTTTGTCGAAAAAAATATTTGTCATATTCAATAGACAAGATATATGACACTTTGAATAGATACAAAATGAACGAATACTAACTGAATTGACTATTTTGCAGCATTTTTGTGAGAGAAAATAGCATACTTCCAATTTTTATATAATGTTCAAGTTTAGTAATATAGAAGCATACTTCCATCAGAAAGGAGGATAGAAATGATCAACCAAGTGACTATAGTAGGGAGACTGACGAAGGATCCCGAGTTGCGCTACACGCCTGAAGGGCATGCTGTCTCTAATGTTATCGTTGCGATGAACCGTCAATATAAAAATAGCAGCGGTGAATATGGAGCCGACTTTGTACAGTGTACTATTTGGAAAAGAGCTGCCGAAAATACAGCGCAATATTGCCGTAAAGGGGATGTAATCGGAATTACCGGCAGAATCCAAACGAGACATTATAATAATTCTGAGGGGAAAAGGGTGTATGTCACGGAAGTAATAGCCGAATATGTGAAATTTCTCAACAATAATCGCACAGAAAAAGTGGAAGCACCTGCTACTCAAAGATAGCTTTTAATGAAAGAAGGGAGACATATGAATGAAGAAAAAACAGCGCGTTTGGAACAGCTAGTATGTGATTTAATTAAGCAAAACGCCCGCAGTCTTGTCAAACTGAATTCCTATGACGAGCAAATCCGCCAAATGCAGCAGCGAATCACAGCACTAGAACAATTAGTGTGTGCCCTCGAAGAAAAAGATACAAGCCGCTATTCATTGATTTCATAAACCAATTAATATCCTCTATAACCCTCAAAAGTTGCCTCTATAGAAAACGCTTGAAATTAAACAAGCGCATTTCCATATCCGCAAAGCTAAGACTGCAAACAGGCAGTCTATTTTTTTGTTGGTAAGAATTAGCTTTAACCTCTATTGGTTTATTGTTCTTCCAAGCGGAATCGAGCTGCTCTTCAATATAATCGGTCCACTTTCGTAAATAAACCAGTCTGCTTTATCAAGTAATCAAGCTACTTTTACGAATTAATCGGTCCAGAAACGCAAACAATCAGTCCTGATTGAATCGCAACTGCCAGCAAAATTCAAGAGACTAAAAAAGAGCGGGAAATATCCCGCTCTCCATTAATCTCATACCTGCAACGATACAAGCTCTTTCAGTTCATCAGTAGATAGTTCTGTAATCCAATTCTCACCTGTCAAAATTTCATCGTTTAAAGCTTGCTTTTGGTCAATCATTTGATCGATTTTTTCTTCAAGTGTGCCTGTGCAGATGAGCTTATGCACGTGTACAAAACGGTTCTGGCCGATTCGGTATGCACGGTCGGTTGCTTGGTTTTCGACAGCTGGGTTCCACCAACGGTCATAGTGAATTACATGATTGGCTGCTGTCAAATTCAAACCTGTTCCGCCCGCCTTCAAGGAAAGAATGAAGATCGGGAATTCGCCATTTTGGAATCGCTCAATCATAACATCCCGCTGTTTCTTGCCGAGACTTCCGGTCAAGAAAGGCACCTCATGGCCATATTCTTGCTGGAGTAATGATTGAATCATTTGCCCCATGCCGATGTACTGCGTGAAAATTAAACAGCTTTCCTGCTGTTCTTTAACGGCATGGACAAGTTCCAGCAATTTATCGAGCTTCCCTGAACGGACGTGTGCGTTATGGATGAGTTCCTCTTTTAAGTATAAGGCAGGATGATTACAAAGCTGCTTCAGACGGCCGATCATCTGCAAAATCATGCCCTTCCTTTCAAAGGTGCTTAACTGGTCAATCTTATCAAACGTATCTTTTATAAGCTGTTCGTATAGAGATGCCTGTTCGGATGTAAGTGGCACGAACTCTTTTTGCTCAATTTTATCCGGCAAGTTTAACGCTACCTCACTGTCCTTCTTCGTACGGCGAAGCAAGAACGGCTGGATAATATTTTGCAGTTCTTTCACTTTGTCTGTACTGCCTTCCCGCTCGATAGCAGCAACGAATGTATCAGAAAATGATTTCAATGAACCGAGATAGCCTTTATTGATAAAGTCGAAAATCGCCCAGAGCTCGCTTAAGCGATTCTCCATCGGCGTTCCGGTCAGTGCTACATGATGAGCGCCTTTGAGCTTGCGGACAGAGCGAGACTGCTTTGTGCCGGCATTTTTAATATTTTGAGCCTCATCAATAATGACGCTGTTCCAATAAACTGATTTTAAATCTTCGAAATCGATGTGAGTCATGCCATATGTGGTCAAAATAACATCGTGCTGCTTGCTGAATGCAATGAAATCTTCACCTTTAGGACGTTGTGCGCCATAGTAGAGACCGACTTTTAAGGAAGGAGCGAATCGTTCCAGCTCTTTCTGCCAGTTTCCGAGTACAGAAGTCGGAGCGATAATAAGCGATGCATCCGTTGTTTTAAGCTCAATCGGGTCAGTTTGCAGGCTTGCAGGGTTAGCCCGTATTGATAGCAAATATGAAATAATTTGCACTGTTTTGCCCAGACCCATATCATCTGCAAGGCAGGCTCCGAAACCGTATTGGCGCAGGAATAACAGCCAGCTTAACCCTTGCAACTGATACGGGCGCAAATCACCATGAAGTCTGACAGGAGTTTGGACCATTGGAATGCTTTTCAATTCGCGCAAAGAAGAGAACATTCTTTTCATTTCCTTATTCAACTCGAACTGTATTTTCATAAATTCCTGCCCGTCTTCTTCCGCATCAATTTCTTCAGGTGCTGCAAGCTCTTGTTGAAGCACGTCGCGTATTGAAATGCCGCTCTTTTCTGCCGTCTTCATGATTTTTTGTATATGGCGAATCAAATCGGTGTCGAGCTTGATCCACTGTCCATTAATATAAATTAAATGACGCTTTTCAGAAACAAGCTTCTGAAAATCCTCTTCGGACAAATCAGCACCGTTCATTGAAATGCGCCAATCGAAATCCATTAACGCCTGCATGCCGACAAAAGAAGGGCCGTTAGAAGAAGATGACTGAATGCGTGCTTTCAACTTTACACCGGACTGTCTCAGCTCTGTCCACCATGACGGCAGCAAAATTGATGCACCGACAAATAACAGTTTTTCACTTGCATCGGTTAGAAATTCCCATGCTTCTTGCTCTGTCAACTCTTCCTTGATCGTGCCATTTTCATTCAGCATCGGTACGAGTTCAAGCCAGCCGGAGATATCCTCTTTAATCAACTGTTCGAATTCTGTCCAAGCTTTCAGTAGCTTATGCTTGCCGTATACTTTGATTTGGTCCGGGTTTTTCTTAGAACGCACTATTACCTCAAGAGACCAAGGGCCTTCGCCGTCTTCTGGCTCTATCAATCGCAAACCGGTTGAGAAAGGGATATCTGTATGCGGGTGCAACCATTTATTCCACCGTTCTTCGGTGAAATAGGATTGTAGCACATCTGCAGATAATTGCGTCTGCTGTAAAGCTTGCAGTGCGGCATCCCAACGTTCCTTCGTGGCCGGCTGATTGCGCAAGTTTTCTCTAACAGCGCCATTGTAAATTTCCTCAGTGAAAGAGCGGGCTGTGAATTCTTGGTCATTTTGAATATAAACCTGCTCCCAAAAGCCAACATCGAATTCTTCCAGAACCGAATCTGGCAAAGTCCATGATATAGCTTGATTCCCGATTTGCGAGAACTTCGGAACCGGAATCCCTTTTTCGATGGAATCCTTTAAAGAAGGAGCGATCGTCAAGCAAAGAAAAGATGTTTCATCCCAGTGCCAATCAATGAAAGAAAGGAAATGGTCCTGTGAAAACAGAGACAATAGCTCGAAGCCGTTCAGTCGGATGCCGTCTTCTCCATTCACCGTACCTTGTCGCAGAAAGCTTCCGAAAAAGCTTGCTTCATCCCAGGCGAATAGCTGCTTCGAGTAGCGTGATGGAGGTAAAGTATCTCCGTTCTTTCCGTATGCAGTTATAAAAAACTCTCCATCCTGCAAGTGTTGTGTATGCACAGTCAATTTAGTCAACATGAATCAATTTCCCTCTTTTCAACTCTTCTTGAAAGGCACGCAGTCTTTTATGAGTTGTCTGTATTAAGTGTATATACCTTTCCCATTGCTCCAAGTTTTTTTCTTTTTTATAGACGGTCCGGATCTTTTTCAAATAACGGACGGCTTCCCGGTAGCTTTGCCGATTTTTCGCTTCGATATTTTCGGAGACGATACTAGTCAGCAATGGAAGAAGCAACTTCGGTTCATGGGCTTGAATTAATTTCAGTTCTTCATTTGAAATGAACTTATAATCTACGTTGTTGTATATATATAGTTCTACCCACTTTTTATACTTCCCATTTTCAAGTAAAGCACGACTGTAAAACATCAATGAATGAGGCATGCATTTCTCACAATATTTCTCAAATAGGTCAGGCTGCTTTGTTTTAGAACAATAGTTTCGGATGTAAGGGCTGAGATGTGAAATAAACTGATTGATGCGGTAATAGTGCTTTAAATAGCTGAGATAGCTTTGGATATGTTCGATTGCATATTCGAGGAACACAACAGATTTTTGCTCATCAAGATGACTGATCCAGAAAGATATGAACGGAAAATCCTCTGGACGGAGTCTTTCGAGTAGTGCCGGCACTTCCCTGTCTTTGCCCGTCAGTAAGTTAAGATGAATAACAGCAATCAGAACCGTCTGGCAAACGTCTGGCTTCACCTCTACCGTTTCGAGCGTTTCTGTCATTCGAACCAATGCGGTTTGTCGCCAAGAGCGTTCTTTTAAAATATCTGTCCAAATGGAACGGTATATGTTAATGGCGGGAACCGTCAGTTCGCCATAATCCTCCAATAAAATATCCATATCTTTTTGCAGGCCGTTAAAGAACTCATCGAAAGCAAAAGGGCGTGCGGAACGGTTAAACAAGTCCAGTAAATAGTTCAGCTCATCAAGCAGCTCGTCTGCTTCCTCTTCCAGAAACATTCTGGCAGAACCGCTTACTGTCTCATGTTTTAGCGCACGCAATGTAAAAGTATAAGTATGAAAATATAAGAGAAATAAGTACAGAAGCTTCCATTCCGGTTCTAACGGCATTTTTGCCTTAAGTCTCTGCAAGTAAGCATCCCACTTCACGGAAAGTGTGTAGGCCGGTTGACTCAAGAAATAAACGATTTGTTTTTGATAGTTATTCTCCATCGTTTCCTTCCAGGAAGAGTAACTTCTTTCCATCGGTTTTTCCTCAAGAAAAATTTCTTTTGCACGCTGCAGAGGCAGTTGGATTTTACCGTATGATTTGCCGGGTGCTTCATTTTTCCAAGCATGGACCCAATCGCTTACTGACTGGATTTGTGAATAAGAGGAGAAAAAAACAGCCATTTGATGCCGGCATACGCCTGCTTGATTGCACGAGCAGCGACTGTTTGTCGGAAAGGACAAATCTAGGGACACTTGGCAAGGTGTCACATCCTGAACGGTGGCAGAAATCAATTCTTCTCCTTCTGATTTCCGATAGACCATTTCCTGGCGGTATAATAACAACCCGCGCTGAACGGCAACCATGTCTTCCGGCAACTGCGGATTCACAAGCTGTTGCAGCTCCGTAGCGAAAAACAGTAATTCATTGGACATTTTTTCACCTCCATAAAGTAACATGTATATTTTAAATTTAATCTTCATTAATTTATAAAGTAGTAACAGTATGTTCACCAAAAGTTGAACATATTAATTTATTATACGCCATAGAAACCTTTTTTTCACTAAGAGCGCAATATTAAGAATTCAGTTGTATCAAACAGGTTTCCTTAATGAATGCAATTAAAAAAGCATGAGCCTATTTTAGTTAGAACTCATGCTTTTTGTGAAGTAAAATCTGCTAAACAAATTTTCACTTTACTTCAGTTTATATTTGTTGCTGACAGATAAAAGGGTATTTTTACTATCAAATATTTTCATTACGATTGTTTCCGGGTCGATATCATTAGGGATGTATGCATATATTTCCTCAGGACTAACGAAAGTAGAACCAACAGCTTCATCGTTAATATATACTTGATAACTTGTTGTGAAATATTCACCTGTAATACGATATGCTTTCATATCGTTATAAGTTGTTAATTTAACATTTTGTATGTCTGCATCGGCATAGCCTAGTCTATAAGTGACGCTTGGTTCATAATCAACTTCGTTGTCCTTCAAACCATATTTACGACCGAATAATATATCGTACTGTAATATTTTGTAATTATCAATATCGGTCTCATCTAAAGTTGAATGATTGGAGTAATCTAACCTTGGGAAATAGTTCTTATTTTGGCTATTCAACTCATTTAAGTAATCAGTTAAATAATAACCTTTTAATCCTGCTAATTCTAAAGTGTAAGGACCGACAAAGGTGCTGTTAATATTTAATTCCTCACGAGTTGTATTAAAATTATCCCAGATAAGTATAGGGGTCTTATAGATTTTTTGATAGTCTGAATAGTCTTGTTCATTTTTAAAGTATCCAGCTTCGTTGTACACTTGGTAATCTTCACCTAATAAAGGTAGATGATCACCATAAAATACTACAATGGTATCCTCTTCTAATTCCTCTAAGGAACTAATTAGTCTACCTAATTCTTTATCAACCTCTACAAGTGTATCTGCATAGAATTCAAGGATATTTTCAGCATTTGGTGAGAATGATTTATCTTTGTCATCCAATTCAGCTTCAATAGAAGCATAGTATTTTTTTGCATCTGTTTTATATGGTCCGTGCGCTTGCATTGTTACAGCAAAAATAAAATTAGGTTCTTCATTTTCCTCGACTAATTTTAAGATTTCATCCGTAATCTCATTATCACGGTAATACATGGCATCTTCAATTGGATTTGGAAAAAATTCTAAGCTTAAAAAATTATCAAAGCCTAAGTTTTCGTAGACACTGGATCGATTGTAGAACCAATTATGATATGTGTGTATTGCTGTACTTGTATATCCCTGATTACCTAATATATTCGGTAAAGCTGGAAGGGGACTATTTGCGTAATTTAAATATGGCACAATACCTGTTGGAAGAAACTGTGTGCTTAAACTAGTTAAAATCTCAAATTCAGTATTTGACGTATTTCCACCGTATACGGGAACAGTAACTGTACCAGAAGTAAATTGAGATGCAAGTGAATGGAAATTCGGGATAGGATCTTGGTTATAATTAACTGATTCCATTACAGTAGGGTCCCAAAATGCTTCACTTTGTATAATGATTATATTTGGTTTGTTTGCAGTTGAATTATCACTGTCTAGTTTGGTTTCTGTATCGTTGATAATCTCTGTTACTTTTTTATGAGAATAATTTTCCGGCTTCTCAACACCGTTATTTAAATTTCTAATAAAACTTAAAACAACACCATTCGTACTATAATTACTACTTTGATTGTATGTGGGGATCTCAATGTTAAATAAGTTTTTCATGCCCCCTTTATCCATGTACATATCCTGATAGACAAACCCTATGAGCAGTACTAGAAAAATAAGGGGGGATACCCAATCTTGCTTTTTACGTTTAACATTTTTAATTTTTATAACTGTAAAAATGAACAGAGCTATCACGAAGATAATAATCAAAAGAATTACAAGGATTTTCAATAATGATAAATCTGCAAAATAAGTAATTATGTCGGTTGCTTCACTTACTAATGTTAAATCTGAAGGCAATAAGGGGTCTCCTCTTAGAACCTCTTTTAAATGACTTGAAAAAGCCAATATAGAAAAGAGGACAGAGGTTATTACAGATGCGATAAAGTAGCCTTTGTAATTTAACGCCATGTATGATGCGAACAATAAAAATAAAAATAAAAGGAAGTAAATACTATTTGCGGGGTAGTATTTAATCCATGATAAAAACGAAGTCATCCCGCCACGATAAATGATTTCTATAATCGAAAATGATAATAATGCTGTTAACAGAGGGATGATAATTTGGGTAAATATATTAGAGTATTTATTCATGTTGCAATCACACTTTCCTCAAATTTTCCTCAAAATAGTTGATAAAAGTATACCAGATTGAGTTTTTAAATGAAAGCGTGCCGTCCTTTCCTGATAAGGAAAAATCACTGGATAACTGATTGACTATCTTTCGAAAGGGACGAAAATACAGAAGAACAGGACTTCCTAAGGTCTTGTTCATGTAAAAAAGCCAACACTCAAACGAGTTTTAAATTAAATACTCGTTTGAATGTTGGCTTTTTGATGGACTTATATTAGGTCTGCTCAACATTGACAGTAAGATAAGCAACTATTACAGCTAAATAAAAGCTAACACCTGGTGCAGTGAGAATGTGACCAGCTAAAAATGCTATACCAAATCCTAATGCGCAGCTGCTTGCTAGCAAGATATTCTCATATGTGTAGCACTGTTTAAACTTCTTAATTCCATTATATAAAATCTTAATTATGCAGTATATGATGGGAGCAGTTAAGATTATCATTCCTATTATCCCGAAAGAATAAAATAAGTCGTGAAAATCCATTTCAATCATTTTCGGCTCACTGCTATAGTTGCCGCCATATCCCATTCCAAAAAGTTTTTGTGAAAGTGGCGCTTCAGCAAAGAATGATTTATGCATGTCTAAATAAGTATCGCGTCCGCTTAACATTAAATCTTGAACTTGATCAGATTCAATACTGTTTTGATTTATTGCAAGATCTTGTTCTGCTTCAGATGCAATTTCGTTTTGTTCATTTAATATTGATAAATGAATTCCCATATTTTGAGCTATAGGTGAAAAAGGTGTATAGACAAATGTTCCGATAAGAATGATTGTTAAGATACCTAAAGTCTTTAGTTGTTTTTTTGCGCGCCCCCGATTAACTATAAGATCTAAAAGGGTAAACGCCAAAGCTATAATCATAACTAATAAAATAGTTCCATAACCAACTTTTGTCCCAATAGCAAATAAAGCATATATCATAATCAATACAGGTAACCAATAGAGTCTTGATTTTTTAATAGCAGTAAGAAGAACAACTGGGAAACCGATTGATAGAACTGCACCAATTTCATTTCCTGAATAAAACCACCCTACGTGACCTACTTTTTCCCATTCATAACTTGGAAAAGATGTTCCGGTAATTCCAGCAATCAGTATAATTGAACTATAGATTGTCATTGCAAAATAGATATACTGCAGCGATTTTTCTTTCCAATTTAAATGTGTGGTTTTAAATACAACAGCGTATATAGATAACGTAACCACAAAGTATATTGCCTTAAGGATAAATTTAATTTCACTGGCTAAGTAAAACTGTGGTTTCATAAAATAGTTAATACAAAGATTAATGCACAAATAAATAGCCAAAATAAGAAAATATAATAATTGTTTTTTGTGATAAGGGTAATTTTTGAAAAATATTAAGTACAAGCCAAAAATCATTAGAAATAAGGTGCGGATAATTAAACTTAATGAAAATTGACTATCTGTAAGTTTTAAAGTTAATCCGGTAATAAGATCTAGTATAGGCTGAATTATGATGAAAAGCAGAAAGAGTTTTTCAAACAAATCATTATGCCTAAGTTTTGCATACATCATTAGATACCTCTCTCATTAGACTTTAAGTGAATTTTGTTATTATAATAGAATACTATAGTTAGGTTTTTAAGTAAATAAGAATAGAGTTTTTAGACAATAATATCAGGGAATATTGAGGAAGTTGTATTATATTTGTTGTTTCCTTATAATTGGGTGTGACTAGAAAAAATATTGGAGACATACGATGAAAAATAATTTTATAAAATCTGTTGGGATTATAACATTAATAGCAATTGTCAGCAAGATACTGGGATTCGGAAGAGAACTATTAATGGCAGCTTATTTTGGGGCTTCAGATGTAACGGATGCGTTTTTTGTTGCGCAAATTATTCCAGTATTAATGTTTACGGCAGTAGGGATGGCTATTACAACTGGTATGGCGCCAATATACGCCAATGCCAAATTAAACCAAGGTCAAAAAGAAGCTGGAAATATTATTAGTGTACTGGGAACAATTTTTCTGTTTGGGTCAATTGTTGTTACTGTGATTTTTTACTTTTTGACACCATACATTACGTTAGTTATGGCTCCAGGTTTTAACCAGGAACAATTAGAATTAACGAACACTTTAACCCGGATCATGTTACCGAGCTTTTGTTTTTATGTTATGGCAGCTATCATGACAGGAATACTTGAGTATGAAAAAAGGTTTGTACCTCCCGCACTAGTAGCGATACCGCAAAGTCTTTTTATCATCATAGCTATTATTTTCTTATCAGATACGTATGGTATATATGGAATTGCTATTGCGACACTACTTGGCGCAGTTAGTCAGTATTTATTGCAATATCCGTTTGTTAAGAAATACAAAGTGATGAATATAAATATTCATTTTAAAAAATATAAAACTGTCATTAAAGATACATTGATATTATTTTCACCAATCATCATTGCATCAGTAGCTTATCAGATAAATGCTGTTGTAGATAAAATGGTTGCTTCCCAACTTTCAGCTGGAAGCGTTTCTGCGTTGAACTACTCAAATAAATTAATGTATTTACCTGTAAGTATCATTCTTTTGCCGTTAATTACTGTTCTATATCCTACAGTTATAGATGCTGCAATTGAAAAAGGAAAAGAATTAATCAAAATTATTTTCAAAGGGCTAAATCTTATCTTTTTTATTAGTATTCCTATAATGACGGTTATGCTAATTGAAAGCCAAGAGTTAGTTGATTTTGCTTATAAAAGAGGAGCTTTCGGGGAAGAAGCTTCCATTATGACGACAAATGCATTTTTCTTCTATACCCTTGGTATGGTTTTTGTTGCGCTAAAGGAATTTTTAAACCGGTTTTATGTTGCTATACAAGATACACGGATCACTATGATTGGGAGTGTAGCTGCTATTGTAATTAATATTATTTTCAGCGTGATACTCTCAAGATTCTTAGAAGTTGGCGGAATTGCCCTGGCGACATCAATTGCCATGTTTATGCAGACAGTCTTCTTATTTATTTTCTTGCCTAAAAGAATTGAAATTCATATGTCGGATATTAAATCATTTTTAAAAGCTTTTCTGAAACTGCTTTTAATTTGGGCAGCAGTGTATTTTGTAACTAACGAAATAAGTCATTTGTATAGTGAGTTGCATCTAATTTTACAACTTGTAATTAGTACTATAATTACTTTTTGTTTTTTTGCACTTGTATCTGCTCTGTTAAAAGTAGAGGAAATGAACTTGTTATTAAAGATGCTTAAAAGGAGAAAAAATAATGTCGAATAACAAAATTATGGTTGCGATATCAGCAGGTGATTGGGAAGGCGTACAGCATCGACCTCATCATTTTATGAAGCGTGCAGCAAAGAGTGGAAGGAAAGTCATATATATGGAGCCGCCGGTCACGCTGATAGCACCTTTAAAAAATAGAGCTCTTTTAAAAAGTTGGGGTAGATGGAAACAAGGTGTTAGGAAAATGGCGGAAAATTTATATGTGATAAGTCCGCCTCCAATTTTGCCTTTTGGTAACAAATACAGATTCATCAATAAGATAAATCAGAAATTAATTGCGCGTAGTCTAAGAAAAGCACTTCGCTCATTCAATGGAGAGTTAGAACTTTATTCATTCCTGCCTAGTGCAGTTGATTTACTGGATGATATTAATTTCAAAAATATCTACTATGATTGTGTGGATGATCATGCTTCATTTACCGGATTTATTAATAAAGAAACCATGGAGTCTATGGAAAGAGAATTAATGGAGAAAGCAGATGTTTGTTTTGCTACAGCTAGTCAGTTACTAGAAGATAGAAAGTCTTGGAGTTCGGAGTTCCATCTTATACCAAACGGTGCGGAATTTGAACATTTTTCAAGAGTTCAAACAGAAAAACTGCCAATTCCTACTGATATACTAAACATCCACCATCCTATCGTTGGGTTTGTTGGAGGAATCAGTGATTGGATCAATTTAAAATTAATCGAAGAGGCAGCAAAAGAACTTCCCGACTACTCATTCGTAATGATAGGGCCAGTAGATACTGATATTGAAGGATTAAAAAAATTGAAGAACGTATACTTTTTAGGTGCTAAATCCTACAACGAATTGCCGAATTACATTCAATGCTTTGATATGTGCTTAATTCCTTTCAAAATCAATAAGCTGACTAAGAGTGTCAATCCAATTAAAATGTATGAATATTTTTCATCCGGGAAGCCGGTAATTGCTACCCCAATGCAAGAGGTTGTTTTATTCAAAGATATAGTTGAAATCGTAGAGGATAAAGAACAAATGGTCCAAGCTATAACTAATATAGCCGAAAATAAGGACAAGTATTATTCAAATGAAGCTATAAATGAACGTCAAAAAATTGGAGAAGCAAATTCGTGGGACTCTAGATGGGAAAAAGCAGTTAGTTTTATGAAATAGGGGAAAAGTAAAATGACTTCAGTTAAATTGTCTGAAGTCATTTTTTTGTCCGATAAGCATCGTATTTAATATATAATTATATTGGACAGGTATTTGTTCGAATATTATTTATTGCTTTTTTGAGTTATGATAGTCTATTAAGTGATGAATACTCTTTTTTAGAGATTTTATAGATTCTGGGGAAAACTTTAATAAAGACTGTAAAATAAGGTTATAAAGATATCATGAATGATTAATTTTGAAATAAAGGGAATTTTTATATGAAAAAAACAACAGTAAACATATTAGGTGTAGATTTTATTAATGAACATTTCAATGGCATGATTGAGATTGTTTCAGGAAAGATTGCAGAGGAGCAAAAAACATTTATAGTTACTGCTAACCCTGAAATTGTTATGCATGCCTATAAAGATAAGGAATATCACAATATTATAAATAAAGCGGATTATATTGTGCCAGATGGAATTGGCATAATTTTAGCTTCTAAAATTATAAAGAATCCATTAGAGGAACGGATTGCCGGTTATGATTTAACGATTAGTTTGCTTGAGAAAGCCAACCTCCAAAAATGGAGTATATATGTATTGGGCGGACAAGAAGAAGTCAATAAGCTTGCAGTGAAAAATATAATTGAAAAATACCCTAACTTAAAAATTGCTGGAAGACATCATGGCTTTTTTGAACTGAATGACCCTGAAATAGTAAATGATATTAAAAATACGCGTCCGGATATTATTCTTGTTGCTTTAGGTTTTCCAAGACAAGAAGAATGGATTGGGAAACATTATGATGAGTTTACCAAAGGTATCTTTATGGGTGTTGGGGGAAGTATCGATGTGTTAGCTGGAACTGTTAAAAGGGCACCAGTTATTTGGCAAAAATTAAAGGTTGAGTGGTTATATCGGTTATTGAAGCAACCCTCTAGATGGAAAAGAATGTTGGCATTGCCGGACTTTGTGATTAAAGTAATGAAACTGCCTAAGAAATAAACTGTGATAGGAGAAAATGATGAGGATTTTACATCTGAATGCAGGAGCAGAAACTGGGGGAGGAATGTTTCATATTCTTCAGTTATTAGAAGGTTTTGAGCAAGCAGAAGTAATATTAGGATTGTTTGAAAGAGGATTAATGTATGAAAAGGCATTGGAAAAGGGCATACAAGTTGAGCTTTTCCAGCAATCATCGAGAACAGACTTTATGGTTGTAAACAAAATTATCTCTTTTATTGATTCAAACAATATAGATATTATTCATACACATGGTCCTAGGGCGAACTTTTACGGCTATTATATTAAGAAAAAAAGACCTCTGTGTAAATGGGTAACTACTCTTCATAGTAATCCGGAACTTGATTTCATGGGGAGAGGATTAGCAGGGAAGGTATTTACTAACCTTCATCTATGGTCTCTAAAGAAGCCAGACCATTTCTTGGCGATATCAAAAAAATTCAAAGAAATATTAGTAGATAGAAACATTAGTGCTGATAAAATAACGGTAATCTATAATGGAATTGATTTCAATGATTCTCAGTCCGTTCATAAAGTAGCCCGAGAAGAACTTGGGTTAAACGCAAAAGATTTTGTGGTTATTATGGTTGCAAGATTTGATCCAGTTAAAGGCCATAAAGAAGTACTTCAAGTAATGAAAACACTGACCATGAAAAATAAACATATAAAACTCCTATTAGTTGGTGATGGTCAGATAGAAAATGAAATAAAAAATCAAGTTGCCACTAATGGATTAAATGATTGCATAAAATTTCTAGGTTTCAGAACCGATGTACCTTCATTATACAATGTTGCGGATATTGCTTTATTGGCTTCATATAGTGAAAGTTTCCCGCTTGTACTTTTAGAAGCAGCAAGAGAAAAAATACCAGCAATAACCACAGACGTTGGAGGGGTACGAGATTTAATTCCGTCAAATGACTATGGCTGGGTTGTACCAGTGAAGGACAATGAGGCGCTAGGGAAGTCTATTGAAAAGGCAATTGAATTGAAAGATAAGAATCAATTATCTAACGTAGGTAATAATATTTATCAAAGAGCATCTAAATTATTCACAGTTGAAAAGTTTCGAGAAAGCGTTTATAAAGCTTACGAAAAAGTTTTGAACAAAAACTAAACATGATGAAGAAGGCTTTGCTAAGGATTCCTAGCAAAGCCTTTTTAGGGAACGACTATATTGACAAAATACTATTTTTTGTGGTAATTAAAAATTAGCACTCGTTACAGGAGAGTGCTAAAATTCCCGTTTTCTTTGAGAGGAGAGTTATTGATGGAAAAAATGCAGTTTCAGGCAGAATCAAAAAGATTGCTGGATATGATGATTCATTCCATTTATTCGCAGAAGGAGATTTTTCTGCGAGAACTGATTTCCAATGCCAGTGATGCAATCGACAAAATTTACTACAAAGCATTAACGGATGATACGTTAACTTTCAATAAAGACGATTATTTCATTAAAGTGACGGCTGACAAAGAGGCGCGTACTTTAACAATCGAAGACACAGGAATCGGGATGACGAAGGAAGACCTTGCTGAACATCTTGGAACGATTGCGAAAAGCGGCTCCTTAGCATTCAAATCGGACAATGAGATCAAAGACGGCTATGACATTATCGGCCAATTTGGTGTCGGCTTCTATTCTTCTTTCATGGTGGCCGATGAAGTAACGGTTATCAGTAAAGCGGTCGGCAGCGAGCAAGCCTACAAATGGCACTCAGCCGGTGCGGACGGCTACACAATTGAGCTGTGCGAGAAAGACGGCAACGGCACAATCATCACATTAAAAATTAAAGAAAACACAGAGGATGAGAACTACGACGAGTATTTAGAAGAATACCGTCTGAAATCAATTATCAAAAAATACTCGGACTTCATTCGCTACCCAATCAAAATGGATGTGACGTCGAGACGATTGAAAGAAGGAAGCGAAGACGAGTACGAGCAATATACAGAAGAGCAAACAATCAACAGCATGGTTCCAATCTGGAGAAAGAACAAAAGTGAACTGACAGATGAGGATTACGAGCAGTTTTATCACGAGAAGCATTACGGCTTCGATAAACCGATCAAGCATCTTCACACTAAAGTTGATGGCTCTGTTCGCTACAATGCAATTCTTTACATTCCGGAAAGCATTCCGTTCGACTACTATTCAAAGGAATTCGAAAAAGGTTTGGAGCTATACTCTAACGGCGTCCTAATCATGGAGAAATGCCCAGATTTGCTTCCAGACTACTTCAGTTTCGTAAAAGGTATGGTTGACTCTGAGGATCTATCGCTTAATATTTCACGTGAAATTTTACAGCAAGACAAGCAGCTGAAATTCATTGCGAAAAACATTAAGAACAAAATCAAAAAAGAGCTTGAGCACATGTTGAAAACAGAACGTGAGAACTACGATACGTTCTACAAATCGTTCGGCCGACAATTGAAATTCGGCGCGTACGATAACTTTGGCCAAGATAAAGATGTGCTTCAAGACTTGCTGATGTTCTACTCTTCAAAAGAGAAAAAACAAGTGACGCTTGATGAATATGTTTCAAGAATGCCTGAGGATCAAAAATACATTTACTACGCGACGGGCGAGTCGGTTGAACGAATCGAGAAGCTGCCGCAAACGGAACTTGTTGCCGATAAAGGCTACGAAATCCTGTACTTCACAGACGATATTGATGAGTTTGTTGTGAAAGTGTTGATGAACTACAAGGAAAAAGAATTCAAATCTGTCTCAAGCGGTGACCTTGGCATCGAGGACGATCACAAAGACGAGCAGAAAGAAGAAGACAAAGAGCTGTTCAGCTATATGAAAGACGTGCTGGAGGGCTCCGTGGGCGATGTGCGCGCTTCTAAACGCTTAAAATCACATCCAGTCTGCTTAACAGCTGAAGGCGACGTATCCATAGAAATGGAGAAAATCCTGAACGCGATGCCAAACAACCAAAACGTGAAAGCAAACAAAGTACTTGAAATCAATGCTGATCACGATGTATTCCAATCCATCAAATCAGCATACGAACAAGGCGACAAAGACAAAGTGAAGCTGTTTACACACTTGCTGTACAACCAAGCATTACTTATCGAAGGTCTGCCAATTCAAGACCCTGTTCAATTCACGAACGATATTTGTAAAGTAATGTTGTAATTATAAAAGCCGATCTCTAGCAGTGGAGATCGGCTTTTACATTTAAAACGGCAACTCTGAAAACAATTCTTCCTTCACTTCTGTCATAACAGGTAAATTCGGCACTTTCTTCAGCTTGATGTCCAGCTTGTTTGCCAGGGGCTCTAGCAGTGTATATAGGTTGTGTCGCTGCACATAAATTTCTGAAGGCAATAGTTGTAATTTGTTAATTAAATCCAGTAGGCAATCGGCTACGGTGTGAAGCTCGCTCATTCGGACAATATCTTGATAAATAATCAGTTCCTGCTCGCATTCGACCGCCAGCATCATGAGCGGGAAGAACGGGCGCTGGCCGGGATACTCCTGAATAGGATCGTTCAAGTAAAAATAATCAAATTCAATCGGCGCGTACATTCGGTTCATTTGTTTGCGCATTCTTTGTAAAAATAATTCATTAACCTGAATCTCCGGTACCGGAACTGGTGCCGCTTCTTGTGGATGGACCACGAATATATACTTTTGTAGCTCGGTATCGAAGCGGACCACTTCTTTCCCGTTATAAGCCGGGATAAGCGATCGATGCTCTTTCATTTGCAGGCAAATGTTAATGACTTGCGGAAGAATTTCCGTCAGCAATTCTACCTCTTTTTTATTGAGCCACCATGGATACAGCCCGGGCACATAGCTGCGGAACAGTGGCCATTGTTTTTTGCCGCGATATTTTAATCCCAATGATTTAATCAATTGATAATCTTTTTTTTCAAGCTCATCCCGGTTGGAAAAAGAAATGAATAGGGTGTGCTGTTCAAAAATCATATCGTGGATGGACGGCATCGTATAGAATTTGTCGAGTGCTTTAAGCCCTTGCTGTCCGATATACGTTACGAGCCCGTATTCCTGTTCAGCAGAGCCGAGCACGCTACAATACACATAATCTCCGTCAATCGGATTGTTAAGGGCGAAAACATGCTTATTATCCATCCATTGCCATGGCTTCAATTTCTTTAATTCATCTACCAGTTCAAAGAGCTTAAGCCATTCTGAATGGCTGGCCTCCTCTGAATGCGTCCCGTTTTCCTCAAACAAATTCCGATAAACTTGATTAATCTCGGCGCAAACTCGATCGGAATCAATAGATTCTATGCTCTCTAGCATGCCGAAACTATCTTCTTCCGGGCTTGCCCCGACTGCCATTGTGCATCTCGGGTATAATGCATCTTCCTTACGCTCAATAATCTTCTCTAGCACAATCTCATGCTGCCAATCATCGCCGAAGTCATATATGTATAGACAGTGGTCATTCTTTTTCGTCAGCCAATGCGACACGATTTCCGTACTTTCGTTGAGTTTAGTGTAGTGACTTGTTGGTCCTGCTAGTAAATCATCTATGTCCGGTCCGATTTCAACTCTATTCTTTATTGTTTTTCCATTTGATTGACGGATGAAAAATGTGTGCAAATGGCAATCTTCCCATTCAAAGGCCGCTTGCAGTATGTAATGCAGATCAGTGAATGTCACAGAGCTATCAATCTCGATCCGCCTCCAGACAGGAGCAGGCAAATGTTTTAAGCTCACTCTTAACTGATAAATCATCGGATTCACCCCTTATAATCTTCTTATTACCCTTCATTGTGCCAAACATGCGAGATGCTCAGTCCGGGCTTTGCAATTATATCGTCCGGTACAATGAAACCAACAAAGTGAAAGCGCTTTCTGTTAGTCAAGAGCAATCTGCAAAAATGGCAGTTTGTTACGCAAAATGTACCATGTTACAGCTTGAATTTTCGTGTTTTTAAAGAGAGTTAAGCTATTCCATCTCAAATGCTGCTGTTCTATACTTTAACTATAGCAGAGATGCTCAAATATTCACAATAATACAACGAGGTGGAATTTAACATGACAAAAGACTTTATCGATACTAAAGATTTTACAAAAGAAGAGATTCTTTACTTGATCAATCTTGGATTGGAATTAAAAAAATCAATTAAAAATGGCTACTACCCTCAGCTATTAAAAAATAAAACGTTAGGTATGATCTTCGAGCAATCATCTACTCGCACACGTGTTTCCTTCGAAACTGCGATGACACAACTAGGCGGACATGCGCAATACTTAGCACCAGGTCAAATTCAACTGGGAGGACATGAAACTCTAGGAGATACTGCCCGCGTTCTTTCCAGATTAGTTGACATCTTAATGGCACGCGTTGAACGCCATAATACAATTGTCGAACTAGCAGAAACAGCAACAATCCCGGTTATCAACGGTATGTCTGACTACAATCACCCTACACAAGAATTAGGCGATGCAATTACAATGTTTGAACATCTTCCAGAAGGCAAATCCATTGAGGACTGCAAAATCGTCTTCGTCGGCGATGCTACTCAAGTGTGTGCATCTACTATGTTCATGGCAACAAAACTTGGTATGGATTTCGTTCACTATGGACCAAAAGGCTTCCAATTACGAGAAGAACATCTGAAAATTGCAGAAGAAAATTGCCGCATATCCGGAGGTAGCTATTTAGTGACAGATGATCCTAGTTGCTTAGCTGGAGCAGACTTCATTTACACAGATGTTTGGTATGGCCTATATGAAGCAGAACTTTCAGAAGAAGAGCGCATGGGTATTTTCTATCCGAAATATCAAGTTAATTCAGAAATGATTCGCAAAGCAGCTCCACACGTGAAATTCATGCACTGTCTACCTGCAACTCGCGGCGAAGAAGTTACAGACGAAGTGCTTGATGCAGACTATTCAATCGTTCTTGATGAAGCGGAAAACCGTCTGACTGCGATGCGAGCATTGCTTGTATACTTCTTAAATCCAACTTTACAAGCAGAATTCGTAAAAGAACCGGAACACGAGCTAGTGTACAGCTAAAACTTACATAAATAATGAAGGAGAGGAGGGAAACTGACTCTCCTTTCCCTGCAAAGTAACTGATTGTGCATTAAACAAAGAAAGACCGATGACGTTTTTTCTATTGTCTAACCTTACACTTGCCATGCTTATGGCCTAAGCCACCCCTCCCAAGAAATCAAAAGCGGGTTTCTTGTGCGGAGGCTCTCCGGATGAGGGTCACAGCGATTCTTAGCTGCTGTTTCTTATTGTGATGGTTAGCATGTCTCCTTTTTCATTAATGTAAATTCTTGTTACGAATTCAAAAAATGAAAAAGGAACGGTGACGGTTTTTCTATAAAGGAGTGGGCACGATGAAGAAGAAGAAAAATTTTAGACTATTTGATGCCGTTCTGATGGCTGTTTGCGTTATTCTCGTTGTGGAATCGGCAGCGCCTGCAGCGGCAATTGGTTCTTCACAATTCTTTTGGTGGTTTTTAATGTTAGGACTGTTCTTCCTGCCGTACGGCTTAATTTCTGCTGAATTAGGTACGACCTATAACGACGAGGGCGGTATTTACGATTGGGTTAAACGGGCCTATGGACGTCGTTGGGGAGCGCGTGTTTCCTGGTTATATTGGATTAACTATCCTATTTGGATGGCTAGTTTGGCTGTTCTATTTGTGGAGGTTTTCGAGCAAATCTTTTCGCTTTCTTTAAGTCTTCCTATATCAATCGGCATTCAGCTGCTGTTTGTTTGGTCAGTTGTCCTTGTCAGCTGCTATCCGGTAAGTGACAGCAAGTGGATCTTGAATATTGCCGCATTCTGTAAGGTCGGCATTATGCTTTGCCTTGGCGGCCTCGGTATTTATTTTGCAGCGACAAAAGGGCTGGCGAATGATTTTTCAGGGGCAGCGTTATTACCGAGCTTCGACATATCCAGCTTATCGTTTATTTCTATTATTCTATTTAACTTTTTAGGCTTTGAAGTTGTAACTAGCTTAGCGGGAGATATGGAAAATCCGAAAAAACAAATTCCGCAAGCGATCATTTATGGCGGTCTGCTAATTGCTTTCTTCTATTTATTAGCGGCATTCGGCATGGGAGCGGCTATTCCATCAAGCGAGCTTTCTACATCAGGCGGCCTGGTCGACAGCTTCATTATTATGCTTGGAGGCATCAATCCGTTTGTTATTGCAGTCGGGTTAATGTTCATGTATACATTAGCGGCCAATCTGATTTCATGGGCGCTTGGCGTTAATGACGTAGCGAAATATGCAGCGCGCAATTATGACCTGCCGCAAGCATTTGCAAGAGTCAATCCGAAAAATGATATGCCGGTTGGAGCAAGTATAATTAACGGTTTTGTTGCAACAGCCTTAGTTGTAGTCGGTCCGATGATTCCGAACGAAAATATATTCTGGGCGTTCTTTGCATTGAATGTTGTGGCCTTGCTTGCTTCTTACATTTTAATGTTCCCGGCATTTCTTAAATTGCGCCGTATTGATCCGGACCGCGAAAGACCGTTCAAAGTTCCGGGAAGTCCGCTTATGTTGAAATTGATGACGTATATTCCGGTTGTTTTACTAGTGATTACACTAATTTTCTCAGCGGTTCCTTTAAACGGTTCAGCTGCAGAACTAAGTGAAAAGATTCCGATTTTAATAGGCAGTGTTTTAGCCTTTATCGTCGGTGAAATTTGCATAACAAAAGCTGCTAAACAAGAAGTGATATCAGAAGAAATACAAGAAAAACGACAAGGAGAGATCAAACGATGAGAGTAATAGATAGTACAGCAAAAAAAGATGGATTCAGAATGCCCGGCGAATTTGAAGAACATCAAGGCTGCTATATTTTATGGCCGGAAAGACCGGACAATTGGCGCTTGGGTGCTAAACCGGCACAAAAAGTATTCGTAGATGTAGCGACAGCGATATCGCAATTCGAGCCAGTTACTGTCGGCGTATCTCATAATCAATATATGAATGCTCGTCATATGTTGCCTGATAACATCCGTGTCGTTGAAATCGAGAATGACGATTCTTGGGTACGTGACAGCGGTCCGACATTTGTCGTGAATGATGAAGGTGATATGCGCGGTGTTGACTGGTCATTCAACTCATGGGGCGGCCTGGTCGACGGTCTATATTTCCCTTGGGATAAAGATGAGCAAGTAGCGCAAAAGATTTGCGAAATTGAAATGAAAGACCGTTACGAGCTTCCTGAATTTGTTCTTGAAGGCGGTTCAATTCACGTTGATGGTGAAGGAACGTTGATCACTACAGAAGAATGTCTGCTTTCTGAAGGACGCAATCCACAGCTTTCTAAAGAGCAAATTGAAGAAGTGTTAAAAGAATATTTGAACGTTGAAAAAATCATCTGGCTGAAACGAGGAATCTACTTAGATGAAACGAATGGCCATGTCGACAACATTTTAAACTATGTTGAGCCCGGTGTTGTGGCGCTTGCTTGGACAGATGACGTCAATGACCCGCAATACGAAATCTCAAAAGAATGCTATGATATTTTAAGTGAAGCAACTGATGCGAAAGGACGCAAATTAACAATACATAAAATTCACGTCCCTTCTCCGGTGTTAATTACAAAAGAAGAAAGTGAAGGCGTTGATGCTGTTGAAGGAACACTTCCGCGTATGGAAGGCGATCGCTTAGCGGCAAGCTATATCAATTACTACACAGCAAATGGCGGCGTTATCTTCCCGTTATTTGGAGACGAAAAAGACGAAGAAGCCCGTCAAAAACTTCAGGAATTATATCCTGACCGAGTAGTTGTCGGTGTTCCTGCCAGAGAGATTTTACTTGGAGGCGGCAATATCCACTGCATTACGCAACAAGTGCCAAAAGCATAAATATAAGGAGTGCCGGATCCCGTCCGGCACTTTTTTATTTTTGCAAGAATAAGAAAAACGCATTATGACAGCATTTATATACCTTTCAATCAAACGATTGATTAATGCAATATAGAGAAAATCCCAGTTTTCAATCAATCGATTAATTAAATATTTAGAAACCTCTACCCCAATAAATATTCACAATTCACCAGTAAATTTAAAATTAAATAGACTGCAGATTTAATAGATAGGAATGATCGCTTATGAAAATTGAAGGAACACTTCCGAAGGCGGATGGGTACCGGATGCCGGGAGAGTTTGAAGAGCATGAAGGGTGTTACATCATTTGGCCTGAGAGGACAGATAATTGGCGCTTAGGTGCAAAGCCGGCACAAGCTTGTTTCACAGAGGTTGCAACCGCAATCAGTGCATTTGAACCGGTAACAGTGCTCGTATCAGCACAACAATATGAAAATGCTCGCAGTATGCTTCCGGAACAAATTCGCACAGTGGAAATGTCGAGCAATGACTCCTGGATTCGTGATTTTGGACCGACGTATGTCATCAACGAGGAAGGGAAACTGCGCGGCATAGATTGGCGATTCAATGCATGGGGCGGCCTGTTTGACGGTTTGTACTTTCCTTGGGATAAAGATGATCAAGTTGCGCAAAAGGTATGCTGGCTTGAAAACATCGATTTTTATCATTTAGAGAATTTTATTTTGGAAGGCTGCTCTATCCACGTCGATGGTGAAGGCACATTAATTACGACAGAAGAGTGTTTGCTATCCGAGGGCAGAAACCGTGAATTATCCAAGGAACAAATTGAATCCGTTCTAAAGCAATACTGCAATGTGGAAAAAGTCATTTGGTTAAAGCGCGGCCTTTATTTAGATGAGACAAACGGTCATATCGACAATATTTTGAATTTTGTGAAGCCTGGCGAAGTTATCTTATCATGGTCAGATGACCCGAATGATCCGCATTATAAAATTGCGAGAGAATGTGAATTTATTTTAAAGAATGTAAGCGATGCCAAAAACCGCAGCTTTACAATTCATAAAATCCACTGTCCGAGTCCTGTATTGATTACAAAGGAAGAAAGCGAAGGAGTGGATGCTGTGAATGGAACGTTTCCAAGACAGCCCGGTGATCGTTTGGCAGCAAGCTATGTCAATTATTATACGGCAAATGGTGCAATTATTTTCCCGTTATTTGATGATCCGAAAGATAAAGACGCCCAAGCTTTGCTTGAAAAAGTATACCCGGACCGCCAAGTAATCGGAGTTCAGGCAAGAGAAATTTTGCTTGGTGGCGGCAATATTCACTGTATAACCCAGCACGTTCCGCGTCGGACTAAATAGGGAGGAGACGAGAAATGGACTTTTTCGAAATATCGAGTAAGAGCTTAACAACCTTAACAAAAAATGAGCGTGAGTTATTTGATTTTGTTGTGAAAAATATGGACGCAATCAAAAATAAAAGCATTCGTGAAGTTTCGGCCGAATGCTTCGTTTCGACAACCACTTTTCTTCGCTTCGTTAAAAAGCTCGGATTCGCCGGTTATCGCGAGTTTACAACGGTCATTAAATTTACACTATTCAATAGAACGAAAGAACAAGATCCGTCTCCGTTTGTAGTGAAGCAAATCGATTACCGAGAAGAGTATTTGAAAAATATTATTGAGTCCGTTCGCGTGTTGGAGCCTTCCAAAATGGAGAAGATTGCGCTAAAGCTTGCAAAACGTCCGCGTATCTTCATTTTTGCGAAAGGATTAAGCAAATGCGTAGCGCAATATGTGAAGTACATCTATATGATGAAAGGGTTTCTCGTTGAATTTCCGGAAGACTATCATTATCGGCAAGCAGTTGCTCAGCATGTGACGAAAGACGATCTCGTCATCGTTCTGTCTTATGGAGGACATGATATTGAATTGATTCAGCTTGTGCAGCAAATCAAAGCCAGTAAACAAAGTCCTTACTTGATTTCTGTCACAGGGGCCGACAATAATGTCATTCAAAATTTAAGCGATATTAATTTATACATTTTTACAGATGAAATTGAAATGAATAAACAGGACATCACGTCGCGTATTTCAACAATAGCGATATTAGAGCTTGTTTTATATCAATTTATAGAAGATAGTCAGGAGTACTCGGAGGAAGCAGTAGATTTCAATTAATCGATTGATTGAATTTTTCTCAGCATTAAGTTTCAATCAATCGATTGATTGATGAAAAAAACAGCAATGCCAAGGCTATTTTAAGCCATGGTATTGCTGTTTTACCTCTTAAGAATAATAATTTTTGAAGTTGGAGAGCTGTCTAACCAAAAAGGACCGGTGCCGTTTTCTATTTATAGACTTGTAATGCGACTGCTTTAGCGACAATTTTTCGGATTTTACGATTTTTCGGTACCAGTCTGTAGCATAAGTATGCGGCACCGATTCCTGTTACCGCACCCATCAGCACATCAGCTGGATAGTGAACACCTACCCAAATGCGCGAAAGCCCGACAAGCAAGGCGAGAACAATCCATAAATGCTTGTATTTCTTTTTAAAGAAAAAGAATGTAAAACATACAGTGAAAAAGATGATTGTATGATCACTCGGAAAAGAGTTTCCGATATCTTTTTCTATTAGCTGATTGACACCGGACAGCGAAACGAACGGTTGATAATTAAAATGCAATAAACCGATAATTTTACCGCCAACTTCTGCAATAACGACCGACAGCAGTGATGAAATAACCATCATTCTGTTTTTCTTACTGCGTGTGAACCAATAAAGCAGTAAGGCTGCAATTAAAATATACAATGTGTAGTCGGCGATAAAGATGAAAAAAGGGTTTAGGAAGGTATACTCTTTTCCTAAATTATTGATTGCCTTAAATATTTGTGCATTAGTCTCCATCATCCTAGTAAATTCCCCTTATAAGTTGTCCTTTGTAAATGAATATAGCACCTATTATAGCATTTTCCTGCATGCATATAGATAAGAAAATTTCAGAAGAATAAGAGAAAAAAGAGGGAAATCAATATAAAGTACGATTGTAGGTGAATTTATAATAAAAAAGAGCTAATTTGCTAGTTTTTATGGATTGCTCAATGGAATATATTGTTCTTAACAAAGAACGGGGAGTGCTTCACGTATCGGAAAAATTGCTATAAGTGCCGACGACCGTCATTTTGCAGCATAAGAAAGGGGGATGGATGTGTCCCGTATGCGGAGCGGATTTAAGTGAATTTAAAGCAACAGAAGCGCATATTTGGGGAGAAAGACATATTATTCGACATATAGAACGTAGAAATGTAAAAAAATTCTATATATAATTTTGTTTTATTCATTTTTAACAATTAGTAGCTATAATGCAACTATGAACAAAGATATTAAGTTTTCTTGGCAATCAGTGACAAGAAGTAACATTTTTCTTCTGTGATTAGGCATATAATGGGATGAAGGGAAATTGTCTTTGTCAGGAGAAGAGGATTGACATTAGTGAAAAGCTGCGAAAAATGCAGGTCCTTTACAAAGGGTTATATGGCCTAAGAAAGGCCGTTTTGGAGGAAGGAAAGTGGGTGTTGTTATGGACAATCAAGGGTTAAACCAAGAGTGGTTAAAGCTGATTAAGCAGGCAAAGAAAGCGGGGCTTACGAAAAAAGAAGTCCGTCAGTTTTTGCTTGGAAAAAAGAACGGAGAGGACCTGCAGCCGGAAGTATTGGAAAAGGTTAATTAATTGCTATGTATAAAAAAGATAATAATATTGGATTCAACCCTTAGCGGATCATGTATTGGAAGCGGTACTTGGTTGCTAAGGGTTTTTATTATGGCTGAATTCAATCCTTTTTGAGTTTCCACTTACTGTATTCAATGAATTCTTTAAACTGCTCTTTTGTGACGCCGGACTTCATAGCTTCTTCCACAATCTCGAGCCATTCTTCATCTAAAGGTTCGTCGTGCAATAAGGAATCGACGGACACATTCAGAACGGCTGAAATTTTGTCTAAAAACTGAATGGATGGGTTGCTCTGCAAATTTCTTTCAAGAGAGCTTAAATATGACTTTGCCACTCCGGCTTTTTCTGCAAGCTCTGACATAGACAAATTTCTTTCGAGTCTAATGCGTTTAACACGATCTCCTATCATAAATAATTTCACATCCTAGAAGTAGTTTGCGCGGTCGGCTTAAAGAATATTTCTAAGCATATTTTTTAAAATATTTACAATTTATACTCTTATTTCTATTATAGTAGATTAAATGCATATTCTTAAAGTGTTTTTTACTAAAAACGTGCGAAATTTGTAGAAATACAAAAAATATTGTCTAAAGAAATAGTAGTTGTGTCGAAAGATTTTGGAGACAGGTCGGTTGTGCAGGCAAGCCCCATTGGGCATTTGCCCGGCCTAGAGGATGTCTAACCTTGCACCTGCCATGCTCGAAGGCTTCCTGGATGTAGGTCAAATCGGCGAAGACATGTGGACGTGGCATTTTTAGCGGTTGTTCATTACTTGCCTCACGTCCAAGAAACCAAAATCGGGTTTCTTGGGCGGAGGCTCTCAGGAAGAGAGTCACAGCGACGTTGCTACAGAACGGAGCGTCTTTAGTCGCAGTTCCTTGCTTGCGGGCCGCTTCCGCATTTCGGTTCTCGCATGTCCCCTTTTTTATTGAAGCAACATCGAGGGGCAGAATCAAAACTAAAAAAGGACCGCTACCGATCCTTCATGCACTATAATATATAAATTAGTAACTAGAAGGAAGATTCGTCGTAGTCACCAATTTAAAGTGTACAGTATAAGTGCAACTAGACCTTTGCCTGCGCCTTAGCAGCTTGGCAAAGGCAAGTTTTCTTTATTACCCTAAAGCTTCATCTGTTATTTTCTTTATATCTATGGCTGCCATCATTTCTTCCTCTACCATCTCAGCGAGCACATATTTTAAGAAGTAGTCGACGCACTTCAAGTTAACGCTTTTAATTGCCACTAAAGCATCACGATAAATTTCAATAATGACAGGTTCGGCATTGCCTCGTTGAATTTCTGAAAATGCTTCATATATTTGATCCACTTTATCAGCTACAGCAAGAATTTTCCCTTCAACTGTATCATCCTTGCCTTCTTTCATTTTTTCGCGGTAAAAATCTTTGAATTCATCAGGAATTTCGGTTTCAATGAATTTAGCGGTCATACCTTCTTCAACTTTATGCAGCATCGTGCGCATTTCCGGTGTCCAATACTTAACCGGCGTTTTAATGTCTCCGATAAAAATCTCTGCATAATCGTGATTGATTGCTTTTTCATAAAGCAGCTTCCAGTTGATTTCAGTGCCATTCTGCTCCTCGACTGTACCGAGGAATTGCGCATATACAGTTACTTTGAAAGAATGGCTTGCAACAGTGTGTCTTTCAAACATAAATTCACCCGGACAGCGCTCAATTCTTTCCAGTTTCGTTAAGCTTTTAAAATATGTGTGGATTCCCATTGCAAACACTCCTTTTCAATATTAATATGCCTCCAAATATTTCTTGTCATCATACCGTAACTATGATGACTGTTCAAGGTGAAATTAATGGAATATTCTATAATTCTATTAATTTTCTAATATGGAAATATATTTTTTGCACTCTCGATTTGATTGGTTAATGAGTGCATTGACAAAAAGAAATGGGGATAAGCCATTGGTGAGACTGATAGTGTCTGCAAGTTAGCGATGGAATAGTGGTTTTAATTATAGAAAAAGGATCCTCTCAAGGAGACTCCTTCTCTGTCATTGACATACTGTTGAAATAGTCCATGATTTTAAATCTATTTCTTTCTCTGTGACAAGAGCAGCAGGGAAGATGAAAGTCCATGGTTTTGTAGTATTGGCTACAACTTGTAAATTATCTAATTGGAATCCGCCTTTTGCAATGACCTTTTTAGATGCGTCGTGTATTTCAAGAGGCAGCAGCTGAAGATTAATCGTTTTTGAACTGCCATTGCGGATTAATACTGTTACATGAAGGTCGCCGCTTTCGATTCTGTGTGCCTGCAGACCCATGAAGTTCACTTCACCTTCTTTTGGCGGTGTTAGATCATCAACGATTTTCTTTAATTTTTCTTTGTCTTCTGTACTTAAGCTCGTATTCCAAGACTCTTCCAAGTCAAGCTTATGCTTTTGTTTAATCTCAAAGGCGATTGACCAATCAGTAGTGGAAAATTCTTGTTTTATAATTGAATTTTTAGGGAAAATAAACTGCCAAGGACGGCTGCTTCTTCCGGGTAGCTCACCAAGTTGTGACATATCAAACTCATGACGGGCGATTGGTTGCTGATCTACATCTAGCAACAGCAGTGTCACCTTTTCAAACTTAATCGCTTTGCTTAAGCTATTGCGGACAAAAGCAATAGCCAACAAATCATCGCCCTCGCGGCGCATTTCTGTGCCGGCCAATGAAATTTGGTTCGGCTTCAACGGCGCTAATTCGTTATTCAAGAAACGGTATACATATGTCTGTTCTGCAGAAAGTGCCCAAGAAGCATGCAACGATAAGGCCGTTTCGATATCCTCGTTCACATCAACTTTTTTATGATCGTCTTCCGTATTAATAAGTTCTTTTGAAGAAAAAGCACTATCTTTTCCTTCGTTCTTCATTTTTTTTGACTTTCGGAAAATGGAAAACATAATAATTCCCCCTTTATTGATCTCCCTAACCCGTTGATTATACAGCTTCTTCCTGCTGAGTGGCTCTTACTGCATTCGCTGCGTCTAATGCAATATGTTTAGCTATTTTGTTATAGGAAAGAGTGAATAGCTCCAAACCTTCTCTTTGATAGATACGGAGCGGATCCTCTTGCTGGTATGAACGCAGACTGATTCCTTCCTTTAAGCGTGTCATCAGCTCAAGATGTGTAATCCAACAGAGATCTAATCTGCTTAGCATCATGTATTTTAATGAATGCTGGAATGTTTGATTTTCTTTCAGTGCTTGCAACTGTCGGGCATGGCTTTCCTTGGATGGACGTAAAAAGTCAAATAAGTCTTGCTGTGAGCGAACAGTGTCCGGCAGTGAAAGTTCATCGCTAGCCAATAAAGCTTTAAGCTCCAATTCCAGTTCGTGCATATTCCAATCTTCAGGGTCAACATCTTCAATCGCTATTTGCCCAATTTCATTTTTGACAGATCGTGAAATGAATTGGTTTGCAAGTTCGATTAAATCTTCTTCAGCAATCATTCTATTACGCAATGTGTAAATGATGTTACGCTGCTCATTAATGACATCGTCCAGCTTCAAGTTGTATTCACGCATAGAATAGAAAGAACCTTCAACGATACGTTGTGTACGGTCGACAAACTCTAAAATATTTTTGCTTGTAACTAGACCTTCAGCATCGGCCGTTAACTTTTTCTGTATTTTTTCTATTTCTTCACTGGCAAAGCGGCGGAACATATCATCTTGAAGTGAGATGTAGAATTCACTGGCACCGGGATTACCTTGGCGTCCGGAGCGCCCGCGCAGTTGGTTATCGACACGGCGGCTTTCGTGCTTCTCTGTTCCAAGAACGAATAGACCGCCAAGCTTGTCTACGCCTTCGCCGAGTAATATGTCGGTCCCACGACCGGCCATATTTGTTGCAATCGTAATTTGACCTTTTTGTCCGGCCAATGAAATGAGGCGGACTTCTTGCTCAACGCTCTTCGCATTCAAAATTTCATATTTCAGGTTTTCTTTTTGCAAATACTTTGCAACCCTTTCAGACTGTAATATAGAAGTGGTGCCGATTAGTATCGGTTGTCCGGTTGCGTGGCATTCTTTTACTTTTTTGATCATTGCTTTATACTTTTGCTCTGTTGTTAAATAAATGCGATCCGGATGGTCGATGCGTTGTTTTGGACGATTTGTCGGAATCGAAACAACTTGCATACCATATACTTGGTTGAATTCTTTTTCTTCCGTCTTAGCTGTTCCGGTCATGCCGGCCATCATCGGATACATTCTGAAATAGTTTTGAATCGTTACAGAAGCTTGAGTTTTATTTTCTTCTGTAAGAACAAGGCCTTCTTTTGCCTCGATTGCCTGATGCAATCCATCGCTTAAAGAACGCCCTTCCATGATGCGTCCTGTAAACATATCGACAAGCAGGATTTTACCTTCTTTAACGATATAATCTACATCGCGTTTGAACATGACATGCGCACGAACACCTTGAATTACATAGTGGTATAGTGTTTGGTGTTCAATTGCATATAAATTATCGACGTCGAAAGACTTTTCTACTTTTTCAATCCCTTCGTCGGTCAGACTTGTCGCTTTCGTTTCTTCATCAAATGTATAATGAATATCTTTTTCAAAGGATTTTGCCAGGCGGGCTGAGATGTAGTGAAGATCGGTGTTGGATGCCATTTTTCCTGCGATAATCAGGGGGGTTTTTGCTTCATCGATCAGTACGCTATCCACCTCGTCGATAATAGCAAAGTGGTACGGTCGCTGAACCTTTTCAGCTGGATTACTGACAAGGTTATCACGTAAATAATCAAATCCGAATTCAGTCCCTACGCCATACGTAATATCGGCCCTATATGCCGCTTGCTTTTCCTGGGGCTGCATCATCGGTAAGTTAAGACCTACAGTCAAGCCTAGGAATTCGTGGATTTGACCGATAATCTCACGGTCGCGCTGCGCTAAGTACTCATTGACGGTAATGACATGAACGCCCTTCCCTTCAAGCGCCAGTACATAACTCGGCAATGAAGCGACCAGTGTTTTTCCCTCTCCGGTAGCCATCTCTGAAATATTTCCTTCGCATAGAACAAGACCGCCAATAAGCTGTACATCAAAATGACGCAACCCTAAAACACGTTTAGATGCTTCACGAACAACCGCAAATGCATCAGGAATGATGTCCACGATTTTTTTGCCGTCATTCAGTTGTTGTTTAAATGTACTTGTCATGTCTCTTAGCTGCTCGTCTGTGAATGCTGTGTATTTGGGTTCAAGTGCGTTAATTTGGTTGACTTTCTTTTGGTACTTCTTTAACTGTTTTTGTTGAGTTCTTTGTTCATTTTTGAAAAAGGATAACATAATTATAGTGCTCCTTTTATTGTAAAAAATTTCTATTGATTCATTATACTTATCTTAACAAAATTAATTTATAATTACTAATGTATATAGTTGCCGGCTTATATGTAAGAAAAAGAGTATAATTAAAGACCAATTGACTGATATTTTAAACTTCTTCCAGAAAAATAGTTTGAAAGTTTGCTTGTGATTCAGTAAAATATGCTAGAATGGGTTTAATGTGTTCTAGTATGTAGAAAAGGATTGATATCCATTCTCTTCATTTTAAAGTCACAATTGACAAATTAAAATCCATAATTATTGGTTATGATATTGATTGAGGAGGTACTTCATGGTTTACCTTACCTTGTTACTATGCTTTATTGCTTCGCTGATTATAACACCATTAGTTAGAAAATTGGCATTCAAAATTGGTGCTACTGACAAGCCCAATCATCGCAAGGTTCATCAAAAAATTATGCCGCGACTTGGCGGCTTAGCTATATTTATCAGCTTCCTGATCGGGATGGCAATTTTACGTCCGCAAGATGATCAAATTGGCACGATGGCTGTCCTTCTGGGAGCATGCATTATCGTTGTCCTCGGCATCTTGGATGACATGTATGAATTATCAGCCAAGGTAAAATTTATTGGTCAAATTATAGCTGCACTCGTTGTTGTGTTAGGCGGTGTTCAAGTTGATTACATCAACCTTCCATTTGGCGGTGGTATTGAGCTTGGTATATTGAGCATTCCATTAACAATTTTGTGGATTGTTGGAATAACAAATGCCATTAACTTGATTGATGGTCTCGACGGATTGGCAGCCGGAGTTTCTGGGATTGCGCTAATTACTATTTCCGCAATGGCGATGCTAAAAGGTGATCTATTCGTTTTAAGTATTTCAGCGATTCTGATTGGAAGCATCCTTGGATTCTTAAAGTATAACTTCCATCCGGCAAAAATATTCATGGGAGATACAGGGGCATTATTTTTAGGATTCATGATTGCAGTTTTATCGCTTTCGGGCTTCAAAAATGTAACGGTTCTATCTTTAATTATCCCTATTATTATTCTCGGTGTTCCAATTTCTGATACATTTTTTGCGATAATCAGACGTATTGTTAACAAACAACCGCTATCGGCACCAGATAAATCCCACTTACATCATTGCATGTTGCGTCTTGGTTACTCACATCGCCAGACAGTACTGATTATATATGCAATGGCTGCTTCGTTCGGACTGGTAGCATTTATATTTTCGATGTCAACTGTATGGGGAGCAATGCTTATAATTGGCGTCATACTACTATCAATTGAGATTTTTGCAGAGAAGGTAGGTCTTGGAGGAAATAGCTATAGACCGCTCTTACGGATGATATCACCAAAGGATGTATCCAATTCATCTGATAAATAAAAAGCAGGAATCCCATTGAAGTGACCCCGACACGGTTATTTCGCTTAGGCTATTTGGGTAAAATGAGTTCGGTACTTCACCGGACTCATTTTTTTATTTTGCCTTCATTCATAGATGACCGTAGATTCCATGATATTCAAATTGTTTAATCCACATCCTCACAACTTCATGATTTGCTCCAATTGTTTTTGCGATTTAGATTACACTTTCAGATTGTGTCTGGTGTTAGCAACCGCCTCTAGTTTATGAGCATTCGTAAATTTAGTCATAAAAAAATTGCCCCTCTAATTGTTAGATGTGTCTAACAATTAGAGGGGCAGTTCTTATGGGGTAAGACCCTTGAAGCTAGATTGATGTCTGCTATGCTCAAAGACCTACACGATGTGTACCTTATCTAACCAACCCAAAAAGATGTGGGGAAGTAGCACTGAGGCACTGTTTCTGCTCTTTCATTAGGATAATATCAAGGAGTGAAATCAAAATGAAAAAGGATCAGTGCCGGTTTCTCTATGCTTCAGAAGCCATTTCAGGTTCTTCTGTAATCAGTGTTTCACCGTTCAAATGCGCATGAAGAAGGTCAATCATTTCCTCAAGCTTCACCTCATCCAGTTGGTAATAGTATATATCGTCAATAGTACTGTCGCTACCCACTAACTGTAAAGAATCGACTGATAAATCAGAATGAGTCAAGAAATAGCTTAAGTATATTTTCATTTGTGTAAACGTCAAATCGGTTTTCATATTGTCGCCAATTGCTTCAAGTACATTGGCATACTTTGTGACTGATTGGGCTGAAGTTGCTTTTGAGATAATTGCTTCAATAAGTTCTTGTTGTCGTTTGCCTCGCTCCATGTCATTATCCTGTTTACGCGTACGTGCGAAAGCCAATGCTTCTTCACCATTCAGATTTTGAGTGCCGGCCTCAAGAGTAATGGTTTCCATGTCGTTTGAGTCTTGCTCTGTAAGATCATAAGGAACATCTACTTTCACGCCGCCTAGAGCATCGACAACGTCGATGAATGCATAAAAATTCATTCGGACATAATAATCTACATCAATATCCAGTAAAGACTCAACAGTATCAATTGTTGCTTTTGTACCGCCGTATGCATAAGCATGATTTATTTTTGTATAATCACCCGTTTCCGGAACATACACATAAGAATCACGAGGGATGCTAATAAGTTTAATGGAGTTATCTTCTTTATTGAAAGTAGCTAAAATTAGAGCATCCGACCGGGTGGCACCGGATCGTGTTTCACTGTCATCAATTCCGATGAACAACACGGATATATTTTTCACTGTTTTGTCCAAAACCGCTTCATTTAAATCAGTGCCATCTAATGATTCAAAAGAGCTATTTGCTACCTGCTCTGCTTTAGAGTATAGAGAAGCAGTATATGCACCGCCTGCCAAAAAAAGCAGCAACAATGGTGTGATAATGAATTTGCGCAGCATCTTCTTTTTTTTCTTTTTCTTCGTAACAACGTATACCCTTCGATTCATCGTCATTTGTTAAAGCTCCTTTTATATAAAATTCATAGATATCAATTATCCGGTATATTAATTACAAATATTATTTTATCATATCATATAAATCACTATTTATGGAGATACAGGAGTAGTTGATGTTGGAGTAATGTGTAGCATATCGTTTTGGGAAAAGTAGCAAAAATGTCACGTGTTCCGCAATAAAATGTCGTTTGAATTCGTCTTTATACGTAATGGCTTTCTCAATAACCGCTTGTACATTTGGATTACATTTTAATTGTTCTTTTTTCGTAAAATATCTTTTTGCCATTTCATCCCGCTCCGACATCTTTTTTCTCAATTATAAACAAAAGTAGCCTATAGGATAGACTTTTTCAAGTGTCTATCTTATAGGCTACAGTTTAATTTTGATGGCAGTCTCTTAAAGAGTTATATGGTTTATTTCAATCATGATCGGGGTCAATGGAACTTAAAAAAGCTGCCGCCTGCAAAATACAGACAGCTGCTTCAAGAAGTTGCCTATTTTTTTTCAAAATGCCCTTTACAAGGGGTACTCTTTAAATAGAGGCAGTCTTTTTAAGAAGAGTTTAATTATTTAATGTTTTGTATTCCAAGTGATTTTGAAGCTCAGATTTTAATTTTTCCAACGCATCTTCATCTGGTATATAGTAATAAATTCCTGATATAGGATCCTTGCCACCTGTACCTTCTATAGTTAAGCTTTTAATATTGTCTGAAGTGAAGGATTTGAATTTTGTAATGAATGAAATACCTTCGCTTGCTTTAATATTTGTTTCAGTATTAGTGCTGGCATGTTTAGCGATTTCATCAATTTTAAGTAAGTTTTTAGGTGAAATGATGGAATCAATCATGGCGCTGATGATTTGTTTCTGTCGTTCATTTCGACCGAAGTCTCCATTTGGGTCCCGTTGCCTCATGCGCGCATAGGCTAGGGCCTCTTCTCCGTTAAGATGGCTTAAGCCTTCTTTAAAGTATATCTTTTCTTGTGGCCATTTGTCTGTGTACTCCCAAAAATCAAACGGAACTTCTACATCAACGCCTCCAATTTCATCAATGATGTTTTTAAAGCCTTCAAAGTTAACGGTAGCATAGTAATCAATAGGGATGTCGAGAAACTCTTCGACAGTTTCAATTGTAGATTCTTTGCCGTCATTAAATGAATGGTTGATTTTGTCGTATTTATCCCGGCTTGGGATGTACACTTTCGTATCACGAGGGATACTAAGGAGCTTCATTGTTTTCAAATCCGGATTGAAAGTTGCGACCATAATTGTATCTGAACGACCACCAGATCCGCCGGTGGCGTAATCTTCGATACCAAGAAGCAATATCGATACCGGTTCTTTCCCGAAAGTGACTGCTTCATCCCGAAGGTCTGATTTATCACCTCGGTCCAGGGCACTGAAGGAATCATTGGCTGCTTGTAACGTTTGGTAGAATATATACCCTGCGTAACAGCCAACAGTCAGCAAAATCAGCATGAAGAAAAGTATGATCTTTTTCCATACTTTCTTTTTTCTTTTGTTCTTATCGCTTCTCGTTTGTTCCATACTAATTTCTCCCTTTAGATTGAAACTCAGCTAATATGCCATTTAAAGCAGGAGCTCTTCTTTGTAAACAAGCTCACCTTTCTTCAATTTGCATTGACCGTTAGTCATCTCGGTCATCCATGCTTCAAATTGCTCTGTTTCATTTTCTTCTACAAATGTTTCGATTTCTACTTTATCAAGATAGTGAATTTCTTTCAAATTATAACGTGATGAACGAAGCTCATTCTCCAATTTGCCAAGCCATGTATAGTCAATTGTCGTATGCATGACGCGGTTTAGTTTTCTTCTGACGACGCCAATTGCGTTCAATCCTTCAGAAGTTGCCTTGCCGTATGCGCGAATCAGTCCGCCGCCACCAAGTTTGATGCCGCCGAAGTAGCGTGTCACGACAACAACTGTGTCTTTCAGCTCTCTTTTTTTCAGCACTTCAAGCATAGGGACTCCGGCAGTACCACTCGGTTCTCCGTCATCATTTGCTTTCTGTATTTGGTCATGCTCGCCGATCATATACGCAGAGCAGTTGTGCGTTGCATCCCAATGCTTCTTTTTGATTAATGCAATAAAATTTTGCGCCTCTTCTTCAGTAGTAGCGCGAGTAATGTAGGCGATGAAACGAGATTTTTGAATGACAATCTCATGCTCGCCGTATTCTTTCACTGTCAAGTAGTCCTGCAGCATTTCTGCCCTCCTTGTTTAAAGTATTCGACCGATTTCATTATTTTAGTAACTATTCTATTATAATCTGCCGAGCATAATGGTTCAATGGGGCAAAGCTTTTGGTGAGTAAAGTGAAATTTTTTTAAAAAAAGCAATAAAGCATGTTATAATTGAATGGAAAAAAAAGTAATTTATATAGATTTTACTGTTAAAAAGGCGATTTTACCCAAGGAATAGTATAAAAGGCATATGTAAAAATTAGTGTGAAATCTATAAAATAGTAGTAATAATACGTTATTATCGTATATTACTGTAAATGAAAAGGTGCTTTCAGCAAATAAACAGCGAATTTTCTGCAGGTGATGATAAAAAAGATGCTTACTACTGGTATAATAAGCAAGAACATTCTATTAATTCCAATAAAACTTTGCGGCTTGTATATTAGTTTGTTAGGGAAGCTGGAGGAATCCATATGTCTATTAAAAATGTAGACATCAATGTAATTGATCGAATACTTGAAAAAATGGTGGACGTTGTTGAAAACAGTAAAAGCGAGATATTTGCTATAGGTGAGCAGAGCCGTCGTGAATTCGAAACGCTGTTTGAAGAGCTCGAGCAAATCAGGCAACAGGTGATTCTCATAATAGATGAAGGTGACAGGTTAGAGAAGCAAGCGCGACTTTCCAGAAAGTATTTATCGGAGGTCAGCCAACATTTTAAGACATATAGCGAAGAACAAATACTTAAAGCATATGAAAAGGCTCATGCGTTGCAAGTAGATCTGCAAATTAACAGGCAGACGGAGAAGCAACTGAGAACAAAGCGGGACGATTTGGAGCGGCGTTTAATTGGTTTAAAGGCAACAATTGATCGGGCCGAAAAACTGGTGTCGCAAATCTCGATTGTCGAAAATTACTTGACGAGCGATCTTGCTCAAATTGGTGAAATACTTCAAGATGCCAAACGACAGCAAGAATATGGATTTAAGATTATTGAAGCGCAAGAAGAAGAGCGCAAACGTTTATCCAGGGAAATTCATGACGGTCCGGCGCAAATGATGGCTAACGTGATGATGCGTTCTGATCTCATTGACCGCATTTTCCGGGAGCGCGGTCCTGATGAAGCGATTAAAGAGATTCGCGAGATGAAAAAGATGGTGCGCAACGCTCTATATGAGGTGAGGAGAATCATTTATGATTTGCGCCCTATGGCATTGGATGATTTGGGACTAGTGCCGACACTGCGTAAATATTTGCAGACAATTGAAGATTATGCAAAAACAACCAAAATTGAATTTATCAATTTAGGCAAAGAAATTCGTTTACCGTCAAAGCTTGAAATTGCGTTGTTTCGTTTAATTCAAGAGTCTGTCCAAAACACGCTGAAGCATGCGGATGCGACACTCGTGAAGGTGAAACTTGAGCTTCGGAATGATACAGCTATTGCAATAATTAAAGATGATGGAAAGGGATTTGATCAAGAGCTGCAGCAGGAAGGCTCATTCGGGATAATCGGTATGAAGGAGCGGGTTGATCTTCTGAACGGCAGCATCAACTTCGACTCTGTAATCGGACGAGGCACTGTGGTCATGATTCATATTCCGTATCAAATAGACGAAAAACAATATGTTATAAAGAACCTTAAATAATAAGAGATAGGGGAGGGATAGCGTTGAATAAAAAAATTGTCATAATTGATGACCATCAATTGTTTCGTGAAGGGGTAAAAAGAATTTTGGATTTTGAATCAACGTTTGAAGTAGTAGCAGAAGGTGATGACGGTACTGATGCCGTACAATTGGTTGAGACATATAAGCCGGACGTGGTCATTATGGATATCAACATGCCGAAAATAAACGGTATCGAAGCAACGAAGGAACTGATTGAGAAGTTCCCGGATACGAAAGTAATCATCTTATCGATTCATGACGATGAAAACTATGTGACGCATGCATTGCAGACAGGTGCGACAGGCTACTTGCTGAAAGAAATGGATGCCGACGCCCTGATAGATGCTGTAAAAGTGGTCGCTGATGGCGGATCTTATCTTCATCCGCGCGTAACGCATAACTTAGTGAGAGAATACCGCCGTTTAGCAACTGTACCGGCGTCCGAGCAACGCTATTCATTCGGTGCAGAAGTGAGACGACCGCTGCATTTGCTGACGAGAAGAGAATGTGAAGTGCTGCAACTGCTTGCTGACGGCCAAAGTAACCGTGGAATCGGTGAGACATTGTATATTTCCGAAAAAACAGTGAAAAACCACGTAAGTAATATTTTGCAAAAAATGAACGTAAACGATCGTACACAAGCTGTAATTATGGCAATCAAGAGCAGCTGGGTCGAAGTAAAATAAGTATTGCTAAAAGGTTTTCTCAAGCGATAAGGTCACATGCCCTAAGCTTCAGAAAGCTTTTTTCTGTTTGGAAAGTAGTTTAACTGCTGAGAGATAACATTTTAATGCAAACTTACGGTTTTTCAAGTAAAATGGATATCATATAATGAAAGAACAAAATTAAATAAGGTAGGTACTATTTTATGAGAACGGCTATTGTAACAGATAGTACAGCGTATATTCCAAAGGAAATTCGCGATCAGTTAAACATACATATGGTTCCTTTAAGTGTTGTCTTCGGTACGGAAACATACCGTGAAGAAATTGACATTACGGCAGAGGAATTTTTTAAAAAGATTAAAGAGACTGGGCAACTGCCCACTACATCAATGCCGCCGATTGGCTTATTTGTAGAAAAATTTGAAGAGCTGGCTAAAGACTATGATGCGGTCATCTGTATCCACCTTTCAAGTGGCATAAGCGGCACTTTCCAAGGTTCTATCACTAGCGGAGAAATGGTCGATGACATTAAAGTATACAGCTTTGACTCTGAACTTGCTTGCAGCGTGGAAGGGTTCTATGTCATTGAAGCTGCGAAAATGGCTTTAGAAGGAGCAGATCCAGAAGCAATTATCGCACGCTTGGATGAAATTAAAAAGTCTGTTCGAGCATACTTCATGGTTGATGACCTGACAAACCTACAGCGCGGCGGTCGTCTTAGCAGTGCTCAAGCGATTATCGGCAGCCTGTTACAAGTGAAGCCGGTTCTGCACTTCCAGGACAAGAAAATTGTTCCGTTCGAAAAAATTCGCACACGCAAAAAAGCGATCAACCGAATTGTCGAGCTATTTGAAGAAGATGCATCTTCGGGTGTTCCAATGGAATGCGTCATCATCGAAGCTAACGGTGAAGCACAAGCGCTTGAGTTAAAACAACAGCTGGAAGCAAAATATCCGAACGTAAACTTCAACACAAGCTACTTCGGACCAGTAATCGGCACACACCTAGGCGAAGGTGCAGTTGGTATTGGATGGTATAAGAAATAATATAAGAAAACCATCACCGTTCCTTTTAGGTGAGGCGTATACTCAAGATTTGCAGATAACTTAAGATGAGTTACCTTTTTAATCGGGTTGCAAATCAAAAAGGAGCCATGCGGGAAATGAAAAGCGGAAGCGGCCCGTTCAGCCCCGACCAGCATAAGTCGAATCACATAGGAAATTGTAAAATTTCTGGAGTGATTTGGCTTATGACCTCGAGCTGTCAAATTCATCACTTGCCAGTCATGAATTTGACAAGATAATCAGAGATGTCTAATCGGAGATGAAAACTGGCTGGTCGCTGTGACTCTCATTGTGAGAGCCCCACACAATAAACCCGCCTTTGGTTTCTTGGCGGAGGCAGCTAAAAGGAACATCGGCTAGAGGCGCCATGTCCGCATGTCTTCGCCGATATGACCTACATCCTGTAGACCTCCGAGCATGGTAGGTGTAAGGCTAGACAGCTATCTAAGTTCAAAAATATACACTTTCTTTTTTGCAAAATGAAATCCGGAATTCCCATTAGTTATGGTGGGGTTCCGTTTTTTTGTTATATCCACTCGGATTTCTGTGCATCCGCTCAAATTGTAGAGTGGGCTCTTAAGTATAATCACTAGCTCTCAATGTGTTGGGGGCACTCTCAAGTTTCCCGTCACCGCTCTCAAATCCCGTACGACGACTCTCAAATCTTGAGCCACCGCTCTCAAATTTTCTACGAAGACTCATAACATATTTTTGACCGCTCTCCTCCAATCTCCGCCGCTCATTAAAACGGCCAACTTTGGCAGTTCTAGGCAGATTTTGTTAACAAATAGCCAGTTTTTATAAATATCCAACCAATATTTGCATCAATTTTACAATTTGTCACAAATTTTTCTGTAAGAAGCAAGGAATTGAACGTATTCTCTGTCGAATAGTAAAGGCAAATTCAAATAAAGGAGGAATAACCATTTGAACAAACCTCAATTTATCCCTTCATCCGAGCTTCAGCAAATCCTCTATGGCAAGGCGCTTCTGCTTGATGAGCTGCAACCGTATGCCCATCTCCTGAATGATCACCACAAACACGGCTATATTCAATACAGCCCCGCTCTTTCTGAAAATCAATGCCATCGTTGCGGTGCCTCAAAACCTCATCAATTTTCCAGACATCCATGCGCCCGCTGCCAGCAATTGTGCACATACTGTCGCAACTGCATTATGATGGGCAAATCGCAAAGCTGCGCGCAACTCGTTACATGGAAAGGTCCTTCCCCGAATTTCCCACCTAACCCAGATCCCCTTCAATGGAAAGGACAGTTATCGCCAGGCCAGCAAATAGCATCCAATAAAGTGGTGAAGACAATTCAACAAAATGGCACCTGTCTAGTGTGGGCTGTGTGCGGCGCCGGTAAAACAGAAGTGCTGTTTCATGGTATTGCTGAAGCGATTGCTGCCGGTAAGCGGGTCTGCATTGCTACACCCCGGACGGACGTCGTCTTAGAACTTGCTCCTCGCTTAAAACGAGCCTTTCCGGATACGATGATTGCTGCGCTTTATGGAAACAGCGAGGAAAAACATATTTGTGCCCAGCTTGTTATTAGCACTACCCATCAGCTGCTTCGCTATCAGCATGCCTTTGACACCATCATAGTTGATGAAGTTGATGCTTTTCCTTATTCAATGGATGCCTCGCTGCAATTCGCAGTAGAAAAATCGCGCAAAACTAAATCTGCTCTCGTCCTTTTGACTGCCACTCCATCAAGGAAACTGCAGAGAGCCAATATTGCGCGTGTTACAATTCCCGCTCGTTTCCATCGCTACGCTCTCCCTGTTCCACGCTTCTGCTGGGTTGGCAACTGGAAGAAACAGTTTCAAAAAAATATAATCTCTGCGCCCCTTCTCCGCTGGTACAAAGAAAAACTGCAAACCAATACACCATTTCTCATTTTCTTTCCGAATATTAATCTGATGAATAGTCACTTGCCTTTATTCCAGACAGAATACCCAGACCTGCAATCTGTTTATGCGGAAGATCCGCTTCGTAAAGAAAAGGTGATCAAACTCCGAAACGAACAGACATTGGGTTTGCTGACAACAACGATATTAGAAAGAGGAGTGACCATTCCGAGACTGCATGTTGCTGTCATCGGTGCAGAAGAAGATATTTTTACAGAGAGTGCATTAGTACAAATTGCCGGCCGCGTTGGCAGAAGCTCGGAGCATCCAACGGGCGATATTGTCTTTTTTCATTATGGTAAGACACTTGCAATGGTGCGGGCGGTGAAGCAAATCCGCAAAATGAACCATGAAGCGAGAAAGCGAGGGTTGATCGATGTTTAATGAAGTGTGCCTGTATTGCCAAACAGTCTCGTCGTCTTCTTTCACCTGGACGCACCTTTTCGACAAAAATAGCCTGTGCGAGAACTGTCGAAGAAGCCTGGAGCATCTTGTCGAACCCTTCTGCAAAAAATGCTGCCGCATGCTTTCGGAAAAAAGTATCGACAATATTTGCTATGATTGCGTGCGTTGGGAGAATAATTCCGAATGGTCAGGTGTGCTGGAGTGCAATATTTCATTTTACCAATACAATGACTTTATGAAAGAGCTGATTGCTCGCTTTAAGTACCGAGGAGACTACACGCTTGCCAAAATTTTTGCAACAGACATCAAAAAAGTCACGGCTGAAATGAAGGTTGATCTATACATTCCGATTCCGCTAAGCGAAACCCGTTTATCTGAAAGAGGGTTTAATCAAAGCGAGGCATTACTTGCAGTAGCTGGCTTGCCGGTCACAAATGTGCTTTCGCGAAAGCATAGCGAGAAGCAGTCGAAGAAATCGCGGGAAGAGCGGATGCAACAGGCCAATCTGTTTGAAATTCAAGATCTAGAAACGATTAATGGTAAACAAATCCTTCTAATGGACGATATTTATACCACAGGTTCTACAATTCGTCATGCTGCAAAGGTACTAAAAAATGCCGGTGCAGCAAGGATAATATCAATGACGTTATCCAGATGAACGGTCAGGAGGAAATCATTATGGGAGAATTGGCAAACTGCCCTAAATGCGGAACGATATTTACGAAGACGCCTTATCGTGATGTTTGTCACTCTTGCTTTCAGGAAGAGGAGAAATTATTCGATAAGGTGTACAAATTCATTCGTAAAAGAGAAAATAGGACAGCAACGATTGAGCAAGTTGTAGAAGCGACAGAGGTAGATGAGGATCTGCTGATCAAATTTATTAAAAGCAGAAGACTGCGCCTGGCTCAATTTCCGAACCTTGGCTATAAATGCGACAAATGCGGCGCAACCATTCAAGAAGGCATCCTTTGCAGCAACTGCGCGAACGAATTGCGCTCTCAACTGAAAATTGTCCAAGAAGACGAAAAACGCCAACGAGAGATTGAAGAAAGAAACCGAGCAAACACATACTTATTCAAAGACAAAAAGTAGAGGACTGCATGACTTTGTTCATGTGGTTTCTTTTTTTAAAAAACCCGCAAGCGGAGTGAGCTTGATAAAAAATGTTACAATACCATAAAACATCATCTTAAATTGCCGATACTAAGTATAAGAATACATGTAAACGTGCTGAAAGTGAGGGAAGCAATGATGAAGATAAATAACTTAGGCCCGACAGGCTTTAACCTATATAAAAAGAATGCCAACATGCTAGATGAAGCGAAAAAATCATCTGTACTAGGCAAAGATAAAATCGAAATTTCAACAACAGCAAAAGAACTTCAGCAAACATCATCACTAGTTGCCCAACGCGAAGCGAAAGTGGAAGAAATTAAATTATCGATTGAGAACGGCACATATTCATTGAATGCGAAAGAAACGGCAAAAGGCATTCTTAATTTCTATAAAAAACAATAAAGGAGGCGCCCTATGTCTGCTGCAACTATTATCAAACAACTAGATCAGCTTATACAGCTTCATAGCAGCCTCCACAAACTCACTGCTCAAAAAACGGAGGCTATCAAAACGAATGACATCGATTCGCTGAACACATTATTGAACGCCGAGCAAAAACATGTGAAAGCAATCGAGCAAATCGAAAGCGCCCGCCAACAAGAAGTAATCAAGCTGTTAGCAGCCCATAATAGACAAACATCTGATGACTTCCAAGACGTGTTGGAAGTGGCAGCAGAAAAAGATAAACAACAGCTCATCAGCAAAAGAGATCAGCTTTTGCACATTATTGAAGAACTGAAAAATCAAAACAGTCTTAATCAACAGCTCATTTTTCATTCCCTGCAATATATCAACATTTCACTCGACATGTTGCGACCACAAAATCAGCAAGCGAACTTCAATTATGAGAAGCCAGCTGCCGCTAAGCAGGGGCTGGTTAATAGAGCAATGTTTGATTCGAAAGCATAAAAATGCGAACAAAGTAAGACGGGAGAAACGGAGGAAAATCAAAAATGCGCTCAACATTTTTTGGACTAGAAACGGCAAGACGCGGCATGGTAACTCAACAAACTGCGTTAAGTACAGTAGGGCATAATATCTCTAATGCCAATACAGAGGGATATTCAAGACAACGTGTTAATTTTTCGACAACAACACCATATCCTGCAGTAGGTCTAAATCGTCCAGACTTTGCTGGTCAACTTGGAACCGGTGTAGAGTCAGGTTCAATTCAGAGGGTGAGGGACCAATTTGCAGATATTCAGTTTAGAAATCAAAATAATAAATTGGGCTATTACAGTTCTTTGAATGAACCGTTAGTAAAAATGGAAGAAATCATGAATGAACCTTCAGATAGCGGTCTTCATTATGCTATGGAAGAGTTTTGGAATGCTATTCAAACGTTAGCAGCCAATAGTGAAAATAGTGGAGCACGCACACTTGTTGCTGCTAATGGCCAAATAGTAGCTGATACGTTTAACTATTATTATAATTCACTGACCACTATTCAAAAGGATTTAGAAAAAGAAATCTCGACTATAGTGGGGGTTCCAGGAGATTCGAATAGTCAGGGGAAAGTGAATGATCTTCTTAAACAAATAGAAGATTTGAATGCGCAAATTGCTGAGATTGAGCCTGTTGGGATGCTTCCTAATGATTTATATGATAGAAGAGATATATTAGTAGATGAATTATCGAGTTATGTGAATGTGAAAATAACGCCGGTAAAACCAAATGACTATGGCAATGCTCTTAAGATAGCTGAAGGCATATACAATATTGAAATGGTAAATAAAGACGGCTCTTCGTATGTACCTCCTATTGACTTAATATCGGTTGACCGTACAAATGGGGCTCAAGTTCGCTCAATGATAGAGATTGAAAGAGATGCCAATACAAACTTGGTATCTAATATTAAAGTGGGGACAAATGCGATTGATATCAGTGATTTTACAATGACTGGGCAACTTTCAGGCCTTATTGAAAACTACGGATATATGGATGGAGAAGCTTCAAAAGGTCACTACCCGCAAATGATTAATGATTTAAACACGATGCTTATCACCTTTGTGAATGAATTTAACGCCGTGCATCGAGAAGGATATGAGCTGAATGGCGGAGTAAGTAACGAAGATTTCTTTATATTTGATGCTCCTAACATCACTAAAAATGGAGATAATTATGAATATACTATTGGTAATGCTTCTCAAATAATTAAAGTGAATCCGACTATAGTAGGTAATCCAAGTAAAATAGCTGCTGGGTACTCGAATGGTGACGCAGGGAATAATGCGAATGCACAAAAATTGGCAAGTATTAAGACGAAAAATTTTACAAACTATGAGACGAGCGCAAGTATTCCAACTGGTGTTAATGGCAACATAGATACATTATATTCTGGCATCATTGGAGCATTAGGGGTCAAATCTAGAAGTGCGGAAATAAATATGGAAAACTCGGATACTATGGTAGCTACTATCGACCAAAGAAGACAATCTGCGTCTTCTGTATCTTTAGATGAAGAAATGGTCGATATGGTTAGGTTTCAGCATGCCTACAATGCTTCGGCCAGGAATATTACAGTAGTTGATGAGATGCTTGACAGAGTTATTAATGGCATGGGAAGAGTTGGAATATAAGGGGTTGAATGATAATGCGAGTTACACAATCGATGATTAGTAATAATACATTGCGTAATATTTCTCAAAGTTATAGTAAATTATCTAAACTGAACGATCAAAGTGTATCAGGGAAAAAATTCGATAAGCCTTCCGATGATCCTGTAGCTGCAATGCTGGCAATGTCTTATCGTACAGATTTAAATAAGATTGAACAGTTTCAACAAAATATCAGTACATCACAAAACTGGGTGAATAGCACAGATGATGCATTGAGTGCTGTTGGAGATGCGCTACAGAAAATTCGGGAGCTAACTGTTCAAGTAAGTAATGGAACGCTCGAAGATAGTCAGCGTTCTTATATTGGTCTTGAAATAAAAGAATTGAAAAAACAGATTAGTGATTTGGCTGACACGCAAGTTGGAGATAAGTACATATTCGGGGGAACTAAAACGGACCAAAGGCCGTCCGATGATTTATTAAATGCAACGGGCACTGTCGAAATAGAAGTTTTTTCAGGAATAACCCTCCCACTAAATATAGAAGGTGCAAGTATTTTCTCGGATATGTTTAAAGGAATTGATCAGCTAACTCAAGCTATAGATGATCCCAATACGGACCCGGCAACTTTTACTAATTTTATAGCGGATATTGATCAACAACTAGATGTTGTTCTAACTAATCGAGCAGTAGTAGGAGCTAGACAAAATCGGGTAGATTTGATGGAATCCCGTTTGATTCAACAAGAAATCTTTTCGACGAGAATATTGTCTGATAATGAAGACGTTGATTTGGAAAGAGTTTTGATTGATTTGACAACTCAAGAAAGTGTTCACCGTGCAGCGCTAGGTGTTGGAGCGAAAATTATGCAGCCGACACTGATGGACTTTTTAAGATAAGAAGCTATTCCTTTGGGATAGCTTTTCTTTTTAGAGGAGTGATTGTTGAATGGAATTACCGCAAATAAGGCTGGAATCGACTTACGCAAGAATTGGTATTGAGACAAGAGATGCTGTTGTACATATGGAACAATCACCTGCAGAACTGGATCTGCAAAACATACCTGCGCAGATGAGCATACAAACTAAACCTTCTAAATTGACAATCGACCAAACATTAGCATGGGAAGCAATGAATATTAAGAGCACGAATAGAATGATGGAGGACTTTGCTAATGATGGACGCAACGCAGCATTAGAAGGGGTGGCAAGAAGAGCGCAAGAAGGAGACGAGTTAATGAAAATTGAAAACGGCGGGAATCCTATAGCGCAACATGCCAAGGAAAATGCTGCACGCCCTGAAAAACAGTTCAACATTGGATTTATCCCTCCGCACTTTAGTGTAAAGATAAACTATGAACCAGCCGTAGTATCTATTGATTGGAAGCTTGGGCAAGTAATCAACAATACGAAGCCGAATAAGCCTATTTTTGAGTATGAACCGTATGAGATCGATATATATTTAAAAGAAAAAAATATATTGGACATAGACTTTGTAAATGTAAATTTTAATAAGTAGGGAATGGTTTTTATGAGCAATCAAACAATAACTGAACGGGAAGTACAATTGATTGAGAATGAGGCATGGAGCTTTCCTAATGGGATACCGGGATTCCCTGAAGAGAAGGAATTTGTTCTTCACCCAATTTTTAATCAGGAATCATTCTTCATATTGCAATCGAAGGAAAAAGAGGAAGTAGCCTTTATCGTGACTAATCCGTTTGAGTTTTATCAGGATTATGACTTCACATTAGATGAGAATAGTTTAGCTGTATTAGAATTAATTAATGAAGAAGATGTAGTGGTGTTGGTCATCGTAACATTGAGAGATTCGTTGGAAAACTCAACAGTGAATTTACAGGCACCAATTATTTTAAACAAAAGAAATTATAAAGGGAAGCAGGTCATTCTTAATAATTCTCCATATCGGACAAGGCATAACATTATAACTAAGCAGAAATGAGGTGATCCTATGCTCGTATTGACGAGAAGAGTAGGAGAAACTATCAAAATAGGAGAAAATGTAGAAATTACCGTGCTAGAAATGAAAGGTGATCAAGTGAAGATCGGGATAGAAGCTCCTAAATCAGTAGATATTTACCGGAAGGAAGTTTATGCCTCTATTCAAGAGGAGAATAAACGCGCAACCCAAAATATAAATAAACTTCCTGATTTTTTTAAATAAAAATAATAGAAAAGTACTAAAGTTCATCCTATTCCCACCGATATATATAGTGTAAGGGGAGAGGCGCATAGTCGCCATTACTCTTATAAAAATTTCAGCTCACAAGGACGTGGGCATTTAATTCAAGGAGGAAACTACAAATGAGAATCAATCACAATATCGCAGCTCTTAACACACAACGTTCATTAACAGGTGCTAACAACGCACAATCAAAGTCTATGGAAAAACTATCTTCAGGTCTTCGTATCAACCGTGCTGGCGATGATGCTGCAGGATTAGCAATTTCAGAGAAAATGCGTGCGCAAGTTCGCGGTTTAGATCAAGCTTCTCGAAATGCACAAGATGGTATTTCTTTAATACAAACTGCTGAAGGTGCATTGAATGAAACTCATTCAATTCTACAACGTATGCGTGAACTTTCTGTTCAAGCAGCAAATCAAACAAACAATGATGATGATGTTGCATTCATTCAAAGTGAAATCGATGCTCTTTCTGGAGAGATTGATCGAATTGCAACGACAACACAATTTAATACGAAAAATATATTAGATGGAGCCATTGCAACAGTTGATTTACAAGTTGGTGCTAATTCAAATCAATTGATTACAATTAATCTTGTTGATATGCAAGCTGCTGCTATTGGTGTCGGTGCTGTTGACGTAGAAAATGATGCTCAAGCTGGAATTGATTCAATTGATGATGCTATCTTAGCGGTATCTCAGCAACGTTCAGATCTAGGTGCTGTTCAAAACCGTCTAGAACATACTATTAACAATCTTGGTACTACATCTGAAAACTTAACAGCAGCTGAATCACGCATTCGCGATGTTGATATGGCTAAAGAAATCTCAGAACAAACTAAACAATCTATTCTTTCTCAAGCTGCTCAAGCTATGCTTGCTCAAGCTAACCAAACACCGCAAGGCGTACTTCAATTACTTCGTTAATTGATTGGTTAATAATAGAATAGGAATAAAACTAGCTTTAATAATGAAAAAAGTGAAATTGGTTATTCCGATTTCACTTTTTTTATATTTATTTTTAACTGTGGGGCATGAGTTTATGTGAAATTACTGTCATTAATGCGAAGACTATTTCATTTCTAAACTTTGAGTTTCCTTCGGATAGAAAACCCTGATGAATTGAAAATCAGCCTAAAGAACCTGAAAAATAGCTGTATCTGTGGGGTTCGGAAATATATCATAAGCATGATTGGATGGCTTTTTCTTTTATTAATAAAAACGGCTCTAAATATTTCTGGATATCTAAATGAGTAGGAGATTTTCGACATCTTTCTCCTTTACAGTAAATTTTATATGTCACAAGGATTTTAGGCATACTATACAACCTTTGAGATAACTTATGCAGGTTTTTTCTTTATACAGTTAAAAAGTCTAAACTGAATCAATTCCAGCGAAGGCATTAATTTCGTAGGGGAATTTAGCTCTCCAATTCCGAAAGATGTCATTTTCTTGATTATCTCTTGTTTAATAGATAGACTGCAAAGATTCAAAAAGTAAGTTCATCTTCTTATATGAGGCTCAAGTTTCTCTTTGTAGCAAAGAATACACATTTCTCTCTTCGTATATTCATCAGTAACCTCCTTTACTCCCAAATAGTCTTATAACTTCTCATGAAAAGAAATCAAAGTCGCAACCAGCCCCAAACCTATTTCTCTTAGTAGAGGATACACGGTTTGGCTGACGGGATTAATGTCCCGCACCCATATACGTTCTACCTTGGATTGATAAATTAAGCTAAATAAATATAGTTCAACCAGAAATGCTGGCTGAACTATATAATACAAACTTCCTGTTAGTAACTACAAGATGTTTTATTCGTCTAACTTTATGGGCGATATCGTCCTTTTTAGAATTGTTTAGAGTTCTTTGTTCTGATATTTTGTTGAATCAGTAATAAGTATAATCGGTAGATACTTCTCTTCCAGCTATATCAGTAATTGTAATTTTTACAGTACCTGCTGCTAAGGTGGAAGGTGTATTAATACGAATACGAGTAGCAGAAATGTACGTATAAGATACTTCTTCCCCAGCTACTGATATTGTCATTGTTTTATTTGTAAAGTTTGTCCCGTAAATTGTAACGGAAGTGCCCCCATTAATTGAACCAGATGTAGTTGACAAGCTGGTGATAGTAATAGGTTTTGGTAAATATGTGTAACCGTTATCTAATACATACTGCTGCGAATCAGAATTGACAACTTTAACTGGAACAGTTGTACTAGTTGTTGCAGATGGAACTTTCACTTGTATTGCTGTATCAGTCACTGAAATGACAGTTGCTAATTTACTAGCAAAATACACTTTGGTAGTACTATCAAAGTTTTGACCGCTAATTGTTATTGTTTCACCACCCGCAAGTTCTCCCATATTACTAGAAAGCGATGAGATTATAGGCGCAGGATTAAGAACTGGTTCTTCGTATGAGAATCCATTTGGTAAAATAGCGGACTGACCATCAGGATTAACTATTTCTATATCAACTGTTTTTGCTTGAATGCTAACCGGCACAGATATACGTACTCTAGTTGAAGTTACCCATGAGTAACTAACTTGCTCACCATCAACGTATGCAAGTCCTTTTTGATCAAAATTTTGTCCGTAAATTGTAATGCTTGTTGACTCACCTACTAATACACTTGTTTTTGATAAACTCGTAATTACTGGAGTTGGGCCAAGTACTATTGCATATTCATAACCATCGATTAACTCAGCAGAAGAACCGTCAGGATTAACAACCTTCACTGAAACAAAACCGGTTGATGCATTTTCAGGAACTATTACACGGATGCTGCTAGAGCTTGTATAATAATCTACAATTGCTTCTTGGTCACCGAAGTATACTTTTACATCAGTATCAAAATTTTTGCCGTATAAAGTAATCTTGTTTCCACCCTTTGGTTCGCCGCTAGCTGCAGATAAACTATTTAATTCAACTGGGTCTGGAGGTAAATATTCATAAGCACTAGTTAGCACAGCCTCCGTACCATAAGTAGGATTAACGACTTTTACATTAACAAAACCAGTTGATGTACCTGCAGGAGCAATGACGCGAACTCTACTAGAACTATAATAATAGTCTATAGCAGCTTCTTGGTCGCCAAAATAAACTTTTACATCAGTATCAAGGTTTGCGCCGTACACAATAACTTTTTCTCCCCCAGCTAATTTTCCACTAGTAGCAGATAAACTGTCTAATTGAGGGGTAGGTGGGGCTAGGTATTCGTAGCTATTCACTAACTCAGAGAATAATCCATCAGGGTTGACTGCTTTTACTGTAACCAAACTAGGATTTACTCCAGCAGGAACGATGACACGAATACTACTAGAGCTTGTATAATAATCTACAGTAGCTTCTATTTCGCCAAAATAAACTTTTACATTTTCATCAAATTCTTGACCGTACAAAGTAACTTTATCTCCGCCTTTTAATGAACCGCTTGTTATTGATAATTTGTGTAGCTCAATAGTGGAGGGAGGAGCTGGTTCTAGATATGTGTAACCACTTTCAAGTGATGCTTCTGAACCATCAGGGTTAATAACTTTTACAGAAACTGTTCCGCTTATTTCAGAAGAAGGCACTATTGCATATAATTTGCTTGCTAAGACAAAAGTGGTTGGTGCTTCTACATCATTGATGTAAACTTTTGCTCCTGTAAGAAACTTTGTTCCAGCTACAGTAATTTTGTTTCCGCCAGGCATTTCTCCCTCTGCTGGAGATACGGAAATAATTGTAGGTACATCATAGTAACTATATTGTCCTACGGCAAATTGCCCATCTGTATTGACCACTTTAACTTCAACCGTTGTGCCTTGTATACCACTTGGAGATTTTACGATAATCTCACCAGAACTAATAGATGAAACGGTTGCTAATTTACTTCCAAAGTATACCTTAGCTCCATCTAAGAAGTTTTGACCTTTAATAGAAATGGTTTCTCCACCGGCAGTTAAACCTTTATTTGCATCAATTTCGTTAATGATTGGTGCAGGATTAGTAATTTCTATAGTAGGATTTGTTGCATCTACTGAATAACTGTTTCCTTCATGATCCTCAAATGTCGTTGAAGTTGTAGCTAAAGGAATTTTCCCTGCAGTTGCCGTATCTTTTAGACGAACTTGATAAGTAAATGTAAGTTCGTTTGCTTTTAATTCCGTAATATTCCATTCAAGTGTATTACCGTTTACTGTTGGTTTAGGAATGTTATTGTCATAAGAGCCAGGAACGATTTCAAACTCTGGTGAAACCGTATCTGTTACAACAACATTGTAGGCGCTTGCTAAACCAATTTCTTCTACAATCTGTCTATACACTTCAGGCAGTCCGATAGACCCCAACACAAAGTGGTGGTGATCAGCAGATGTAGACATATTTTTCAACAGCTGATTCGGAGCACTTAAATCGGGATTCTCGTTAGCTGCTAATAGAGCGATTGAGTAAAAAATTACTCCTGCATCTTTAGCTGCTTTTGAACTTGCTAGAGCATCCGTTGTACTTTGTGCTTCCCCATCTGTAAGAATAACAATTGTTGGTTGCACACCTGAATCGGGATTAGCCAACATAGCGGTAGCTTGTCTTATGGCATCCCCAGTATTGGTTCCTCCTCCTAGCTCGATATTGTCTACATAGGCTTTTGCAGCATCAATATCAGTAGTTAGCGGAAAAGATGATACCGAGCCACTGTAATCAACGATACCAACACGGTGTTTCGTTGTATCGATTAAATCTAAAAACTCTTTCGTCGCATCTTTGGCTGCTGCAAGTCTGTTATCAGTTTGCATGCTTCCGGATTTGTCGATAATCAAAATAACATCATTCGGTTGAACGAATGTAGTTTCTTGAGGTGTTCCCTTCACTGATAAAGTGACATCAGCAACTTCTTGTCCGCCTCTAACAAGCGAATCTATGCTTACTGATTTGCTTACACTTACTAAATCGGAGCCTTGAATCGTTGTGGCGCTGACAGAGTAAGGTAAAATAGTACTAATGAAAAGAAACAACACTGCAAAAATATTTAACCATTTGAAATTCTTGCTCTTCATTAATTCCAGCCCTCTCCCAATATTTATTTGTTAAAAATAGTAATTTTAAATTACTATTTCATTAATTAATATCGGATTAATGCTTGTTTTGTTTATACCAACAGTCTGTTTACTTTGGGAGATTTGAACTATTTATTGAGTATTTTTGCTTAGGGGGTTGGTTTAACATGTTTTGTTTTATTTTACTGTCTTAAAGGCAGGGAGTGCTTAAAGTATTCTTTTGATTGGCCGATAAAGAGAATATAGTAGTTACTTATCCTCCAAAAAAGAAGAGATCTAATTATACAATTATGTAGATAAATGTTCATAATATTTTAATATTATCCTTTTTCTTCCGATATTGTTAATATAAAAGATTTCGGGAGGTGCTTGTTATTATGTCAATTATTATTAATGGTGGACAACCATTCTTCCAACAAGAGACATATCAGACGCTAGAAAAGAAAGAAGTAAGTGAAGAAGTAGTTCAAAATGATAATCCGACGAAAAATCAACTGCTTGAAGAGATGATTAAAGAGTTACACGAGGTTAGAAAAAACCATGTTACACAATTGAAGTTTGAGTATCATGAAGGGTTGCAGGAATATTTCATGTCGATTGTTGATCGTGATACACAAGAGGTTTTGAAAGAAATACCCGCTAAGAAGTTGTTAGATTTGTATGCAGCAATTCAAAAGAATATTGGTTTAGTAGTGGATCAAAAAGTTTAAGGAGCTGATTAATATGGCTATGAGAATTAGCGGGCTTTCCAGTGGTATGGATATTGATTCGATAGTAGATGGTTTAATGAAGGCTGAACGAGCACCTTTAAATAAGGTCGAGAAGAAACTTCAGACGTTAGAGTGGCAACGTGATGATTACCGGGCAATGAATACCGCTTTGCTTAATTTTTCGAATGAAGTATCATCAATGCAATACACAAATAAATATCGTTCTTACTCTGTAGCTTCAACAGATTCAAGTAAGGTGACGGCTACTGCAGCTAATAATGCTAATGTAGGGCAAACTACCATTTCAAATGTAACGTTGGCGACGAGCGCTTCAATTGTTGGTGCGGCAACTGGTTATACAGGGCAAACTAGTGATACTTCATTAGATAATTTAGTTGGTAAACAGTTAACGATTGGTGCTGAGACATTTACGGTTGAAGCGGGCGATACTATTAAATCTATTATTGGTAAAGTGAATGCGTCTAATGCTGGTGTTAATATGTATTATGATTATGTGAAAGGGAAGTTCTCCATCACAAATAAAGAAACTGGTGCAGGTACCATTAATGTAAGCGGAGAACTGGCGGATACGTTCGGTCTCGGTACAGGAGCTACGAAGACAGATGGAAAAAATGCGACCTTGACGATAAATGGTATTGAAACGGAACGTACATCAAATACATTTACTGAAAACGGTGTTACGTACACACTGAATAGTGAATTTACAGGCTTTGTTACAACAACAGTAAAAACGGATACAGATTCCGTTGTTGATAATATCGTATCTTTCGTTAATAAATATAACGAACTTATTAGTACTATCCAAGATAAATTGAAAGAAGAGCGAAATCGTAACTATGGACCTCTGACAGATGAAGAACGAGAAGCTTTATCCGAAAAAGAGATTGAAAAGTGGGAAAGTATTGCTAAAACAGGTTTGTTAAGAAATGACCAAACATTAAGTAATATATTATCTAATATGCGTTTGGATTTTTATAGCCAAGTCAATAATGATAAAATTTCTGCCGACTTTAATCATCTTGCTAAAATTGGTATTACAACTTCTCCAAATTATAAAGATGGCGGTAAGTTAGTGATTGACGAGGAGAAATTAAGAGCGGCGATTAATGCAGACTCTCAATCTGTTGAGCAATTGTTCCGGGGTGAGAATGGACTTATGTCCAAGCTTTCGGCTACGCTTAAAACTGGGATGGGCGCTATTAAGTCAAAAGCCGGAAATGAGAATACGACTAATCAACAGTTCTCAATCGGTAAAGAATTAGAGAGTTTGAATAAGTCCAAGACTAGATGGGAAGATCGATTGAAACAAATCGAATCGAAATATTGGAGTAAGTTCACTCAAATGGAAAAGTTAATATCAAATATGAATTCACAATCTTCTACGTTGTCTTCATATTTTAGCTGATAATATCTTTTATTCAAGTAAGGAGTGCAATAAATGATCGCCACTAATAATCCATATAAAACGTACGAACAAAATTCTGTAACAACTGCATCAGCCGGTGAGTTGACAATCATGTTATACAACGGTTGTTTGAAATTTATCAATAAAGCGAAGCAAGCTATTCGGGTGAACAGTGTTGCAGAACGCAACACTAACATTCAAAAAGCGCAAAATATTATTCGTGAATTGATGGTAACGTTGGATATGGAATATGAAGTATCAAAAAATATGATGGCACTATATGAATTTATTTATCAGTCACTGCTAGACGCAAATATTAAGAATGATATTAAAAAGTTAGAAGAGGCAGAACAAATAGTCATAGAATTTCGAGATACATGGAAGCAAGCCATTCAATTAAATAGACAGCAACAACATCACGGTGGACTTGTTTGATGAGAGAAAGTCTTGAAAAATGTTATTACATCACAAAGGAACTTTTTGAGAAGTCGAAAATTAGTGTTGATTATTCTGACGAACAGTATAATGAGTTAGTAATACTATTAAGCGAGAGGGAAGAGCTTCTCTCCACTTTAAATCCGCCATTTTCTGAAAGTGAACGGCTTTTAGGGACCGAAATTATAGAGCTTAATAAAAAAGTTGAAAAACAGATAAATGGCATTAAGAACCAAATTACTGAAAAGATAAAAAGTTTGAATAAGAGGGAAAAATATATCGATAACTATACGGGATATAATGGTCCCTCTGCTTATGGCTATTTTTATGATAAAAAAAAATAATTTAATATTATTTGATGCAGTACTGTTGAAGTGAAAATTTTCCTTTGAAGGATTTTTTGAACTTTTATAGTACTGCTTTTTTATGCATTAAGTAAAAGTGTCTGTTATTTATAATGGTCGGTTTAGGGAAAAACACAAGAGTAATGAAAAATTAAGGTTGTGGGACTCGGAAAAAAGGAATCTGAAATTTCAATACGTAGTCACGGTTTTATCTTTTTCATAAAAGGGTAAAGAATAAATACCCTAACATATACCTATACATAATAAAAGAAGGTTTTTAAACGGGGACAGAAGGCTTTGCAGAAGCTAGTTAATCGAGATACAAGAAGGTGTATCGAATGGATAAGAGCTGGTACCGAAGTGGATTCCGTGAAAACTCATTGAACTATATTGTTCAATATTTTGACAATTCTTTTAAAGGATTGAAGAAGGATTTGAAAAGGGTATCATAGAATTTATAGAGTATAGAAAGATTTCTTTTCTATATAATTCTCAAGTTTCATCTATTTGATTTATTGAAGGAGGACTCACTTATGGATTATAACATTCGTGGTGAAAACATTGAGGTAACTCCAGCTCTACGCGATTATGTGGAGAAAAAAGTTGGAAGAGTAGAAAAATATTTTAGCAATACACCAAATGCTACGGTTTATGTGAATCTTAAAGTTTACAACGACCGCACAGCTAAGGTTGAAATAACAATTCCAATGCCTAACTTAGTATTGCGCGCGGAAGAGAAAAATCCAGATATGTATGCAGCGGTTGATGTGATTGCTGATAAACTTGAAAGACAAATTCGTAAGTATAAAACTCGCGTGAACCGCAAACACCGTGCAAACGGCAATAATGCAGATTTGATCCAATTCGTGGATACAGAAGTTGTTGCGGATACTGAAGAAACAGAAGATTTAGAGCTTGTTCGTACAAAACGCTTTGACTTAAAGCCAATGGACAGCGAAGAAGCAATCCTTCAAATGAACATGCTTGGTCACAATTTCTTCGTTTACACAAACGCTGAAACAAACTTGCCAAATGTAGTATATAAACGTAAAGACGGTCGTTATGGCCTAATCGAGCCAAACGCTTAATATAACGACTTAAAACAAGGCTGCCGGACAAACAAAAGTTTGTTTGGCAGCCTATTATTTATGTTGAATTCTCCAACAACCATCTCACTATTAAACAAATACGTTTCTTTGTGAACCAACCACCAAAATCTTATCGCTGTAAAGCCATATCCTAACCAGATAAGGAAAATAAAAAGATGAAAATCAGTAATCCTATTTATTCAGAAACAAGCTATAGGCAAACCATCCCAAAAAACAGAAATGACTTTTTGGATAGGTTCCAGTTCCGATGTACTTAATTCAGCTAGTTGTACCAAGGTTGCAGAAATGGTAATATAAAAAATGGATAAATTTTTTAATATATAATAAGTAGTAAATGGGTAAAACACAGTTTCCCTTTATATAGTCATCACAAAACAGAGGAGCGTTTGTGAAATGTTATCGATTTTAAATAAAGTATTTGATCCGAATAAACGTGAGGTTAAACGTCTGCATAAGACAGCCGAGCATATAGAAGCATTGTCTGAGCAAATGGAGCATCTTTCTGATGATGCGCTTCAGGCGAAGACAGAAGAATTTAAAGTGCGTTACCAAAAAGGTGAATCGCTGGATGACATGTTGGTTGAAGCGTTCGCGGTTGTCCGCGAAGCGTCAAGACGTGTACTTGGCATGTATCCGTTCGCCGTTCAGTTAATGGGGGGCGCGACGCTTCATGACGGCAATATCGCCGAGATGAAAACAGGGGAAGGTAAAACATTGACTTCCACAATGCCTGTTTACTTGAATGCCATCACTGGAAAAGGCGTGCACGTTGTTACAGTCAATGAATACTTGGCATCTCGTGACGCGACAGAAATGGGCAAGCTGTATGAATTCCTTGGTCTGACTGTCGGCTTAAACGTAGCCGGTCTGACTCGTGAAGAAAAACAAGAAGCATACCGTGCGGATATTACGTACGGTACGAATAATGAATTTGGCTTCGACTATTTGCGTGACAACATGGTGCTTTACAAAGAGCAGATGGTGCAGCGTCCGTTGCATTATGCTGTAATTGATGAGGTCGACTCAATCTTAATCGATGAAGCACGTACACCGTTGATCATTTCCGGCAGTGCGCAAAAATCGACGCAATTGTATATGCAGGCGAATGCTTTTGTTCGCACGCTGACTGCTGAGAAGGATTACACATATGATGAAAAAACAAAGGGCGTGCAGCTGACAGAGGATGGCATTACGAAAGCTGAGCGCGCGTTCCGTATTGATAACTTGTTCGATATTTCGCATGTAACATTGAACCATCATATTAGCCAAGCGTTGAAAGCGCATGTGAGTATGCACAACGACGTAGACTACGTTGTTCAAGACGGCGAAATCGTTATCGTTGACCAATTCACTGGTCGTCTAATGAAAGGTCGCCGTTACAGTGATGGTCTGCATCAGGCAATCGAAGCGAAAGAAGGTTTGAACATTCAAAACGAAAGTATGACATTGGCAACTATTACGTTCCAAAACTACTTCCGTATGTATGAGAAGCTTTCAGGTATGACTGGTACGGCGAAAACAGAAGAAGAAGAGTTCCGCAATATTTACAACATGAATGTTGTCGCAATCCCTACAAATCGTGACGTTGTCCGTGATGACCGCGCTGATTTGATTTATGCGACTATGAACGGTAAATTCAACGCGGTAGTAGAAGATATTAAAGAGCGTCATGCGAAAGGACAGCCGGTATTGGTCGGTACAGTAGCAATCGAGACGTCTGAATTAATTTCAAACTTATTAACGAAAAATAGAATTCCGCATAATGTATTGAATGCGAAAAATCATGGTCGTGAGGCGGAAATTATTCTAGATGCCGGTAAAGCTGGTGCCGTAACAATCGCAACAAACATGGCCGGCCGTGGTACGGACATTAAGCTTGGCGAAGGCGTGAAAGAACTTGGCGGTCTGGCAGTTATCGGTACAGAGCGACATGAATCACGCCGTATCGACAATCAGCTCCGCGGTCGTTCCGGTCGTCAAGGGGACCCTGGTGTGACACAATTCTACTTGTCGATGGAAGACGAATTAATGCGTCGTTTTGGTTCAGACAATATGAGAAATATGATGTCGAAGCTTGGTATGGACGATTCTCAGCCAATTCAAAGCCGAATGGTGACGAAAGCTGTAGAGTCTGCTCAAAAACGCGTAGAGGGTAATAACTTTGACTCTCGTAAGCAATTGCTTCAATATGATGATGTATTACGTCAGCAACGTGAAATCATCTATAAACAGCGCTTTGACGTTCTTGACAGCGAGAACTTGCGTGAAATCATCGAGCAAATGATTTCGACATCTGTTGGACGCCATGTTGCAGCTTTCACAGCGGAAGAAGAGCAAAGCAACTGGAACTTAAAAGGTATCGTTGATTACGTACAAGGCAACTTGCTGAAAGAAGGCGCGATTACAGTCGAAGAACTGCAAGGCAAAGAACCGGCTGAAATTGAAGAATTAATCTTAGCAAAAGTAAAAGAAGCGTATGATGCGAAGGAAGAACAACTTTCTCCGGAACAAATGCGTGAATTTGAAAAAGTTATCGTACTTCGTGCTGTAGACAGCAAGTGGATGGAACACATCGATACGATGGAACAGCTTCGTCAAGGTATCCACCTGCGCGCGTACGGTCAAATCGATCCGCTTCGTGAATACCAGCAAGAAGGTTTCGCGATGTTCGAAGATATGATTGCGTCAATCGAAGATGAAGTAGCGAAATATATAATGAAAGCTGAAATCCGCAACAACCTGCAAAGACAAGAGGTTGTCAAAGGCCAAGCTGTCCATCCGAAAGAAGGCGACGGCGAAAAGGTGAAGAAGCAACCGGCACGCAAAAAAGCGGAAGTCGGTCGTAACGATCCTTGCCCATGCGGAAGTGGCAAAAAATATAAACAATGTCACGGACGTGCATAATAACGGTCCGTCTGAAATAAGAAAAGAGGAGTGGCATAGTGTATAGCCGCCTCTTTTCCTATGTATAAATTAATTTTAGAGGTGAATGAGCATGGAATTAGCAGAAATCAGATCAGAGCTCGAAAAAACAGCTAAGAAGTTAGCGGACTTTAGGGGGTCTCTTTGACTTAGAAGAGAAGGAAGCCCGTATTGCCGAGCTTGAAAATATTATGACAGAACCGGATTTCTGGAATGATCAGCAAAAAGCGCAAGGCATTATTAATGAAGCAAACGGATTAAAGGAACTTGTTGATCAGTTCCACAGCATGAATGATACGCACGAGAACCTGGAGCTGACATTTGAGCTTTTAAAGGAAGAAAATGATGCGGATCTGCAAGAAGAACTAGTTTCCGAATTAACAGAGCTAGTGAATCAAATGAACGAATATGAGCTACAAGCACTCCTTAGTGAGCCATACGATAAAAACAATGCGATCCTGGAATTGCATCCGGGTGCTGGCGGTACTGAGTCTCAAGACTGGGGATCAATGCTGCTTCGTATGTACACTCGTTGGGCTGAAAAACAAGGGTTTAAAGTGGAAACGCTTGACTATCTTGCAGGTGACGAGGCTGGCATTAAGAGCGTAACGCTTCTTATTAAAGGCCACAATGCTTACGGCTATTTGAAAGCAGAAAAAGGTGTACACCGTCTTGTTCGTATTTCACCGTTCGATTCATCAGGACGCCGTCATACTTCTTTCGTTTCATGCGACGTTATGCCGGAATTTAATGATGACATCCAAATCGACATCCGCACGGAAGATTTAAAAGTCGATACGTATCGCGCAACAGGAGCCGGCGGTCAGCACATCAATACAACTGACTCAGCTGTTCGTATCACGCACATTCCGACAGGCGTTGTCGTGCAATGTCAAACTGAACGTTCACAGATCAAAAACCGTGAACGCGCAATGAACATGCTGAAATCAAAACTATACCAACTGCAAATCGAGGAACAACAAGCGAAGCTAGATGAAATCCGCGGTGAGAAATCAGATATTGCGTGGGGCAGCCAAATCCGCTCTTACGTATTCCACCCGTATTCAATGGTTAAAGACCACCGCACCGGTGCTGAAACAGGTAACGTTCAAGCTGTAATGGACGGCGATCTGAATAGCTTCATCGATGCATACTTACGTTCGAAATTAGCAGAATAACATTTAAGCCGCGAATTCATTTCGCGGTTCTTTTGCGTGTTCGCTCGATTAATTGTGAAATCTGGACTGATTATTTTTAAAAGCGGACTGATTGAGCACGAAAGCAATCTGTAAAACTTCCGTGCCCGCACCGAAACAGCTTAATTAACGGTAAAAGCAGACGATTAATTTGAAATGTGGAAGAATAAAGCACGAGACATCATGGAAAGTCTTCTGCGCCCCTGTTAAATTGGCATTCATCCCCGAAAAAATACCCGATTCTAAACATATTACCTCGAAACTCAACTTTGAATATCCCTATAAATCGGATAAACCCATCCACCCACAGCTGGAATCAAAATTAAAAAGGTATAATCCTATAATTTTCTCCGGAATCTATATGTATTGGACGGAACGAATGAGGACATGTTGGCATTTTAGTGCGTTACTACGTTATTTAGCTGTTATTTACATAGTATCCGCCCTGGTGATATACTCAGTTTTGGTGAAGAGCGGTTAGCATATTTTGGCTTCCGTTCCAGTATAACTGAAACGAAATTTTTTATATTTATATAATGATGGGGGTCACAATGAGAAGAAAATATAATAATTTGATGTCTTCTTCAGCTTACATGAGCAAAATAATGGAATATGCCCATGTTTTAGTTGGATCGGCAATTGTCGCGATTGCCTTTAACGTGTTTTTGCTGCCGAATGAAATTGCGCCGGGGGGCGTAAGCGGAATCAGTACGATTGTGTATGCTAAGTTAGGCTTTGAGCCGGCATTTGTGCAATGGGCGTTTAATATTCCGTTATTTATAGCGGGTGTAGTTTTACTCGGCAAACAGTTCGGATTGAAAACCCTTGTCGGGACAATCTTTTTTCCGTTCGTCGTATTTTTAACGAATGATTGGTCGCCTTGGTCGCATGATGCACTGCTTAGCGCGATTTGCGGTGGGATCGGTGTCGGTCTTGGTCTTGGGATTGTATTCAGAGGGAAGGCTTCGACAGGCGGAACAGACTTAGCGGCGCAAATCATCCACAAGTACACACATATCAGCTTAGGGAAATGTGTTGCAATGATTGATGGTCTCATCGTTATTGCGGCCTGCGTTGTTTTTGATATCGAACAAGGTTTGTATGCGCTGATTTCTCTTTATGTAACGAGCAAAACAATCGATATTGTCCAAGTCGGAATGAACAGCTCGAAAATGGCGCTCATTATTACGAATAAAGAAGATGAAATCCGTGCAGCCATCTTCAAAAGAGTTAACCGCGGTGTGACGGAAATCCACGGAAAAGGTGGTTACACAGATAAGCACAAAGCTGTTTTGATGTGTGTGGTTGATCAGACACAATTCACAAAGTTGAAACAAGTGGTTCAAGATGTTGACCCACAAGCTTTTGTTGTCGTGACAGATGCTTCAGAGGTACTAGGCGAGGGGTTTAAGATGGCTTAAAATAGTTCTCCGTATGGTATAATATAGGTAAATTTCTATATTTTACTCAGGGGGGATTGTTGTGAAAAAAATGCTATTAGCGTTATTGATGGGGGCGACACTTGCGCTTGCTGCTTGCGGCAGTGATGAGGCGGAGGAAACGCCTGCAAACAATAGCAGTTCTAACTCAGAAACAACAACAGCTGATGCAGGTAATGAGGCAAAGCTTTATGAAAATAAATGTTCGTCATGTCATGGACAAAATCTTGAAGGTGGAGTAGGTCCAGCGCTTGATGCAATCGGGTCATCCATGTCTCAAGAAGAGATTGAAGAAGTAATCTTGTCAGGCAAAGGGATGATGCCAGCAAAAGCGCTTGATGGCGAAGATGCAACGGCAGTAGCTGCCTGGTTGGCAGATAAGAAATAATATGATTAAATATAAGGTCGGCTCTTTTTTACGAGAGTCGGCCTTATTTTATTTTGTGAAAAGATATAAAAAACATTGAAACAAATTCTATAGTGAGATTTACAAATACCTACATTTTTTCAATATTTAAGCAAGAGAAGGGTGATATTACTAAATTCCATACTATTTTTAGGTGATTTTCAGTATCCTTGAAATGAAAATGTAATATTTTTAAATCATAAATGAAATTATATAATGTTATAATAGGATTTGTGGAATCTAGTAGAATTATGTACATTCATGTAGCATCTTAGAAATGAGCTTTGTCGAAACAGGGTGACAAAACTAGAAAAATAGGTGGTTATATAAAGATGATCGAAATGATTGATGTTTATAAAACATATCCAAACGGTGTCGTTGCCGTTAACGGGATCAATGTAAAAATAAATAAAGGCGAGTTTGTTTATGTCGTCGGACCAAGCGGTGCCGGTAAATCTACTTTTATTAAAATGATGTACCGTGAAGAAAAGCCGACAAAGGGTACAATCACTATAAATGGTATTAACTTGGCCAATCTTCGCAACTCTAAAGTTCCTGTTTTCAGAAGAAATATTGGAGTGGTTTTCCAAGACTTTAAACTACTTCCTAAATTGACTGTTTACGAGAATGTTGCTTTCGCCCTTGAGGTAATAGAAGTTGAGCCGAAAGAGATTAAAAAACGTGTAATGGATATTCTAGAATTGGTTGGTTTAAAGCATAAGGCACGAATGATGCCGGATGAACTTTCCGGAGGGGAGCAGCAAAGGGTGTCAATTGCGCGTTCAATCGTGAATAATCCGAAGGTTGTTATTGCTGATGAGCCGACAGGAAATCTTGATCCGGAAACCTCATGGGACATTATGAACATTTTTGAGGAAATTAATAAAAGAGGTGCTACGATTGTTATGGCAACCCATAACAAGGAAATTGTGGATAATTTAAGGCATCGGGTAATCGCCATTGAGAATGGAACGATTATAAGAGATGAGCAACGAGGTGAATACGGCTATGAGTATTAATAGTATTCTTCGTCACTTTAGAGAGAGCTTTAAGAGTTTAGGACGAAACGGATGGATGACATTCGCATCTGTCAGTGCCGTAACTGTTACTCTTTTACTAGTTGGTGTTTTCTTTATTCTATTAATGAATATGAACAACGTTGCATCAAACATTGAAGATGATGTTGAGGTTCGTGTGCATCTGGATGTGACAGCGACAGAAGAAAATAGATTAGCAGTTGAAGAAGAACTGAAGGCAATTCCGGAAGTAAATGAAGTAACATTTTCTTCTAAAGAAGAAGAGCTAGTAATCATAAATGAGTCATTAGGGAATGCGTTTACGCTGTTTGAACAGGACAACCCTCTTCGTGATGTGTATATTGTGAAAACGAAAACACCAGAAGACGTTGTGAAAGTTGCTGAAAAAGCAGAAAAACTTGATTTTGTTGAGTCGGTTAAGTATGGACAAGGTTATGTAGAAAAATTATTCAAGATTGTGGATATCTCCCGAAACATCGGACTTGTGCTGATTATTGGTTTATTATTCACAGCAATGTTCTTAATATCTAATACAATCAAAATTACAATTATGGCGAGAAAGAGCGAAATTGAGATTATGAGATTGGTAGGGGCGACGAACTCATTCATTCGTTGGCCGTTCTTCTTAGAAGGACTATGGCTTGGTATTTTAGGATCAATCATTCCGATTGCTCTAATTGCAACGACATACTACCAAATCTATGAATATGCGACACCAAAGATGAACATTCAGTTCTTTGAGTTGTTAAGCTTCAACCCGTTTGTATACCAAGTATCAGGCATTCTGTTATTAATGGGTGCGTTAATTGGTGTATGGGGAAGTATGATGTCAGTTCGCAAATTCTTGAAAATTTAACGTATTGATTATTCGGCGGGCTAACAGGCCTTGCTGAATAATCATTAATTTTTTACAAACAAACAATCAATGGACTATAGAGAAAAAACGGGATATGAGATGGGAAAAGAGAAAGGTGAATGTGCATGTTAAAAAAGAAAATGCTTGTTCTAAGCTCCACATTAATAGTGGGTTTTGGAAGTTTAGCGGCTGTTTCTGGTGTAAATGCAGAGTCGATTAGCGAGCTTAAGAAACAACAGGAAGAAGTTCAGCAGAAGAAATCAGGGTTGCAATCCAGCATTAATGAAACTGAAGCAAAAATAGCAGATCTCCAAGCTGAACAGGAATTGGTAAATGCGGAAATTAACCGCATTGATTTCGCAATCGAGGACACAAGCGCTAAAATCACGGAGAAAAATGAAGAAATCTCTACAACTAATGCTGAAATTGAAGCGTTGAAGGAAGAAATCACTGTATTGCAGGAACGTATAGAAAAGCGTACAGAAGTTTTGAAAGAAAGAGCCGTATCATTTCAGCAAAGCGGGGGTTCTGTCAGTTACATAGAAGTACTGCTAGGAGCAACAAGCTTTGGTGATTTCATCAGCCGTGTTAGTGCAGTATCGACAATCATGCAAGCGGATGAAACGTTAGTGGAGCAGCATGAAGAAGACAAGGCTTCATTAGAGACTGCGCAAAAAGAAGTAGAATTGAAGCTTACTGAGCTTGAATCGATGAAGGCAGAACTGGAAACGATGAAAGCTAAGTTGGATTCACAGCGTGCTGAGAAGTCAAAGCTAATGGAACAGTTAGAGCATGAGGAAGAAGAAGCACATTCACATGTAATGGATCTTGAAGAAGAGAATGCTATTTTAGCAGCTCAAGATGCAGCAATCGCTAGAGCTATTGAACAAGAACAAAAACGTGCTGAAGAAGAAGCTGCACGTCAGAAAGCTGAAGAAGAAGCGCGCAAACAGCAGGCAAGCACACAGCAAGCAAGCAGCAGTTCAAGCTCAAGTTCAAGTTCGTCTGTCAGCAACGTTAAACCTGCTGTCTCTTCCGGAATGTTTATGAAACCTGCTGTCGGCAGATATTCATCCGGGTTCGGCTCACGTTGGGGAACAACACACTTCGGACTGGATATTGCTAACTCTGCAGATGTTCCAATTGTAGCGGCTGCTAGTGGGGTCGTGTCTAGGTCTTACTATTCAGGGTCATACGGAAATGTTGTCTTCATTACGCATTCTATTAACGGACAAATTTGGACAACTGTATATGCACACATGGAAACACGACATGTCAGCGAAGGGAAGTCAGTGAGCAAAGGCCAGCAAATCGGTATTATGGGTAATACGGGCCAATCATTTGGTCAGCATTTGCACTTCGAAATCCATAAAGGTCCATGGAATGCATCCAAATCGAATGCTGTTAACCCGGCAGATTATCTATAATTAAATTGTTATCAACCAACCTATCTTATATACAAGAGGCACCTCGAATTTCGGGGTGCCTCTTTTGTAGATATTTTTCGTTTCTTAAAAGTCGGGGTGCCTATAGCCGATGTTCAATATTTGCAGTCTCCCCGAAGAAAGCAAGGGCGTGTTTCGTATGTGGGACTCTCAGGAAGATAGTCACAGCGACGAAGATATGCGGACTAAGCGTTCTTAGTCACTGTTCCTTATTTGCAGGCCGCTTCTGCTTTTTGGTTCCTGCAGGTCTCCTTTTTCAATAAGGCGAATATAAGTAGCATATTCATGATAGAAAAGTACCGGTGACGGTTTTTATAATAATGGGGCATAAATGACACGCTCCTGTTCTTTTAGTGATAATATAATAGGATGATGAGTATGAATAACTTTTTCTTAATAAAGCTATTACTAGGATAGTGACGGCTTTGGTTTATAAAGGAGTGTGTAACGATTGATTACATTAAAATCTAAAAAAGAAATAGAAGGCATGCGCCAAGCGGGCATTTTGCTTGCCAACATTCATCAGGAGATTGCCAAGATTATTAAACCCGGCATCACAACGATGGAAATTGATGCTTTGGTAGAAAAATTGATGAAAGAAAACGGAGCTACTCCGGAGCAAAAGGGTTATCACGGGTATCCGTATGCAACTTGCGCATCTGTCAATGATGAAATTTGCCACGGTTTCCCAACAGATAAGCCATTAAAAGAAGGGGATATTGCGACTATTGATATGGTTGTCAATTTACACGGATACTTAGCAGACTCTGCATGGACACACCCAGTCGGAAAAATTTCTGAGCCGGTACAACACTTGCTTGACGTGACGGAAAAATCGATGTTCCTTGGTATCGAGCAAGCTGTACCAGGTAACCGCATTGGTGATATCGGGCACGCGATTCAAACATTTGTAGAAGCAAACGGCTACTCAGTTGTACGTGACTTCACTGGCCACGGAATCGGCCGCACAATGCACGAAGACCCATATGTTCCACACTACGGTCAGCCGGGCAAAGGAGCTCGCCTGAAAGCTGGTATGGTAATCACAATTGAGCCGATGGTCAATGTCGGCACATGGCATCAAAAAATGGACGCGAACGGCTGGACATCACGCACAGCGGACGGGAAGCTATCTGCTCAATACGAGCACACATTAGCAATTACGGAAGACGGTCCGGTAATCCTTACACAACTATAATCGAAGAAGCCAAGGTACAATTGCCTTGGCTTCTTTATTAAGTGCGCCCGGCATGGGTGCAATCTATAGGGTGAAAGTCCCGAGCTGTGAAGGCAGAAGTAACAGTTAGTTTAACCGGGTGAACGAACCATGGCAAACGTTCAACGATTTGTAGAGGTGAAACTTCGACTGAAAGTGAACGAAAAGAAGTCGGCGGTAGACCGTCCTTGGAAACGTAAGTTTCTAG
>NZ_JACXSI010000018.1 GCF_014712675.1 Peribacillus faecalis | reverse complement strand
AAGGCAAAACTAATTGATTCATGTTATAATCTTTAAACATAAGGACACTTCTTTCTGTTGGATTTGGTTGTGGTGACTCAATTTTAACAGAAGTTGTCCTTATTTTATTATTTAAAAGTTCAAAGCCGGTGAAATTTTACTTGTCGTAAAACTTCACCGGCTTTTTTAGTTCGGAGGAGGGTTTTGTCCCAGCCTCTTTTTATTGGATAAGATTATATTTTTGAACCTAGATAGCTGTCTAACCTTACACCTGGCATGCTCGGAGGCCCACAGGATGTAGGTCACATCGGCGAAGGTATGCGGACGTGACGCCTTTAGCCGATGTTCCTCTTGCCTCCCACAAGAAACCAAAGGCAGGTTTCTTGTGTGGGGCTCTCGCGATGAGAGTCACAGCGACGAAGATATGCGGACGTAGCGTCCTTAGTCGCTGTTCCTTACTTGCTGACCGCTTCCGCTTTTCGGTTCCCGCATGTCTCCTTTTTCATCGAGGTATTCTGAGTAGCATATTCATGATGAAAAAGGACCGGTGCCGGTTTTTCTTTTTAAAAAGAGGGCTGGACTTAATAGAAAAAGAATATAGTGTGTCAAACAGGCGGAAAGTGCGGTGACTGTTATACATACTTTAATTCAAGCTATTGAGGGAGAAAAATTGCCGGCTTTATTACTGGATGACTTGGTATTTGAAGAAAATTGCCGGTCAATTGCCGAGAAGGTCAATGGAAAGACTATACGCATTGCGACAAAATCGATGCGGTCAGTAGAATTGCTGAAACAAATCGAGAATTCTCATCAGGCTTATCATGGATTATGTGCTATACAGCGGGTGAGGCAGTATTTTTAGTAGAAAAAGGTTTGGAAAATTTTTAAAAATTAAGATTAAAGCATGGTCCTCAGGCAATTTTTATAAATGTGTACACATAACTTTTCTTCGATGAATGTGATGTTGATAAAATTAACTTGTAAAATATGTGAATAAAAATGTAAAATGTAGGAAATGGTAAATGATAATAAAAAGTTTACTAAATTCATATAGAGAGGAGATGATAGTTTGACCGTTATAGGAAGTGATACTCAAAAAGTGCGAAAAGGAGAGGAATTAAACAGCAGCAATCTAGTAAACTATTTACGCAATAATATAGAAGGATTACCGGAAGAGCAGCTGGAGATTACCCAATTCACAGCAGGCCATTCCAACTTAACCTACTGCTTAAAAATCGGGTCATGGGAAGCTGTATTAAGAAGGCCTCCATTAGGCCCTGTCGCCCCGAAAGCGCATGATATGGAGAGGGAGCATTTCATTATTAGCGAATTGAATCCGATATACCCGCCTGCTCCGAAGCCGATTTTATATTGTGGGGATTCCACGATTATCGGAGCGCCGTTTTTATTAATGGAAAGAAAAAAAGGTATTGTTCTGGATACGCATTTTCCGGGATACGTTCAGCCGGAAAATGAAGCTGAAATTGGAAAACAAATATCCGAATTGATGATTGAAAAATTGGTTAAGCTCCATCAAATTGATTATACCGATACAAAAATGCCTGTTGTCAGCCGTCCCGCCGGCTTCATGGAAAGGCAGGTCAATGGTTGGATCACAAGATACGAACGCGCTAAAACAGATGTTATTATAGGCGTTGCCGATTTGCAAAAATGGCTTCTTAACAATATTCCGATTTCCTCGCAGCCTTCGATTATTCATTATGATTATAAGTTGAATAATGCGATGTTCTCTCCGGACTTTCGTGAAATAATCGGTTTATTTGATTGGGAAATGGCAACTGTCGGAGATCCTTTAGCTGATTTAGGTGTTGCAATGAGCTATTGGGTAAAAGCAGATGATCCTGAAGGACTAGTTATGGCTTTCGGAAAACCGCCAATCACTATTAAAAAGGGGTTTGTCACTAGAATAGAAGCAATTGAGCTTTATGCAAGAAAGAGCGGCAAAGATGTTTCGAATATGCATTTTTATATGACTTTTGCCTATTTCAAGCTGGCTGTCATTTGCCAGCAAATTTATTACCGCTATAAAAAAGGGCAAACGAATGATCATCGATTTAAACAATTCAACATAACTGTCAACGCACTTATTCAACATGCCATTTCAGCCTCTGAACAACAATCCCTCCAATAAGCATCATTCAATTTAATTTGCAAAGGAGTAGAGTGAATTATGAATTTCGACTGAGGGAAACCGATAAGTTGCTTCACTGTATGAACGGAAGAGAGAGCGTTATGACTTTTATGTAAGCGAATTCAAAACCGAACAGCTTTCGGAAAACTGCTTTGTGCGGATGTAGCATTGAAAATTATCGACCGGGCAATTCAGGCATTTGAGGCAGCAGGACTCAGCAATGATTGGTCTTTAGCTGCTTCGTGGGCTAACATACGAACTTTGCGTCTGGCCGATGGACCGGATGAGGTACATAAACGGACAGTTGCGCGTCTTGAATTTAAAAAATAAATATAAGAGGTGGAAGCTATGCATGTAAATGAGCTATTTAATTTAACAGGGAAAGTAGCAATTGTGACCGGAGGCGGAAGAGGGTTAGGACTACAAATTGCGACAGGATATGCAGAAGCAGGAGCGCATGTTGTCCTTTGCTCCAGATCACTGGAAGCATGTCAAGAGGCTAGCGAGAGCATAGCAAAACTTGGCGTCGAAACGCTCGCCTTACAATGTGATGTTACGAATGAAGACAGCGTAAAGGAAGTGATCAAACAAACTATCGAAAAGTTCGGAAAAATTGATATTCTCGTCAATAACAGCGGTGCCTCATGGGGAGCGTCTGCTGAAGAAATGCCGATAAAAGCTTGGGAAAAAGTGATGAACGTCAACGTAACCGGGACATTCCTAATGAGTCGGGAAGTGGGAAAAGTAATGCTTCAGCAAGGACAAGGAAAAATTATCAATATTGCTTCTGTTGCTGGAATAAAAGGATCCAGTCCTGAAGAACTGAATGCGATTGGATACAGCACTAGTAAAGGTGCTGTAATCACATTTACGAAGGATTTAGCTGTCAAATGGGGACCGCGGGGAATTAACGTTAATGCACTCGCTCCGGGATATTTCCCGACAAAAATGTCTAAAGGAGTGCTAGAATCGAACGGCGAAAAGATATTAAAAGGTACGCCATTAAAAAGATTCGGTAGCGATGATGATTTGAAAGGCGCAGCTTTATTTCTGGCCTCGCCCGCATCTGATTATGTCACAGGAGTTGTTTTAGCGGTGGACGGAGGCATGACCGCTTAATATTTTAAAAGTCTATATTTTTGCAATCATTTAATAAGTGGGAATATAATAATTTTAACTGATCACAAATAAGGGGTATGAAAAATGATTGTAGAAATATGGTCGGACTTTGCTTGTCCGTTTTGTTACATTGGCAAAAGACGCTTTGAGGACGCTTTAAATAAATTTTCACATAAAGATCAAGTGAAAGTTATTTTTCGAAGCTATCAGCTTGACCCGCATGCACCAATTAACCAAACTCAAAATATACATTCGGCTTTGGCTGAGAAATATGGCATGTCATATGAGAAAGCAAAAGCGATGGGAGCTCAAGTGGTTATTCAAGCAAAAGAAGTTGGACTTGACTATCATTTTGATACGATGATTTTGACTAATACGCTTGCTGCCCACCGTTTAAGTCATTACGCAAAAAAACTCGGTAAAATGGAAGAAATGATGGAAAGGCTGTTATATGCCTATTTCACAGAATCGAAGCATCTTGGCGATTATGAAACATTGATCCGATTAGCTGAAGAAATCGGTTTGGACCAAGACGAAGTGAAGAAGGTATTACATGAAGATTTGTATGCAGAAGATGTTCGTTATGATATAAATACAGCTGCTCAAATCGGAGTCAGAGGCGTTCCATTTTTTGTTTTCAATGAAAAGTATGCAGTTTCGGGGGCTCAAAGTGCTGATGTTTTCCTAGAAGTGCTGGAAAAAGTATGGAGCGAACAGAAGACAGTACCTGAGATTATTGCGAAGGAAGATGAGACAGCTAATAACAAGACCGAGTTTTGTACAGGAGACTCTTGTCAACTATAAATAATTTAGTTGAAGCCGGGAAGACGCTCTTATGTCGGGCGCTGTTTCTCGGCTTCAATTTTTACATGTCTCTTATATAGAACAAAATGGTGGTTTATAGTATAGTATTGTAAGGTACATAGGAATTTTAATGTCAGGAGCTAACATAAATATGAAGTTAATTTCTTGGAATGTGAATGGCATAAGAGCTTGTGTCAATAAGGGATTTTTAAATTACTTTCATGAGATGGATGCCGATATTTTCTGTTTGCAGGAAACGAAGCTGCAAGCTGGGCAAATCGACTTGGAACTTGAAGGCTACGAACAGTATTGGAATTATGCTTTGAAAAAGGGCTATTCGGGAACAGCAATTTTCACAAAGAAGAAACCTTTATCTGTATCATACGGATTAGGAGAGCGTGAGGAAGAAGATGAAGGAAGGATTATTACATTGGAATATGAAAACTTTTTCATGGTTACAATGTATACACCTAACGCTAAGCGGGATTTATCGCGCCTTGATTATCGTTTGCAATGGGAAGATGAAGTAAAAGACTATTTAGTGAAGCTTGATGCTGTAAAGCCTGTGATTTTTTGCGGAGATTTAAACGTCGCTCATACTGAATTGGATCTTAAAAATGCGAAGGCAAATCGAGGCAATTCCGGTTTTACCGATGAAGAACGGGAGAAAATGTCTTCATTATTAGGTGCCGGCTTTGTAGATACATACCGCTATATGTATCCGGACAAGAGCGATAAATATACGTGGTGGTCATACATGAACAGTGTGCGAGAAAGAAATATCGGCTGGAGAATTGATTATTTTATCGTCAGTGAAAGACTGAGCGGTAACATTGTCAAGGCAGATATACATGACCAAGTATTAGGGAGCGATCATTGCCCGATTATACTGGAAATAAAATGGTAATGCAGGAGGAAAAGGAATTGTCAAACCAAAATTGTGAAAATGTAAACAATACAAAAATCGATTTCCAAGAAGCGTATGTGGAACGATGCGATAAAGAAACAGAAAACGTTTTAGCAGTAGAGGAAGCAAGCTTCTTAAATAATAAAATCTCTTATTTTAAAGAGCATAAAAATGAATATATGTACATAGAATTGGACGCATTTGAAGCTGTTAAAATTGATGGTTTAACACTTGAAATGGATGATGTATTCGGAACATACAGCGTCATGGCCGGCCTAAAACTTCAAAAGAAATGGGAAGCAGCAATCAAAAACTTCCTGGATGAAAATTTGAGTGGAGAAGGACCAAAATATTCTATGTTATTCAATCAGCAAGACGGCCTATGGGATTTAAATTTTACGCTGAATTATTTGACATCATTTGAAGAAAATGAGTCAATCTCAAAAGCTGTTCAAATCATCATTGATTTTCTTGCAACACTTAATAATCACATTAAGTAAAACAAGTTATGAGTTATAGAGGAAGTAGGGATTTAGTTGTCACAATTTTTATCTCTCGGAATATCCGGAGAATTGGTTCAAGCTTTAGAAGCTTTAAATATTACAACACCAACGCCGATTCAGGAGCAAGCTATCCCAGTTGCGCTTGAAGGCAAAGATTTAATCGCGCAAGCGCAAACTGGAACAGGCAAGACATTCGCATTTCTTTTGCCGATTATCGAAAAAATCGATGCAAAGAGCGAGCATGTTCAGGCGCTGATTGTCACGCCGACAAGGGAACTGGCATTGCAAATAACAAATGAAGTGCAAAAATTGATTGCTCATTTGGAAGATGTCAATGTATTAGCAGTCTATGGCGGACAGGATGTAGAAAAACAGCTGAACAAATTAAAGAAGAATGTTCAAATTGTGATTGCAACACCTGGAAGATTGCTGGATCATTTACGAAGAGAAAGCATCGATTTATCAGAAGTATCATTCTTAGTTTTAGATGAAGCGGATCAAATGCTTCATATCGGCTTCTTACCGGAAGTGGAGAGTATTATTGCTCAAACTTCAACTGAACGTCAGACGATGCTGTTTTCAGCCACAATGTCAGATGATGTGAAAATATTAGCGAAAAAGCATATGCAAAACCCGCATACCGTACAAATCGAGCGAAAACAAGGACCGGCTGAAAAGGTTCAGCAATTGGCCGTCCAGACGACGGATCGCGGCAAGCAAGGATTGCTTACTCATTTAATCAGGACACAACAGCCGTTCATGGCAGTTATCTTTTGCCGGACAAAGCGCAGAGTCAGCAAGCTGTTCGGCATCTTGAAAAGTGAAGGCTTTTTATGCGATGAGCTTCACGGCGATTTATCGCAAGCTAAGCGGGAACGCGTCATGAAAAATTTCCGCGAAGCGAAAGTGCAGCTTCTGGTTGCGACAGATGTAGCAGCAAGGGGACTGGATGTTGAAGGTGTAACACATGTATATAACTATGATATTCCTGAAGATGCAGAAAGCTATATTCATCGAATTGGACGTACCGGCCGTGCCGGAATGGACGGATTAGCTGTAACATTATTTACATCGAATGATCTGCCACTACTTACGGAAATTGAAAAAGAATTGAAAATCTCAATTCCAAAAGAACAAGTTGATTTGCCGAAAAGCGGCGATCAAAAGAAAAAAACATCAGTCAAGACAAAGGAAGAAAGCAAAAAGGATCGCAGAGAAGAAAATATTAAAAAATCAAAGCAATTCCACAGTTCTAAAAAAAGCGGGCCAAGTTCAAGAGGACGCTCAGGCAGTCGGAATTCCACTTCTTCCCGCAGTCAGCGAAAACGATAATAACAACAAAAGCGCAGGGCGCTGGAGCTGGACGTCGATCCATTTATTATCATTTCCTATAAAATCAAAAAGGTTTGTTTTAGGGATTAGTTTCTAAAGCAAACCTTTTTGAATTTCCGGTAATAATATTATGTAAACTTATTGGCAGTTTTGATACAATTTCCTAAAAAGCGAAATCCATTTGCCGTTATCTGTTAATATGATTCTAAAACAACTATGTTCTAAATACTCAATAGCTATCATAACAAAAAGTTAACAAGGCGTATTCTAATCATAATGAAAGAAATCGGCAATAATTTTTTGAAGGATAATAAAGAAATATGAAGAATTATCAGTTAAAATAAAGAAAACGAGTCATTTTGACATAGTTGTGGAAAGGTATGAGGAAAATGAGCGAACAGCAAAGCAGAGGTTTTTTATTGAAGCAGCGAGCCTTTTTAAAACTATATTTATTAGATATCATTGCGAAGCAAAAAGGCTACGGCTCACAAATGCTCGATGATTTGCGAAAAGAAATGAAAGAGTTCGGCTATAACCCAACCCATTCAGAAATCTATAAGACTTTGCATGAGCTATATAAAGAAGGGATTGTCACTAGAGAAAAGAAGATTAAAGGCGAGCCCGGCGTCGATTTTCAAGAAATAGTCATCTATCAGCTTACTGATTACGGCGTTGAAGAAGCAAAGCTTTTTAAGAAGCAAATGAAAGTCGAATTGGATCGCTGTGTTGGACTGCTGAATAAAGCACTTCATGATCACTATAAATAAAAACAATGGGCCGTCCTGCCAGGACGGTCTTATTATGGACTTTAGTCAGTTGAGCCTGAAGAAGGCGAAACAGAAAACCACCTGCTATGCGGGTGGGTAATAAAACGTTATACAAAATAACTCACTTTCAGTTCTATAATAGAGAGTGTTCAAGCCTCTAAAACAGAAAGGAAAGTGAGCATATTGGCCAATAAAGCGAATAGCCTTGCACATACCAAATGGATGTGTAAATACCATATCGTCTTCACTCCAAAGTATAGACGAAAAGTAATCTATTATCAATATAGAAAGAGCGTAGGTGAGATACTGAGAACGCTCTGTAAGTATAAAGGAGTAGAAATTATAGAGGGACATCTCATGCCAGATCATGTGCACATGCTGGTGAGCATTCCGCCGAAGATTTCTGTATCAAGTTTCATGGGATATCTAAAAGGAAAAAGTGCACTTATGATGTTTGATAAACATGCAAATCTAAAATATAAATTTGGAAACAGACATTTTTGGGCAGAAGGTTATTATGTGAGTACAGTAGGATTAAATGAGGCAACGATTAAGAAATATATACAAGAACAAGAAAAGCATGACATTGCCCTTGATAAGTTAAGTGTGAAAGAATATAACGACCCATTCAAGGGGTAGCCATGTAATACAAGTATCCCTTCAGGGGTGGCAAAAGTGACAAAGGCAATAGAGGCTTGAATGATATGAAAGCCAGCGCCTTGAGACGCTGGTCGGTAGTAGAGGCTTATAGCCTTTGTTCAAACCACCCTTTGGAAGGGTGGTTATGATTTCAGTCAATAAATAGGGTTAAAGCTTTAGTTATCTTGAGAAATTTTTATTTTTCAGATTGGGAGGTAATTATAAGAGAGAGTATGGTAAAATATAGGGGTAGGAGGGAGATGGATGCCGATTGATACGTTGAATTTGACTGTTAAGCTGAAAAAAGAATTATTTGAAATCATCGATGATATATTTTCTTTTTCCAATACATATTATGATAGCTTTATATTTGATTTGGACAATCATTTTCAGCAGCAAGAAAGCATGCAGGTTGAGCATTCTATGATTTATTATCCGCATCTGTATTGGTGGGCAGTTTTCTGTGCGCCACTTGGTAAAGACGGGAAAACAATTTTTGATTATTATTTGCATAAGCGTCTTTTTAAATTCAAAAGAAAAAGAGCGATTTTAAACATAGTTTTACAATGGAGAAATATCCATCCGAGTTTTTATGTACATGTTCATTCGCTCGATGAACGAGTGTTACTTGTGAAAGATTTATTTGACCATTCATATAAAATTGTTACTGTTTATAACAATAATTATAAAAAACCTGCCGGCAATCAACTGTTAACAGGGCTTGTTCTTCCGTTTGGAAATCGCTCATATTGTACAATTATTGATTTCTTACATATTTCTTCACCAAAGCAAAGCCTGGAAGAGGATCTCTTATTAATTCTTCGTCCGACTAAACTTTCTTTTGTTACCCCATCTGACCTCACAAGCAATTATCCGTCCTTTTTAGCACGTTGTATGAAGTCGTTAATAGAAGCACAAACTAATTAAAGAAACCTATTATTGACATTGATTTTAACTAGACGTTATAGTGATGTTGAATAAAACATTTTTGTAGTATAACTTTGGAGGTTTTTATGAAGAAAATTACCGTAGCTCTATTGCTAACATTTATTTCAGTCATCCTGTTTGGGTGCGGCGGTAACGCAAACGATGAAAAAGAAGTTTCACTATCAGAAACAATAGATAATATTAAAGAACAAATCGCAAGTGATCTAGAAGCCGGAGGTGTAGAGAATCCGCTTGTTGATGGGCAATTGCTAGGATACACACTGACAGATTTGACTTCAGATAGCGAAGAAGCGACTATGTATGCCGAAAAGTTAAACCTTGATTCGGAATTAATAAATGCTGGATACATATTAGTACCGATGATGAATGTTAAGTCAGATGAAATTATCTTGCTAGAAGCAAAAGATGAGGGAGAAGTCGAGTCGTTGAAGCAAGTATTGGAACAAGAATTACAAGCGCAAATTGATACTTGGGAACGATATTTACCCGATCAATATGAAAAAGTTAAAAAGAATGAGATTAAAACAAACGGAAGATATTTATTATATGTAACATATGATCATCCTGAGAAAATCGTTAAAATATTTAACGAACAGTTTTAATAACAATGTGAGACCTCTTGAAAGCACGTTCTTTCAAGCTGGTCTCTTTATTATGCAATGATGGAAGTGGTAGCTTGGTTTTCAGCTCTTTAACGTTTTTATTTTTCTTTTTGCCTTTCACGTTATTGATTTATTATATTTGTCCGACGAAGTGGAAAAATATCATTTTATTGATTATGAGTTTGATTTTCTATGCGTGGGGAGAACCGGTATACATTTTCCTTATGATTTTTTCTGCGGTATCTGATTACATACATGGCTTCTTTATTGCGAAGTTCCGACCGGTAGAACCGAATAAGGCAAAATGGCTTCTTATCTCTTCTTTAATCATAAATATTAGCTTATTATCCTTCTTTAAATACTGTGATTTCTTCATAAATAACGTCAATGCAATATTTGGGACAAGTATAAATGAGCTTCAGCTTCCTTTGCCGATTGGCATCTCCTTTTACACGTTTCAAACAATGTCTTACATAATTGATGTATATCGCGGGCAAGTTCAGCCGCAGCGAAGTCCGATTGCACTAGCAATGTATGTTGTGCTTTTTCCGCAATTAATCGCCGGACCAATTGTTCGCTACAGCCATATCGACCATGAACTAAATTGTAGAAAGCAGACTCTGACACTTTTTGCTGATGGTGTCCTTCTTTTTATTATCGGTTTAGGAAAGAAGGTGCTGATTGCCAATAACATCGGTTTATTATGGGAAAATATGAGTAGTCAAAATCCGGCTGAATTGACAGTGTTTGCAGCGTGGCTAGGGATTGTCGCCTTTGCTTTTCAAATTTATTTCGATTTCAGCGGTTATTCTGATATGGCAATTGGCTTAGGGAAGATGTTTGGCTTTACGTTTCCGAAAAACTTTGATTATCCGTATATGTCTAAAAATATATCAGAGTTTTGGAGAAGATGGCATATGACACTTGGCGGATGGTTCCGCGATTATGTCTATATTCCTCTCGGTGGAAGCAAACGGGGAAAAGCAAGATTGTATATCAATTTATTCATCGTTTGGTTTCTGACCGGTTTTTGGCATGGGGCAAGCTGGAATTTTATATTCTGGGGGTTGTACTTTGGTGTCATTATTGCAGTTGAGAAGGCTGGGCTATTAACACAATTAAATAAATTGCATCCGGTATGGCAAAGACTATATTTTATTTTCTTAATCCTAATTGGATGGTTGCTTTTTGCTTTCGAAAATTTATCAGCCGGAATATTATACGCGAAAAGCATGTTCGGAATTTTGAATAATAGATTATTCGATCAGCAGTTTTTCTATGATTTGTATACAAATATTGTTTTGCTTGTTGTCTGTGTGATAGCCTCAACTTCTTTATTGAAAAATAGCTATGAAAAAATATCAAAAAACAGACAATTAATCAAGTTGCTATACGTAGGGTATCTTACTTTAATTATCATCTTTTCTACTGCGTATTTAGTCGATAATTCATTTAATCCATTTTTATATTTCAGGTTTTAGTTAGGGTGCATGAGATGTCTAAAAGATTAGTTGTTATATTCTTTCTTCTGTTTTTTTTCGGAATCGGTTTATTGAATTTGCTAAAAGCCGATCAACATTTCTCGGAGTATGAAAAGCGTGAGCTGGCTCAAAGACCGGAATTAACGCTTGAATCCATTATTTCAGGAGACTACATGAAGGACTTTGAAGCATACGTCAATGATCAATTTATATGGAAGAATTCTTGGCTTAAAGCTAAGGCGCTTGCAGAAAAATTGATATTAAAACAAGAGAATAACGGGATTTTGATTGGCAAGCATGATTGGTTATTGCAACCGATTCCAAAGCCGTCAGAACAATTGCAAAAGAATATAAAGAGCATCAATCTTTTTAGTGAAAAAAATGAGAGTGTTTCGATGTATTTCTTGCTGGCGCCGACAAGCGTGGATATATATCGGGAGGAGCGGCCTTGGCTCGCGCAATCATACAGTCAAGCAAGCATCATCAAAAATGTTAAAAGTCAGCTTTCAGAAAATGTCTCATTTATTGATGTGTATGATACATTGCGACAGCACAACAATGAGCAGCTTTATTTCCGAACCGACCATCATTGGACAGCAAGAGGCGCGTATTATGCCTATGTGGAATCTTCGAAGATATTGGGATTGCAACCATTCGAGATGACAGACTTTAATAATGAAATTGTTTCTGAAAATTTCAAGGGCACTTTTTATTCTAAAGCGAATGCCTTAAATGTAAGGCCAGACTATATAGAAGCATTTTTTCCAACATGGAAGGCAGAATATTATCTGATCTATGACTTAGAAAAAGAGGAAAACTCTTTATACGAATATGAGCATCTTCAAAAAAACGATCAATATTCCTTCTTTCTAGACGGTAATCACAGCTTAGTGAAGATTGCATCAAACGTTAATAACGGCAGAAAAATAGCAGTTGTAAAGGATTCTTATGCACATGTCTTTATTCCTTTTCTCGTCAATCATTTTGAAGAAGTACATGTTGTTGATTTGAGGTTTAACCAGAGCAATCTTACTGTTTATCTTGCAGAGAATGAAATAAACAATGTTTTGTTTCTATATAACATCGATCATTTTCTAACTGATAGAAATTTGATTTGGCTGCAACAATAAATGAAAATCTCTTCGTAATAAATAATATTTCTAATACAATATTAAGTGTTTGGACAAGAAGCCGATATAAATTTTGATATGTTTTTTTGGGTTCTTGCAGTTCTTTCTATATTATATATATTCATTTTATGGGAGCAAAATATAATAAGTCTTCTAAAAAGTAACGAACCATTAGCATGATAAATTGGGAGGTTTTGTTTTGTTTTTTAAAAAAGAAGAGAGTAGCAAAGATTCAATGAATTTTCAGGAAGGAATCGGCAGTCTGAGCGTTGCTGCAGAGGGGCTGATCGCGAATCAAATTAAAATGATTCAGCTTACTGAGGAAGATTTGAAAATAGCAAGTAAACTTCAACCACTTATTATTGAGCGAATAGAGGAAATTACAGAGGCATTTTATAATAATTTAATAAATGAGCCTTCTTTGATCGACACAATCAATAAATACAGTTCTGTAGGGAAGCTGAAGCAAACGTTTAAGCAACATATAATCGAGATTTTTGGCGGAAAAATTGATGAAGAATATATTTCTAGAAGGATTAAAATTGCAAAGGTTCATGTAAGGATTGGCTTGCAAACAAAATGGTATATGAGTGCTTTTCAAAAGCTGTTTGAATTAGTAACATCAATTCTTAATCAGAAAATTAAACGAAGAGATGAATTCTTTACAGCAGTATGCGCTATTTCCAAGCTATTCAATTTAGAACAGCAAATCGTTTTGGAAGCCTATCAAGAAGAAGAAGAACGGAAAATCCAGAAGCATGAAGAACAAAAACAATTAATAATTAATGAGGTGTTAAACGAATCGCAAGAGCTTGCAACTATATCGGAAAGCGTTAAGAATTCATTTGACGAGCTTGACCAGAAATCGGATGAAATTTTATCGCATGCATGTAATGGGACGGAATTATCAAATATGGCCGATGAAACAGCAGATGAAGGCAAACATCAAATAATTGTTCAAAATGAAATGATGAATAATATTGTTGTTTCTGTAGATGATGCTTCAAATGAGGTTCAACAATTTTTATCGAACTTAACGGAAATGCAAAGTGTCGTTAATATTGTTACCAATATTGCCAATCAAACCAACTTGTTAGCTTTAAATGCTGCGATTGAAGCTGCACGAGCAGGTGAATATGGAAAAGGATTCTCTGTAGTCGCTTCAGAGGTCCGCTCGCTTTCGGAAGAAACAAAGAAATCTGTTCAAAGCGTTTCAGATTTAATTGACCAAATGAATAAGCAAGTGAAGCAATTGGCTGATTCAATCGAGAAAATTAAAGAAAATGCCCTTTTAGGTAACGAGTCGATGCAAAATGTTGATGCACAGTTTGAACAAATTCTGTCAACTATGAAGAAAAGTAAAATTCAAAATAGTAATATAGAAGAAGAAATGATTGAATTCGTTAAGGTACTTCATCAAATAGGAAACTCATTTGAAGAAGTGGCAGCATCCGCTAAGGATCTATCATTAATTTCAGAAAAAATTCAGCAATAATCTAATGAAAGGTGCTTGAAAAGTTGTATTAGCTTTTTGAGTATCTTTTTTTATGCTTAAATAGAGTATTAACGAATCAACGTCCAGTATCAGTACCAAACACCTATTCCACTTTGGAAACCTCCCATTGATAAGTCAACGCTGAAAATGTGGAATCGGCCTGCAAGTAAGGATCAGTGACTAAGAGCGCTACGTCCTGTACTAACGGTGCTGAGACTCTCGGTCTTATTCAGGTCGCTTTCCGCATGTCTCTTTTTCCATTGAAGTGAATTCAAGAGGCGGATTCAAAAATAAAAAAGGATTGGTGGCGGTTTTTCTTGTTGACTCTAACGTTACGTGATAGTTTATATTGAACATAGAGGGAGGTCGATAGTGATGAAGATAAAGGAAGTTGCTGAATTGGCAGGGGTTAGCGTGCGCACTCTCCATCATTATGACGAAATCGGGCTGTTGAAACCGGATGAAACAACTGAAACCGGATATCGTATTTATACGGAGGCTAATTTAGATACATTGCAGCAAATTTTATTTTTTAAAGAGCTTGGCTTTCCTTTAAAGAAGATTAAAGAGATTATGGGCAAATCGGATTATGACCGACAAAATGCGTTGCAAATGCACAAACAAATGCTGATTGATAAGAGACATCAAATCGACAAGATGCTTTTGACGATTGATAAAACGATTGCTCACACAAAAGGAGAATTGGCGATGACAAATAAGGAAAAGTTTGAAGGCTTTGATTTCAGCAACAATCCATATGAACAGGAGGCGCGTGAACGTTGGGGAAGCGATCAAGTCGATGAGGCAAATGCCAATATAGCAGGTATGTCAGAAAATCAGAAGCAACAGTTTAATGACATATTCCGTAAGCTGGCAGCGATTCGCGATTTGTCACCATCTTCAAAAGAAGCGCAAGAACTCATTAAAGAATGGTATGATATGCTGAATACAATCAGCAAATATTCTCTTGATGCATTCAAAGGTTTGGGGCAATTGTATGTATTGGACGAACGATTCACAAATAATATCGATCAATTCGGCGAAGGATTGGCAGTATTCATGAGTGAAGCGATGGCTTATTATGCTGATGCTAATAAGTAAGAAATAAGTTACCGGTCTTCAGCTATCTACGTTCAAAAATATTCTTTCTTAAGTAGAAAAAAGATCATTGTCTAATGGTAATTTCACTTTTTCATTGCATTCTTACTCTATTTACGAGTATAGTTAAACACAGATTGAAAAAATAGGGGAATGTCTGCATGAGAAAGTTTAAAAAAGTTTATATTGAAATTACGAATATATGCAATTTGAAATGCAATTTCTGTCCGAGTTCCAGCTTGAAAAGAACATTAAAATTCATGAACCTGGAGCAATTTACGCATATAGTCGAGAAAGTGAAACCTCACACGAATCATATATATTTTCATTTAATGGGGGAGCCGTTCTTAAATAAAAATTTAGGAACATTTTTGGACATTAGTGCTGAACATGATTTGAAAGTCAACATTACTACAAATGGAACGCTCATTCAAAAGGTGAAAGAGAAGCTTCTGGATAAAAAGGCACTACGTCAAATTAACATTTCGCTTCACAGTTTTGAAGCGAATGACATTAATAATGATTTAAATACGTACGTGCGAAACATTACAGAATTCATTAAAGAAGCTATGGAAACAACAGATGTCATTTGTGCGATTCGGTTATGGAATATGAGCACGGAAGAATTGAAGGCCAGTAATAAGCTGAATGATGATATTTTGACGATGCTAGAAGAACAGCTTTCTTTAAATATTCGTTTAAGTGAAGAGCTGCAAAACTCGCAAAATATTAAACTGAAAGATCGTGTCTATTTAAATATGGCCGAGAAATTTGAATGGCCGGATATGGATCGCGACGTCATCGATGAGAATGTATTCTGTTACGGATTGCGTGACCAAATCGGTGTATTAGTAGACGGAACGGTCGTACCTTGCTGTCTGGACAGTGAAGGAAACATCCCGCTTGGCAATATTTTTGAGTCGACTGTTCAAGAAATCATCGAGAGTGAGCGTGCTAAAAATATGTACGATGGATTTTCGAGAAGATGCGCCGTAGAAGAATTGTGCAAAAGATGCGGATATGCAAAGCGTCATAAGAAATAGTAAGAAAAACCGTCATCGGTCCTTTTTCATTCTTGATTTCACTCCCTGATATTACTTCAATGAAAAAGGAGACATGCGGGAGGACTAAGACAAACCGAACGAGAAACCCGGTTTTGGTTTCTTGGTCGGGGTGGCTTAGGACCGAGCATGGCAGGTGTAAGGTTAGACAGCTATCCAAGTTCAAAATTTTATATTTTATTAAGAAGTCAAAAAGCGATCTGGCAGCAACATGTAAGTTGCGTCCAGATCGCTTTTTTATGTTATTTCATTTTATTAATTTCCTCGCTCACAATAAAAGCGAGATCATCATTGCCGAATAACGATAGAACGTTTAGTACTGTATCGTTGGCGATTGCACCAGCTTCCTCTTTCGGTACAGTTAATTCGAGTGCTTCTTTTAAAGCAGGATTCGCTGACTGGTGAGGGTAGGCGCGTAAATATAACTCTTCCGGGTTTAAATCATGGTTTACACACCATTGAGCGAAGACCAGAATCATCATCTTTTCATCGCTTTGATAATTTTTAATTATTTGTTGTTCAATTGCATTCTTGTTCATTCTTACTCTCCTTCATTTATGTATAGTGCTATTATATCAGGGTTGCAGAGAAGGAGAATAACCTATTATTTTAAAAGATCGTGATCGACGTACCGCTCGCCATTAAGTTCGCTGATAATGTTGATGGCAACTTTGGCACCATCACCGGCTGTTATTATTGTGTGAACGCTGACCCCGGCGCAAGTGCCGGCTGCCCAAATGCCGGGAATATTCGTTTTTCCGTCTGCATCAACAGCTATAACTGTCTTAATTCGCGGTTCCGTTCCGGCCTTTGTTTCAATGCCGGAAGCTTCAACTGCTTGCAATGATATGCCGGATGCAATTAATACATGCTTAGCCTCGAAATGACCATTGTCGTCAGTTACCACTTGAAAACCATGCTCTATTTTTTCTATTTTCTCGACTGTTGCTTGAATTACCTCAGCGCCGAATTTTAAAGCTTGTTCTTTTCCGATTTCGATTAAATCAGGACCGGAAATTTCCTTAACGCCATAATGGTTTTCAACCCATGCACGTTTTGTCATACTTTTGTCATTATCGATTACTATTGTCTTTTTGCCGGCTTTTGCAGCAAAAATAGCCGCACTTGCACCGGCAGGACCGGCTCCGATGATTATAAGATCATTCATTATTATCATTCCTTTCTTTGTTTCTCATTAGCAAGTATAAGTAATTGTAAGGAAATGTCAAATTATTAACCGCAATATTCTAAATTTTTAAATAAAAAATGTTTTTTAATTGTTGATGTATAATGAATGCAATAGAATATCATATGATTTCGTTGGAGGAATGTTTAAAAATGTACAGCTTTAAGAATGATTATAGTGAAGGGGCACATCCTAATATATTGCATGCTTTGTTGGAAACAAATTTGGTGCAAGAGGAAGGATACGGCTATGACCGTCATACTCGTGATGCCATTCATTATATCAAGCAGAAAATGAACCGCGATGATGTTGATGTTCATTTGCTTTCAGGAGGCACACAAACGAATTTGCTGGCAATCTCTGCTTTTTTAAGACCGCATGAGGCTGTTATTGCACCTAGTACAGGGCATATTTTTGTCAATGAAGCAGGTGCGATTGAAAGCACGGGCCATAAAGTAATAACAGTGCCAGCTTATCAAGGTAAACTGAATGCCGGGCAAGTGGAAGCGGTTTTGAATCTACATAGCGACGAGCATACAGTAAAGCCAAAGCTTGTGTATATCTCGAATCCGACAGAAGTGGGAACTATTTATAATAAGAAAGAATTAATGGAACTAAGAAAAGTATGCGATGACAATCGTATGCTGTTATACGTTGACGGCGCAAGACTGGCATCGGCATTAGCTTCTGAAGCGAACGATTTGTCGCTTGGTGAGTTAAGCAGTTTAGTCGATTGTTTTTATATTGGCGGCACAAAAAATGGAGCCTTGTTGGGAGAAGCGCTTGTTATTTGTAACGATGCCTTAAAAGAAGATTTTCGTTATCTTATAAAGCAAAAGGGTGCACTGTTGGCGAAAAGTCGGTTATTGGGCATTCAATTTTCAGAATTATTCAGAGAAAATCTATATATGGATTTGGCCCAACATGCCAATAAGATGGCAAAGATGCTGAAAAACGGTCTGGTGGAACGCGGAGTATCATTTTTGGCGGAGTCGCCTACTAATCAATTGTTCCCGATTTTTTCAGATGAGGAAATTGAAGAGCTGCAAAAAGATTTTTCTTTTTATGTATGGGAAAGGGTGGATGAAAACCGTTCAGCTATTCGCTTAATTACGTCATGGGCTACACTTGAGTCGGAAGTGCTGAATTTCTTGGCTGCTGTTACTAGAATTTGCGACAGCAAGACTGCTGCTCACCATCTGTAGAACACGGTATAAAATCATACTAATTTGTAAAAAATAATAATGATATTTTATAATATCACCCTGTAATCGAATATCCAATCACATTCATGAAGAGGTGACTTTGCAATGAGTTATATTGATCAGTTAGATCCGCATTCTCAAAAATTTCACCACAATTGGACAAGGCCTAAGCGGCAAAAATCTCAAGTGAACGGTCATACTCAAATGTCTCAAAACAACATTATCTTGAGAAGTAACGCAAAAGCGCATAGGTGGTAAACTGGATATTTGATACGAAAAAAGGTCGGCTAACGCATAATGGCATGCATAGCCGGCCTTTTTCTTATATGTTACACAATACTTTTAGAAAATATTCACTATATTCATATAAATTAAATGATAGAATAGCACAAATGATACTTTTTGAAAAGAGGAAAAGTAATGATTTATGGAATTGTCGATGTCGGTTCGAATACAATTAGATTAACGATATATCAATATGAAAACGGCGAATTATCATCTCTTTTACATAAAAAAACAATGGCCGGATTAGCGGGGTATGTTGAACAAGGAGAGATGTCGCAAAAAGGTATTGAGAAAGCATGCGAAATTGTCTCAGAATATAAGGAGATCTTAAATAATTTCTCAATCTGTAATTTAAATGTTTTCGCTACTGCTTCTTTGCGCAATATTGTTAATACAAATGAGGTAGTGAGGACTATACGGGAGCTGACCGGCGTGCATGTGGATGTCATTTCAGGAGAAGAGGAAGCGCAGCTTGATTTTATTGGCGCTACTCATGTAATAAACATGCAAGATGGTCTTTTGGTGGACATCGGGGGCGGCTCTACCGAATTAGTTTCATACAGAAGGGGGCAAATTGTCACGGCTGTCAGCATGCCGATCGGTTCATTAAGCCTTTTTACAAAGCATGTATCAAAACTGCTCCCAAAAAAGAGCGAAAAGCATGCAATTGTGGAAGAAATCAGATTTGAGCTCGATAAGCTATTCGAATTTGATGAAAATGAGTTATTTCAGGAAATATGCGGTGTCGGAGGAACCATTCGTGCTGCTTGTAAATTGAACAATGATCTACTGGGATCTGAAGCAAGAAATTCAATTGATTGCAAACACCTCGGAAAGATGCTGAAAATTTTAAACAAGCGAAAAAAAGATACATACCGCAGAATTTTACGGGTTGTACCGGATCGAATTCATACAATAATACCGGGCATGCTCATTTTAAATGAAATAGCCACTTATTTCGGCAGTGAGGTTATTCGAATTAGTAACTATGGTGTTCGTGAAGGATATTTGTACAGCAAAGTATTAAAGGATGGTGGGCAAAGTGCCAAAGGGTAAGGTAACGCATGATATTAGTTATACGACAAATAGGGAGCTATCTTGGCTGAAGTTTAATCAGCGTGTGTTGGAGCAAGCTTATGATGAGAATGTTCCTTTATATGAACGATTGAAATTTGTCAGCATTTTTGAAAGCAATTTGGATGAATTTTATATGGTCCGTGTCGGAAGCCTTTATGATCAATCGCTGATAAAAAATAATCGTGTTGATAATAAAAGCGGTTTGACACCTTCAGAGCAATTAAAACGGATATTTAAAGAAACCATCCCTTTGTATAAACAAAAAGATGAGATTTTATCGAAACTGGAAAAACAATTGCGTCTTTATAATATTGAACGTTTAAAAGTGAAAGATTTGTCAGGCGCCGGCCAAAAATATGTGCACCAATATTTTAAAACCAATATTTTGCCGGTGCTTTCGCCGCAAATTGTCGACTATCATCACCCGTTTCCTCACTTGGCAAATAAGTCATTAAATATCATTTTATCGATGGAGAGGGAAGCGGAGGAGTCAATCGGACTTATTCCGGTACCTCAGCTGCTGCCAAACATTTTATATTTGCCCGGAGATGTGCGGTTCATCAATATGGAGAATATCATTTTTGAATATGCTCATGAAGTTTTTGAACTGTTTGAAATTAAACATAAAACAATTGTTTCGGTTACGCGAAACGCTGATATCAGCCCGGAAGATGAATTATTTGATGAAGATGAAGACTATCGCCATCATATGAAAAAAATATTGAAGAAACGAAAGCGTCTTGCGCCTGTCCGTTTAGAAATTCAACATGGCGCGTCTGAACAGCTGATTGATTATTTATGTGATCGTCTAAATATAAAGAAACACCAAGTTTTTGTGAGCGAATCACCGCTTTGCATGTCCTATGTATTTGAATTGCAAAATAAATTCTCAATTGATACGATTCGGCAAATTACATATCCGGCCTTTGAACCGCAGCCTTCACCGCTTGTTGATAGACATGAGAGTGTTCTTTCCCAAGTGACTAAACGTGATATTGTTCTTCATTACCCTTATGAACAGATGGAACCGTTTATTCGTTTGTTAAAAGAGGCCGCTGCTGATCCGACGGTTATGTCTATTAAAATTACAATCTACCGATTAGCGAACAAATCAGACATCGTCAAATACTTAATGGAAGCGGTAGAAAATAATAAAGATGTTACCGTTTTGATGGAACTGCGTGCACGTTTTGATGAAGCTAATAATATTAATTGGGCTGAAGAATTGGAAAGAGCGGGCTGCAATGTCATATACGGATTTGAAAACTATAAAGTTCATTCGAAGATTTGTTTAATTACGAGATTGGAAAACAATCAAGTTCACTATATTACCCAAATCGGCACAGGTAATTATAATGAAAAAACGTCTAAAATATATACTGATTTATGCTTGATGACAGGCAATGAAAAAATCGGCAAGGATGCCGCCAATTTCTTTAAAAATATGGCGATTTCTAACTTGAATGGTCATTATGATTACTTGCTCGTTGCACCGATTAATATGAAGACAACAATCATAAAGCTTATCGATGAGGAGATTGCAAAAGCGGAGGCGGGAGAAACAGGCAAAATCACGATGAAAATGAACTCGTTGACCGATCGTCAAATCATTACGAAACTATCGGAAGCGTCTTGTGCCGGCGTCAAAATACAACTCGTCATTCGAGGGATTTGTTGTCTCGTGCCCGGAATTCCCGGCAAAACGGAAAATATAACAGTCATCAGTATTGTCGGCCGATTTTTAGAGCACTCGCGTATTTTTTGTTTTGGTGAAGGCGCAAATATGAAGATGTATATCGGCTCGGCTGATATTATGACTAGAAACATGGAAAAGCGTGTCGAAATTGCCTGTCCGATTTTTGATGAGAACGTGAAAGAGCAAATCAATGAGATGCTGGAAGTTCAACTGAACGATAACGTCAAAACGAGAGTAATGCAAAATGACGGTTATTATGTGAAGCGCTCAGGAGCTGAATATACAGCAGTCGATGCGCAAAAATTTTTAATGGAAGCTGCTATAAAGCAGGCAGCGATTCCGGTAAACAGACCGTCTGAGTACACAGAACGAAGCGGGTTATTAAGGCAAGCAATTTTGAGGTTGCGTGATCGACTACAAAAAACTGAATAATCGTTTAAAGATTAAAACTGATTAAGTATGTCTCTTCCATCAGGATAGACAGCTTAATCAGTTTTTTTGTCTAACCTTATTCCTGCATTTCTAAATTAAGAGAAACTTAAGATTTACGCTATCTGTTTATTAAGATTTATCCATTAATCTGATAACTGTAAATAGAGATTGGATGCAGGAGGAATTGAAATGATAGAGCTGCGGAATGTAACGAAGAAATATGGAAAGAAAATTATTCTTGATGATTTAACCGTTACTTTTGAAAAAGGGAAAATTACTTGTTTATTAGGATTGAATGGCGTCGGAAAAAGCACAACGATGAAGGCGATCATGAAGCTGATTCCGATTAATAAAGGCGAAATTTTGCTTGAGGGTGAACTGGTAAACGAGAATAATATCGACAAAATCGCCTACTTAGCTGATTGTCCGACACACGACTTGAACTGGACAGTGGAGGAAAATTTGAAGTTTGCCAATATATACTTTGATAGTTTTGATATGGATAAAGCGGAAAGAATGGTGGAGTTTTTTAAATTGCCGAAAGATAAGCGGTTGAAAGATCTCTCAAAAGGGAACTTGGCCCGTTTTACAATCGTTGCGGGACTTTCTCAAAACGCTCCTTACGTCTTAATGGATGAGCCATTCAGCGGAATCGATATTTTTTCGCGTGAAGAGTTCATTGCCGCTCTGAAGTCAGAGTTCATGATTGACAACCAAACAATCATTATTACAACCCATGAAATTGATGAAATTGAAGGAATTGCCGATGACATCATATTAATTGAAGAAGGAAAGATGCTGCAGAAGTTTTCTAAATCAGAGGCAGAGCTGGAAGGCTTAACGGTAGTGGAGAAAATGAGAAAGATTTATCGAGGTGCTTAATTATGAAATTTTCAACTTTTATCGAAACTGATTTACGGAAAATCATCCCTTTTCTAATCGGGTTATATGTACTGGCGACAGCTGGATTTCAAGCAATTTTTATGAAGCTTGTAGGTAATGTGAATGAAGGATTAGTGCAAATGACGTTGCAAAATGGGATGACTATGGAAGAACTTTTGAAAGATATTGATCCGATTAGTTTGACTGCGATTATAGATGAAAATCCTTTTCCGATTCTAGCACTGTTCTTTGTAGGTTTATTGCTAATTATCATCGGTTTTTATTTATGGTATAAAGAGTGGTTTGGTGCATCTAAGCGCATTTATTTATTGTTGAGTATGAAGGGTAGCCGCTTTCGTATTTTTTTCAGTAAACTGATTGTATTTTTATTTGTCTTCTTAGCTTATTACGGCATCATTTTGTTAAATTTAATCATTGGCAGCCAAATCATGAAACTAATGCTACCTGATGGAGCGGTAGCTGAACATCTTGTACAGAGTTTTTTACTGCATTCTCAATTCATTGGTTTTGTTTTGCCTACAAGTCTTTCGGCACTTTTCTATCATATTTGTTTTATTGTAATGATCTTCAGTATTTTGTCAGTGTTTGTTTTAATGGATCGTTCAAAAAGAATTGCAGGTATGTTTTCTGGCTTCCTATATGTATCTGGCAGTATAGCAATATTTATTTATATAAATACGTTAGAGCTGTACACATCTGAAAAAACGATGGCGGATTGGGCTTTTACTTCCGTCTTTATTCTGCTCAGCGCAATGATTAGTCATTATTTGTTGAAACGAAAAGTATCGATTTAGGGGAGAAGAAGATGAAATTTACGAGATTAATTAGTTTTGCTGTCATAGGCGTATTATCTGTCGGAACATTAGTGACGGTTGCTGAGGTGAATAAAGCCCCGGTTGACCGTGTCATGGAAATAGAAGATTTAACAGGGGATCGCAGTGTACTTGATGGAGTAACATTAGAAAATGTTATAAAAACAGATGAGAATGCTTTTGAGAAAGTTTATTTAAAAAATGAAGATGTTGTTTTTGAAAAAACAGAGTTTGATTTAAGACATGGTGTAGGAGAGGAAGTCTTGCGGCATAAGGATTTGTATAGAGGCATGAATAATGCATTAAAGGCAGAAACCGATGCGGTAATATTTATAGCAAGGTTTAATAGCTTATATCCTTATGCTTCAAATGATCCGTTTGTAGAATTAGCAGTTAAAAACAAAAGTACAAATGAAATCATGAAAGAGAAAGTAACAGTGCCAGACCTTAAGATGAGCGAGAGCATCTATAATGAGTCTGTATTAGAGATTGACGGTAAGATTTATTATTGCCTAGCTTTAGGAGACATGAATGGGAACTCCGCGAAACAATCCATTAAAATATATGAGGTCAACCAGAAGACGCTTCAGTTGCAAGTTGTGAATGTCAGTGAACTTTCATTAGACGGTGATTATGCGAATTCGACCAATATTATCGCTCTCGATAACAATATATATACAATCGCTTATAATGACCGGGAGTATAAGCTGGCAATGTTCAATCCTGCAACGAAAGATACGGAGATTATTAATTTGTCATCACTATCAGGGATGTCGGGTTATATTCAATTTTTCGATATGAATGAACAAACAATTTTCCTTCAAACAGAAGAAAAAATGCTGATTATCGATCGTGACACAGATGCTATAGTAAACGAGGATGATGATTTCCCTAGCTTTGCCGGCGATTATGAGTATGTCTACAGTACAGAACATATAATGAACGACAAACTAATATATGTGTTATATGGAACTTACACAGGAGGGCTTCCGTCAGATCAATTATTGGTTGCTTATGATGTGAAGGATGGAAGCCTTATATATGGAGGTAAGTTGCCTTCGATGGCTGACCGCGGTGTCGGGATCAACTATTCTTTTTATAATAATTAATGATATAAGCTGCCGGCAAAATTGTGCCGGCGGTTTTTCTGTTTAATTTGCCGGGTAAAAATATCATTGTGAAGATTTAGACTGTTCCATATGTATCGATAACTTTTAAAAAAAACAAATAAAAAGGTGAGGAAATAAATATGAGCATTTCAATATGTGACGTTGATTGTGATAAATGTGAGTTAAAATACACTTGCAGCGGATGTGCCGCAACAAACGGCCGCCCATTTAATGGTGATTGTGTTATTGCGCTATGTTGTCATAGTAAGGGAAGAGATTATTGCAGCGAATGTTCTGATATGCCTTGCAAGCTAAAGGAAAAGTTAATCACTGAGCTTAACCAGCTCGGCATTGAGGATATGGAAGAAGTCACTAGTCTTAATGCGCTCAAAGGTTCCTATATTAATTTGGAATACACACTCTCAAGCGGGCAAGTCGTTAAATTCCTTGATGATAATAAAATATACTTGGGAAATCAAATGTGTAAAATAGGAAGCCGCAGATGCTATGGCATCGCTGCTGATGAAAAAAACCTCATGGTATGCGAATACGGTGAGGGCGGTTGTAATGCTGAGGTAGTTGTTTTTAAGCGTTGGAATAATAATGGTTTTTATTTTTAAAATAGTGGGTCATAAAGTTACAATATATATGAATGGTTTTGAGATAACAAAAAAAGGAGTGGTGTACCTTGTTAAATAAAGCAGCAGAATTAATGAAACAGTCTCGGTATATAGTTGCGCTGACGGGTGCAGGAATGTCGACTGAAAGCGGATTGCCGGATTTTCGCTCAAACGGCGGATTGTGGGCCGGCAAAAAGCCCGAGGAAATAGCCCATATCACAGCAGTCGGCTCGGAAGCTTTCAAAACCTTTTATTCGATGCGCATGAAGGACTTGGCAGCTCATCAGCCGAATAAAGGTCACCGAATTTTAGCCGAGTGGGAAAATGGCAACATTGTAAAAGCCATCGTCACACAGAATGTTGACGGCTATCATCAGCAAGCAGGAAGCAAACGAGTCATTGAAATGCACGGGCATTTGCGCAGCCTATATTGCGATGAATGTTACAGGGAGTATTCTGTTGATAAATATATGAAAAATCATGATGATTGCTGTGAAACACCCGGATGCAACGGAACCGTTCGCCCTCCGATCATCTTATTCGGAGAAGCTTTGCCTGAAGGGGCTTGGGAGCAAGCAACTGAAGAAATCAGCAAGGCAGATTTAGTGCTGGTCGTCGGGACATCCTTAAATGTCTTCCCGGTAAATACGTTAGTGGAAGCGGCTAAGCAGTCCGGTGCGCATATTATTTTAATGACGAAAAGCGACACGCCATATGACTATTTGGCAGATGTGCGCATTCATGAATCGATTGGAGAAACGCTGACGGAACTTGATCGTCTGCTAACCAACAAAAAGGAGTAATAATGAAAATAGTAACAGTAAGCGATATACATCTGGATATGAATTCAAAATATGCAGGCGTCGATTTGCTTCCTGTCTTTATCCAATGTTTGAAAAGTCAGGAAGCAAATTTAATTATCATTGCGGGAGATTTGTGCGATAACGCCGATGATACAATTCAAGTGTTAGACAGATTAGAAGCAGAATTGGAAGTTAAGGTTCTGTTTATCCCCGGCAATCATGACATTTGGGTTAAACAGAAAGACCGTACTTCTTGGGAAAGCTATCATCTATTGCAACAACATCCATCCTCGTTGCTAGACAAGCCATATGACTTGAAAAATGGTTATGTTGTTATTGGTGAGATGGGCTGGTATGATTATTCATTTGTGAAAGAGACTATCCCTTACCAAACTATGATTGAGCATTTGGAGCAATGGGGAGATTATAAATGGACCGAATGGCAAATGGATGATCAGCAACTGAATGCGAAAATGTTAAGCCAAATGCAAAATCAGTTAAATAGATACAAAGATAAAAAGATTATTCTCGTTCATCACTTTGTGCCGTATAAAGATTTCCTTTCTGATCGTACAAAATACATGGATTGGGATTTGTATAATGCCTTTATGGGTTCGCAGTCTGCCGGTGACCTGATTAATACATACAGCAATATCGAATATGTCATCTTTGGGCACACTCATGATCGGTTTGGTATAGTGAACAATTTTTATGGTAAAACAGTCATCTGTAGCCCTCTCGGTTATATAGCTGAACCAAGCGAAACATTTTTTAAGAAAGAATTGTTGCAATCAATTACGATAATTGAGTTGGAAGATTAATCGTTTCCAAGATACTAAAAATTACGATAATTGACACCTTTTATCCATAAAACCTGTATAAAAGGTATTGTAAAATATCTTTATAGGAAAAAGGAAGGTTGGTGTGCAACATGTTGAGTCATAAAGATTTTGTGGAAAAAGTATATCAATATCAAAACCTGGCAAGAGAAACTGATATTGTCGAAAACGAAATAAAAAGTTATATCTTGAAAGATATTGAATTAGGCTCTGAAGTAGAATCCGAAGTATTAAGAGAGGTTCACTCTTTTTTGAGAGAAGCGGCTGTTTCGAGTGATTCTGAACTATGCATCGCCAGATTGGATTTGATTATTGCGCAATTGCGCGTAAAAAGATTATCCGCTAAATCTCAAGATTTAAATGCGGACAATGTATTTGTCTTTGAGGAACTAAGACAAACTGAATAGTTTTTAGTCATTATAAAAACAGAAGGCACCTGAGATTTACGGGTGCTTTTTTTTACTTTATTAGAAAGCATAAAATCTTTGAACCTGTATAGCTTTCTAACCTTATACCAGCCATGCTCAGTCTTAAGCTTCTCCTTTTTCGTTGAAGTGAATTCAGGAGGCTGATTTTAAAATGAAAAAGGACCGGTATTGATTTTTGGAAAAAATGTAAATTTAAGAAGGAGGAAACGGATGTTTGGGCGAATGATTTTAATATATAAAACGAAAGCAGGGGATCAAAATGGATTATATGATCAACGAATTAAAGCAAATCTGCCATATGGAACCATTGCGTGAGAAAATTTTGATTGCTGATTCGTATTATATCGGAAATCAAATTGTAGAAGCCTACATGGAAAAAGAACGTTTCGTCGTAAACCTGCATGTTAAAACAGTTCATGAATTAGCAGTTGAAATTCTGTCTTCTCAAAAGATCTTTTTAGGGACGATTGCCGACAAAGTTATAACGGAATACTTCATTTATGAGACGGTAATGAATTTGAAAAAGAAGAGTCAGTTGTATTACTTTAACAGCATTGAGATAACCTCGTCTTTTTGCAAGTCTATTCATAATACAATTATGCAATTGCGTCTTGCGGGCTATGATGAAAATAATATCGATGAAACGAATTTTTTATCAAGCAATAAAGGGAACGATTTTAAAAAGATTCTTGCACATTATAAGCAAATGCTCGACAGCAATCAGCTTGTCGATTCGGCAGAAGTTCTTCAGCAAGCGTTACAGATTGTGTCGGAAAATAATAAGAGCTTATACATTTTACAGCCGAACTTGCAACTGACAAATCTGGAGCTTCAGTTTTTACAAAAGCTTCTGCCAGAGAAAAAATATAAGCTATCACTCGCGAAAGTTTACGGTGTCAACCTTCCGGAAAATCCTTCTATAGAGACGATAAAATGGGGCCCACCTGTGCCGTTAAGTTATATATACTGCCCGAACAACTATACAAAGCCTATAGAAACAATAGATGTACATATCGCTAAAACAGTAGAGCTTGAAGTAAAGGCAGTCCTGCAGTCTCTTAAACAGAAAAAAGCACCTCTCGATCAATCTACTATCTTCTACACGAGCTCTGAACCCTATATTTCAGCCATTTATCACTTAAGCCAAAAGCTAAATATTCCCGTTACTTTCTCTGAAGGTCTTCCTATTTTATATAGTAGACCGGGCAAATTAGCCGGTGGTTTATTGAAATGGCTTCAATCCGACTATCATATCCATACATTTCTCCCATTATTACGAGATGGATTAATTTTATTTAAAGGAACTGCTGCACCAACTAATTCGCAGGCGATTAAACTTTTGAAGGACTTGCAAATCGGTTGGGGAAAGGAACGTTACCTTTCACTGTTTGACAAAACAATAAACGCATTGGAAGAACAAGAACGAGACTCTGAGCATAAAGAGCGGGTCGGGAAACTGGAAAGCTTACGTTACATGAAAAACTGGTTTCGGAATGCTTTGGAAAGCCTTTCTATTGATAAAGGGAAAATTTCCTATAAGAGCTTGTTGACCGGTATTCGTTCAATCTTAAGCAATCAATCTGCAGTCATAACAGAGTTGGATTATGCGGCGAATAAAGAATTAATGGGTAAAATCGAAGCTATTTTACCATATTTGAAAGAGGAAACATTGGCCATTTATGATGCTGTGCAACGAGCTTCAGAATTACTCCTTGCCGGTCGCATTTTTGCATCAGATCCAAAACCGGGATGTTTACATGCAGCAAACTATGAAGACGGTATTTATAATCGACGAAAGTTTACTTACTTTGTTGGATTGGATAATCAGAGTTTCCCGGGAAAAATAATGGAAGACCCGCTCCTGCTTGACAATGAGAGGGCCCGTTTAAGGCTGCAAATGCCGTTATTGAAGGAGCAAGCGGAGAAAAGATTATATACAATTCTGCAGGCGCTTGCGCAATGCAACGGGCATATAACTGCGAGTTATTGCAATTTTGATGTGACAAATAACCGGATATTAAATCCATCCTATTTGTTTTTGCAATTGTATCGGGCTGCCAACGGGAACAGTTTAGCTGATTTTAAGGAAATCAATGATGTTCAAACCCGGATTTTCAGTGAAAAGGCTATAGAAGAGTATGATGTTTGGGCGCTACAATTTGCCGGCGGACAAAGCTATAGTCCGCAAAGTGGTTTGTTTGAGGCGCATCCGAATGTTATGAATGGTTTAATAGCGGAGCAAATGCGTCATACAGAATTGTTTACTGATTATGACGGTAAAGTCAATATTGAAGGGACGGAGGCTAGCGCTTTATACAAACATAAGACACTTTCAGCCAGTAAGCTGGAAATGCTGGCGACCTGTCCGTATGCGTATTTTCTCAGTGAGGTGCTGAAACTTAAACCTGCTGAATCGAAAGAATATGATGCTAATAGATGGCTTGATGCAAAAACGAGGGGAATATTGCTGCATAAAATATTTGAGCTTTTTTTGAAACGCCTAAAGGAACAATGTGAAAAACCGAACTATGTGAAACATAGAACGTTAATGATGGAGTTGGCGCAACAGATTATAGATGAGGAGAAACAAAGGGTAACGCCACCGAACAATAGTGTGTTCCAAGCGGAATCAGCTGACATTTTATATTGCTGTGATATTTTTCTGAAAGAAGAGGAAGTTTTTTGCGAAATATATGAACCGTATGAATTTGAGTATACGTTCGGATTGAATGGTATAGAGCCGGCTGTGTTGTCATTGGATGATGAGGAATACATTCTCGTTTCGGGGAAAAGCGACCGTGTCGACTTTGATCAATCCGGGAAAATGCACATTATTGACTATAAGACAGGGAGTGCATACAAATTTAACGAACGGAATGTATTCAATGGAGGGAGACAATTACAGCATTTCATATATGCGTTGGCTATTGAACAGCATATGGGATTGGAAGCCGGCACAGTTATCGAGAGTTCGTACTATTTTCCTTCCGCGAAAGGATTTGGAGAAAGAATTGTCAGAAAGCAAACTGCTGATGCAAGAAAATCGGGCACTGTCATATTGACAGATTTGATTAACATCATTAAACAAGGTGATTTTATGATGACGGATGATTTGGAAGACTGCCGATACTGTGATTACAAATCTGTCTGCCGCAGGGCATCATATGATTCAGTTACTTATCATAAAAAACTGACTGATGAAAGGTATAGCGGTTTAGCAAGCCTTAAGGAGGTAAGAGGATATGACTGAGAGGATTATCGATCAAGATGCTCGAGAAAAAATCGTAAGCCAATTGGAAAAGAATTTTCTCGTTGAGGCAGGAGCAGGATCAGGAAAAACAACGAGTTTAGTGGAGCGAATCATTAATATCATTATAACGGGCAAAGGGAAAATCAATGAAATTACGGCGATTACTTTTACACGAAAAGCAGCGGATGATCTGAAATTGCGTTTTTTAGGTAAACTCGAAGAAAAGTGGAAGCAAGAACAGAATGCTAAAAGAAAGCTAAGGTTAGAAGAAGCGATGAAAAACATCGATTCTTGTTTTCTCGGCACGGTTCATGCTTTTTGTTCAAGAATGCTTCGCGAGCGTCCGGTTGAAGCCGGGCTTGATCCTAATTTTACAGAGTTAGAGGAAGAAGATGATCGGCAAATTATGCTTGAAGCTTGGCAATTATATTTAACCGTTCTTCCGTCACAAAATCCGAAACTGCTTGAACAAATGAATGAAATTGGAATTCATACTGAACAGATACAGACGTTTTTGCTTGATTCCAAGGACGATCCTGATGTCGATTGGATTGTTCATCACTCCGATAAACCTTTAATTCTCTCTGCTTATGGTGAATTTATCGACTTGCTAAAGGAAGCGGAAAGCTACCTGCCTGCTGCAGAGCCTGATGGAGGATATGATACACTGCAGCAGTTAATTATTAAAGTATTGAAAAAAGCGAAACATATTGATGAGAAGAATGACAGCAAAATCATCGAAATATTTGAAATGGCCAATAAAACGATAAAAGTAAAATTAAAAAATTGGCCAAACAAAGAATTGGGCCGCCATTACGAAGACAAAGTTAAAGATTTCATAAACGTAACATTGAAGCCGTTGCTACAGCAATGGAAGGAATATTGCCACCCGATAATTGTCGATATTTTAAAAGGCGGATTGGAGCAGTATGAACGATTAAAGAAAAGTCGTTCATTAGTGAACTTTCAAGATCTATTAATAGTGACGACTAATTTGCTGAAAGACAATTCGGAAGTTAGGCAATATTTTCAGCAAAAGTATCGATTTCTCATGATTGATGAATACCAAGACAGCGATCCTCTTCAAGCAGAGCTGATGTTTTTACTAACGGCAGCCAACCCGGAAGAAAAAGAGTGGACGAAATGCAAACCGAAGCCGGGTTCCTTATTTATCGTCGGTGATCCGAAACAAGCCATTTATCGTTTTCGCCGAGCCGATATTGATACATACAATCGGGTGAAGCATCTAATTTGTGAGCATGATGGAGAAGTGCTTCAGTTAACGATGAATTTCCGTACTATAGGTGGCATAACGAAAGTATTAAATGCTGTATTTGAAAAAGAGTTGCCCGAAAAGGAAACGAAGTACCAGGCTGCTTATCGTCCGTTACATTCATATTTTAACAACAGCGGTAAATGCTTGGAAGGAATTAAAACATTGACTGTCCCGGGTGAATATACGAAAAAAGATGATATTATTCGGAAAGATGCCGATAATATAGCACGCTGTGTACGGCATTTAATGAATAAAGGGCATGAAGCGAAGGATTTCATGATTTTAAGCCGTTATTCGGAATCCATTCCCGTATATGCAGAAGCCTTAGAAAGACTTCATATACCGGTAAATATTAGCGGTGAAGTCATTCTTGGCGATCATAAAGAAATTAAGGAATTAAAGTTACTCTTGCAATTCTTATCCGACCCGGGCGACGAATTGACGTTAGTTGCGGTTTTGAGGGGAATCTTTTTTGGAGTCAGCGATCAAGATTTATATGAGTGGAAACGCAGCGGAGGCAAGTTTTCTATTTACCGTCATGCCTATATATCAGACATCAATGAAAACGCAAAAGAAAAAATTATTGCCAGCCTTGAAATGCTGAGAAAATATGATGATTGGGTACGTTTGTTTACTCCTGCCGTTGCACTTGAAAAAATTATGACTGATATCGGACTTTATCCGCTGTTTCTAATTAACAGTCATTCTAAGCAGTTATTTAAAAGTTTGCTGCAAATAATTGAAATGTTGAAGAAACAAGAATCTGCAGGGACCGGAACGTTTTTTGAGTTATTTGCTAATTTCTCGAAAATGGTTGAAGAAAAGACTACGGTAGCTAATTTTGAGAGCGGAGGGAATGCGGTAGCTATTATGAATGTTCATAAATCAAAAGGGCTTGAGGCGAAAATTGTATTTTTGGCTAATCCGGTCAAAAAAGTCGACCCTGCTCCGATGATTACGAAGCACATCAACAGAGAAGACCATGGTTCAATAGGACATATCGCATTTTTATCTAAAAAAGGATTTCAAAAAGCATCAGTCGGTTTGCCGTTGAATTGGGAAATGCATAAGGCTGAAGAGTATGCATATTTATTGGAAGAAGAGAAGCGAATCTTATATGTGGCCGTCACTCGAGCTGAAGAAGCATTGATTATAAGTTTAAGTGAGAAATCGAATAAAAATAATCCGTGGGAACGTTTTTTGCATATTGAGAAAATAGAGGAGATGTCTCTGCCAGATATGGTTGAATCATCGCCGGAAAGGGAAGCTGCTGTCTCGTTCTCTGCAGAATTTTCAGCGGATATTAGCTCTATGCGTTTTTGGCTCGATAATAGCCAAGAGAGCTCCTATGTGAAATGGAGCCCGACAGAGGAAAAGGATTATACAGAAATTGCTGATTTAGAGCGGGATCATGGGGGGAGTATGAAGTGGGGAAGCTTCATTCATGATATATTAGAAAAACTAGTAAATAATCAAGATATGGATATTTATATGGCACAGGCCATGTTTAAACATCAAATACCGTATTCAAAAATTGAGGAAGTCAATGATTATATTAAGACTGTGAAGAGGTCCTTCATATGGGGCGATTTGAAAATAGCGGATGAAGTATACACTGAAGTCCCGATTCATTTAGTGGTTGATCAACAAAGTTCTTTGCGTCCCTATATTGATAATGATACTGCAAGTGAGAAAGTGTTTGTAAAGGGCGTTATCGACCTTGTGTATCGGATTAATGATAATTGGATGATTATTGATTATAAAACAGATCGACTGCACAATTGGCAGGAGGAAGATAAACTTCACGCATTTTATCAAAAACAGCTTACTTTTTACCGGGAAGTATGGAAGCAGATTGTTAATAGCCAATCCGTTCAAGCAGAGCTGTTTTTCTTAGAAAAAGAGAAGAGTGGTTTTTATTGACAGAATTGTTAAAATTATATATCCTTTTCTAGTGCCTTGTGCAACTTGAAGTTGCCGGTGAAAGGGGAGGGATACACTTGTCAGCGGAACAGCGTAAGAAGATTGTTATTTTAATGGTGAACATGTTTATAGCGCTTGCCAGCTTTGGGATCATCATTCCAATTTTGCCCCAATATTTAGAATCAATCGGTCAAGGGGGGAAAGCGGCAGGTCTCATAATAGCAATATTTGCCGCTGCTCAATTTTTGATGTCGCCGATTGCGGGAAAATGGGCTGACCAATACGGTCGCAGGAAAATGATCATTTTCGGTCTTGCAGGATTGGCATTATCAATGTTTATTTTTTACTTGTCTGATTCAATTTGGGTATTATATGGATCTCGTATTATCGGAGGAATAGGTGCCGCTCTGTTAATACCGGCGATCTTTGCTTATATAGCGGATATTACGACAATTGACCAAAGAGCGAAAGGTAATAGTCTTGTCTCAGCCGCGATGTCATTAGGGATTGTTATTGGACCGGGAGTTGGCGGTTTTATTGCCGATTTCGGCTTGAAAGTTCCTTTATTGGTATCAGCTATCGTGGCAGTCGCTGCGGTCATATTTTCAATTGTGATGCTTAAGGAAAGCAAAGAGGATTTAGGGGATGCGATTGCAGTTCCAAATGAAGCGATGATCGTAAAAATCTTCAAGTCAGTAAAGACGCCATACTTTATTTTGTTGATCATATCGCTTGTGATGAGCTTCGGGTTAATGGCGTATGAATCGGTGCTTGGACTTTTTGTCGATTATGAGTTCAGTGCAACACCGCAAGACATTGCGCTTATGGTTACATCTACAGGAGTTATTAGTGTAATTGTACAATTATTTGTTGTCGATCGTCTCGTTCGCAAGTTTGGAGAAAGTGCCATTCTTTCTTTTTTTATCGGTTTGACAACGGTAGGGTTTTTATTTTCAATAGTGGCCAACAATTATTTTCTGTTTTTTGGCATTACTTTGCTGATTTTCTTGGCAACATCAATCTTAAGACCAGTTCTTAATACATTAATTTCGAAGTTGGCAGGAAACGAGCAAGGTTTTGCGATGGGGATGAATAATGCTTATATGAGTATAGGAAGTATTTTAGGCCCGACATTAGCAGGCTCATTATTCGATGTAAATATCATCTATCCCTTTGTACTCGGTTTTTTCATTTTAGCGATTACGTTTGTCATTTCGTTTATATGGAAGCAGAAAGCTAACGGCAAAATGGCAAAAGCAAGCTGAAATAGGTGAATTGTAACGAAATTGTATGCACAGGCATTTTGCTGCTGTCCGAAAGGCAGGGAGGCTATGTCTGTGCTCTTTGTTTTGTCGATAAAATTCTTAGGTATATTATAAGCAAGAAGAGGTGATTTAGATGAGATGAGGGAATTTTGGAAAGGCTGGACGTTATTTGAAATCATTTGGTTAGTAATATTTATGGCCAAAAATGTCCAAAGCGGCAGTTATAAATGAAGACAAGGAAGTGGCTATTAATGGGTAAAACAGTTGGATTTTACGGCGGGAAGTTTACGCCTCTTCATAACGGGCATGTATATGCGATGTTAATGGCTTCTGTAATGGTCGATGAATTGCATGTTATCGTCTGTTATGACGAAGATTCGGAAAAGAATGAACTTCACAAAGATTCACTAGCTCCATATTTTTCTTATCAAATTCGCGCAAGATGGTGGAAAGAAATTACAAAGCATATGCCGCATGTTCAAGTACATACGGTCTACAATCCCAATACGATGAATATTAAAGATTGGCAAATAGGAGCGGAGGAGATAAAAAGAGTCATCGGAAAGCCAATTTCGCATGTATTCTCTTCTGACTCCAGCTATGATGTCTTTTTTGAAACACTTTATCCTGAAGCAAATCATATTGTCTTAGATGAAAAGAGAGAAAGATTTCCGATATCATCTACTGTCATAAGAAGGGATGGCGTTTTTGCTCATTGGGATATGATTCCGAAAGCAGTGCAAAGATATTTTGTTAAAAAAGTAGTTGTGATTGGCAGTGAAAGCTGCGGGAAATCTACCTTAGTGAAAAACTTGGCACTCATATATGGAACAAATTATGCAGAAGAACAAGGGCGGACTTACTATGAAGAATTAAATGACTATGATTACTTTTCTGATGAAGATTTAATAAGAATTGCTTATCGACAAAAATACTTCGAAGAAAAAGCTGTTTATCAGTCTAACAAACTGTTGTTTTGTGATACTGAAGCAACTGTCACAAGACGATTTTATAATGAATATTTAGGGAAAGATCATGACTTGCTTCGAGAAATTGCTATACAGCAACATTATGACTTATGGCTGTTTCTCGAAGATGATGTATCTTTTGTTGATGATGGGACTAGAGGTTATGTTGGAGATCGAACTTATAGTAGTCAATTATTAAAAAGGTTATTGTCAGAGCAAAATATTTCTTACACGATACTTCAGGGGAGCTACGAAGAACGATTGAAAAAAGCAATAATAGAAATAGACAAATTGTTGATTTAAGATTCTCGCTCATTCGGGCAAGAGTCTTTTTTCTTAGTTTTGGAAGAGAACGATAGAAAATTATATAATTTTGATTTTATTTTATTATCGAGATAAAATGACAGATGTTAAAAATTGCTATAAAGAGTTTGGTATAATGAGAACTATCTTTATAAATTTGTGGTATCTAAATATTATTATATTTTAACTATAAAATGCAGTCAGCAAAGACAGGAGGTCATTCACGTGAGTAAAAAAGTAGGATTGGTTCTTGAAGGTGGAGGGATGAGAGGGATTTATACGGTTGGCGTTCTTGATCTGCTGTTGGACTATCAAATACATACAGACTACGTGATCGGAGTTTCGGCAGGAGCTTGTCATGGTATTTCTTATGTATCGAATCAGCGTGGGAGAAGTTTTAAAATCAATACAGGTTATTTGGACGACCCACGCTATTTAAGTTTCAAAAATTATTTGAAAACAAAATCGATTTTTGGAATGGATTTTATTTTTGATGAAATACCGAATAAACTGGATTTGTTTGATTATGACCAGTTCAAATCATCTAATTGCGAATTTGTGGCGGGAGTGACAGATGTCCAAACGGGCAAGCCGGTTTATTTCGGGAAAGAGCATTTTGATAGGGATACAACCATTTTGCGGGCGTCCTCATCAATCCCCGTTTTTGCTCCGATTGTTGAGTATCACGGTGGGAAATATTTAGATGGAGGAACATCTGACCCTATCCCTGTGAGAAAAGCGATGGAGGACGGTTGCGATCAAGTAATTGTCGTATTGACAAGGGATCGAAGCTATGTAAAAAAACCGGAATCATTTCGGATGGTTTATAAACGGGTATTTAAAAAATATCCTGAAATGGTCCGTTTGCTTGATGAACGTCAAAAAATTTATAATGAAACGCTTCGGTACATATGGAAACTGGAGGAAGAAAATAAAGCGATTGTTGTTGCTCCAACACAGCCAATTAATATAAGCCGTTTCGAAAAAAATATTGATGTATTAAAAGGTCTTTACGATCTGGGAATGCGCGATGCTTCTGCACTTTTACCTGTTATCAGCAAAACAATGAATTAAAATGTGTAAAAGATAGTTGAAAAACATATATTAATTAAAATGTTAAACTGTTATTATTAGTATGATTTTATGCTTTTGTAAAATGCAGCAATTATATATTATTTCATGTTAAAACAGGAAAATGTGTTGGAGGAGACATGTAGTGAAAAATAAATATCGTGATGACAGCTATGCATTGCATACGGACTTATATCAAATCAATATGGCTGAAACATATTGGGAAGACGGCATCCATGATAAAAAAGCAGTTTTCGAAGTGTATTTCCGAAAACTGCCGTTCAATAACGGATATGCGATGTTTGCAGGATTAGAAAGAATTATTGATTATTTGAAGAACTTTCATTTTTCCGAGACTGACATCGAGTATTTGAGTGAAATAGGTTATAAGGATGATTTTCTTGATTACCTGAAGGAAATGCGATTTACAGGAACAGTACGGGCGATGCGTGAGGGAGAATTGGTATTCGGCAATGAACCGATGCTCCGTATTGAAGCACCGCTGGCGGAAGCGCAAATTATTGAGACTGCCCTATTAAACATTGTGAACTATCAAACATTGATTGCTACAAAAGCATCCCGCATTAAGCAAGTAATCGGTGATGATGTGGCGATGGAATTCGGTACAAGACGCGCGCAAGAATTTTCTGCAGCTATATGGGGTACGCGTGCGGCATATATCGGCGGTTTTTCAGCGACATCCAATGTGCGCGCAGGGAAGATGTTCGGCATCCCGGTGTCCGGTACGCATGCGCATGCGTTAGTTCAAGCATACCGTGATGAATATACTGCTTTCCATAAATATGCGCGTCGCCATAAAGATTGCGTATTTCTAGTCGATACGTACGATACATTGAAATCAGGTGTGCCGACAGCCATCAAAGTAGCGAAGGAATTAGGTGATTCCATCAATTTCTTAGGCATCCGATTAGACAGCGGAGATTTGGCTTACTTGTCTAAAAAAGCAAGAAAGATGCTGGATGACGCAGGTTTTCCTGATGCTAAAATCATTGCTTCTAATGACCTGGATGAAGAGACAATTCAGCATCTGAAAATGCAAGGAGCTAAAATTGACAGTTGGGGAATTGGAACGAAACTGATTACTTCCTATGATCAGCCGGCTCTAGGCGCTGTCTATAAAATGGTTGCAATTGAAGATGAGAACGGGGAAATGATCGATACAATCAAAATTAGCGGTAATCCGGAAAAGGTAACGACTCCGGGCTTGAAGAAAGTATATCGTATCATCAGCAACTATACCGGCAAAGCAGAAGGCGACTATATTGCTTTGGAAAATGAACAGCCGGAAGAACAGGAATTCCTGAAGATGTTCCACCCGGTTCACACATATTTAGTGAAATTCGTTACAAACTTTAAAGCAATTGATTTACATCATGACATTTTCAAAAACGGTGAGCTTGTATATGAATGTCCGGATTTGAAGGAGATACAGGCATTTGCGAAAGAAAACTTGAACGTGCTTTGGGATGAATATAAGCGTACTTTATATGCGGAAGAATACCCGGTTGATTTGAGCCAAGCGTGTTGGGATAACAAAATGGAGCAAATTAATAAAGTAAAAAACCAATACGAATAATGGAATAAACATATTAATTGAAAGATAGTTTTTAATTGACATTCATTACTTTCATGTTCATAATAAGTAACAATAATATTGAACGTTAACGAAGGAATAGTATTTGGATGATGATGTGAAACAGAGAATGGAGCATATCGCTGGAAGCTCCTTCACATCATGCCAATGAACCTGCCTTCTGAGTCCTATGCAAAACATAGGCGCCTAGCTGAGCGTTAACAGTAGAGTGGAATGCAGAAGATTGCATTCAATGAAGGTGGTACCACGGAAAGATTGCCCTTTTCGTCCTTGTTTTAAGGATGAGAAGGGCTTTTTTACGTTTGAAAAGAAAGTATATAATTTTGAACTTAGTTAGTTGTCTAACCTTATACCTGCCATGCTCGGGCCTAAACTGCCTCGCCCAAGAAACCAAAACCGGGTTTCTCGTGCGATTCATCTTAGTCCTGCCTAGCTGCAGCGGCCAGCCCCTCGAGGTCATAAGCCAAATCACTCCGGAAATTTGTCAATTTCCTGCATGATTCGTCTTATGCAGGTTGGAGGTTCTCAGGACGAGAGTCACAGCGACGAAGATATGCGGACGTAGCGTCCTTAGTCGCTGTTCCTTACTTGCGGGCCGCTTCCGCATTTCGGTTCCCGCATGGCTCCTTTTTCATCGAGGCGAATTCAAGTAGCATATTCATGATGAAAAAGGACCGGTAACGGTTTTTCTTAAAAACAGGAGGAAGCATAATGGAAAAGAAGAGAATTGTCATAAAAATCGGAAGCAGTTCCTTAACAGATGCTAAAGGAGGAATTGATCAAGAAAAGTTCAATGACCATATCGAGGCGATAGCAGCTTTAAGACAATCAGGACATGAAGTAGTTCTCGTTTCTTCTGGTGCAGTCGCGGCAGGCTTTGCGAAATTAGGATATCCGTCAAGACCTGTTACGTTAAAAGGAAAGCAAGCGGCAGCGGCAGTCGGTCAGAGTTTGCTCATTCAATCGTATATGGAAAAACTGAGCAAATTCAATATCATTCCGGCGCAAATTTTATTGACAAGAAACGACTTTTCTAAAAAGGATCGTTATCGCAATGCATATGCGACAATAACAGAACTACTTAGCAGAGGAATACTGCCAATCATCAATGAAAATGATACGGTTTCAGTTGAAGAATTGACATTCGGCGATAACGATATGCTTTCGGCTTTAGTAAGCGGGCTGGTGCACGCTGACCATTTAGTCATTCTAACAGATATAAATGGCTTTTATAGTGAAAATCCGAAGAAAAATCCTAATGCGAAGCGCATCGATTTTATTGAAGAGATTACGGAGGATATGCTTGCGAATGCGGGAGACGCCGGTTCTTCAGTTGGTACGGGAGGCATGTTGTCTAAATTATTGGCTGCCAAAACGGCATTATCTTTAGGTGTTCAAGTGTTTATCGGCAGCGGTAAAGGAAGCGAAAAGCTTAATGTCATTGTAGAAGGAAAAGGTGACGGAACGTACTTAGGCAATGAAAGTATGCGGGCTGTTACGAATAATAAGCAATGGATTGCATTGCATTCTGATGTTTCTGGTAAAATTTATATAGATGAAGGCGCAGAAGAAGCGCTGCTGTTGAATGGAAGCAGCTTGTTGCCTGCTGGTGTATATCGGATAGAAGGTTCTTTTGAAAAAGGTGATGTTGTAGAAGTACACAGTTCACAAGGCTTGCTCGGCAAGGGCGAAGTTTTATGTTCTTCTGATAATCTGCAGCAAATGATGGGGAAAAGAAGTAAGGAACTTAATCAGCAATCATTTATGAAAATAGAAGTGATTCATCGAAATCAATGGGTGAAAGCGGAATAAAGGGAGGAATCGAAAATGAGTGAATTAACGATTAAAGGTAAAGCGGCAAAAGCAGCCAGTTTTGAAATGGTCAGCAAAACAACAAGCGAGAAAAATGAAGCACTTTTGAAAATTGCTGAGCAGTTGATTATCGATCAAGAACAGCTGATTGCAGAAAACAAAAAGGATCTGCAAAAAGGTGAAGAAGCAGGATTGCCGGCTTCGACTTTGGACCGAATCATGCTGAATGAGAAAAGAATTCACGATATGGCCGATGCGTTACGCCTTTTAGTCGATTTAAAGGATCCAATTGGCGAGACACTTGAAACAATTACGAAAGACAATGGACTTGTCATCGAGAAGAAGCGTGTTCCTTTAGGTGTAATCGGGATGATTTACGAAGCCCGTCCAAATGTAACAATTGATGCCGCGACATTGTCTCTGAAAACGGGCAATTGCGTTATTTTGAAAGGCAGCACATCGGCGAAATATTCTAATGAAGCGCTTGTTGCATCCATTCATAGAGCATTAGAGCAAACGACAATTCCAAAAGAGGCTGTACAATTAATCGAAGATACGAGCAGAGAAGCGACAAAAGAACTGTTCCGATTAAATGACTATCTGGATGTGCTGATTCCCCGCGGTGGAAAAAATTTGATTGATACTGTTGTAAGAGAATCAACAGTGCCAGTGCTTGAGACCGGAGCAGGCAATTGCCATCTTTATATTGATAAAACAGCGGAACTTGAAATGGCATTGAAAGTCGCATTGAATGCTAAAACACAGCGTCCTAGCGTATGCAATGCGATCGAAACATTGCTGCTGCAAAAAGATTGGTTCGACAAACATGGAAAAATGATTTTATCTTCATTACATGACGCAGGAGTCGAAATCTATGGCGACTCTTATGTGAATGAAGCAGCTTCATTTGTTTTAGAAGCAACAGAGGAAGATTGGCATACTGAATATGTTGATCTGAAAATCACTGTCGGGGTCGTTAACGATGTAAAAGAAGCAATTTCACATATTAATAAATACGGAACGAAACACTCTGAATCAATTATTACAGAAAGTAAAGAGAATGCCGAATTATTTTTACAGTTAGTTGATGCGGCTGCGGTTTATCACAATGCGTCGACTCGTTTTACAGACGGATTTGAATTCGGATACGGAGCGGAAATCGGCATCAGCACTCAAAAACTTCATGCAAGAGGGCCGATGGGGCTGCAGGCGATGACATCAAGCAAATATTTCATTTACGGAACAGGACAAACAAGAGGTTAAACAAAGTATACGCAATTGCTAAAAATTTTAGGTTTGTCGGGAGTGGTCTTTCATGATATCGGTTGAGAATCTGTCTGTTTTTAGAAATAAAAAGCCGCTTATACAAAAAATCAATTGGCAGATTAATAGCGGAGAGCACTGGTGCATTTTAGGCTTGAACGGATCGGGTAAAACAACTTTGCTTAATATCATCAACGGATATATGTTCCCGTCAGAAGGAAAAGTCGAAGTTTTAGGGAAGAAATTCGGCGAGACAAATTTGCCTGAACTAAGAAAAGAAATCGGTTGGGTGAGCTCATCAATTCAGCAGCAAATTCCGGAAAATGAATCAGTACTTCGAATTGTGTTAAGCGGAAAATTTGCCTCGGTCGGACTTTATGAAGCGGTAGAGGAAGAAGATTTACATCTGGCTGCCCATTATATGAAGCTATTAAAATGCGAGCATCTGCAAAACGAAAGTTACGGAGTTCTCTCTCAAGGGGAGCGACAACGCGCATTGATTGCGCGAGCGCTTATGGCGCAGCCGAAACTTCTGATTTTAGACGAGCCTTGTACAGGTTTGGACATGATTGCTAGAGAAGAATTGCTGCAATTCATTGAAAAACTTGCTCTTGAACCGGCTGGACCGACGCTCATTTTTGTCACACATCATGTTGAGGAAATCTTGCCTTGCTTTTCTCACACATTATTGTTAAGACAGGGAGAGGTATATAATCAAGGTCCTACGAAAGAGCTTTTGACACAATCAGTTTTAACATCATTCTTTGATTGTCCTCTTACGGTGCAAACCGAACAAAATCGTACATGGATTGCGTTAAAAACATAAAATATATGAGAATAAGCTGCCGGGAAGGCAGCTTATTTTGTGTAATATTATTTTTCTACACCTTTAATTTCGATATGATGAGTGCTGCCTATTTCAGCTTTTGGCACGCTAATATAAAGCATACCGTTTTTATTTTCGGCAGTAATGCTTTTTACATTAATGTTGGCAGGCAAAGTAAAAGAACGGTAGAAAGAACCGTAGCTATGTTCAACTATGCGCATTTTATCACCTTTGCCGTTTTTCTCTTCATGTTTTGTTTTTTCGCCCTTAATTGTCATCACGTTTCCATTTAATTCAATGTCGACATCTTTAGGGTCTACACCCGGAACCTCTACTTCAAATAAGTAGGAGTTATCTCTTTCCTCGATATTCATTGCCGGTACAAGCGCTTCTGATTTAAATAAATCACTGCCGGAAGAAAGCGGAGTGTCTTCAAAGAAGTTATCGAACACTTCGTTTAATTCGTTTCTGAATTGTTGTAATGGTAATAGTTCTGAGCTGCTCCAACGATTATTTCTTTTCATAACCAATCAATCCTCCATGATTATATTTTTGGTACGGTTAGTGTATACCCGTCTAATAAAATACAAAACATTTTGTATACTTTTTAGTTCGTCCATTATTCAAAGACGTATTGTTTTCTGAGCACACGGAAGAATTGTTGAATATTAAAGATGAGAACAGCGAAATCATTCCGGATGAAAAGCGGCTGTGCTACGATCTCTACTTTGAAAATGAACGAGATGCATTACGATTGAATTGGATAAGCGGGAAAACCGCTGACTTTCCATTCGATCAGCTTACTCCTTTCGAGAGAACCATCCTCTCCCTTCATGACGATAAAGGATATACATACGAAAAGATTGGCTGCCAATCGGGTTATCATCGAGACACTATTTGGGGCAAGAGAAAGCAAATAAAAAATAAATTGTAGCTGCTATTATAGCGCTCCATTTATTTTTAGAGGGATATCGCTTTCACATTGCCACCATATAATGAATATTGTAAGAAATGGGTTCTACCATTTATATATCAAATAGTAAGGAAAGGTGATTTTGTGAGCACTAGCGATAATAACTCGAAGAAGCGCAAACAGAAGCATCGCCGTCTCAAATCTTCTGAACAGAAGAAAAGGAGTTGCCAATGCGAATCCTGCCGAAATGGAAACAGTGAAGAGTTTTTTATCATCTTGAATAGAACTATTGGAATTCCCGGGCCAGCAGGACCGAGAGGACCCGCTGGAGCAACCGGAGCAACCGGGCCACAAGGACCGGCAGGACCCACCGGAGCAACCGGGCCAGCAGGACCGGCAGGACCCACAGGGGCAACCGGACCAACCGGACCAACCGGACCAACCGGACCAACGGGCGCAGCGGGAGATCCGGGAGCTATAACGGAAGTTGCTATTGGAACAAATGGCGGTATAAGCTTTCCGGTCACGCTCCCTGTTAGCACGGATGAAACGCTGTTAGCTGTTGTGGAAGTTATTGTACCGAATGCAGATGATATCGTCCGTATAACCGCCACAATCAATTCGCAAACATCCAATTCTAGTGTCAGAAGCAGTCCGCTTGTTGGCAATCTGCTTCGCTATGAGATACAGCGGGTCAATCCGAGTACCACAATTGGAACATTTGGCGATACCGATTTTGACGAAATAACTACTACGTTTAACGTTCTCGATCAGCCGGGAGTCGGAACATGGGTCTATACATTACAAGGCTCTCTGCCTTCATCGACAGTTGCAACCTCCTCCGAAGAAATCATAAATTCAGCCGTACTGATAGCGGAAGTCCTAGCGTGAACATTAGTAGGGCAACCAATCAACCTTTATTTTGTATATGTTGCCCTACTAAACTAAAGAAACAGATTCTATTGTAATGTTTCTTTTCTATTTAATCGGAATGTGAGATATAGATATTTTATTGCTCTTCAAATTAATATGCGATATAGTAGTTTTAATTTAGAAATAACACAATTTACAGCAGAAATTGGTAGAAAATAATTGGTTAATGCTTGGAGAATGGATTATTTTGTTGAATGAGGTGTTAAGTATGAAACCAATTATTTTAGGAATATGCTCCGCCTTCTTTTTTGCGTTTACATTTGTCCTGAATTCGGCGATGGAATTGTCAGGGGGGAGTTGGATTTGGAGCGCCTCGTTAAGATACATATTTATGGTTCCGTTTTTACTGATGATTGTCTTGTTGAGGAGCAATTTGCGGCAGCTGCTACAAGAAATGAAGAGCAATCCATTATCGTGGATAGGGTGGAGTTTTGTCGGCTTCGGTTTGTTTTATGCACCTTTATGCTATGCGACGGTATATTCACCCGGATGGCTCATTGCCGGCACTTGGCAAATCACAATTATATCCGGCACGCTATTGGCGCCTTTGTTTTATGAAACAATCCGTACCCATAAAGGTCCGGTCACAGTCAGGGGCACGATACCTATTAAGGGATTACTGATGTCATCCATTATATTGCTCGGCATTTTGCTGATGCAAGTCGAGCATACAAAAAGCATTGCGTTTTCCAATGTATTATTAGGTGTTGTGCCTGTAATCGTCGCTTCTTTTGCTTATCCTTTAGGCAATCGGAAAATGATGCAGCTCACGCAAGGAAGATTGGATGCGTTTCAACGTGTTCTCGGCATGACATTAGCAAGCTTGCCATTTTGGTTTTTACTGTCCGGATACGGTTATTTCACAGTTGGATTGCCGACTGTTGAACAAAGCTTCCAAGCCTTTCTTGTAGCCATCAGCTCAGGGGTTATTGCGACTGTTTTATTTTTCAAGGCGACTGATTTAGTGAGCGGCGATATGCAAAAATTGGCTTCTGTAGAAGCTACGCAATCGATCGAGGTGCTGTTTGCGTTACTGGGAGAAATGATTTTTCTGTCTATCGCTGTTCCGTCAGCTTTATCGTGGCTTGGGATCGTTGTTGTGATCGCAGGAATGACATTGCACAGTTTTGCTTCGTATAAAACAACAGAGTTGATTGCTGATAAGAAAAAAATTGCAGCAAAGTAGAAAGTATATTGGAAGCGTATTTTATCGCATCATAGTAAAATAGCAAGAGAAGACAGTCATGAAAGGTGAAGCAGAATGAATAAAAAAATAGGATTTATCGGTTGCGGCAACATGGGTAGAGCGATGGTCGGTGCTTTAGCGGAAAGTCCCATGATAGAAAACCATCAGATTATGGTATCAACCAAGTCAGAACAGTCATTGAGTGAAATACAAAATATGTGGGATGTTCGCACGACATTAGTCAATCAAGAAGTAGCGACATTTGCAGATATCATTGTTATTGCAGTTAAACCGACAGATCATAAAAAAGTAATTATGGAAATTAAAGATATCATTTCAGAGGAACAAATCATTGTGTTGATTGCAGCAGGAATCACTTTGGAGCAGGCGGATGAATGGTTCGGCAAAGAAGTGAAGCTGGTCAGAACAATGCCGAATACTCCGGTTTTGGTGAATGCCGGCATGTCCGCTATTTGTCCGAATTCACATATAGAAGAAGCAGAGCTGCACGACATTTGCCAAATCTTTAAGGTGTTTGGAGAATATGAGCTGTTGGATGAGAATGATTTCCATGCGTTTATTGCCTTATGCGGCTCATCGCCGGCATACATATTTATGCTGATTGAAGCGATGGCGGATGCAGCTGTGAAGCTTGGATTGCCAAGAGCCAAAGCTTATAAAATGGCGGAGCAAAGCATTTTAGGCTCAGCAAAAATGGCGCTTAATACCGGGTTGCACCCGGCGCAATTGAAAGATATGGTATGTTCGCCGGGCGGATCAACAATCGAGGCAGTTGCCGAGCTTGAGAAGAAAGGATTCCGCTCAGCAATGATTAGTGCAATGGAAGTTTGTGCAGAAAAATCAAAGAGCATGCAGGAAGACTCCAAATAAGTATAAGGGCATTTCGATAAGTCTTATAAGACAGCCGGAATGCCCTTTTCAATAATATTAAGCAAAAAACATGAATACATTTAGAAAAGAGGGGGTGTTGGCTATTCAACGGCAATTGGTACAAAAGAATCTACATGACAGATGCAATCGATTATCCACTCGCCAAAGTGAGGAAGGCAGCTGGCAATTTAATTTTGAAGGACCGATTTTAACTGACTGTTTCATGATAATCGTGCTTCGAAGTTTAAATATGGAAACGGAAATGATAAGAAAACTGTTAAAAAGACTGGTCTCTTTGCAAAATGAGAATGGCAGCTGGAGTATTTACAGCGATGAGAAAAATGGCAATTTATCCGCTACTATACAAGCCTATACAGCAATGCTCATTTCCGACGAATACGACCGGAGTCACAAATCTATGAAAAAAGCAGAAACGTTTATTTCAGCTAATGGAGGATTAAAGAAGGCTCACTTTATGACAAAAATGATTTTAGCTGTAAACGGTCTGTATGCATATCCTTCATATTTTTATTTTCCGATGACGTATTTTTTAATTCCGCCGTTTATTCCGCTGAATATGTATAATTGCAGCAATTATGCGAGAGTTCATATGACTCCGATAATCATCGCTATGAACAAAAAATTTTCCATTAAGCATGATGTCGATACAAGTTTCTATACGCAACAGCCAAATGAGAGTTGGTTTCGGGAAGACCGGGATTACTGGACCAATTATTTTATTGATACGATGAAATCAATTGCTCTTACGCCGCTTCATTTGCACAAGGCCGGCTATAAAAGTGCCGAGAAACTGATGCTTGACCGTATCGAAAAAAACGGCACCTTATATAGCTATGCTTCTGCAAGCTTCTATATGATATATGCATTAATGGCATTAGGTTATGAAAAACAACATCCAATCTTTCAAAAGGCGATAAAAGGAATCCTCGATTATGCCACAGATACGAGAAACGGAATTCATATTCAAAATTCCCCATCTACAGTTTGGGATACGGCTTTGCTCTCTTATGCACTGCAGGAAGCCGGTATGTCCATCAACCATCCGACAATCATTAAAGCTAATCAATATTTATTGCGCAAACAGCAAAGACAAAGAGGGGATTGGATTGTCAATGCGCCGGAAGCGAATGTAGGCGGGTGGGGATTTTCCGACAGCAATCACTACATCCCTGACAATGATGATACCGGTGCGGCTCTGCGTGCACTCAGCAAACAAAGAAAGACACATGAAACCGTAAGAAATGCCTGGAGAAAGGGATTAGCGTATTTACTGGCTATGCAGAACCGTGACGGAGGATGGGGGGCATTTGAAAAAAATGCCTATCATCCGATTTTAGCTTATGTTCCGATTGAAAATGCCAAGGATGCATTAATTGATGATTCAACAGCGGATTTGACAGGAAGGGTACTTGAGTTGCTCGGCAATTATGGTCATTATCGCATAGAAGAACCGATTATAAAAAGGGCGGCCGATTGGCTTATCCATCAGCAGCGAGAAGACGGCAGCTGGTACGGTAAATGGGGCATCTGTTATATTTATGGTACTTGGGCAGCGGTGACTGGTCTTTTGGCAATCGGTTTGAGTAAGGAGCATCCGGCCATTCAAAAAGCGATAAAATGGCTGCAATCCGTACAGCAAAAGGATGGAGGTTGGGGGGAATCGTGCGAGAGTGCAGAACGGGAAAGATATATTCCTTTACGGGTAAGCACTTCAAGCCAAACAGCTTGGGCGTTAGATACGCTGTTAACAGTTCTCGACCCTCGCGAAGAAACGATTCAGAGAGCTGTGCATTTTTTGCTGAATAAAGACGGCAGTAATGATGAAGCAACTTATTATCCTACCGGGCTCGGATTAAGAGGGGGATTTTATATTTATTATGAAAGCTATAATGAGATTTTTCCATTGTTAGCGTTAGGACATTACTTAAAAAAACTCGGGCAAATAGAAGCTTGAACACTAATGGCCTGAAAAGTCGGTTGCTACTGACTTTTCAGGCCATTTATTAATGACGTGACGAACTATTAGAGCGGATACAATGTTCTTCTGTATGCTTGGTGGCATCTGTTATGATTTTGCATGATCCATCTTCTAAAGTGCAATCTTTCTCAGCAACCTGGACAACATTGTAGTTTTCTTTAGAAACACTGTAGTAGTAGGCAATATCCGGTTCGTCCTTGAAGACGACCATATATTGACCCTCACAATAATCGAAGTCATCCAGATTGCTTTTATGCACATAATGAGCCTCTAATAAATCGTCCTCAGAATATCCGTTATTTTGCAAATGAGCGGCCGCTGCTTTATTAATGACATACATATCAAACGGATGCCCATCGCTGATAATAAAAATTCCTGCGACTGGTACTGCTATAACAATAAGAATAACGATACAAATCAGAAAGAGTGCCGGTTTGTTGCTAGTATTCTTTCCCATAATAATCCCCGCCGTTTTTATTATATTTATTGCACTAAAACAGTCCGGGTAAACTCTTTACAGGATTTTTATGTTTATATTAGACTTGTTATTTTTAATCTGTTTAGTTGTTGCAGATTGTTTTTTGATCAAACTTATAGCCTACGTACGCTCTAAGCGATAAAGTAGTGATTGACATTGTTAGAAAAATCAATCCGAGCTGTACAGAAAAAATCATTAGCCCGAAAGAAATGCTCAGCAGCAATAGAGAATAGAAATCAACAATTTTCATACGCTTCTTTGCCATTTTATTAACTCCTCCATTCAAAGTATTTTCCTTATCTCTAACTATAGCAAATAAATATTAACAAATTATTACCGAATTAGAACAATTTAAAGAAAATTTTAAAAAAATCAGAATTAAAGGAAAGCTGTACCCCTAAATGTGATAGGTACAGCCTGCTGAATGGGAGAACTAAAAATTATCCTTGAGAAACATCACTTTTGACAACTGCAATTTCTTCTGGAGTCGCTTGTTGAGCCGGTTTATAATAACCTTTTTCCTTTGCTTTTAAAAACCAAGCATATTGTCTTGCTTCATCTTGATTGCGCATTTGAATGAAAGTCTGGCGCAGCTGTTCGTTTTCAGCCTGACTGATTGCGCTGGCATAAGTCGATAAACTGCTGTTTAAGCATGATAGATAATCGTTTACAATATCTTTTTCTTCCATCAAAAATCCTCCTTTATTGTAAGTAGCCCATTAAGTTTTGTTTACTTGTTCTAGCATCTTGAGCGTCTTTTCGGAACATCTCTGCAATCGTTTGATCCGAACATTGCTGTGCGTAATAATCTAATTTTTTGGCGATTGTGTCATGGGCACCGATCATGTGCCGTAAATTTTGCAATTCGACTTGGTTAATATTTGCCATTAACAAACAACTCCTATCCTAATTACTTCATTCTTACTTTCTGCAAAAAGAGAAAAGATATGAATAAAGAATACATCTTCCACATATTTACATGTTTTAGTTAGTGAATATGCTTTTCATAATGGAAGTAATTTAACCATAGGAGGGGTCCAGCTTTTGTATTGTATGTGAGGGAGCCAGAATGAAGAGATACTTGTATTTTAAAGGTTAAAGAGGAAAGATTTCTTTTTAAGGGCCATTCATGCAAGAAAAAAAGCGTATCCGAACTCAAGATGTCGGATACGCTCTTGTTAATGTATATATTTAGAATTTCTTTTTGAGAATAAGTCTATAGTTTTTACTAGACCGTATCCTGCGAATAAAATGAATGCTGGAATAATAAAGTAACGGTATCTTGTTTGAATTTCTATCAATAAATGTACCAATATATATCCCACAATAAGCAATATATATAAACTATATGGATATTCCTTTTGTTTTTCTATCAATAGGAATACAAAGCCAATTAAAGAGAAAAATATAATAAGCACGTATACAACTTGGTCAGTTTTATTAAGTAGATTCATTAACTCATGGCGATCAATGTTGAAAATAGTATTTGAGTCAACTTCCCCTAAGCTCCAGTATATGGATGCATCATTGCCACCCCACATCGCCCCGAATTTATTAACAAATAATCTAGATAGCTGTGATTTATCTTCCAAACGTTCCATTATTATCTGTTTCGATATTTCATCACGTTCTTCACCTAGAGGTAAAGACATTATTAATTCTGCATCACTAACTGAATAGCCGCCATTTGTTTCATGATTAAAACCTAAAACGAATTTCCAATAAGGGTCGCGATTTTCAAGAGGATAATCTGTCAATCCACCTGCTATAAATGCAGCACTTATTAGTTTTCCAACAAGAATAAAAGTAGCCAAAATACCGATGATATTTTTAGCGGCGCATAATGATTTTTCTTTAACTGAAATCTGATTTTTAGTAAGAATATACAACACGAAATAAATTATTATAGCGATTATAACAACAGGAGCTAGCGGTCTCATAAGATTAGCTAACGCAAGCATAATACCGATATATAACCAAGCGATCCGACTAGTCCGGGAATTTTTAATCAATAAGTAAAATGATAAGTAGAAAATAAATGTCGCGATATGCTGATTAGTCAACACTGATGTATATAAAATATTTGGTATGTAAAGCGCATATAATATGGCACCAATTCTGCCAACAGTTTCATTAAATAGTTGTTTACCGGTAAAGTAAATGCAAACGATTATGCCGAGACTAAATAGTATGTTAAATATTTTTAATGCGAATACACTATGGTTAAAAACGAAAAGGATGACAGCTTGGTAAAATGTAAAACCTAGCTGGTATGTCCAGGTTGTGAAGTATGGACTAGAAGAAAAATCATAAACTCGATTAGTAATGTCCATTGCTGCATTGTACATTACGAGAAAGTCAGACGTGATAGGGGTGTCAACGTTTAAAACCCAAATTAGACGTATAGCAAATGCAACCAAAAGCAAAATAGCCAGAAACCAAATTTGCTTAATTGATTTGCTACATAATTTAGTGATACCCAGTAATAATAAACCTGCAATTATCATCTGAAAAATAGTTACTATGTAATTGTTGGAATTATTATAATATAACGTTTCTGTAGACATGATAAATGCAAAAAAACTAATGATTAATCCTAAAAAGATTAATGACTTTGATAAAAAATTATTAAACATGTTTCCTCCGTATCCATTAAAATTTCATCTAAATATCATTTCTGTATAATTATATACCATCTTTTGGGCTTTGAATACATTAAAAACATACAACATGTTATTGATTAGCTAATGGTTCGTCCAATTCCGTTGCCCACTTGTATCAGAAAAAGTGTTAATGGATTATATTGAACGCTAATTTCCATTTCACCCGATTTTCTGTTCGCGGACTGTTGAAGGTTGAAAACGAAATGGGCTTAGCATTATTGGCCGCGAATTTCCGTAAATTCATGGTCAGTAGCTAAGGATTTATAGAGAAGAACGGAAAAAAAGGGAAATGGACCAGTTCCATTTCCCTTTTTTCGTTATTTGAAGCTAGTTATGTCCAAGCCTCATTTGTTAACTTATATATTTTTTAGAACTTTTTTTTGAGAAATAGTCTACAGTTTTTACTAAACCGTATCCTGCAAATAAAATGAAAGCTGGCATAATAAAATACCGGTATCTCGTTTGGATTTCAATCAAAAAGTGAACCAATATATATCCTACAATAAGCAATATATATAAACTATAAGGATATTCCTTTTGTTTTTTTATCAATAAGAATACAAAACCAATAAAAGAGAATAGCATAATGAGCAAGTATACAATTCGATCTAATTTGTAAAGATTATTCATTAATTCAAGACGATCAATGCTGAATACAGTATCTTTTTCAAGTCCGTCAAGACTCCAAAAAATTGATGAATCATTGCTTCCCCACATCAAAATAAATTTATCTTTGAATAATTGAGGCAACTGCGATTTATCTTCCAAACGTTCCATTATTAACTGTTTCGACAATTCATCTCGTTCTTTTCCTACAGGCAATGGTATTAATTCCACATCGCTTTTTGACCATTGACCGGTTGTTTCGTGATTAAAGCCCACAAGGAACTTCCAGTACGGATCGCGATTTTCAAGAGGGTATTCTGCCAATCCGCCTGCTATAAATGCAGCGCTTATGAGTTTTCCAACAAGAAAATAAACAGCCATAATACCGATAATATTTTTGGCGGCATAAGAAGTTTTTTCTTTAATTGAAATCTGTTTATTGGTCAGATACAACACGAAATAAATAATAATAGCGATTAAAATAACGGGAGCTAATGGTCGCATAAGATTTGCTACTGCAAGCAAAACTCCTATATATAACCAAGCGATGCGACTTGTTTTAGCCTTTGTAACTATTAGATAGAATGATAAATAGAAAAGAAATGTTGCGATATGTTGATTAGTTAACACAGATGTATACAGAATATTTGGCAGGTAAAGTGTATACATAATGGCCCCAATTCTGCCGACAGTTTCATTGAATAGTTGTTTGCCGGTAAAGTAGATGCAAACGATTATGCCGAGACTAAACAGTATGTTAAATATTTTTAATGCCAATAAATTATGGTTAAAAACGAAAAGCACGACTGCTTGGTAAAATGTAAAACCTAGTTGGTATACCCAGGTTGTGAAGTATTGACTCGAAGAAAAATCATATACTCCATTAGTAATGTCAATTGCCGCATTATACATTTCGAGAAAGTCAGAAATTATAGGGGTGTCAACGTTTAGAATCCAAATTAGACGTATGGCGAATGCGACTATAAGCAAACTAAACAAAAACCAAGTTTGTTTGAATGATTTATTGCATAATTTAGTAATTGCCAGTAAAACTAGGCCAGCAATGATTACTAAAAGCAACAAGAGTATGTAATGGTTAGAAAAATCATTAGATATACTTTTTGCAGTTACAATAAAAGTAAAAAAACTAATGATCAATCCGAAAAATATTAAAGTTTTTGATGATACTTTATTAATCATATAACCTCCGAAATTTAATTTTTCACCGAAATTATTTCAGTATTATTATATACTATCTCCATTTGATTGAATACATGAAAAGATGAGTATTTGAATTATATTGTGAAAGATGTTTAAAGTAAAAAAGACTGCCTTTATGGCAGCCTTTGATTATTTTAAATTGTAGTGGAAGGTTGCTTTAATCTTACTTTTCTCATGGAAAATAGATTTGGTTTTTTTATAGTAACTGTTCTCTTTTCTCGTCGCTCCCCGAGATTATTAGCTTATCTGTTTTACTTAACTTGTGCTTATTGCGGAAGTAGTAATCTAAGCACGTATTTTTCAAATCATTGACTTGCACATTCAGTTACTGTATTTACCAGTGTCACATAACATCTTACATGAGCTCTCCTGCTAAAAAGATACTCATTATTGTAAGCAACCGTCCACTTTGTAAAGCTTTGACGAGTTGTTTTATTTCCTCGTCACTTATATATACCCGGTTACACAAACTTTACACATTTATTTTAAATTATTTTAAATTTTTTATGACCAATACCAAGGGGAGTGAGCAGGAAAAGGATGATGACGGTTTGTTAAGTTTTCTTTTTGTTCGCATTCTTTATATGGCCCAATATAGGTCGTTGCTTTAATCGGTGCGACTGCTTGCTTCCACTGGTCTTCATTGATGCAATACGTATGGGACATAATGTTTGCGGGAGTGAATTTTAAAATGTCTGACCCTAAAATCACATCCGGTGTCGACGCATTAAAAATCGCTAACAAGTGAGTATGATCCGAAGAAGCAACTTCATAGTGCCACCAGCCTTGCGGAACATTTGCCACTTGTCCAGGAGTAATCGGGTAATGAAGCATTTGTTTCGTATACGGATTTAACATTGATACCGTCGCGGCTCCTGAAATGCAGTAGACAAGCTCAGCTGCATTTTGGTGATAATGAGGTTCGACAACGTTATTTTTGCTGAGAAAAATATCGAGCAAAGATACATTGTCAAGCGTATTCAATTGTTTAGAACCTAAAATATTTATATAGTTTTGACGGTCTTTTATAAATAAGGGACTTTGATTGACATCAAAGCGGAACTGGGCAGCCGGAGACGTATAGTCCATGTAATCACCTCTAATTATTAGGCATAAATCTATTTACTTATGTTATGCAAGATGATTTTTCTTGTGTGGAAATTATTGTATTTAAACTCCTGGGTATGTAATAATTTGATTATTATGAAAATAAAAGGAGTAATGATAAATGAAGCTGCGCGTTTCTGCTGTTCAATACAAACTGCATGATATTGCGTCTTTTGCTGAATTTGCCCATCAATGCGGGCATTATATAAAAAATGCCCAAGAATATGGAGCTGAATTTGTTTTATTCCCCGAGTTTTTTACAACACAGTTGCTTTCGATCAAAAAAGATGGCAAACCTCTTACCATTAATGAACTTCCGGATTTCACAGACCAATATAAAGAATTATTTACAACGTTCGCTAAAGAAACAAACATACATATTATAGCCGGGACGCATGTCATAAGCAAAGACGGCAAACTTTACAATGTCGCTCATTTATTTTACCCGGATGGTCGCATTGAGGAGCAGGCAAAACTGCATATTACGCCTACAGAGGTTGAGGAATGGAATATGCACGCCGGAGATTACTTGCAGACTTTCGATACCGATAAAGGAAAAATCGCGATTTTGACTTGCTATGATATTGAATTTCCTGAGATTGTGAGAATGGCTAAGGCTGAAGGGGCAGATGTCATTTTCTGTCCGTCTTGTACAGATGACCGTCACGGTTTTCATCGTGTCCGTTATACGAGCCATGCGCGAGCAATCGAAAATCAAGTATATGTCGTATTGACAGGAACAGTCGGTTCTCTGACGAATGTCGATTTTATGCGTGCTAACTTTGGGCAGGCTGCTATCATTACACCGAATGATATTCCATTTCCGCCAAAAGGTTTAATGGCAGAAGGAGAAATTAATGCAGATATGCTCATTACTGCTGACTTGGATTTGACATTGCTTCACGAAGTGAGAGAGAAAGGGTCTGTTACAACATGGCGCGATCGTAGAACAGATTTGTATGTCGATTGGGAAAAATCCGAATAAAAGGGTGGTTTTATGGCATATGAAAGCGAGTTTTATTGTATGAGTGACGGCAAGCCTTTACCTGTTGTTATCCTTAATTATACAGAAGCTGATTTTGAAGAGCTGATAGCCATCCAATCGGAATGCTTTCCGCCACCATTCCCGGAAGAGCTTTGGTGGAATAGGCAACAGCTGTCCAATCATGTCACCTTATTTCCGGAAGGAGCTATTTGTATTGAAGTCGACGGCAAACTAGTGGGATCGATGACTGGTGTATGTGTGCAGTTTGATCCGCTCCATCCGAAACACCGATGGGAAGAAATCACCGATAACGGATATATCGGCAATCACGATTACAATGGCAACACCCTTTATATTGTCGATATTAGTGTGCGGCCGTCTTATCGCAAACTTGGTCTCGGCAAGCTGATGATGCAGACGATGTATCAAACTGTCATCTACCTTGGGCTTGAACGGTTGCTTGGAGGCGGAAGAATTCCCGGATATCATAAAAAAGCGAATGAATTGTCAGTGGAGAAGTATGTCGGGGCTATTATGGACGGAACGATTAAGGATCCGGTCATTAACTTTCTGTTAAGTTGCGGCAGAACGCCGACTACTATTATTGAAAACTATTTGGATGATGAGGAATCTCATCACTACGCCTTATTAATGGAATGGAGAAATCCGTTTAAATAGGAGGAGAAGCATGGATTACATTCGAATTACCAATATTGAAGACCCTTTGTTTACGAAACTGCATCGTTTATTAGGAGAAGTCTTTCCTCCTGAGGAAGTTTTGGAATACGCCTTGTGGAAGGAACCGCTTGAAGATCCGAGTATTCGTGTTTATGTTGCCGCCTATGAAGAAGAAGTTGTTGGAGCGACAGAATATCGCTATTACCCTATATGGAATATTGCTATGACTGACTTCACAATTATCGGGAGACCAGGACTCGGGATTGGCCGATTTTTGGCCGCTAATCGCCAAAGCGATTTAAATCGCCTAGCTGAAGAAAATGGAAAGCAACTTTTTGGCATGTTTGCGGAAATTTATGACCCATATAAAAAGGAAGACTTCGCTTTCGGTTGTATTGCCCCGATGAACCCGTTTGTCCGCCGTGAGGTATTGTCTCATCTTGGCTATAAACGCTTGGATTTAGCTTATGTGCATCCATCATGGAAAAATGATGGAGAAGCCGTTAGCGGACTTGATTTTTGTTTTATGCCAACGAATGAAAGAATTGAAGAAATATCTGCAAGTTTGGTAGTTGATTTTCTGACAGACTATTATTCTGTCTTACCGAATAAACCGGAAAGTTGGCTTCAGATGATTGCACAACTGACAAAGAGTAATTATGTGAAATTGCTGCCTTTATAGTGTATATTGGACAAGACCGGTGGGGGAACATCCCACCGGTCTTTCTTAAACAAAACTAAAAATGAGGTGGGAAAATGGATTTGAAAATCATTTCACCAAAACAGTTGCAACAAAAAATCCGGGAAGAGCAACAAGTACTTATATTGGATGTTCGAGCAACTGAAAAGTATGAAAAAAATCATATTCAAGGCGGCAATATTAAGAGTATTAACATCCCGAAAGACTTCATTTTTAACTTGAATGAAGACTTCTTGAAAGATTTGCCGAAAACTCAAGAAATCGTCGTCACTTGTACAACAGGAAATTCTGCTAAAAAGTGTGCTGCGATATTGAAGGAAAAGCAATATGATGTAACGGTTTTGGAAGGCGGGATTACCACTTGGAATACATCTGATGAATAGAAAATATGATCATTACCGCAATTCTTAGCTGAAGAGTTGCGGTTTTTAAGTAACGAGAGATTCCAGATTAGGTGAAAGAGTAGCTAAAGTAGCGACAGCATTTAAAGTTACTAAAACCTTTGGATAGAAAAAGAAGCGAGCAAGGATAAAAAAATCCTTACTCGCTTCTTTTTATCGTGCAAGCTCCTGCTCTTTTGCTCGTAATTCGACTCTTCTGATTTTGCCTGATGTTGTCTTAGGCAATTCTTTAGTAAATTCGATAAGACGAGGGTACTTGTAAGGAGCTGTCAGCAATTTAACATGTTCTTGCAATTCTTGAATTAACTGAGTTTCATTTTCTACGGTATACGAAGCTTTTAAAACAATGTATGCTTTTACGACACTGCCTCTCGTTTCATGAGGGGAGGCTACAACCGCACATTCCTGAACAGCTTCGTGTTTGTTAAGCGCGTCCTCTACTTCAAACGGTCCGATAGTATAGCCTGAAGAGATGATAATGTCATCATTTCGACCTTCATACCAGAAATAACCGTCTTCATCAGCTCTTGCCTGGTCGCCGGTAATATACCAATCGCCACGGAAAGCAGCTTGTGTGCGTTCGTGATCTTTATAGTAACCTTTGAATAAAGCAGGACAAGACTTATGCACTGCGATATCTCCAACTTCACCAATCGGTGCTTCGTTTCCGAAATTATCAATGATTTTCACGATATTGCCGGGAGTCGGTTTCCCCATAGAACCCGGACGTTGTTCTATACCCTCGAGTGTTCCAACTAATAAAGTATTTTCTGTTTGACCATATCCGTCACGCACTTTTATATTAAAGTATTTCAAGAAAGTATCAATCACAGGGCGGTTTAAAGGTTCGCCGGCAGAAACAGCACTTCTTAAAGAAGACAAATCGAAGCGGTCAATCTTTTCTGTTTTAGCCATAATTCGATATTCTGTCGGCGTACAACATAGGACATTAATCTTCTCGTCTTGAATTAAAGATAAATATTTTTCGGCATTGAAAGGTCCATGATATACAAATGCTGTTGCACCAAGCATAATCGTTGATAAAAAAGGACTCCATATCCATTTTTGCCAGCCTGGTGCAGCTGTAGCCCAAACAAGGTCGCCTTCTTTTACACCGAGCCATTTTGTTGAAGCGGTCCGAATATGGGCATATCCCCAACTATGCGCATGCATAGCTGCCTTCGGTTTTCCAGTTGTTCCGGATGTATAGGATAAAAAGGCGATGTCATCTTTCGAAGTATCGGCTGCTTCGAACGTAAGCGCTTGTATTCCGGCTGATGTATCAAGTCGAATCCAATCATCTTGATCTTGGCCAATAATCAATTTGCATTTTAAGGCATCGTACGAAGAAGTGATTTTTTCGAATTCTTCTGTCAAACCTTTATAAACAATAACAGCCTTCGCTTCTGAATGATTGATCCGATATTCAATATCTGATGCTCTTAACATTTCGGAGCAGGCAATGGGCACAATACCTGCTTTGATACACGCCAAATATACTTTGTAAGCTTCCGGTACACGAGGCACCATTATTAAAACGCGATCTCCTTTACTCAATCCGAAAGAAACAAGTGCATTTGCATATTGATTCATTTGCTCAATCAAATGTTTATATGTAAGTGTTTGACGATTGCCGTTTGCATCAATCCAGCGTATTGCGCTTCGTTGCTCTTCATCCTTAAATTTTTCAATTTCATGAGTAATATTGTATTTTTTGGGTGCAATCAAGCTTTGTGTGTCCATCTAATCTCCTCCTTACAATTATAAAATCATCAGAATTAAAACCACCTTAATTAATACCAGATACTAAATGCAACTACTAGTTTCGTTAAACAATAAGAGATGTTGAACAATAAGTAAAGATAAATTTAAAAATTGTCACTATTCAGACACAATTTGCGAATGTTAAAGACAAGTGACTGAAAAGAAAGGTACTTGTTTTGAATTCTATATTTTTGGGGAAAATCCTTTAAACTCTTATAGACTATTTTCTATGCAAGCATAAACTGTTTCGTTCTTTAGAGATTGACTTCTGTTTTCTAAATGAATGATTATAAATTCATCGCCTCTTGCAAATATAGTATGTTACCGTTACTTTAATTGTAATAAGTGTGCGCTTATAGCGCAGGCAAGATTACAGATTGCGGGGAAAGGGTAATAGTAAAAGAAGCAGTTTGTCAGATAATGAAGAGGGAGTGGTAAAGATGGAAGCGGTGTTGGCCGAAACGAAAAACCTCACGAAGAAGTTTGGAGAGCAAATCGCAGTCAATAAAGTTTGCCTACATTTGAAGAAGGGGCGTACTTACGGTCTTATTGGCAGAAACGGTTCCGGCAAAACTACTATTATGAAAATGATTCTAGGATTGACGAAAAAAACTGATGGAGAAATTACTCTTTTTGGTCAGTCAATGGACAGCTATCGTAAAGATATTTATAGCAAGATTGGAAGTTTGATCGAGTCTCCGGGTTTTTATCCGAATATGACCGGCACGGAAAACTTGGAGTATTTTGCAAGATTGCGAGGGGAAATTCAACATGATGCAATTGAAAAATCTTTATTTATAGCAGGCCTCCCTTATAAAGATGACAAAAAATTTTCTGGTTATTCGGTCGGAATGAAGCAGCGCCTTGGAATCGCCAATGCTATTGTGCATAATCCTGAATTTCTAATATTAGATGAGCCGACTAACGGGCTTGACCCGATTGGGATCGCTGAAGTTCGGACATTAATTAAAAGACTGCGCGATGACCATAACACTACCATCCTTATTTCTAGTCACCAATTATCAGAGATGGAACAGCTTGTTGATGATATAGGCATTATACATAATGGTGAGCTCATTGAAGAATGCACATATGCCGATTTAATAAAAAGAGAAAGTGCAGCAGTTTATATTCATGTTTCTAATCCGGAAAGAGCCGTACAGATTTTACAGAAACAATGCTCGATAACAAATTTGGCATCAGAGGGTCAGCATATTATTAAAATAATCGATGAAATCGAAGATACTTCTATAATAAACCGGGAACTTATGAAATCCGGGATTGATGTGTTCGAGATATATGTGAAGCGAAGCAGCCTTGAGGATTACTTTAAGCAAATTACCGGGGGTGAGAGTCTTGATTGATATATTACAGGCAGAATTTCTAAAACAGAAAAAGAGCACATTTGCTTTACTTTGTACGATAATGGTCTTAAGTGTGCAAATTGTGTTGATTGCAAAGGATATGATGATTGGTTCTGTCCCGGATGATACCGAATGGATTTATACGCTAATATTGATGAATTCTCTTATACTGTCGATTATGAGCGGATTTTTTATTACATTTTTAATGCAGCGGGAATACCAGGACCGTACTTTGATTAATATATTGAACGCTCCTGTTTCCAGAGTTTCATTTATTGTCGCAAAGCTCCTTGTTTGGGCGATGTGGTATATTATAACGGCATGTTTAGTTGCGGTTGTGATTGTGATCGGCTATCGATTGGTTTATCCGGCTTCATTTGGCTGGTCGGGCGTACAATTGATTTTTCTGTTAGTAGCTAAAAATAGCGGCTTTCTCTTTGTCGCATCATTGCCGGTATTATGGATAACTGTTTTGCAGCGGACATTATTTTATCCATCACTGCTCGTCACGTTTATCTTTACTGTCATTGCCATAGCAGGGACGCAAACCTCAATGGGCATGCTGAAACTGGCTATTGCCGTACCTTGGTCAGCAGCTTCGATTGCAAGCCTCATGTCGGCATCGAGTATCTATTTTTGGATAGCGGTATTGTCTGTTTTTTTAAGCGGCATAATCGGAACAGTTTTGACAATCTATTCCTTTGTGCGTCAGGATCAGTAAGTACCATTTCAATCTTATTTATAGAAAAATTTCAAAAAATCGTTATCCTCTTATATAAAGGGGGATTTTTTTATGTTTGAAAGTTTAAAACCATTCGTCGATATTGATTTTACCGTGATAACGGAATATGTCATATCACTTGGGACAACTTCATTAGCAACTTATTTAGCGATTAAAGTAATCGGCTATTTGCTGAACCAATTTTTCAAGCGTTCTCGTTTGCTAGAAGAAAAGAAAGAAGAGACGATTAAAAGTTTATATAAAAACACTTCTAACTATGTATTGGCGATTATAATTTTAATTGCGGCAATCAAACCGTTTTTTGCAGATTTAAGTGAAGTCATTCTTGCCGGGGGGATTATCGCCGCTGTAATCGGTTTTGGTGCGCAAAAAGTTGTAAATGATATTATAAGCGGCATATTTATGGTGTTTGAAGGAACGATAAAGGCCGGTGATTTTATCCATTTGAACGGAGAGATTGAAGGAGGAACGGTAGAGGAAATTGGTTTTCGAATTACAAAAATACGGTTGCTGAACGGAAAACTATTGACGATTTCTAATGGTGAGATACGGAAAATGGTGAACGGTTCAGTATATAAAAGACGTATTTTCGAAAGTGTCATCTTTTCTTTCCATGAAGATCCGATCCGTGTAAAGGAGATTTTCATAAACGTTTGCGATGAGTTGAATTTAAAGCACCATGCTTATTTAAAAAGAAACGAAAAAACAGATGAATTTGAAGAAAAGTACCAAGTGTACGGCTTTCATTCGATGGACAGCAGCCCGTTAGGCTATAAAATATCGATTGTAGCGACTGTCAACGATACCGACTACATAACAGCTGTTCTTGAAGCGAAAGAATTGTTGGCGAAAACGATTTATCGGGAAAAAATCAAGATGGCGGAAACGTATGTGAATGTGGAAAACAGCTCGCAAAAACAGCATCTTTCTTCATAAGTCAGCTAGAGCACCTAATTGTAAGGTGCTCATTTTTTACGGAAAAGTTTCAAGGTGTGGAAATAATTTCTTTATATTGCATATCAATATGATATAATAGTGATATCACATTGATATAAGGAGGGCTTAAATTGAGTGAAAAGTCGGTATTTAAGTTGAATGGTTACCTTGGTATTCTTGCTGCTGTTATACTGATTGTTATTGCCGCATATATCATTGTTTTAACGGATTTTAATGCTGTAACGCTTGCGGTTGCTGTTTTGTCCGGGTTAATTGGTATTGTTGCTTTGACCGGTTTGACGATCGTACAGCCGAATGAAGCAAAGGTTGTCACGTTTTTCGGAACGTACATTGGTGTCATTAGAGAGCAGGGGCTTTGGTTAACAGTTCCTTTAACAATGCGTTCAACGGTGTCGCTCCGAGTTGTGAACTTTAACAGCGACAAGTTGAAAGTAAACGATTTAGAAGGGAACCCAATCGAGATAGCAGCTGTTGTTGTGTACAAAGTTGAAGATTCTGCAAAAGCAACATTCGATGTAGAAGGCTATAAAAATTTTGTGCAAATTCAAAGTGAAACAGGTATTCGTCATATTGCCAGCCAATATGCCTACGACCATTTTGAGAAAGATAACGAAATGTCATTGCGCAAAAACAGCGACGAAATTGCCGCATTTTTGGCAAAAGATTTGCAAACCAGATTAGCGGTTGCCGGCGTTGAAGTCATTGAAGCACGCATCATGCATCTTGCTTATTCTTCAGAAATCGCATCGGCTATGCTTCAAAGGCAGCAGGCACAGGCTGTATTATCAGCACGAAAAGTGATTGTCGACGGTGCGGTTGGTATGGTAAAAAGCGCGATTGAGCAATTGGCGGAACAAAATGTTGTAGATTTAGATGATGATAAGAAAGCGCAAATGGTTAATAACTTGATGGTCGCCATTGTTTCTGATCAAGGAACACAGCCGGTTATTAACAGCGGCACCATCCATTAAGGATTGAGAGTACATGGCTAAAAGAAAAGCTTACCCGCTAAGAATCGATCCGAAGCTTTACGATGCACTGGAGAAATGGGCAGAAGATGAATTGCGGAGCGTTAATGCGCAAATTGAGATTTTATTGAAGGATGCTGTGAAAAAAGCAGGACGTTGGAAAAAGGATGAGGAATAACTTAAAAAGCAGTTTATTGCATTATGTGCAGTAAAACTGCTTTTTTGTATTTATTTAAAATTAGTAAAAATTCTCAGTTAATATCGCAGGCAGAGGGGTATTTAAAGATTAGGCAAAGATTTAGTCTTTGTTTTGCATTACATACTGCAAACTAAACGATATTGGAGGAATTAAAATGATTGAAAAAATCTTAACGGTGTCTACAGCTAATATTTCTAAACAAACAGCGGAATGGCTAGAGGAACAAGCGAAATTATCTGACAAAGGAACAATGGATGTCAGCGTTTATGAAAAATCCGGAGATGGTTGGTTTATTCCGGTAAATGAACGAGTATTTACTGATGAAATTAAAAGCGGCCAATCAATCCCGGTTGAATTTTTCGATGTGTACAATTATGCGGTAACTCATCATTGCCCATGGATGATGATTGCCCGTGAAGCAGATGTTATTGAAGAATTACCTCAATATGAATGGTAATCTATTTTTTCTAATAGAATAATCATTTTAAGAAAGGACCGGTTATAGTGCCGGTTCTTTTTTACTTTAAAATCAAATCACAGTTATAAACAATTAATGGAGCGAATATTAAGAGCAGCAAATGGATTAAAGTATGCAGGAATTGAAAAAGACAGCAATGTAGCGCTTATGATGATCAACAGTCCGCAATATATTATTTCTTATTATGCGCTTTTAGCTATCGGAGCAACGGTTGTTCCAATCAACCCTACATTTAAAGAAAAAGAATTAACTTATGTTTTGAATGATGCGCAGTGCAGTGCGATTTTGTATGATTTTGTAGGAGCAGAGGTTGTTGAGAAGGCGAAAGCAGATTTGAGAACGACAGAAATTTTTATCGCATCAAGCGGACCCGGCAAGGAAAATTGTCAATGGATGGGGTTGCTTCAGTTTGAGCCGATTACGAATCTGACGGAAAGAAGCGAAGACGATACAGCGCAAATTTTATACACGTCAGGAACGACCGGGCAGCCGAAAGGGGCAATGATTACACATGATAATATTGCCTGGATGACGGATGCTATGACGGCGACAAATGGAACAGTTGAGTCCGACAAAGTTGCAGTTGTTTTGCCGCTTTTTCATGCAATGGCTAAAATGGCGGGCATGTGGTGCCCATTTTATAAAGGAGCAACGATTTATTTGGAAGTGAGGTTTGTTCCCGAAGCTATTTTAGAAATGATTGAAAGAGAGAGAATAACTGTCTTTATCGGTGTGCCGACAATGTTTACGATGTTTGTTCATTCTCCTAAATTGAAAGAATATGATTATTCGTCACTTCGTATTTTCGGTTCGGGAGGTGCAAGCATTCCGGTAGAGATTATAGATAGAATACGAAAAAATATCGGTGTGGAAATATTGGAGGCTTACGGCCAGACGGAAGCTACAATCATGATTACGAGTCAGCCGGTAGACGGCGAGAAGGTTGTCGGATCAGTAGGACCGCCTATAGAAGGGGTTGAGCTGCGAATCGTCACGGCTGATAATCGCGATGTTCCGCGAGGAGAAGTGGGAGAGATTATTTTTAGGGGAAGAAATGTGATGAAGGGTTATTACGGAAAACCGGAAGAAACAGCTGCAACCATTCGGGAAGGCTGGGTATATACAGGAGATCTCGGATACCAGGATCAGCAAGGGAATGTATTTATCGTCGACCGAAAAAAAGATATGATTATACGGGGTGGTTATAATGTTTATCCGAGAGAAATTGAAGAAGTGCTGTACAGTCATCCGGATGTAGTTGAATGCGCAGTAATCGGGGAGCCGGATGATCTTTTCGGTGAAGAAATTGTTGCGTATGTTGTCGTGAAGAATGAGCTGGAAGAACAGGTATTATCTGATTATTGTCGTGAGAAAATAGCCAGCTACAAAACACCGAGAATATATCGATTTATTGATAGTTTGCCTAAGACAGCTACCGGAAAGATATTAAAAGGACCATTAAGGCAAAAGCATACAACTAAAAGATAGAAAAAAGAGCTTAACGGGTTCTCTTTTGAGGGAGAAAAACAGAAATAACAAGCCGTATAACACAAAAATTAACAATGTAAATCGCACCGAAATATCGGTGCGGTTTCTCTTTGATATAAAAAGATTTATATGAAAACAACGCCTCTTTTGCTTTATTAATTGGCATAGAAATTAGCTTGTTTTTTAACACCGTGACAATAGCTATTGTCAGTTTGCAAATTGGCTTGTGAAAACCATAGATGATTAAACGAAAAGGAATACGAAGGAACATAATAAAATATTTAATAAGGTTAAATCCTGTCTAAGCTTATTCAACTAAAGGGCAGGTTAGTAGAATAACAAATATCGGAATGAGTGTTATAATATAGAAAACTTTATACAGGAGAATAGATTATGGGTCTTTTCACAGAACAATTGCTACTAATATCATTATTTATACTTATTATTCATTCTATAGAAACACTTGCATATGCAGTCAGGCTATCTGGTGCCAGAGTAAGGTTATTAGCTTCAGCCTTATCGTTATTTAATATAATGGTTATGGTTTCTAGATTAGCGAATATGATGCAACAACCTTTTACAGGGAGTCTAATTGATAATGCACCTAATGAAAATACTTTGGAGTTTGTAGAAAGCCAATATAGGGTTATTATTGGTTCTGCTACTATTGGAACAATATTTGGAATATTTTTACTTCCAACTTTTATTGCGTTATTTTCAAGGGCTATCATTCATTTATCTGAAGAAAGAGGTTCTATACCATCTTTGATTAAAAAAGGATTAACTTTCGAATATATGAAGCGTGGAGTAAAACACATTCATTTCCCGAAATGGTCTTATTTGCAGGATATTAACTGGCGAGACATTCCAATAAAGTTATTCTTAATTAATACGATAATAACAGCGATCTATACAATTGGCGTATTATCTGCTTTATATGCTGCTTTAATCGTACCTGAAAGAGCAACAACTGCTGTAATGGCTTCAGGTCTTGTAAATGGGATAGCTACAATCTTACTAATTATTTTTATTGATCCAAAGGTTTCTATTCTTGCAGATGATGTGATAAATCAAAAAGGGAGTTATCAAAAACTAAAGAGTGTATCACTAATGATGATTACCTCTCGATTCTTAGGAACGATATTAGCACAATTATTCTTTATTCCCGGAGCTAAATACATCGCTTGGTTCACTAAATTTATTGTTTAATAATTTAAGTTATTCTTGTTGCACAAAATGGGGCGTTGAACCAAGAAGGATTAACGCTTTTTTGCTTAAGTCTTTATCCCACAAACAGGGCAGTTTAGTTATATAATAGGGAGGTTTCGTGGTGTCTGATACCTTATTTTTCTTTAGTTCACTCGGTATTTGGGTATTCATTGGCGTTTTCTTTATTCTGTATCGAATTAAAAGTAGAAGGTCAAAAAATTTTATCTTCTTTCTGCTACTAAACACGGTCATTTTTCTCGTATATTCTTATTTATGGTTTTTCCATATAGCCGTTGATGGAATTAGTCAGGTGGCGGGAACCCTTTTGTATGGTATCATCGCCCTTATTCTGATTATCATCCAAACAATAATATGCAATGTGAAAGGTTCATCACAACGTAATAATAGAAATAAGTAAAAACAACACAGCGAATACTTGAAACATAACTTACCGATTTAAAATAATTAGGGTTCGCCGATTCCCATAGCTAATAATAAGAAAAAAGTAAAAACTAAAACCAATAAATTGGCTATTAGCCCGACCAAACCAATTAATAATTTGCTTTTGTGTTCTTTTGACATCCATAAATAGATTATAGAAAGTATCGAAAGTAGAATACCTATAATTGATAAAACACTGAAAATGGTTATTATAGCGTAAATATCAGCATTTGGACCTCTTTCTATAAAGAAAAAATTTATACTTATTATCAGAGGCAAGATAGATAAAATCCCTAAAGTTGTTCCTACTTTAGGCTTATTCAAAAGCCATCGCCCCTTTATAAAGCTGTTTCTCTATTAATTCTATGGTGTGGTTCATATATCCTTTTTCATTATTAAACAAATCCGATACCTCCGATTAAATCGTTGAAGGAGGATTTGGCCATTGAAACCGATCACATTGTCTTTATGAATGGCTCTTGTTATCCTAGTTAGGAAGATATATTCCAATACCAGAGACCTTTTGTAGGTGTTGTTTTTCCAGGGCGTGCACTACAAAGGTTTTTTTGTTGTTAGAGATGTGTATAGTGCAAAATAATAGTTGACCACTTTAGTAATGTAAATGCTAGAATAAAAATAACAGTTAATGCTTGATGAGATTTTACATGATATTTTCCTGTGTCTGTCACCAGAGATTCGTACAATATAGAAGGGAGAAGCTAAATGAATTTATTAGGTATTCATCATATCGCCATTATTTGTTCGGATTATGAGAAATCGAAAAAGTTTTATACCGATGTACTTGGTTTGAAGCCGGTTCGAGAAGTTTATCGGGAAGAAAGGGATTCCTATAAGTTGGATTTAGAGGTGAATGGAAACTACCAAATAGAATTGTTCTCTTTCCCAGATCCAACTGTACGTCCAAGTAACCCCGAAGCAGCAGGGTTAAGGCATCTGGCCTTTGCTGTGCCGGATATACAAGAAGCTGTGTCCTATTTGGAACAACAAGCTGTATCCGTAGAGGAGATTCGAATTGATCCGTTTACGGATAAGAAGTTTACGTTTTTTGCTGACCCAGATGGTTTGCCAATCGAACTATATGAGAGTTGATAGAGCGTTTTATGTGCCTGTCACCACCCGTTTTTTCTCGTTTCATAGGATGTTCCACAATGACTGGCAGGATTGTATGGGTAAAGGCTTCTTTTAGGTAAGGGGCCTTTTCCTATGTTGGTCAAAGAATTTTGAGTTTCTCGTGCACGCACCATCCGGTTTTCTTGTTTAACTTATTTTACAATTGAGCAGTTTCAAGCATAGCTTGATACCCCACTTCTCTAAAAGAGCCAAACAGAAATGACTACTTACGAATTTGATTGTAAAAAGAGCAATTGAACAAGAAATCAACAAGATATAATCTGATTTAATATGTCCATAGGGGCGTTGATCCAGAAAGGATTAACGCCTTTTTATGTGAACTGTAATACAAAGGGCTGTAGATCAGCTCTTTTTTGTTATGCAGCTATCGGGCCAGTGTTGCGGAAGAAGGATTTTAACATAATGTGTCGAAAAATAATTATGATGTACTGACAGACAATATATATTCGAAAGGGCGTGTATCTTTGGAAATCCAAACTGCTGTACCAAAGAAATATGGCATTCTTAGTTATATTTCTCTAATCGTTGGGGTAATTTGCTTCTTTATTGTTTTTGTACCAGCGACAAGAATAGCAAATATCGGGAATTCGGCTGGGGATTATGTGACAATGCTTCTTACGGGTATAGGTATCTTTTTATCTTTATTGGGGATATCGAAAAAAACTGAGAAAAAGGCCATTTCCATCATATCTCTAATCCTTTCTTCGTCTTTCTTTATATTCTGGATAATAGCGATTATCTTATTGTTTACTGGTCAAACCGAATTTGCTCCGTAGTTTGAAAATTTTGAGTTTGCAGGGGCATTGTTCCAATAAGGGATGATACCTTTTTATGTTGAACATCTTATTGAACTAAAGGGGCAGCATTCCTGTAATGAATGAATACGAGGTTTGAGCACAAAAAGACCTCTTGATATGATAAAAGTGTCCTAAATGGCTGGCCAGCTTAAAAGGACAATACATCAGTA
>NZ_JACXSI010000017.1 GCF_014712675.1 Peribacillus faecalis | reverse complement strand
TTCCTTCAGATTCCGCGTCACCACGGACACCCTTGCGTTAAGCTAACTGTTACTTCTGCCTTCACAGCTCGGGACTTTCACCCTATAGATTGCACCCATGCCGGGCGCACTCAAAAAAACCGCCCACTATAAGCGGGCGGTTTTCATTTAACATATTATTAAGCAGATGTCTTTTTCTCAGCGACAATCGTGCCGTCTTTTAAAATCAGCTTCGCTGGTTTATTGTCAGCAACCGTTTCTTTTGTAATGATACATTTTTGAATATCATCACGAGAAGGAAGGTCAAACATAATATCCAGCATAATGCCTTCGATGATAGAACGAAGTCCGCGGGCACCTGTTTTTCTTTCGATTGCTTTTTTTGCAATCTCAACAAGAGCATCTGGTTCAAAGTCTAGCTCAACATCGTCTAATTCAAGCATTTTTTGATATTGTTTTACAAGGGCATTTTTCGGTTTTGTTAAAATTTCAACCAACGCCTCTTCATCAAGCTGCTCTAAGTTCGCAATAACCGGAAGACGTCCGATGAATTCAGGAATTAATCCGAATCTCAACAAATCTTCAGGAAGTACTTTTGAAAGCAATTCTTTATCCGGAACATCACTCTTCTTATTGTCAGCACCAAAACCAATTACTTTTTGGCCAAGTCGGCGTTTGATGATCGGTTCGATTCCGTCAAATGCACCGCCGCAGATGAATAAAATATTCGTTGTATCGATTTGAATGAATTCTTGATGCGGGTGCTTACGTCCGCCTTGCGGTGGCACACTTGCAACTGTTCCTTCAAGAATTTTCAATAGCGCTTGCTGAACCCCTTCGCCTGATACGTCTCGAGTAATAGACGGGTTTTCAGATTTACGAGCTACTTTATCGATTTCGTCGATGTAAATGATACCTTTTTCCGCTTTTTCAACATCATAGTCTGCAGCTTGAATCAGTTTCAGAAGGATGTTTTCAACATCTTCACCTACGTAACCTGCTTCCGTCAACGATGTCGCATCAGCGATTGCAAAAGGAACATTCAGCAATCGAGCTAATGTTTGAGCTAATAATGTTTTACCGCTACCAGTAGGTCCGATTAAACAAATATTACTCTTAGAAAGTTCGACCTCATCGATCTTACTGTTGGAATTGATGCGCTTGTAGTGGTTATAAACCGCTACCGCCAGTGATTTCTTCGCCTGATTTTGGCCGATTACATACTCATCCAGTATGTCTCGGATTTCTTGCGGCTTCGGAACATCTTTAAATTCAACAGCTTCTTCAGTTCCCAGTTCCTCTTCAACGATTTCCGTACATAACTCAATACACTCATCGCAAATATAAACACCAGGACCGGCAACAAGCTTCCTCACTTGTTCCTGTGTTTTACCGCAAAAGGAGCATTTTAAATGCCCTTTCTCGTCATTAAATTTAAACATCACTTTCACCCCTTCAAAATTCTGAATTATGTACAAACTTTTGTTGCTCGTCGATTTGAAATTATGTATTTATAAAGAATACTCTATCCGGGTGAGTTTTTCCTTCTTTTACCACCAGAACCTAAATAGAGGTTTCTTCTTATCAGGTATAGCAAGGGCAGTTTAACACCTGCACAAGACTCCCGTAGCAAGTCTCAAAAGCAGGAGTCTTACTGCCCCCGATTATACTTAATAAAAATAAATCTTATTTGTGTTACATGCTTTTTCTCAATCTGAGCAACAGCCTGCTTCTATATAACACAGCATTTCGTAAAATGTACGCATTCATTTTACATATGTATAATGCCCTGTTCTTGATTGCCTCAAACTCAACAAAAAGAAAGTCTGCAATATGTATATGCTTTAATAAGGATAATCTACACTTATTACGATAAAAAATCAACAAAGAAACCTTTAAAAGAGATATTTCTTTATGTATTTAATTATCCGGTTATACAAAACAAGGCACGAACTGATCGCGCCTTGTTTTTATATAATCACTATTTGAGATTAAGCTTGTTTGCTGTTTTCAACTAGGAAATCAACCGCTTTGCGGATGTTCATGTCAGCTTTGATACCTTCAAGGCTTCCTAGTGCTGCTTTGATTTGTTCAACTTCCATTTTGTACATTTCAGCCATTTTAGCGATTTCAGCATCAACTTCTTCATCAGTTACGTTGATGTTTTCAGCTTTAACGATTGCATCAAGAACTAAGTTCATGCGAACACGTTTTTCAGCGTCTTCTTTCATTTGTCCTTTTAATGCAGCTTCGTCTTGACCAGAGAATTGGAAGTAAAGCTCAAGGTTCATACCTTGCATTTGCAGGCGTTGTTCGAATTCTTTCATCATTTGATCTAATTCGTTTTCAACCATTACTTCAGGAATCACGATTTCAGCGTTTGCAGTTGCTTTTTCAACTACAGCATCGCGTGCTGCGTTTTCAGCTTCATTCTTTTTGCTTTCTTCTAATGATTTCTTAGTTTTTTCCTTTAATTCAGCTAATGTTTCTACTTCTTCATCAGCATCTTTAGCGAACTCGTCGTCAAGTTCAGGAAGTTGTTTTGTTTTCATTTCGTGTAATTTGATTTTGAATACTGCAGGTTTTCCAGCAAGTTCAGCTGCATGGTATTCTTCTGGGAAAGAAACTTCGATGTCTTTTTCTTGACCAGCTTCTAATCCAACTACTTGATCTTCGAAACCAGGGATGAAAGAGTTTGAACCTAATTCTAATGAATAGTTCTCAGCTTTTCCGCCTTCGAATGCTTCTCCATCAACGAAACCTTCAAAATCGATTACAACTGTATCGCCAAGCTCAGCTTTGCCTTCTTCTTTAACAACAAGTTCAGCAAAACGCTCTTGCATACGAGTTAATTCGCTATTTACGTCTTCTTCAGTAACTTCAGTGTTAACTGCTTCTACTTCAAGACCTTTGTATTCGCCTAATTTAACTTCAGGTTTAACTGTAACAGTTGCTTTGAAGATTAGGTTTTTGCCTTTTTCCATTTGCTCTACGTCGATTTCCGGACGATCAACAGGATCGATTCCAGCTTCTTCAACAGCAGCAGCATAAGCTTCTGGAAGAATAAAATCTAAAGCATCTTGATATAACGATTCAACGCCAAAACGTTGCTCGAACAATTGACGAGGCATTTTACCTTTACGGAATCCAGGTACATTAACTTGTTTTACAACCTTTTTGAAAGCAGCGTCTAAACCTTCGTTTACTTTATCTGCTTCTACTTCAACTGTAAGAACCCCACGGTTCTCTTCTAACTTTTCCCATTTTGCAGACATGAGTTTCCCTCCAAGATATCTATAATATAGTAATTTTACTACAGTTTAATATGAGTAATCTCATTATAGCAGTTAACAAAAATAACTAGAAAATAATGGCATTATTTGTAACTACTCTATTACAACCATTCCATTATATCATAGCTTCACTTTCTTTCAACAGCTTAACCTCAAAATTATTATATAGGAGAAATAATCAGGCCATTATTATATAGAGGATATCTCTTCAATATGCTGTAAGTTAGTGATTAACTCCCTGACTTGCCCGCAATCTGCACCGTATTGTTCGGCGACTAGTTCTTCAAGCCCCTCTGCGCCCTGATAAAGTTCCGCTAATGCATGATGAGCAGCCGCCCAGCATTGTGCACTTTCTTTCGGTTCGAACGGGTACAGCAAAAAATGGTGGCGTTCAGTCAGTTGTTGCGCCAGCTCACATAAAGATGGATTTTCGTGAGCAACTTTTTCTTCTAAAAGTAAAATTGTTTTCCTGAAAAATTCATTTTCATGCAAGTCATCTAAATCTGCAGGCACGACCGTTACATGCTTTAAAAATTTCTCAACGTCGCATTCGTCGTGAATTTCCTGCTCTTTCAACAGCATCAGCAGTGTTGTTTTAACAAATGGATGCCCTTCCGGGGATTGTAAATAGTCCTTTATCTCATCTATGTACATTCTAATATTTTCATTTTTTAACTTAGATACGACAATGAGCTGTTCCTGATCAGATTTTGAGAATAAATCTAATTGCTCTTCTGTTGAAGAGAAATCTTCCTCTTCCATTATGATGGACTTTCTATCTTCCGACATGCGTCTGCTGAAGGTCAGCATATTATTAAAGTGCTCTTCCTTATCATACGGAATGTAGCCTTCCTTCGATAATGCCTGTATGGTAGTTTCCATTTCCTCATATTCATTCAGCTGAAGCAGGATCATTAAATACATTTCCATTGTTTTAAAGTAATCTCCCAATCCTTGTCGGAGTATACTTTGACAACGCAATTTTGCTTCCTCATATTTCCCCAGCTCCACAAAAACGACAACCAATCCGAACTGCGCATTGTAAAGCTCGTCATTAAGCGCAATCGCTTCCTCGAAGAAAGCTGCTGCTTCATTAAATTGTTTATTGATAAGAGCATCCATTCCCTTGTCGGCAAATCGTTCCGCAAGTCCCGGAAAAGGAATGACTTTACCCTTTTGTTGATTCTCTTTCATTACTGCATTCCGCCTTGATCCTTCATTTATTGGCATATTCTCATTTCCATAAGCCATTTATTTACCAAACAGTTTAACATGACAGCAGAGACAATACAAAATTGACAGTCTGCTTTCGATTGATTTTCTCCTGAATGTTTTTTTACACTATGTGTCAGGCAATGAAAAAGGCTGCTCAAAGGAATTTTTGAGCAACCTCTTCATTCTACAAACTTAAACTGTTACAGCTTTATTTTTCTTTTCATATTCACTAATATGCCCGTCATATTGCAATGTAATGGAGATTTCATCCCAGCCGTTCACGAGCATTTCTTTCCAGTACGGATGAATGTCAAATGACGCCTGGAAGCCTTTATCGCTTTTAACAACTTGATTCGGCAAATCTACTTCAAGCGCATAACCAGGCACTTGTGCTTCCTCCATCAGCTGCTCCAGCTCCTCTTCCGACAATTTAATAGGAAGAATTCCATTTTTTAAGCAGTTTTGATGAAAAATATCCGCGAATGAAGAAGAGATGACAATTTTAAATCCATAGTCCAATAAAGACCACGGCGCATGCTCACGAGAAGAGCCACATCCAAAGTTATCTCCTGCAATCAGAATCGTTGAATCTTTCACTTCCGGGCGGTTCAATTCGAAATCTTCACGTTCCGTTCCATCATCATTGAAACGCCAATTGTAAAATAAAAATTGACCGAATCCTGTTCTTTCAATGCGTTTTAAAAATTGCTTCGGAATGATTTGGTCTGTATCGACATTAGCACGGTTTAATACGGCTGTTTTCCCTTTATATATCGTAATCGGTTCCATCTTGCACCTCCGAATTTTTTAGATAAAAAGATTTACACTAGTTGCTCTTCTTGGCTTGGCAGTTGGCGTACATCGACAAATCTGCCGAAAATAGCCGCTGCTGCCGCCATTGCCGGGCTTACTAAGTGCGTTCTCGCACCTTGTCCTTGGCGCCCCTCGAAGTTTCGGTTAGAAGTAGAAGCGCAATGTTCCCCTGCAGGAACTTGATCTGGGTTCATCCCGAGACACATGCTGCAACCGGACTCTCGCCACTCAAAGCCTGCATTTTTAAACACGTCCGCCAAGCCTTCTTCCTCAGCTTGCTGTTTCACTTTTTGAGAACCTGGAACGACCATTGCTCTAACATTTTCTTTTACTTTTCTTCCTTTGATAATTTCTGCCGCCGCACGTAAATCTTCAATTCTTGCATTTGTACAAGATCCGATAAATACATGTTGGACTTCAATATTCGTAATAGGGCTGCCTTCTTTTAATCCCATGTAATCCAGCGCTCGAACTAATTCATCCTTTTTTGCCTCTGATGGTTGTTCAGCGATTGTTGGAACCGTTTCCGTCACAGGGCTGCACATTCCAGGGTTTGTTCCCCAGCTGACCATTGGAGAAATGTCCGCTCCGTTAATCGTAATGACCTGATCATAAGTCGCATCTTCATCACTCGCTAAAGCATTCCATTCCTCGACACTGCGCTCGAAATCATCGCCTTTAGGGGCGTACTTTCTACCGCGGATGTAGGAATACGTCGTTTCATCTGGACTGACAAGACCTGCTCTCGCTCCACCTTCAATCGACATATTACATACAGTCATTCTTTCTTCCATTGACATAGAACGGATGACATCTCCACAATACTCCACAACATGTCCTGTACCGAAATTCACGCCAAATTTAGAGATTATATATAAGATTACATCTTTTGCTGTGACCCCTTCACCCAGTTGACCAGTGATTTCAAGTTTTAACGTTTTCGGCTTCGTTTGCCATAATGTTTGAGTAGCAAAAACATGTTCAACCTCGCTTGTACCGATTCCGAAGGCTAAAGCGCCGAACGCTCCGTGTGTTGATGTATGACTATCACCGCAAACAATAGTCATCCCTGGTTGTGTAATGCCAAGCTCCGGTCCGATAACGTGCACGATGCCCTGTTCCGGACTTCCCAAATCTGCTAACTGAATGCCGAAATCTTTACAGTTTTGTTGAAGAGCTTGAAGCTGTTTTCTGGATATTTCATCTTTAATGTTGAATTTATCTATTGTCGGGACGTTATGGTCCATTGTAGCGAATGTTTTATCGGGACGTCTGACTTTTCTCCCTTTCATTCGAAGTCCTTCAAAGGCTTGAGGTGATGTTACCTCATGAATATATTGCATATCGATATAAAGCAAATCCGGTTTATCCGTTTCACTGTGCACAATATGTTTTTCCCAAATTTTTTCAATAATTGACTTACCCATAATTCCCCTCCTTTTTTGTTTTAAAAAGGGGGCTATCCCCAAAGCATATTTCTAAACTTCGGAGAGCCCCAGCTTGTATAGGTTTTATTACAGCTTACTTAATTAAGAATAGGCATTCATAATATTAGAAATAGCCTCTTCATCAAGAATGGTCGCTTTTACTTCTCTCACCATCTCATCTGTCGTTAAAACTTTAGCACCTGGGAATGAAATGTCTTTAGTGCGATATCCCAGCTCTAACACATTATTGACTGCATTTTCGATTACTTCCGCTTCTTTCTCCATTCCGAATGAAAGGCGCAGCATCGATGCCGCCGATAAAATAGTAGCTAAAGGATTTGCGACATTTTGACCGGCAATATCCGGAGCCGATCCATGAATCGGTTCATACAAATGCAAACCTGATTGCGAAAGGCTTGCAGATGGAAGCATTCCTAGCGAACCTGTTAGTACAGACGCTTCGTCGCTTAAAATGTCACCAAACATGTTTTCCGTCACGACAACATCAAATTGCTTCGGATTGCGAATCAGCTGCATTGCCGCATTGTCGACCAGCATGTGCTCCAACTCCACATCCGGAAATTCTTTTGCGACTTCTTCTGCCACTTCACGCCATAGTTTGCTCGATTCCAAAACATTGGCTTTATCTACAGATGTAACCTTCTTCTTTCTGCCGCGAGCGACTTCAAACGCTAATTGAATGATATTCTTCATTTCTTCACGATAGTAGAAAAGCGTATCCACTACCGCTTCCTCACCATTGCGTGTGATTCTTTCACTTGGCTTGCCGAAATAAAGCCCGCCGGTCAATTCACGAACAATCATCAGATCGACACCTTCTATAATGTCAGCTTTTAAAGGTGACGCTTCAGATAAACTGTTGTAATATGTGATTGGGCGCAAATTCGCATAAAGGTCCAGCTCTTTTCGAATTTTCAGTAAACCAATCTCAGGGCGCAAATGCGAAGGATTGTAATCCCATTTTGGACCGCCAACTGCGCCAAGCAAAATCGCATCACTTTTTTTACATTTTTCAATTGTTTCATCAGGCAGCGGAGAGCCAGTTTCATCTATGGCAGAGCCTCCAATCAGTCCGTATTCAAACTGAAAAGAATGTCCGTATCTTTCCGCTACAGCTTTAAGAACCTCCACAGCACCCTTTGTAATTTCCTTCCCAATACCGTCGCCCGGTAAAACTGTAATGACTTTTGTCATACGAACATCTCCTCTTGTTTCAATTCATCATAAAGCAAACATTCCGCCAAGAATTTCTTATATCGATACACTCTCTCGATCCTTCAAGTAGATGACACGATTAACTGCATTTAAATATGCCTTCGCTGATGCTTCGAGCACATCTTGAGCTAAGCCACGTCCTGATGACTCAGTTTCTTTATACTTAATTTTGACAAATACTTGAGCAAGCGCATCTCTGCCGGCGCCAACCGATTGAATGCGATAATCGAGAAGCTTCACTTCTTCACCGATACTCTTTTCAAGCGTATTGTAAATCGCCTCAATGCTTCCCGCTCCTGTTCCGGCTTCCTGAATCATTTCATTATCTCTTCCGGAAAGTGTCACAGTAGCAGTCGGCACTTGGTTCGTTCCATATTGAATTTGGATTGATTTTAAATCGAAGAAGCTTTCATTTTTTGAAAGTTTTTCTTCCAATACAAGCGCCACTAAATCATCATCTGTCATTTCCTTCTTTTTATCAGCAAGTTCCTTGAACGTGATGAATAGCTTCTTCATCTCTTCTTCCGTCACTTCAAGCCCTAACTCTTCAAGACGTGTCTTAAAGGCATGTCTGCCGGAATGCTTTCCAAGGAACATATTGTTCACATTGAAACCTACTAATTCTGGGTTAATAATTTCATAGGTTGTTTTTTCTTTTAATACGCCGTCCTGATGAATGCCAGATTCATGAACATACGCGTTATTTCCGATTACTGCCTTGTTACCTGGCACAACCATTCCTGTTAAACGGCTAATTAAATCGCTTGTTCTTTTAATTTCATTTAACACAATGTCTGTTCCAGCATTGTAATGATCTTTTCTTGTATATAAAGCTAGAATGACTTCTTCAAGTGCTGTATTTCCAGCCCGTTCACCAATTCCATTAAATGTGCCCTCAACTTGTGTAGCACCGGCTAATACCGCCGCTAGTGAATTAGCAGTAGCCATTCCTAAATCATCATGGCAATGAGTAGAAAGCTGCACTTTATCAATAGAAGGAACATTTTCTTTCAAATATTTGAAAATACCTGCGTATTCAATTGGCGTCGTATTGCCAACCGTATCAGGGATATTGATAATTTTTGCACCGGCTTGAATAACTTTCTCTACGATAAAAGCTAAATAATCAAGCTCTGTTCTTGATGCATCCTCAGCCGACCATTGTACGACCGGAAATTTAGAAGCTGCATATTTAACACTTTGCACTGCATTTTCTACCACTTCTTCTTTTGTCATTCGCAATTTATATTGTCTATGAATTGGAGAAGTGGCAATAAACACATGAAGTCTCGGCTCATCACTAACACGCAATGAATCCCAGGCAATATCCATGTCATTTTGTGTCGAGCGGGCTAAACCAGTCACTGAACAACCTTTCACAATTGAGGCAATTTCCTTTACGGAAGCCGCATCGCCAGGTGAAGCGGCTGGAAACCCAGCCTCAATCACATCAACACCTAGACGCTCTAGTTGTCTGGCAATCTCAAGTTTTTCAGTATAGTTAAGGTTTACACCCGGTGATTGTTCACCATCACGAAGAGTCGTGTCAAATATTTTAATTTTTCGCAACTGTCTCCACTTCCTTCTTATTTTGTGGTTGTACGAACGGCATCATTTTACGAAGTTCGCGACCTACAACTTCAATCGGATGCTCATTTTCTCTTCTATTAATAGCTGTAAATTCTGGACGATTCGCTTGGTTCTCAAGGATCCAACCTTTCGCGAAACGACCTTCTTGAATGTCTGTTAAAACATTTTTCATTTCAGCTTTTACTGATTCCGTAATGATGCGTGGCCCCGCTACGAAATCTCCCCATTGAGCTGTATCAGAGATTGAATATCTCATGTTTTCAAGTCCACCTTCATACATAAGGTCAACGATTAATTTCAATTCATGCAAGCACTCGAAGTATGCAAGTTCCGGCTTATAGCCCGCTTCTGTCAATGTTTCAAAACCAGCTTTTACAAGTGCGCTCAAACCGCCGCAAAGAACAGCTTGCTCACCGAATAGATCTGTTTCTGTTTCTTCTCTGAATGTTGTTTCAAGAGCTCCTGCACGAAGTGATCCGATACCGTGCGCATAAGATAAAGCCAATTCTGCCGCTTCACCCGTCACATCTTGATAGATTGCGAATAATGCCGGTACGCCAGCTCCTTGTGTATACGTTCTGCGAACAAGGTGTCCCGGTCCTTTAGGAGCCACTAACAGTACATCTACATCTGCCGGAGGCACGATTTGCGCGAAGTGAACATTGAAGCCGTGCGCGAACATTAATGCTTTGCCAGCTGTAAGACCTTGTTTGATTTCTTCGTTATATACTTTTGGTTGCATTTCATCAGGTAATAAAATTTGAATTACATCAGCTTGTTCTACAGCATCTTTAACAGAGTAAACTTCAAAGCCATCTTCTACTGCTTTATCCCATGAACGGCCTTGACGCAGACCGATGATTACTTTCACTCCGCTGTCACGAAGGTTTTGCGCATGCGCATGGCCTTGTGAGCCGTAACCTACGATTGCAACAGTTTTCCCTTGTAGGTAGTTTGGATTAGCATCATTGTTATAGTACATTTTAGTTGTTGTCATTTTTCTTATCTCCCTTATTATCCGTAATAATTTTTTGTTTTTTAGGACACTGTTATGCGATACTTTTAGATTTACGCTGCTGCGAGCGCATTAAGTGCCACCCTCCGCTGCGATTAAACAAACATATCTCACTTAACCATCCTGATTTATATTAGAGCCTGTTTAAAACAGACACTTTATACAATTGAAAAGTTTGCTGGTATTGAAGAGGTTTTTTGTGATCCTCTTTGGATTGCCGTTGTCCCTGTTCTGGCTAATTCTTTAATTCCGTATGGTCTCAGCAATTCAATCATCGCTTCCACCTTATCTGTTTCACCAGTGATTTGGATAACTAAGCTATCCTTGCTAATATCGATGACTGATGCTCGGAATGGCTCAACAAGCGAATAAATTTCGCCGCGATTTTGAGCGTTAACGCTCACTTTCACAAGAGCAAGCTCTCTAGCAACAATCGCCTGTTCCGTTACATCGATAACTTTAATGACATCGATTTGTTTATTTAACTGCTTCGTGATTTGCTCAAGTATTCTCTCTTCTTCCACGTTTACAACAACCGTCATACGCGAAATGCCTTCCTGCTCCGAATGGCCAACCGTAATACTTTCAATATTGTAATTCCGCTTTGAAAACAAATTGGTAATGCGATTCAGCACTCCCGGACGATTTGTAACCGTTAAAGTTATAATGCCTCTCATCGTTAATACCCCTCCATCTCATGAAGTCCTTTGCCTGGAGCAATCATCGGATATACATTCTCTTTCGCCTCTACCCGCATGTCGATTAAAATCGGCTCCGGACTGGCAAATGCTTCTTTCAACGCTTGCTCAGCTTCCTCGACATTACTTGCCTGGAAAGCTTTAATGTCATAGGCATCTGCCAGCTTCACAAATGACGGCTGACTTGTCAGCAAGCTGTGGGAGTATCTTTCTTTATAGAAAAGCTCCTGCCATTGCCTTACCATTCCCAGCGCATTATTATTTAGAATGATGATTTTTACCGGAAGATTGAGTTCCTTCATAACTCCCATTTCCTGGGATGTCATTTGGAAGCCTCCGTCACCGACTATCGCAACAACTGTTTTATTGCGGTCGGCAAGCTGTGCGCCAATGGCTGCCGGAACACAGAAGCCCATCGTGCCTAAGCCCCCGGAGGTTACCCAAGCATCCGGTTTATTTAAGCTGTAATACTGAGCAGCCCACATTTGGTGCTGACCGACATCAGTCACGACAATTGCGTCACCTTTCGTATATTCATGAATGAGCTCAATAACCTTTTGGGGTTTCAGAGCATCCTGACATTCTCTGTCATAGCGAAGCGGATATTGCTGTTTCCAGCCATCGATTTTTTTCGTCCACTCTTCACATTCCGGCTTTTTGCCTTCCTGCTTAATTAACGCAAGCAATGTCTCCTTCGCATCTCCAACTACTGGGATTGCCGTCGGAACATTTTTGCCGATTTCAGCCGGATCGATATCGATATGTGCGACTGTCGCATTCGGAGCAAATGTTTTTAAGTTCCCTGTAACCCGGTCATCAAATCGGGCTCCGATACTAATAAGCAAATCGCATTCGTATAGCCCCATATTGGCTGCGTATACACCATGCATACCTGCCATTCCGACAAATTGCGGATGGTCTGCTGGGAAACCGCCTAACCCAAGCAATGTGTGAACAACCGGCAAACCTTGCTGCTCAGCATATTCCCTCAACTGCTCAGACGCTTTCGCATGCAATACGCCTGCTCCAGCCAAAATGATTGGTTTCTTCGCGGCACTTACCGCTTCAATCAGTTTCCGGATTTGCAGATGGTTCGGTTTCAGCTTCGGCTGATACCCTGGCAAATGGATAACTGGATCTTCTTCCGCTTCTCCTATTTGAGCTGCCATATCTTTCGGAATATCAATCAGTACCGGACCCGGTCTTCCAGATGAAGCGATGTAAAATGCTTCCTTCATAATCCGTGGAAGATCTTCAACTTTCCTCACTTGATAATTGTGCTTCGTAATCGGTGTAGTGATTCCCAAAACATCAGCTTCTTGGAAAGCATCCGAACCGATAACAGATGTCGCAACCTGACCGGTAATGACGACTAACGGCAAAGAATCAATCATTGCGTCCGCTAAACCTGTAACAATATTGGTAGCTCCAGGACCCGAGGTTGCAATAACCACACCCGGCTTGCCGGTAATTCTCGCATAACCCTCAGCTGCATGAATGGCACCTTGTTCATGACGTGTTAAAATATGATAAATACCCGCATCATATAATGCATCATAAATCGGCAATACAGCACCCCCAGGGTAACCGAAAATTACTTCAACATTTTGATTTTTCAGAGCATTCAATAAATATTGGGCCCCAGACTTTTTAGAAACAGCCTGTTTCTGAGCCGGTATTGTTTGTGTCATTGATTTACCTCCCCCATTATTCACCAATCACTTTAAAGCATTAAAGACAAAAACACACACATAAAAGCCCCTCCACCCACACACGCCTAATAACATTAGACTAAGGGGTGAAGAGGCTTAGAAACCTATCCACGGTACCACCCTTATTCGTACAAATGTACGCACTAGTTCTTATTTTGATAACGAGTGCTGGTTAACACCCGTTCAGCTCTAATCCGCAATCGTTTCAAGCTGACGCTCCGAGGTGAGTTCACTTTATATCGATCATACCGGTTCCCAGCAATCCCGGCTCTCTGTAATGTCAGGCTATAAAGCTACTAGTCCTCTTCAACACTTATTCTATATTCAGTTGCATCTTGTAAATTGATTTTATTGTTGATTATAATACGCTCATTTTAAATGGTAGTCAATAGGAATTTAAAGAAAAGTTTGATAATTTAGATTAGTTTGCATTTTCAGGGCTCACAAACACTTTTAAAATGGGGGTTCGTCAGAAATTACTTGTTTAAAAATAAATTTGTGATTTCTCTATTAGTCGTCATTCATAATTTGACCGGAAGCGGCAAGCACTATCCGACTAATGAGATTCCACTACTAAATGTCACTATATTACAAACGATTATTTCTCCAATAAAATGAAGAGGCAAAGCAGTTTCGAAGATACCCGAAACTGCAGCTAATGAATAAAACCTCCTTAAATGAGCATGATTTTATTATACCAGTATCACTTTTTTCGTTTAAGGAGGACCTTCTTTGTCTAACAACGTACATAAGCCGGTAAATAATATAACCTCGCTAGCCGGCGGTATTGCATTTACATTACTTATATCATTTATTGGATTTCTAATCGCTAAAATACCGGGTTTTTCAATGATTGGGCAAATGGGATGTTCCATTATCCTTGCCGTTATTTACCGGCAAATCTGGGGTTATCCTGAGGGTTTGAATAGAGGAATTACTTTTTCATCGAAAATACTGTTGCGCTTAGCCATCATCCTTTACGGTCTGAAGCTGAACATGTCTGTCTTATTCGCGGAAGGACCTATTTTATTGTTGAAAGATATTATAGTCATTGCATTTTCTATATTGATGATGCTTTGGTTATCCAAGTATTTTAAAGGGAATGATAAAATTTCATTATTGCTCGGGATTGGCACAGGCATTTGTGGAGCAGCAGCCATTGCCGCTGTCGCACCAATTGTGCGATCTGATGATGAAGAAACAGCTATAAGCGTCGGTATTATCGCCTTGATTGGGACCGTGTTTGCAATTGTTTATACATTAATTCGGACGATGCTGCCGATAGATGATATTACGTATGGTGTTTGGGGAGGATTAAGTTTGCACGAACTCGCACATGTTGCTTTAGCTGCAGCTCCGGCTGGCGAAGGCGCATTAGCGATGGCTCTGCTGGCGAAATTGGGGCGTGTGTTCTTCCTTGTGCCGCTTTGTTTTATCTTAATTGCGATCATGAACAGGAAGAATGCAGGAGAGAAAACAAAGCAGAAAGTAGCCTTCCCATACTTTTTGATTGGTTTTATCATTACAAGTCTAATTGGAAGCTATGTGTTCGACATATATATTAATGTGTCTAAAGGTTTTCTTGACGGTATTGCTATTTTCACCACTTGGTGTTTAACGACAGCAATGGTCGGTCTCGGATTGCACATCCATTTGCAGACGTTACGTACAAAAGCGATGAAGCCTTTAATCGCTATGATTATTACATCTTTGCTATTATCCGTATTATCTTATATCATCCTTTAAGTCATATTTAAGGACAATAGCCATACTATAAAATATTGAACTTTTTGTGTGCTCCCCCAAAAAATATTATGAAATATATCGTTCGTATGCTATAATTAATCTACCATTTTATTTTACTTGTAGTTATATTTGCCCTTTCCATTTATTTATGGAGAGGGTTTTTGCATTAGCCCAGTTCCCATTTCCATCATGCATTACTATTTCTTAAAAACACAAAAAAACAGACTCCATAACAGAGTCTGTTTTTCACTTTTGGTTAATTAAGCTTTAACAACGTTAGTAGCTTGAGGTCCGCGTTGACCTTGTTCTACTTCAAAAGTTACACTTTGACCTTCGTCTAAAGATTTGAAACCTTCGCTTTGAATAGCTGAGAAATGTACGAATACATCTTCTCCACCTTCGCGCTCGATGAATCCGAAACCTTTTTCTGCGTTAAACCATTTTACTTTACCTTGTTCCATGTTTGTTGCCTCCTAGTGTGTTATCCACACAATGTAATACTATCCTTGCTCAAATCTATAGACGAAGCTACCAAAAGTCACTTATCAATCTAAACCGAACAAAAATAATTCTTTTTTAGCTTAACAGATATTTCTTAAAAACGCAAGAATATCAAATAAGATATTTATTCAATTTGAAAAAAACGGATAATTTTTAGACTTTTCTTCCTCTTCCGATCTATGCACAATCTTCATCCGCCTTGTATTCACTCATTTATTTGACTATATTTTATATAACAATTATTTTATTTTTGAGAGAAGGAGAGAAGTAATTATGACAAGAGCTTTAATCAATATTGATTATACAGTCGACTTCGTTGCAGATCACGGCGCTTTAACTTGTGGAAAACCCGGACAGGATATCGAGGACCGAATTGTATCAATAACAGAACAATTTTTTCAAAATGGCGAATACATAGTGTTTGCAATTGATCTTCATAAAGAAAATGACTCTTTCCATCCGGAAACGAAGCTATTCCCTCCTCATAATATCGAAGGTACAGCCGGAAGAAACTTATTTGGAAAACTCGAAAATTATTATAAACAAATTGCAAACCATCCGAATGTTTATTGGATGGATAAAACACGCTACTCCGCCTTCGCAGGCACTGACTTGGAGATTAAATTACGCGAAAGAGGCATTGAAGAAGTACATTTAGTCGGAGTTTGCACTGATATTTGCGTTTTGCATACAGCGGTTGATGCTTATAATAAAGGCTTTAAGATTGTCATTCATTCTGATGCTGTCGCAAGCTTCAATCCTGCCGGCCATGAATGGGCATTAGAACATTTCAAAAGCTCACTAGGTGCAACTATTAAATAGACTATATACCCATGAAGCGATTAGATTTTTCACAGAAATCCTATCGCTTTTTTTGTTTCTATTATTTCTAATAGCATAGTTATATTACAAAAGTGTTACAAAACGCCCCAAACTATTACAACTACTTTAAATAAGACGCTATTGCCTTGTTTTCAACACCATATAACAATAAAATAAATCTAGTAAACTTACATTACTTACATATTACATGAATGAATAAATAAATAAAAAGCGAATTGGAGATAATACAATGATCAAAACAACTGCAAAAAAAATCGCAGCTGCGTCGTTAAGTTTAGCTTTACTTTTCCAAGCAACACCTTCATTTGCCACTCCTACATACGATGAACAAATCGAAACATTAGAAACAAAAATAAGACAATACGATAATCAAATTATCGAGTCCTTAGCAAGAATAGAGACCTTAAACGCAGAAGTGAAAGAAGCTGAAGCACGCGTTGAAGAAACGAAAGCTGAGATTGCCAAAACAGAAGAATCATATAATCGTACGGTAGAACTTTCAAAAGAACGTATCACGAATATTCAAGCGAATGGTTCAGCACAATCTAACTTTATAGAAGTGCTTTTAACTTCTGAAGGCATTTCTGACTTCGTTCAAAAAACAACTGCTTTAATTCAAATCATGACATCTGACCAAGAGTTAGCTGCTACATTAGAAACAAAGCAAGAAGAATTAGAATCATTAGAAGCTAGCTTGAAAGCTGACCTTGCTTTAATTGAAGAAAATAAGGCTGAAGCAATTGCAAAACAAGAAGAAATCGAAAAAAATAAAGCAACAGTTCAAACTGAGCTTCAAAACGTCGAAGCTTCTAAAGCTGCAGAAGAAGAAGCTGCACGTCAAGCCGAATTAGCACGTCAACAAGCTGAAGCAGCAACTGCCGCTGCGGCAACTAATAATGCGACTAGCACAGAGACAACAACTAATACGACTACTGCAACAAACAGTCCAAGTTCAAATAGCTCAAATAGCTCAAATAGCTCAAGCAGCACACCAACAACAACAACGACTAACAAAACTGAAGTAGCGACTTCAACAAACATTTCCGCTTCAGCTTCAGCAATTATTGCAGAAGCGAAAAAATACTTAGGAACTCCATATGTATGGGGCGGTTCTACACCAAGCGGATTTGATTGCTCAGGCTTCACAAGCTACGTTTTCAAAAAAGCCGGAATCAGTTTACCTAGAACATCAAGAGCGCAACAAAATGTCGGCACACAAGTTTCATTAAGCAACGTTCAACCAGGTGATTTAGTATTCATGGGTAAACCTGCTTATCATGTAGGTATTTATATCGGAGGAGGCCAATGGATTCACGCTCCTCAAACTGGCGATGTTGTAAAAATCGCTTCATTTAATCCATCTAAGTTTTCTAGTGCAACTAGGGTGTTAAGATAATAGTACCCATCGCCTGAAAGCTTCAAACATAAAAAGGCTGAAACGAAAGGTTATATAACTTTTTGTTTCAGCCTTTTCTATATTTATTACAACAAAAAAATGTCTTAGGCTAATTAAACCTAAGACACTATCATAATCATATTTGTAAAAATCAGTTCACTAACTCATAGTCTTCAACATCATGCAACTCTTCTACTTTAATTCCCAAGAAAGTAATCTTCGAAGGATCAGCAGCAGATAGGCTGATATAGCCTGCTTGCTTCAATTCAACTAATAAATCGCTATTCAGTTTGATTGCTTTTGGATAAGAACCCGTTTTATTCAAACAGTTAAATATATCTTTTCTGATTTCATCATATTGCATCATCATCGCCACCACCACTAAATCTTTTGTATTTAAAATCAAAGATAGTATAGTTTTTTTGGAAAGCGATTTCAATATGATAATACCAACTGTTGCCGAACATTCAATTCGACTTAACAGTTTCCCCTCACTTCACGGCAACTGTGAATTTTTATACAAAAATGCAATTCAAAAAGAGCCTCTCAATTTCTGAGAGGCCCCTTTTTTAAGGATTACTTGTTGATTGTAATATATTTGTAGCTATATTCAGTACCTACTGAGTGATGAGTGAATCCATCTACATAGTCAGCAACTAAAATGTTATAAGACTGTTGGAAAATTGGCGCTACCGCTGCATCTTCTTCCAGCACAATCTTCTCTGCTTCTTGTAGATAAGACCATTTTTCAGCTGTATCAGTTGTTTGTTCCGCTTTAGCGATTAACTCGTCATATGCCGGATCAGAATAGCTCATATTGTTGTTTTCTCCATCCGTTACCCATAAATCAGAGAAACTGATTGGATCTAAGTAGTCAGGAGCCCAGCCTGAGTTTACGATATCATATTCCTGAGAAATTTCACGATCAATCCGAATAGCAAATGGCACATCAGAAATTTCAATTGTTAAACCTTCTAGATTAGTCTCTAATTGACTTTTTAAATATTGGTCTACCTTTTTCGCTTCTTCTGTATCAGAACCTAATAGAGATAAAGTAATTTCAGTTACACCTAATTCTTTTAGTCCTTGTTGCCAATATTCTTTCGCTTTTTCTGCGTCAAAAGTCAGCAAGTCACCGTTAGCGTCACGGAAGTCTTTGCCGTTTTCGTCTTTCACGAAGTCTGCAGGTACAACATAGTTAGCTGCAACTGAACCGTTATTTAGAACATCTGCAACTAAGTCATCTTTATTGAATGCTGTTGCGATTGCTCGACGAATATTTTCGTTCGCTAAGTATTCATTGTCTTGATTTATTTTCAGCCAAGATAGACGTGGATCTAACCAGCTTACTAACCGCTCATCACCTTCATATTGAGGAACGATGTCAGATGAAAGTTTGCTTGTAATATCTACTTCTCCTGATTCAAATGCGTTGACTGCTGCTTGAGAATCTTTCGCTACGTTAAAAGTGATTTTTGTTAAACTTACTGAATCTGCATCATAGTATTTTTCATTTTTCTCAACTGTCCATTCTGTAGCAGTTGAACCGCCCCATGATGACATTTTGAAAGGGCCGTTTGATAAAAGTGTTTCAGCTGAAGTCGCATAGTCTTCACCTTGTTCTTCAACGAACTCTTCATTTTGTGGCAAGAATGTACCGAATGCCATTAAGCCTTTAAAGAAGTCAACTGTCATAACTGCAGATGTTTTAACAACCAATGTTTTGTCATCAACCGCTTCAACACCTAACATATTTAAATCGTACGCTTTGCCAGCTGCTGCCGCCTCAGTGATTTCTTCAGCTCCCGCAATTTTACCGCCCATCATGTATGGACCATATGTAGAAGCTGTTTCAGGGTCAATTGCTCTTTGCCATGCATATACAAAGTCTTGCGCAGTAACCGGATCGCCATTCGACCATACTGCATCTTCTTTCAATTTTACTGTGAATTCTGTACCCTCTGCATTTACTTCCGGTTCCCCATCCGCTACTGCAGGTACAATATTATTATCTTGGTCAAGCCCGTATAATCCTTCATTAACATTGTTTAACATTGTAAATGATGTAGCGTCTGTCGCCATAACGCTGTCCATCGTCGGAATTTCTGAAGACATTAACACTCTTAATTCTTGAGCAGATGACTTTTCATCTCCGCTGCTTTTTTCGCTGTCGTTGCCACCGCATCCATATGCAAAAGCACTGATTATAAGGATGAAGGCTAATAATGTTGATAATTTCGCTTTCTTCAACTTGATGCACTCCTTTTATTTTGTGTCTAGCACTGCTGCCAAATAAACTATATTAACAAAAGTATCAGTAACCTAAATCTCTTTACGGATTCTAGTTAAATAGTAGTTTTTGATATAGTAACATAATTCTGAAATTTTTTAAAATAATATTTATTCACTTTGTGGTATTTTTAAAAATAACTGATAATTCAATTACGTTTAAAAGGCGTCATTACAACATTTCAAGGCATAAAAAAACATCCATCTGTAAATGAATGTATCTTTACTATTTTATCGCTATATATTAATTAATCGGATGACCGATTCTGACATACTCAATAACGATTTTAACTTTGCTTCGCTTCTGTAAATAATCCAAACACCTTCCCTGAGGTCACTCGCGCAAGACCGACTCCATTAGCTATTTCTTCCGCTGAAATCGGAATTGTCTGTCCTTCTATGAAAGAGACTATTTTTTCCTGATGCCATTATCCTCAATTAATATAAAAAGTGCCTCATCATCCTGATTTATGCTAATATACACTTTCTTAACATCTCTATTAACCTCCTGCAAAGCATCAAATGCAATATGGCAACAGATTACTTTACTTGAAATTTTAATGCTGACATCTAGCTGCGCAGCCGGTATTACCGGAACAGGCTTCATTACGCTTGCAGCAGCTTTAGCGGCATTCCCGATGATCCCTGTTGAAGAAATTGCGCTATTGATTGGTGTTGACCGCTTTATGTCTGAAGCGCTTGCTATCACAAACATTATCGGTAACAGCGTTGCAACAGTTGTTGTAGCTAAAATGTAAAAAGAGTTCGATCCTGAAGCAGAGAAGCTTGCGTTGCAAAAGAATGCTGCATAAAATTTATATGTAATTAACAAAAGCTCTGTAGTTTTACATTTACTACAGAGCTTTTTTAGTTTGTCCCGCTATCAGTTACATTCTGCAAAAAACAAAACAGCCTAACCCCTCAAGCAGGAATTAGGCTGTCTTCAGAAGCGTCCTGGGAGGGATTCGAACCCCCGACCGACGGCTTAGAAGGCCGTTGCTCTATCCAGCTGAGCTACCAGGACATTATTTAAATTTTTTCTATCCATTTTCTTAAGGACAATTCTTATTATAGTAACATAACAAGGTAAAGTCAATACATTTTCGAAAACTTTTTTTTATAATTAGCAGAGATTTTACTCCCTGCTAATTATTATACATGATTTCAATTCATTTGGTAAGAAGCTGATAAATTTTTTAAGAAATGCCCTTCATCGTCATAAACTTGGACATCTACTTGCTTATCCTTCAAATCAAGGATGGCATACGTTTTTTCCTTACGGCCGCGCGGCAACAGAATACTTCCCGGATTGATGTATAGCACCTTATCTTCTCCCATTGCGTTGCCTACATGATGCGTATGGCCAAAGAGGACAATATTTGCACCTGTTTCTTCGGCTTTATACGAAAGGCTTTGCAAAGTCATGCGCACATTATACAAGTGACCATGCGTAATAAAGAAGCGATAACCGCCTAAATCACGAATTGACTCATTGGGAAAATTCGAATCATAATCGCAGTTACCTCTTACATAAATGAAATTTTCCAAGACGGAGTCATCATGCTGAAGCTCGGAGTCTCCGCAATGAATCATCGCATCTACTTCATGCTCATACTGTTCTTTTAAACGCAATAATGCCTGACGGTCTCCATGAGAATCACTGACAACTAGGATTTTCATATTAAACATCTTCTTTCTATAAAAGTGTAGGCAATAATTCTTTAAGTTTTTTCAATGCATTAGCACGATGGCTGATTGCATTTTTTTCTTCTGGCTTCAATTCCGCCATCATTTTCCCTAAAGTCGGCACATAGAATACCGGATCATAACCGAATCCATTTTCACCTTGACGTGCATTAGCGATGCGTCCTTCAACAGTTCCGGAAACTGTAATCGTTTCTTGACCTGGGATAGCTACAGCCAATGCGCAATAGAAACGGGCTGTCCGTTTTTCTTCCGGCACACCTTTCAATTCTTCCAACACTTTGTCAATATTATCATCATCATTTTTCTGTTCACCTGCATAGCGTGCAGAATAAACACCCGGTCTGCCATCAAGCGCATCAATCATTAAGCCGGAATCATCCGAAATGACCATTGTATTGAACTGTTCGCAAAGAGCCTCCGCTTTCAAAATTGCATTTTCTTCAAATGTCGATCCTGTTTCCTCTACGTCTGTCGCACCTTCTAAATCATGCAATGTTAAAACATCATAACCCAGCGGAGAGAATAGTGTCGCAAACTCTCTCGCCTTCCCTTTATTACCTGTTGCTATAATGATTTTCTTCACTTTGAACTTCCCCCATTTTGAATTAACTGAGCTGTTTCTTTTAATGCATCCTTTTGGATTGCAAAAAGTTCTTTCATGCCTTCAGATGCCAAACCTAGCATCTCTTGCAGTTGGCTATATGTAAAAGTCGCTTCTTCTCCTGTGCCTTGCAGCTCTACAAACTCACCATTTCCTGTCATAATGACATTCATATCCACTAAAGCTTGAGAATCTTCTACGTAGTTTAAGTCAAGAACAGCTCCATGACTTTCAATCATACCTACGCTTGTTGCAGCTAAGTAATCTTTTACAGGAAAAACAGACAAGTTCTTTTCTTTGTACATTTTTTCAAAAGCCAAAGTCATCGCCACAAACGCTCCCGTAATAGACGCTGTACGTGTGCCTCCATCAGCTTGAATAACATCACAGTCTACCCAAACTGTACGTTCGCCCATTGCTTCTAAATCGACTACTGCTCGCAGTGCTCGTCCAATTAAGCGCTGGATTTCCATTGTGCGTCCTGTAATTTTCCCTTTTGCTGCTTCACGAATATTTCGTTGCTCAGTTGCTGCAGGCAGCATCGAGTATTCAGCCGTAACCCAGCCTTTGCCTTGTCCTCTCATAAAAGGTGGCACACGGTCATCAATTGTAGCTGTACATATTACTTTCGTGTCTCCTACCGTAATTAATACAGAACCTGCCGGATGCTTAATATAACCCGTTTCTATTTGAATTGGTCGTAATTGATTATTTACTCTTCCATCATGGCGCATATGTATTCCTCCTCTAAGAAATGTTAGCTCAATAAATAAGAGGCGGCTAATCGGATAGCCTACCTCTATATGACTATTATTTAGTATAACAAATATTTCTCTTTACAAACTACTGCGGTTTACTTTTTCCGGACGATTTACCGGCGCTGACAGCTCTTTTCCATCCTCAGTCACAAGCGACGCTTTACCATTCACCAACACTTCTACACTTTCGATTCCTTTTTGCTCAGTCAATGACAGAACAAGCACATCAATCAAACTTTGAGAAACTATATTTTCATCAAAACTTCCATAAATATTTTCGTTGAAGTTCAAAGATATTTTAGCTTCTTTTTTATCTATTTTAGGTTCAGTAAGCAAAGCCACATCAGGCATAAACTCTGTCAGCAGCTTAGAGGATGATCCCGGACCTTTGACCAGCTCCTTCACAACAGCCGACACCATATCATTTCCTTTCACATCTACCCTCTTCGTCACCGGCACGTAATAATAGTTGCTATCATCTCCACCTAAGTAATACAATGTCATAGCTGTTGAATTGGTAATATCGACTGTGCTGGATGTATCAATATTAATACCGTTTGCTCTTGTAAGGTTTTCTGAGATCGGTGTTTTATTGACAGGCATTTCCTTCAGCTCATGTCCGTTCATTTGCAGCTTAACTGTTTCTACAGAATCAAATTGCGTTAATGTCCAAGTGACTGCCTGAAGGATTTTCAGTTCATCTTCGCTGTTATAGTTAGCGAACTCTTTTGAGAAATCAACCGTTGCCTTACCATCTTTAATGTCTACATCAACTTGCGTGCCTGCCGGTAAAACGGCTCTGAAACCGTTAGGCAAAAGATCGGTTACAGGTCCGTCTGCCACTAAGTGTTCCAATGCTTGTTTAGCGACCCCCTGCTGACTAGGCAAGGCTATCGTCTGTGGAACGACATACCCATTTTTATCAATTAAATATAACTCAGTCATCACACTTTGGTCTGCTGTTTCTTTCGAATCTGACACATCCTTGTCTTCAGTCTCAACACCACTTTCTTCAAGTGCCGATTCATCCTCGATAATGGACTCCGACTGAGGTGGATCGATTTCCTGATTGCCTCCCTTCAGCAGACCGCATCCCCCAAGTATGATAGCAAATGACAACAATACTATAAAAAAAGGCATGCTTTTACGTTTAAACATCTTATTTTCCCTCCAATATGGTTTGTACTACTATGTATACGAGCCCTACGGAAAAATAGACTAACAAATATCGAAAAAACAGAACCGGTCCTTTTTCGTCAAAAATAAAAACGGCCGAAAAGTATTCAGCCGTTTTTATCAATGTTCATCCAATTTAATCGCGCTCACATTTTCGACGCATGAGCCAAGCCAGGATGTCGCAATTCTTTTAAATATTTCTTTTGAGCCTGTCGTATAAAAATGATGGACAGGCTTTTCAGCATGTTTATTCAGTAAACCTTGATACTCAAGAATGACACTTGTCTCCCGGGCGGTTTCATCGCCTGAAGAAATTACTTTCACATGTTTTCCCATCGTTGACGCAATAATAGGCCCCAGAAGCGGATAATGAGTGCATCCTAATATAATCGTATCAATGCCCGTAATCTTTAGCGGCTGCAATGATTCAGCCACCACTTTCTTTGCTAGCGCACTGTTGTACTCACCGCTCTCCACAACCGGAACAAACTTCGGACAGGCTATGCTCGTTACATGCACTTGTTCATTGATATCATGAAGCGCTGCAGCGTATGCTCTGCTTCGCACCGTTCCTTCCGTTCCAATCACACCGATTCTCAACTGTTTGGAATGCTTAATAGCAGCCCTTGCTCCGGGCTGGATAACACCCAAAACAGGAATCGGCAAAGCCTGTTTGATTTCCTCTAACGCTACTGCAGTTGCTGTGTTACATGCAATAATCAGCATTTTAATCTTTTTCTTCAATAGAAACTTCGTCAGTTCCCACGTAAACTGCTGTACTTCTTCCTTCGTCCTCGGTCCGTATGGACATCTGGCATTATCGCCTAAATATATAACTGACTCATTCGGCAGCTGACGCATAATCTCTTTCACAACGGTCAATCCGCCGACGCCCGAGTCAATGATCCCAATTGCCTGTTTCAAAAAATCGCCTCAATCTTCCTTCATTTCATGATGCAGTTTCTGCAAATTGTTGTTTAAAGACAGAATTTCATCCTCGCTGTAATTTGTTAAAACATTTTTCAAGTAGGATTGTCTTTTTTCAATTACTTCATCTATTATACGCTTTCCTTCTTCAAGCAAGTGTATTTGTACCACTCTGCGGTCATGCTCAGCTTTTACACGTTGAACTAAATTATTTTTCTCCATCCGGTCCACTAAATCTGTCGTCGTGCTGCAAGCTAAATACATTTTTGAAGAAAGCTCTCCAATTGTCATATCACCATCTTCAAGAAGCCATTGAAGAGCGATGAACTGAGGAGGAGTAATCGGATAGTTATTCAATATTTCTCGTCCTTTTTGCTTTACCAGTGCCGATATGTAACGAAGTTCTTTTTCAATTGACGCTACTTGTTCTTGATTAATGGTAGACATATGCACAACTCCTGATTCATTCTTATGCAATATTATCTAATATTTTCATGAAAAAGAAAAGCAATTTCACCCTTCCATATCTCCTCATAAGTGAGAGTTATGAGGAGTTTTGTTAAACAACACTAACATCTTCTGAAGGAACCTCGGGAATCAAAGAGGATAGAAGTGCAATAAAAGGTCTTTTTTCACATTTACCACATTTCGGTTATTTAGTAGCATTCTTGTATAGGCAATAAAGATAATCTTGAAGAAAGGAACTTTTGAGATGAGCAATGAGATTAAAGTCAAATTTGCTGTTGTTGAAAAAGTACTGATATAAAACCAGGCAACAAGTTCACATTGACTGCCGGCAATTCATGAAAAGCAAGTTCGCGCTATTCAAATACAATCGCAAACGCGATTCATAAAATACAAAAAGCGCAGGCACGGTTATGGATTTTGATGCAGCAGCCGGTGCAAAAATCGGCGGAACACTTGGAGCTGCTTTAAGTGCCGGCGACGGCTCCGACAGCTCCACCTGCAACAATGCCTACCGGACCGCAACAGAAATTGTAGGCAAAACGGTCAATAAAATAGAAGAAGGAGTCGGGAAGGCTTTCAAATCTATAGGCAGCTGGTTTAAATGACTTCATTCTTAACGGAGGATAAATATATGGAAAACACTTTCACTTTTACTGCAGAAGAGTTAATTGTCATGTTATCTGTTGCCGGTTTTGATGAAGAAGCAAAATCTTCGGTCGAGAATGCTTCTATATCGACCGGCACAAAGGAATTAGAAGTAATGTTTAAGTCAACTATAGCTCGATTGAAAATGAAAGGCATTTGGGACAAAGAAAAAGAAGAGCAAGAAATCAACCCTTTAGCCGATGAGGTCATTTCCTTCCTGGAAATATACGCAAACACCCGATTTTTGATTAGAGCAACACACGAAGAACAAAAAGCTCTGCTTATCTTTCATTATATTGATTTTGATAAATGGCTCTATCACTATGTAGAAGAAAACAGCATCCAACGTTTTACTTTTATATCCGAAAAAAACATCCCGAATCACATCAAAAATTTCTATAACTTCCAGACAAATTGGACTACCGATTCCAATTTATCCTTTTCGCTGACTGATCATCAATTTGATTCTTTGAAAAAGCCAAAAAACGTTAAAAAAATCAAGAGTGAATTAGAAGGTCTCGATTTAGAGGCTTTTTCCGTATTTCAGAAAGGCTTAATCGCTCAATGGGATAAAACGGAAAATATATCTGTTTTCTACATTAATGAAAAAAACAATTACTTTTAGAAAATATAGGCTTTATCTTCCTTTCCAATCAAGGTATTTGGCTTACCCAATATGAACCGGAATCCAGGACCCCTGTCCATGTCAAACTGGCAAGCGCACAAGAATGGGATGAATACATAGAAAATATCTATTTATTCACTGCAAGTTTAATAAATGCACGTGTCATACTCAATAAATAGAACGAGGAGAATTATAAATTGGCAGAATTACTGAATATGATTGTCGGAGCCATTATCGGGTCCCAAATAGCCTACGCAGTTTGTGTGCTTTTCCTTGGAGAAATTATGCTGAAGTATTACGAATGGGGCTATTTCGAAGATGCAAAGAACCATTGGTATTTAAAAATACCGAACGCTTTTTTAATTACATTTATGGGCTTTGGATATTGGGCCGGCAAACGCGTTATCCGATACAACATGTTTAAAAGAAGTTTATTATTGATGGGATATATACTGCTGTTTATCATCGCTTCGATAATTGTATATATGCTGTTATCAAGAATCTTCCTATGGCTTGAGGACCTATTTATAGATGAGCTTTATGAATTGATTGTTCGATAAGGGCTTGTCTGAAATTATGGAAGAGCTACTGTAAAATCACTTACATTTTACGGCAGCCCATTTAGCCGATTAAGCCCCCTAGCAAATTAACACATCCAGCTTGAAACCGAAAACAAAAAAAATCAGCCTGCCATTTATTCATTAAATAACAGACTGCATATCAAATAGTAATACTGTCTTTCGGCAAGAATTGCACGCAATATATACTATAAGTGAAGCTCTCCCATACGAAGGAGCTCTACAACCGCTTGTGATCGACCCTTCACTCCCAGTTTTTGCATTGCATTCGAGATATGGTTTCTTACTGTCTTTTCACTTATGAATAATTCACCTGCAATTTCCTTCGTTGTTTTATCTTGAACTAACAACTCGAACACTTCTTTTTCTCTTTTCGTTAGTAGTGGCTTGTGTGTGAATTCATTCTCCTTCAAGTATTGTAACCCTCCTTGCCTTGACCAGCTGTAACCTAGGAATGGGTATAGATTTAGTCAAAATATATTATGTGCATAGGGGATTAAGAGTGACGGATTTTCGCTACAATTGAGTAAATATTACAGTAATGAACTTTTCCGAACTCTTCATTTTTTTATCGTTGCTTGCGGTTCTTTAATTTTACTGATATTCTCTTCATCAAAAGCGACAGCTTTGCCTGTAAAACGCGATATTTGCACAACTGTGCCCCGACCAGTGAAAACAATTTGTCCAAGCTGATTTTTCCCCATATAGTGCAAATCAATAGACGAACTACCGACTTTATTCGTTTTCACATACACATCAACCTGCTCATCTAAATAGACTTGCTTTAAAAAATCGCACTGCAAGTCAGCCACAACTGGGATTGTTTCTGATTGCGTATCTCTCCAGTCTGTAATCCAGTTGATATGTTTAAAATAGTTGATTCTTGCTGTTTCAAAATATGTAAATGGTACCGTGTTGTTTAAGTGGCCAAACATATCCGTTTCTGAAAAACGGACAACAAAAGGATAACTAAAAGTAAATTCTTTCTCCCATGCTTGTAAATCATTAATATACGATATTCTCATTTCCATTCCCCTTTTCATGAATGAGTAATCATTCATTTTTATAATTAAGAGAAAGCCCCCAGAAAACTGAGGGCCAAACCCTTTAGATTTTATCGCTACCAAAGAAGTTTTTGAAAGATTGAATTGTTGTATCACGGTTTAGTGATGCAATAGATGTTGTTAAAGGAATACCTTTAGGACATACTTGCACACAGTTTTGTGAGTTACCGCAGTTTGTGATGCCGCCTTCTCCCATAATAGCATTCAAACGATCAGCTTTGTTCATTTCTCCAGTTGGATGCGCATTGAATAGACGCACTTGAGAAAGTGGTGCAGGACCGATGAAATTAGAACCGCTGTTTACGTTCGGACAAGATTCCAAACATACACCACAAGTCATACATTTTGAAAGTTCATAAGCCCATTGGCGTTTTTTCTCCGGCATACGAGGTCCAGGACCTAAGTCGTAAGTACCGTCGATTGGAATCCACGCTTTTACTTTCTTCAATGAATCGAACATACGGCTACGGTCGATTTGCAAGTCACGCACGATAGGGAAAGTGCTCATTGGTGCTAGACGGATTGGTTGCTCAAGCTTGTCTACTAGCGCAGAACAAGATTGTTGCGGTCTTCCGTTGATTACCATTGAACATGCTCCACATACTTCTTCCAAACAGTTCATATCCCATGTTACTGGTGTTGTTTTTTCCCCTTTGGCATTAACTGGGTTGCTTCGGATGTACATTAATCCCGAAATAACGTTCATATTCGGACGATATGGAACATCGAACTCCTCAGTATAAGAAGGGCTGTCCGGTGAATCTTGACGAGTAATAATAAACCTTACAGTTTTTTGATCAGCCATGATTTAATTTCCCCCCTTAAAAATTAATGTTTCTTCGTATAATCACGTTTACGTGGCTGAATCAATGAAACATCAACATCCTCATAGTGGAATGCAGGAGCAGTTGTACTTCCAGTGAATTTCGCCATCGTTGTTTTTAGGAATTCCTCATCGTTACGCTCAGGGAATTCTGGTTTATAGTGCGCGCCACGGCTTTCGTTACGGTTATAAGCACCGATTGTAATTACGCGGGCAAGTTGAAGCATGTTTTCCAAGTTACGAGTGAACATTGCGCCTTGGTTGCTCCATTTAGCTGTATCGTTAATGTTAATGTTTTGGTAACGTTCCATTAACTCTTGAATTTTCTCATCTGTTTTCAGAAGCTTGTCATTGTAACGAACAACTGTTACATTATCAGTCATCCACTCACCAAGCTCTTTATGAAGAACGTACGCATTTTCCGTACCGTTCATATTCATGATGTTATTCCATTTCTCTTGTTGTTCCATAACATGGCTGTTATAAACATTAGAAGAAACCGCATCACTAGTCTTATCAAGTCCGTCAATGTAACGAACTGCGTTAGGGCCAACTACCATACCACCGTAAATAGCAGATAATAGAGAGTTAGCGCCTAGACGGTTTGCACCATGTTGTGAGTAATCGCACTCACCAGCTGCAAATAGACCTGGAATGTTTGTCATTTGATCGTAATCTACCCATAGTCCGCCCATTGAATAGTGAACTGCTGGGAAAATCTTCATTGGAAGTTTGCGCGGATCGTCACCTGTGAATTTTTCATAGATTTCGATAATACCGCCCAATTTGATATCCAATTCTTTTGGATCTTTATGAGAAAGATCTAGATATACCATGTTTTCGCCGTTAATACCTAATTTTTGGTTTACGCACACGTCAAAGATTTCACGAGTTGCGATATCACGTGGAACTAGGTTACCATATGCAGGATATTTTTCCTCCAAGAAGTACCAAGGCTTACCATCTTTATATGTCCAAACACGTCCACCTTCACCACGAGCAGATTCACTCATCAGACGGTTTTTGTCGTCCCCAGGAATCGCTGTAGGGTGAATTTGAATCATTTCACCATTCGCATAATAAACACCTTGTTGATATACGATTGATGCTGCTGAACCTGTATTGATGATTGAGTTTGTTGTTTTACCGAAGATGATACCAGGACCACCTGTAGCTAAAATAACAGCATCAGCCGGGAATGATTGAATTTCCATTGTTGATAAGTTTTGCGCAGTGATACCACGACAAACACCTGCATCGTCAAGAACTGCTCCAAGGAATTCCCAACCTTCATATTTCGTAACTAAGCCTTCTACTTCAAAACGACGAACTTGCTCATCCAATGCATACAATAATTGTTGACCTGTAGTTGCGCCAGCGAATGCTGTACGGTGATGCTGAGTTCCCCCGAAACGACGGAAATCAAGTAATCCTTCTGGTGTACGGTTAAACATAACACCCATACGGTCCATCATATGTATAATTGATGGAGCTGCTTCACACATTGCTTTAACTGGTGGTTGGTTCGCTAAGAAGTCCCCACCGTATACTGTATCGTCAAAGTGGATCCAAGGAGAATCCCCTTCACCTTTTGTATTAACGGCACCGTTTATACCGCCCTGTGCACAAACTGAGTGAGAGCGTTTTACCGGAACAAGTGAAAACAAATCTACTGGTGTTCCTTCTTCTGCAGCTTTAATAGTAGCCATTAAACCTGCTAAACCGCCGCCAACTACGATAATTTTACCTTTACTCAACCTTCCTCACTCCCTTGACTTCTTGTCTATAAACTCTATGAAATAAAAGTTTCTCTCAAACTTTTACATTAAACGAATGCTAATAATGCTGTAACGCCTACATAAGATAGGATTAAGAAAATAGCCATTGTCACATACGTATTAATTTGTTGTGAACGTTTAGATACTGTGATACCCCAAGTAATACAGAATGTCCATAATCCGTTAGCAAAGTGGAAAATAGCTGCAACTACACCGATAATATAAAATGCTAACATAGCTGGATTAGATAGAATTTCTGCCATCATGTTGAAATCCACTGTATCGTTGCCTAAAGCAACCTGCATTCTCGTTTCCCATACATGCCAAACTACAAAGATGAACGTTAGAATACCCGTTACACGTTGTAAGACGAACATCCAGTTACGGAAGAAACCAAATCTCCCTAAGTTAGATTTTGCTGTGAATGCAATATAAACTCCATAAATTGCATGAAACAGAAGCGGCAGTGCAATCACAAAAATCTCTAAAAAGATACGGGCCGGTAACGCTTCCATAAAATGAGCTGCAGCTTCGAAAGCTTCCGGACCTCTTTTTGCAAAACTGTTAACAATTAAATGCTGCGTCAAGAACAATCCAACTGGAATTACTCCCAATAATGAATGTAATTTACGCTTTGAAAACTCACTATTCCCTGCCATCATGTACCCCCCTTAAATTGTGTAATAATCTTTTCTTACATGGCATGGTTCACCCGCTCAAGCAAGAATAAAAAAGTGCAATAATTTTGCCATTTATCATAAAAAAATCTCGAAATAATTAAATAATTACTAATTTAATAGTTCATTTAAAAATTTCTAGATTTTCGTACAATTTAATGACATGTTCATTTTACTCTGTAAAATAGGCATCGTCAAGAAAACGGGCATACAAAATAAGATAGAAAAATTGAATGACTTTCCCCTTTCGGCGTTATACATGAATAAAAAAATAGTATCAATAACCAGCCTTCATACGATAATAGAATAATAATTAATATGTATTGGAATCTTCTTTTTTCATCACCTCTGTATTATTAGATTACTAGCTCTAAAAACCTTAACGCCTTATAGGGACATTTCTATTATCCCTATACCCAAAAAAAATACTTTTATATCATTATTTAAAAATAACAACTTTCCAAGGGAAAAGTTGTTTATTAATAGTTCTAGTCTTAAAGAAAATTGTATATAATGTTAGATAGGAAAGAGGGGGCTATTATGCAAAAAAACAGCCAAATAGAAGGTACGCCACAACATGTATCAGACGAAGAAACAGTTACTATATTCAGCAAAGAGCTCTTGCGCGACCTGTTAATTCCGGACCTTTTAGGCAAGGAGCATGCACAAATTCTCTATTGGTCAGGCAAACAGCTAGCAAGAAAATTCCCGTTAAGCAGCATAGAAGAAATAGCTGAGTTTTTTCGCAATGCTGGCTGGGGGAACCTCGAAGAAATAAAGAAAACAAAAAACGAGTCCGAATTCATTCTGGACGGGCCGATTGTTGCAAGAAGATTTGATTTAAATGCAGACTGCGAATTCCAATTAGAATCCGGTTTCCTCGCTGAACAGATCCAGACTCAAAAGAAGCGAATTACAGAAGCTGCTTTTGAAACAAAACGCAAATCCGGCAAGGTCAAGATTATCGTCAGATGGGATCCGAAAGATATAATAGAGTAAGAAAAACCGTCACCGGTCCTTTTTCATCATGAGTATACTACTCAGATTCACTACGATGAAAAAGGAGACATGCGGGAGGATCTGTTAAAAAGGAACAGCGACTAAGAGCGCTACGTCCGCATATCTTCATCGCTGTGACTCTCATCGTGAGAGCCCCACACGAGAAACCCGCCTTTGGTTTCTTGGGAGAGGCAGCAAGTAATGAACATCGGCTAAAATCGCCACGTCCGCATGTCTTCGCCGATATGACCTACATCCTGTAGGCCTCCAAGCATGGCAGGTGTAAGGTTGACAGCTATCTAAGTTCAAAAATATACACTTTCTCTTTTAAAGAAAACTTGCCTTTGGCAAGCCTGATAAGGCAAAGGTCTATTTGCACTTATACTATAGACTAAAAATTGGCGTTTACGTCGAATTTTCCATCTTGTTATATGCTTTCTTATAGCGTAAGAAAAACAGAGGCCACGGAAAGTGTCTTTTTGCAAAGACTTTTTCTGCGGCCCCTTTTGTATATGAATCTTACTTATTATCTTTTAACTTCTCCATTAGCTGTTCAGCTACTTTTTGCGGGATACCTATTTCCGTAAAATTCTCAAGGTTCGCTTCTTTCATCGCTTTAACGGAACCAAAAGCTTTCAGCAGCTCCTTCTTACGCTTTTCTCCAATTCCCGGGATATCATCCAACATAGACTGAAAGGCATTTTTGCCGCGAATTTGACGGTGGAACGTAATCGCAAATCGATGAACCTCGTCTTGTATGCGCTGCAGCAAATAGAATTCTTGACTGCGTTGGTCAAGCGGAACAACCTGCAAAGGATTTCCCATCAACAAGTTAGACGTGCGATGTTTTTCATCCTTCACTAAGCCGGATAATGGTATATCCAAACCTAATTCATTTTCCAAAACATCTCTTACTGCCTCTATATGTCCCTTCCCGCCATCAATAATAATCAAATCCGGCAAAGGCGTTCCTTCCTTTAATGCTCGTGAATATCGTCTTCTGACGACTTCGCGCATCGATTCATAATCATCGGGACCGTCAACCGTTTTAATATTGTACTTACGATATTGTTTCTTATCCGGTTTGCCGTCTGTAAACACAACCATCGCCGAAACCGGATTTGTTCCTTGAATGTTGGAATTGTCAAAAGCTTCAATTCTGTGCGGTGTATAAATGCCGAGTATTTCTCCTAAATTCTCCACTGCTTTGATTGTTCTCTCTTCATCTCTTTCTATTAAAGAGAACTTTTCGTTCAGTGCATTTTTTGCATTTTTATTGGCCAGCTTAAGTAAGTCCTTTTTCTGTCCCCGCTGCGGCTGCAATACTTTCACCTTCAGCAGTTCGCTCGCCATCTCGATATCGATAGAAGCTGGAAGCAAAACTTCTTTAGGTTTTATATGGTTTTCTTTATCATAGAATTGTCCGAGATACGTCAAGAATTCCTCTTCAGGTTCATCAAATAACGGAAACATGGACACATCCCGTTCAATCAGCTTTCCTTGGCGCACAAAAAATACCTGCACACACATCCAGCCTTTATCGACCGCATAGCCGAAAACATCGCGATCCGTGAAATCGGTGCTGATCATTTTTTGTTTCTCCATTGTCGCATCAATATGTGCAATATGGTCGCGGTACTCCTTCGCCCGTTCAAATTCCAAATTCTCTGCAGCCTCTTCCATCTTTTTCACTAAGCTTTTCTTAATGTCTTCATAACCGCCATTCAGAAACTTCGTAATTTCTTGCGTCATTTCCTTATATTGATCTTCTTGCACCTCATAAACACATGGAGCAAGACATTGTCCAATATGATAATATAAACAAACTTTGTCGGGAAGCTTTGTGCATTTGCGAAGTGGGTATAATCGATCGAGAAGTTTTTTCGTTTCATTCGCTGAATGGACATTCGGGTACGGTCCGAAATATTTCCCTTTGCCTCGTTTTACTTTTCTCGTGATAATAAGGCGAGGATGTCTTTCATTGGTGAGCATAATAAAAGGATAGCTTTTATCATCCTTCAGCATAATATTATATTTCGGGTCATACTTTTTGATTAAATTCAGCTCGAGCAGTAAAGCTTCTATATTAGATGAAGTAATTATATATTCGAAGTCTTCAATTTCGTTTACGAGACGGAGCGTTTTTCCGTCATGCGATCCGGTAAAATAAGAACGAACACGGTTCTTCAAAATTTTTGCTTTACCTACATATATAATTGTCCCTTGCCGATCCTTCATTAAATAACAGCCCGGCTGATCCGGCAGCAAAGCAAGTTTTGCTTTTATAAGTTCATTCATACTCGTGTTCGCCTCCTTCGTTAGTTTCTATGTTTGTTCAACTATTATACAATGCTAAAGAGAAAATCTAAAACACGAACATGTCTTCTGAGGCAAATAAATATAAAAAGCTGCCCCTTCACTTCAGGAGCAGCTTTTTATAAAAAAATTAAGCGTGTTTTTTCACTAATTCAGCTAATGCTTCTTTTGGTTGGAATCCAACTGCTTTGTCTACAATTTCTCCATCTTTAAGAAGGATTAAAGTAGGGATACTCATAACACCGAAGTTTCCTGCAGTTTCTGGATTTTCATCTACATCTACTTTAGCGATTTTTACAACATCGCTCATTTCGCTATCTAATTCCTCTAAAACAGGAGCAATCATTTTACAAGGTCCACACCAAGGTGCCCAGAAATCCACAAGAACTAAACCTTGAGATGTTTCAGCTGAGAAATTTTGATCAGTAGCTTTAACAATTGCCATAAGAATGACCTCCTAATAAATACATAAATAAACTATAATTTAGTATACCACTGTTCTTCCATAAGATGCTATTCATTTGTACTATGGTCGCAAAACATCACCATTTACACTCTGAAAACAGAAATTCCGCCAATCATTAGAACAGGGACCTCTCATTTGAGAAAGTCCCCATTTGAATCTATTATTAGGCATTAACCAATAACTTTTTGAATTCTTCCGTCAGCTTCGGTACTACTTCGAATAAGTCGCCAACAATTCCATAATCCGCTACTTTAAAGATATTTGCTTCAGGGTCTTTATTGATCGCTACGATTACTTTAGAGTTTGACATTCCGGCAACGTGCTGGATAGCCCCGGAAATACCACAAGCAATGTATAAATCCGGTGTTACAACTTTACCGGTTTGGCCGATTTGAAGTGAATAATCGCAATACTCCGCATCACACGCACCGCGTGAAGCCCCTACAGCCGCACCAAGCACATCAGCCAGTTCTTTCAAAGGTTCGAAACCTTCAGTGCTTTTCACACCGCGACCGCCAGCTACAACAATCTTCGCTTCCGATAGATCAACGCCTTCTGTCGCCTTGCGAACAACTTCTTTAATGATAGCGCGCAAGTCTTTAATCTCAACAGATAGTGAAGAAACTTCACCTGTACGAGATTCATCTTTTGCCAATGGCGCGATATTATTCGGACGGATAGTCGCAAAAATTAAGCCGTCTTTAATGATTTTCTTTTCGAATGCTTTACCTGAGTAAATAGGACGAACAAATACTACATTACCGCCTGCTTCTTCGATAGCTGTTACATCCGAAATCAAGCCGGAATCAAGTTTGCTTGCAATACGAGGAGCAAGATCTTTGCCTTGAGCCGAGTGACCGATAATTAGCCCCTCCGGATTTTCACTTTCGATCACTTGCAATAAAGCTTGGGAATAGCCATCTGAAGTATATTGCTTCAGTTTTTCATCTTCGACTGTTACAACGCGGTCCGCACCGTATTGAATCAGTTCATTTCCTAATGATTGAACAGATTCTCCTAATAGTACACCAACAACCTCTCCGCCGTCTGCCGCTACTTTACCTGCAGCGATCGCTTCAAAAGAAACATTACGAAGAGCTCCATCACGAACTTCACCTAGTACAAGAATTTTTCTAGCCATTTCAATACCCTCCTAAATTACATCCTGTTGGAATTAAATTACTTTCGCTTCGCTATGCAAAAGACCTACTAGTTCCACTACTTGGTCTTGGATATCGCCCTCAAGAATTCGTCCTTCTTCTTTCTTAGCAGGAAGGAAGATTTCGATTGTTTTTGTTTTTGCTTCCACATCGTCTTCATCCAGATCAAGATCATCCAACTCTAATTCCTCTAAAGGCTTTTTCTTCGCCTTCATGATTCCCGGAAGTGACGGGTAGCGAGGCTCGTTCAAACCTTGTTGTGCTGTTACTAACAACGGAAGAGATGTTTCGATTACTTCTGAATCACCTTCAACATCGCGTACAACAGTTGCATTCGTTCCGTCAATATCTAATTTTGTAATTGTTGTGATATAAGGGATATTAAGGAGTTCTGCCACCCTTGGGCCAACCTGACCTGAACCGCTATCAATCGCTACATTACCGGCGATGATTAAGTCAGCATCTTTATCTTTTAAATATTCAGCAATAATTTTTGCAGTTGAATATTGATCGCTCTCTTCTAGATCATCTTCCGTATTAATAAGCACCGCTTTGTCAGCACCCATAGCTAAAGCTGTGCGAAGTTGCTTTTCAGCTTCCTCTGAACCTACAGAAATAACTGTTACTTCTCCGCCAAGCTCGTCTCGTTTTACGATTGCTTCTTCGACAGCATATTCATCATAAGGATTAATGATAAATTCTGCACCGTCTTCGTTTATTTTCCCGTTAGACAAAGTGATTTTTTCTTCTGTGTCAAAAGTTCTTTTTAACAAAACATAAATGTTCATTCCAAACCCTCCTGTTACGCATTAAATTATGAATATTATAAATATTAGGAACACAATTACTTTCCAGTGAATTGTGGTTGCCTTTTCTCGATAAATGCAGAAATACCTTCTTTAGCATCAGCAGATACAAAAATATCACCAAATGAATCCGCTTCCTTTTTCACTCCTGCATAGTAATTCTCATGTTTGCTATAGTTTAACAGTTCAATAGCTTTACTTAAGGCAAGCGGACTTTTCGCCGCTATTTTTTTCGCCAGTTTAATAGAAGCTTCATGAAGTTCTTCTTCCGGGAAAGCTGCATTGGCAAGCCCCCATTGGACCGCTTCCTTACCAGATATCGGCTCACTGGTAAACAGCATTTCCGCTGCCTTTGCCATGCCCACGTAACGCGGCAATCTTTGAGAACCGGCAAACCCGGGCACTAAGCCAAGCTGTAATTCCGGTAAACCAAGCTTTGCGTTATCAGCAACATAGCGGATATGGCAGGCCATCGCAAGCTCTAGGCCACCGCCAAGCGCTGCACCATGAATACTGGCAATGACAGGTTTGTTAAACTTTTCGATTTTTTCGAAAATTTCTTGTCCATTTTCCGCCAGCTTTGCGAAATCATCCGCCGTATTGATTGTTGTAAATTCTTTAATATCTGCGCCTGCTGAGAAAAAGCGGCCATCACCTTTCAAAACAATCGCCCGAACATTCTCATCGTGCTCCAATTCATTAAAGATAGAGGATATTTCTTGTATTAATGCTGATGATAAAGCGTTTGCCGGCGGCTTATTTATTGTTAAAACCGCAACACGATCTTCTATACTTTTAGTAACAAACCCCATCTGCCTTCCCCCTTTTTTTACCTTTATTTCACAAATATAAGTATATAAGTTAATAAATAACAATTCAACAGTTTAAAAAAAAGAGCAACAAATATTATGAAGCTCTTAAGATTTTTTTTCTGCCTGTGCAAGTCCAGCAAGTATTAGGTTATGTACGTCTGTTGATAAACTTTGAAGTTGATATTTTTGCTCGTTCATGACCCATGTTGTCACAATTTCATCCAAGGTGCCGAATATCATTTGTCTCGCAAGCTTGTAGTTCAAGTCGGACTTGAATTCACCATTCTCCATTCCTTCTTTTAAAACACTGTCTATCAAGGCTAAGTAACCTTTAAGTTCAGCATTAATCTTCAAGCGGAGCTCTTTATTGGATTGTCTTAATTCCAGCTGTGTCACAATCGCCAAATGCGGATCGCTAGCAAGTATATCAAAATGTTTCGTTATAAGCAGAGATAGTTTCTCTGAAGCGCTATGAATACCGGCCACTTTGCCTTCAATTTTCTCCACGAACTCACTCATTTTCTCCTGGAACAATGATATTAAAATATCTTCTTTATTTTTAAAATAAAGATAAATAGTACCGTCTGCAACACCGGCTTGCTTAGCAATTTTTGAAACTTGGGCTTGATGGTAGCCGTACTCTGCAATTACAATAACAGCCGCATCAATGATTTGTTTATACTTTGGTTTATTTTTTTTCAAAGGATCCTTCCCCTTTCAGAGAAATGAATGAACCATCATTCATATTTTTATAATATTCTCTTACATTACTTTTGTCAAGAAAAAACAAAAATGGAGGAAGGATTTTTATCTTTTTCTATTATACTACTTATGCTTGCTTAATTTCATCTGAAAGCTTCTTCTTTTCCTCTTCCACTAAATTTCTTCTTAATATTTTGCCGATTGCTGTCTTCGGAAGTTCTGAACGGAATTCATACAGTCTTGGCGCTTTGTAGGCAGCCAGATGCTTACGCGTGAACTCATTCAATTCTTTCTCAGATACATTGGCTCCTTCCTTCAGTACGACATATGCTTTAACTGTCTCGCCTCTGTAAGGATCCGGCACGCCGGCAACAACGACCTCTTGAATAGCTTCATGCTCATAAAGCACTTCTTCAACTTCGCGAGGGTAAATATTATATCCTCCGGCAATAATCATATCTTTCTTGCGGTCAACAACATAGAAATAACCGTCTTCATCCATGTAACCAAGATCACCTGTTAAAAACCAACCATCTCTGAAAGTGTTCTCAGTATCTTCCGGACGGTTCCAGTAACCTTTCATTACTTGAGGTCCTTTTATACCGATTTCACCCATTTCCCCAGGCGGCAACACTTCACCTGTTTCCATTGAAAGAATTGCGGCATCAGTATCAGGCCACGGAACACCAATGCTGCCCTTGACACGTGGACGGTCCCAGAAAAAGTTAGAATGTGTGACAGGCGATGTCTCCGTCAAACCATAACCTTCAACTAGTTTGCCTCCTGTAACTCTCTCAAATTGCTCCTGCACCTCAACCGGCAATGGTGCCGATCCGCTCATGCAAGATTTTATAGAGGATAAATCATACTTGCTCAAATTTTTGTGGTTTAATAGGCCAATATAAATGGTCGGAGCACCGGGAAATAAAGTCGGTCTTTGTTTATGAATCGTTTTGAGGGTTGTTTCAGGATCAAACTTCGGCAAAATGATCATTTTATATCCCTGCATAACGGCCAATATGAGAACAGTCGTCATTCCATATACATGGAAGAAAGGCAAAACAGCCAATATCGATTCTTTGCCGGGCTCGCATTTATATATCCAAGCATTACACATCGATGTATTGCTTATTAAGTTTTTATGTGTCAGCATAACACCTTTTGGAAAGCCTGTCGTACCACCCGTATATTGCAGAAGGGCTAAATCATTGTCCACATCCACTTCCATAGGTATCGGTTCTGTTGAAGACGTTTTCATAATTTCGGTAAATAAATGATTGTTGCCCTCATGCTTCACATCTACAACAATTCCATATTGTTTCTTTTGAATGTAAGGATAAATAAGGTTTTTAGGAAATGGCAGGTAATCTTTGATGGCAGTAACAATAACATGTTCCAGACTGGTATTGTTTCTGATTGAGGAAACTCTCGGGAATAAAATATCCATTGTCAGTATGACTTTCGCTCCTGAGTCTTTCATTTGATATTCCAGTTCTCTTTCTACATACAAAGGATTTGTCTGAACAACAGTTCCTCCGGCAAACAAAATTCCATAGTAGGCAATAACAGATTGCGGCGAATTCGGAAGCATGATTGCAACGCGGTCGCCTTTTTTTATACCTAATTTCTTCAGGTAATTAGCGAACTTAAGGGAGGACTTATACACTTCATCATAAGTAAGATCTTTCCCCATAAAATGAATGGCAGTCTTGTCAGGATGTTTTGTCCCTGTTTCTTGCAAGTACGTTTGCAATGGAATGTTGTCATAATCAATCGATGCCGGTATTTCTTCTGGATATTGGGCTAACCATGGTTTATCTGTCATTCAATTACCTCCATCCAATAAAATGTTTAAAACGGTGTTACGCCCATTATATTATATTAACTAAATTATGACAATTATGAAAAAATATTGAATATATGTATATATTTATACAGGAATATGACAAGTGGCTTATTGATTTCCGCTCCGGACAGATACTTTTTACAAGGGGTAACAAAGCCTCCCCGCACTTACACTCCACACTCCAATCAATAATGCCTTCACAGTGATTCAAGAATGAAAGAAAAATTCACTACCAGCTTCAGATCAATCATCAGAAATTCATAAAAAAGCTTCTAAAAAGTCAGCAAGTGACTCTTTAGAAGCTCAGTTAATTGATAATCAAATAAACAACCCCGATAACAACGAAGCATGAAGCAACAGCTATTAACACCTTAGCCAGTTTTTCCAATATCTCTCTCCCCTTTAAGATATTCCTGCGCCGATAATATAGGATACGCTGATTGAAATGACCATGGCAATCAGTCCCACTGCCCGATTATCATTTTTAATTTCTTCATCGACTTTGAAGCCTGGAGTCAGAAATTCAAAAATAAAGTAAACAGCTATTAATAATATAAAGCCGAATATCCCCCAATAAATCATATCCACTAAACTGTCGTGCTGCATGATCGAGTGCCGGAAAATATTGGCGATACCTAATATTTTCCCTCCGGTCGCCATTGCCACTGCCAAGTTTCCGTTCTTGATTTCAGTCCAGTTTTTATATTTTGTGACAAGCTCGAAAACCGCAAGAAAAACGACAGTGCAAAGGAGAACTACGCTGCAATAGGCGGCAATATACACATATTCATTCGACCAAATATCCATCTGCCATACTCCTCTTTCAAATTACAAACTATTATTTTAACTCAACAACAGTAATACCGCTTCCGCCTTCGCCAGCCTCACCGAAGCGGAAACTTTTCACGGAGCGATGGTTTTTCAAGTATTCCTGCACACCTTGACGCAAAGCGCCAGTCCCTTTTCCATGAATAATCGATACACGTGGATAACCTGCTAAAAGAGCATCATCAATGTACTTTTCGACTCTCAGAAGCGCGTTCTCATATCGCTCACCGCGCAAATCAAGCTCAAGACTGACATGATAATCCTTGCCTTTAATAATAGCGAGCGGTTTTGTTTCTTTTACTTTCGGAGATTTAACATACTCCATATCCGTTTCTTTCACTTTCATTTTCAGAATCCCAATTTGGACAAGCCACTCCGCATTTCCTGTCTGCTCAAGCAATGTACCTTTTCCGTTGAAGCTAAGAACTTTCACTTCGTCACCAACTTGATATTCATGATCAGATTTCACGACCTGCGCTTTCTTTTTCGTCAATGTCGGCGTTGCTTCTTCTAGCTTTCTTCTTGCTTCAATCAGCTCATGCTCCTTCACTTCAGCATGCTTTTGAATGCGAAGATTGCGAAGATCGCTGATGACCTGCTCAGCTTCTTCTTTCGCCTTCTCAACAATTTCCTTCGCTTTTTCTTTAGCCGCTTCGATTTCTTCGTCTTTTTGCTCGTAGAACGAAACCATCTCGCGCTGCAGATCATGATGAAGCTTTTCGGCACTTCTTAAGTAATCACGCGCCTCTAGTCTCTCATCTTCCGCTTCTTTACGGCTTTTTTCCAATGAAGCAATCATATTCTCGACTTTATTCGTATCTTCGCCTATATAGCTTTTTGCTTCTGCGATAATATGAGGCTGCAGACCAAGTCGTTTCGAAATTTCAAATGCATTGCTTCGCCCTGGAACACCAATCAACAGTTTGTATGTAGGGCTTAAAGTTTCCACATTAAATTCTACACTTGCATTGACAACACCTTCTCTATTGTATCCGTAAGCCTTCAATTCAGGATAATGCGTTGTCGCAATTACAGTTGCTCCGCGTCCATGCACTTCATCCAAAATTGAAATCGCTAAAGCTGCACCTTCTTGCGGATCAGTGCCGGCACCTAGCTCATCGAACAATACAAGCGTTCGATCGTCGACATCTTGAAGAATTTCAACGATATTTACCATATGTGAAGAGAAGGTACTTAAGCTTTGCTCAATAGATTGCTCATCACCGATATCAGCAAATATCTTATCGAAAATACATACTTCAGAACCGTCTAATGTAGGAATCTGAAGCCCTGCCTGCGCCATCAGAGTACATAAACCGACTGTTTTTAAGGCAACTGTCTTACCGCCCGTATTCGGACCGGTAATAACGATAGCCGAGAAGTCTTGCCCAATCTCGATATCATTCGCGACAACTTGCTTAGGATCGATTAAAGGATGTCTTGCTTTATTCAGCTTCATTCTGCCTTCATTATTTAAGCTCGGCTTCGACGCTTTTATGCTGCTCGCATAGCGTGCCTTAGCAAAAATGAAATCCATCTGTTCCAGTATCTCCAGATTGTGCAGCAACTCCGTCGTATATTCTCCGACAGTTGCTGACAGCTGGATTAATATCCGTTCGATTTCCTGCTGTTCGTTCGCTCTTATCTCCTGAAGCGAGTTATTGAGAGCTACAATAGCTTGCGGCTCAATGAACAATGTTTGACCTGATGAAGACTGGTCATGAATAATTCCGCCGTATACACCTTTATATTCCTGCTTAACCGGAATAACAAAGCGGTCGTTTCGGATTGTAATAATGCTGTCTGAGAGCATCGTTTGAGCAGAAGATGATCGGATCATACTCTCGAGCTTTTCACGGACTCTCGCTTCATTTGTCCGCAGCTGATTTCTTAACGTACGAAGCTTATCACTTGCCGAATCCAATACCTCTCCATGGTCGCCAATAGCATTCATGATTAATTTTTGCATATCAAACAAGTCATATAAAGATTCGATTTGCTCATGCAGAAGAGGCAGTTCCGCATCTTCTTCCACCATTTCAGCAATGAACTTCTGTAAACCTCTTCCTGTACGGATCGTTGAAGCGATTTCTTTCAGTTCCATCGCGCTGAGCATACCGCCGATTCTTGCTCGTTTCGCATGCGGCGTAATATCGTGAATGCCCTGCAACGGCACATTGCCCTTCAATCGGATGACAGTAGCACCTTCATCCGTTTCTTCCTGCCATCTTGTTACTTCTTCTAAAGAAGTTGATGGCTGTAATTGGTCTATTCTTTTTTTCCCTAATGCAGAAGATGCAAAAGGATATAATTGTTCGCGTATTTTATGAAATTCTAGCGCGTGCAGACTTTTTTTATTCACGGAGAATGTTCCCCCTTATACTCTTTAAATTCTAGTTTGTTTTTCTTTGAAGGAAAGCAAGCAGTTCATCAATGCTCTTCGTATTTAAAACTGTACTTCTGTGCAAATGGGCTTTCATTGCAGCAGAAACGCCGATACTCATATGATTGAGCATATCTATATTGTGTGCATCCGTATTAATCATGATGGATACACCGGCTTCTTGCGCTTTCTTTAAATATTCCGCACATAAGTCCAGTCGATGCGGATTGGCATTCAGCTCGAGCGCTGTATTCGTTTCCTTCGCCAATTCAATCAATTCATCAATATCCACATCATAGCCATCACGTCGGCCAATCAAACGCCCCGTTGGATGAGCAATCAAATCCACGTGCGGGTTATTAAGCGCTGTTTTCAGGCGTTCCATAATTTTCTCTCTGCTCTGAGAGAAACTAGAATGAATGCTGGCAATGACAAAATCAACTTCGCTTAATAAGTCATCATCATAATCTAAGCTTCCGTCCGGCAATATATCCATTTCAATACCCGATAATATGATAATATCATCGTACTTCTTATTGTACTCTTTAATTACCCGGATTTGTTCTCTTAGCCGCTCCGGCGTTAAACCATTTGCGACCTTTAAATATTGCGAGTGATCGGTTATCGCCATGTACTGATAGCCTTTCGCACGGCAAGCTTCAATCATCTCCTCAATGGAGTATGCTCCATCACTCCAAGTAGAGTGCATGTGCAAATCACCCTTTATATCAGGCGGCGAAATCAGCTCTTCTACCGATAATTGGTCAATCTCGCTGCCATCCTCCCGGCACTCAGGCGGTATGAACGGCAATCCGAAGTGACTGAAAAAGGCTTCCTCGCTATCGAATGTATGAATCTCTCCGGTCTCGACATTTTCAACGCCATATTCACTAATTTTCTCTCCACGTTCTTTTGCCAACTGACGCATTCGGATATTATGATCTTTAGAGCCCGTGAAATGGTGCAGTGTCGTCGCAAACTCCTCTGGCTTGACCAAACGGAAATCAACAGACAAATCATATTCGTATTCAAGCGTCACGGAAACCTTTGTATCCCCGGCTGCAATTATATTCTTTACGTTCGGGATGCTTAAAAGTTTCTCTTTCACCGCTGTTGGATTTACAGTACTAACAATGAAGTCCAGATCCTTCACTGTTTCCCGCATTCTGCGCAAGCTTCCTGCGCGGGAGAATTGTTCAATATCGGCAATCGTTCCCAGGTAAGACTCAATACTGTCGGCAATCGGCATAACAAATGATAGCGGTAATCGCTCCGGACGGCTCGTATCTTCGTTTAGAGCTGTTAAAATTTTTTCTTCTGTTTTTGCGCCAAAACCGGCTAATGCCTGCACTTTCTTTTCTTCACAGGCAGCCTTCAGCTCATCCTTGTTTGTAATGCCAAGTTCTTTATAAAGCTTGGCAATTTTTTTGCCGCCTAATCCGGCGATTTTCAGAAGAGGGACCAAGCCGCTCGGCACTTGCTCCTGAAGCTCCGCTAACGTTTGCGACTTTCCTTCTTCCATGTATTCGCAGATGACAGCAGCCGTCCCTTTTCCGATACCGGAGATTGCTGTGAAATCATCTATTTCCGATAAACTGCGCTGATCGCCCTCAAGTGCGGAGGCAGCTTTACGGAATGCGGATATTTTAAACGGATTTTCACCTTTTAACTCCATGTATAATGCAATCGTTTCTAGCAATTTTATTAAATCTTTCTTATTGACTGTCACCATTTATCATCCTTTTCCAAAAATTCTTCTTAAATGATGGTTATCATTGTGCATCTTTCATACAAAAACTAAGCGGTTCATAAGCAAATGTAACAGAAAAAAGCTGTCCGAAACAACCGACACGTTCAGCTTTTCGGATCAGCCTACATTGCTGACATATAATGAAACCATAATTCTTTAATCTTCTCAGAAAAATAAGGTGTATTCATAATGATTGATTTTGCCAAAAATGAACCTTGAATTTGTTCCTGAACAGCCTGGATTGGCAGAAGCGCCGCCAAATATAATAAAACAAACATAATCAAATATGTCTCCAAAAAACCTAAAACGCCGCCTCCCCAACGGTTCAGCACATTGAGAATCGGAAATTGAGCAATAAAATCAAGCATCGACCCAATGATTTGCCATATAATCTTAACGGCAAAGAAAATAACTAAAAAAGCAATTGCATTGTAGTATGCATTTTCAACACCCTCACTGCCAAGCAGCAAAGAAAAACTTGAGCTGTCCCCCATTTTCGGAAACGGAACCCATAGTATAAGCTTACCCGCCAATTTATCATAATTCATGGAGGCCGCAATAAACGCAACAATAAAACCGGTCATATGTATAATTTGCAGAATAAATCCTCTTCTAAGTCCTACCACGATGCCAATAAGTAATAAAGCGAATAAGATGAAGGTAAACATAGTTCTCAGTCCTTTTCCTTCTTTTGTTCCATCTGGATAATGCTTAATTGGTCTTGTAATTTAATATAATCATTTATTGTATTTACAGCTGTCAATACAGCCAGCCTGCTGATATCCAAAGTCGGATTCTTCTCTGCGATTTCACGCATCTTACTATCTACTAAAGAGGCCACTAATCGAATGTGACTAGCACTTTCCGTGCCGACAATCGTATACTGTTGGCCATAGATATCCACTGTAATTTTATTCTTTTCATTGTCTGACATGGGCACCCCTACCCCCCTTATAAGAATCCTAATGTATATAATAACATACTATAGTTTCAGCTTGAAAGCATTAATAAGAAAGAGCTCATTCTTCTGGCCTGCGCTCATCAAGCAAGACCTTTTGTCTATTGGCTATTGCAGACGAATTTTATTAAAATAGATGTATTCATAGAAAAAGGAGCTAATTTAATGGCAAATGTTGTTCTGCAAATGAAAGCAGCTACTATAGAAGAAATGAAGCACTATTATATAAACCAACTTGGAGATAAATTACCGCCGGGAAGCGTGTTTACCGCCAAAACTCCGAAGTGCAATATAACCGCCTATAAATCAGGAAAAGTATTATTCCAAGGAGCAGGTGCTGAGAGTGAAGCGATGAACTGGCAGAAAGAACAAATACAAGCAGGTCCTGCTGCTGTCAAAAAATCATCCGTAAAACAGCATTCGTACTCACCTCCTGCCAACATCGGCCAATTAAACATTATCGGCTCAGATGAAGTCGGAACAGGTGACTATTTCGGACCGATCACGGTTGCAGCCGTCTATGCCGACCGTTCAACCATTCCGCTCTTGAAGGAATTAGGCGTAAGAGATTCCAAAAATATTAAAGATCCTGAGATTCTACAAATTGCCGGTCAGTTAAAGCATGCTGTACCTTTTTCGCTGCTAAGCCTAGATAACACTAAGTACAATGCATTGCAAGCGAAAGGCATGTCTCAAGGGAAAATGAAAGCATACTTACATAATCTCGCTATCAAAAAATTGATTGAAAAAATAAAACCTGTCACAGCAGAAGGAATATTGATTGATCAATTCGCTAAACCCGATATTTTCTTCGGCTACTTAAAAGACCAAGAAATGTTTGAAGCCGACAATATTTATTTAAGTACCGGCGGAGAAAGTATCCATGTCAGTGTTGCAGCAGCTTCGATTTTGGCAAGGGCCGCATTTGTGAAAAAATTCGAGGAGCTTAGCAAACAAGCAGGTTTCGTCATTCCGAAAGGCGCCGGTCCGGCAGTGGATCAGGCAGCTGCTAAACTGATTCAGCAAAAAGGCATAGCCAGTCTGAATACATTTACAAAACAACACTTTGCCAATACAGAAAAAGCAAAGAAACTGTTGCAAAAGAAAGGCCACATGAAGTAAAAAATAGTAAGGACCTCTCAAAATGCGAGAGGTCCTTTTGTTACTCTTATTCTACTACTTCTTCCGGTTTTGCTTTTCTCGTCAGTGAGAATCCGTAACCGATGAAAGCTCCGACAATTGCCGGCACCAACCATCCTAATCCTACCGAATAAAGAGGCAACACAGAGAATAATTGATTCACTGCTTCAATTTCAATACCTGCTGCATTTAATCCGTCAAATAAACTTATAAGGAACGTCAACGATAAGCTGACAATATATACTTCCGAATTCCCTTTGAAAAGCGGATGAGTGAATGTTAAGAATATTAAACAAATAGCAAGCGGATAAATCGCATAAAGTACCGGAACTGAAATTGCAATTAATTCATTTAAGCCGACGTTAGCAATAATTGCGCTGAAAAGAGATAAAATAATCGCGAATAGTTTGTATGATACTTTTGGTACCATTTTGTGAAAATAAGAAGCACATGCGCTGACTAGTCCAATACTTGTCGTTAAACACGCTGCGATAACAATTAATCCAAGTAGCAGTCCGCCGAATGAGCCAAAATAATGTGTAGATACACCAGCTAGTACAGCTCCACCATTTTCTAAGTACCCAAGTTGCTCCACGCTTGAAGCCCCAATATATGTTAAGGCTGTGTAAATAATTGCAAGAAGTCCAGCTGCAATTGTTCCAGCCTTCAAGCAGCCTTTCATTAATGCTTTCTTCGTAGTTGCACCGCGTTCCTTGATAGCATTGATTACGATGATACCGAATACGAAGGAAGCCAATGTATCCATCGTTAAGTATCCTTCCTGGAAGCCTTTAAAGAATGAATTGCTCATGTAGCTTTCAGTAGGTGCTGAAAAATCACCCATAGGTTTAAAAATAGCTATAGCAATTAGAATCGCAATGAAAATTAATAATAATGGTGTTAAAATTTTCCCGACAACATCAACAATTTTTGATGCATTTAAAGAAAAGAAACATGTAATGGTGAAAAATACGATTGTGAAGAATAATAATGGTAATGCACTATCAGTATTTCCTAATAATGGTTTTACTCCAACTTCATATGATACGCTCCCCGTACGAGGTATAGCGAATAAAGGTCCGATTGCTAAATATAGTACCGTTGTGAACACAACTCCAAAAACAGGGTGCACTCGGCTTGCTAATGAATGCAGGTCGCTTTTTCCTGAGAAACCAAATGCTAAAACTCCAAGCAATGGCAACCCTACACCGGTAACAATGAATCCAGCGTTAGCCTCCCAGCTGTTTATTCCAGACATTTGCCCCATCATTACAGGAAAGATCAGGTTTCCTGCCCCAAAGAATAATGCGAATAACATAAACCCAATTGCAACTGTAAAAGATTGATTCTGTTCTTTCATAAAATTTCCCCCAATAAGTATGAATGTGATGTCTAGTTGTAAAAGTTATATTGCCATACGTTTTTTATGAAACTTACACTATAATAACATAAAAAAACGATTTGTAAAAATATTTAGAAAATTTTAATTATATTTTTTTTAATGTCATAGTAATAGTAGTTAATTTTCATATTTTGCAGCGTAACCTCTTCCCCTTTCCCTAAATATAAAAACGAGAAGCGGTTAAACTCTTCTCGTTTAAGTAATATCAAATTATTTATAAACTGGCACATCATATACTAATTTATATGTATCTAACAAATCATATAACTTGCTAATATTGGATACCTGTTTATATGCCCACGCAATATCTGTTGCATATTGATGAATGCCAGGCTGTGAGGGATTCCATCTCATTTTATATAAAGTGTTTTGTTTATAGACAGCATGATTTACATATCTTTCAGAAATAAACTTGGCTCCTCCGATTATTGCCTGTTCAGGAGTGAACCATCCTTGTTTATATGCATACTCTGATCCGCTTCGTAAAGCCGTGCCATCGTAAGCACCTATTCCATACATATTATAAACCCATCTTGGTGTTACAGGTTTTCCATCAACTGTGCTCACTAATACACCTTTTGCTAATTGAGATGTTCCATTACCAGTTTCTAAGAATGCATGAGACATTAAATATATCTCATTAATATTATACGCTTTAGATGCATCAACAAAAGCTTGTGCTTTACCAGTCAAAATACCTTTATTCAGCAAAATCTTTTGATTAACTTCTGAAACATTTAAACCTGCACTTTTAGATAAATCTAAGAACTGATAATACGAATTGGTACCTTGTTGAAAATTGTTGGGGTTTAGATAATAGAGAACATCTTCACGCTTTGCATTTCTCCAAGTTAGCAAAATTCTTGCCCAACCATCTTTTCTTTCTAAAATCGTCACTCCACTGCCATTCGAAAGACTTGCTACTACGTCATAGCTCGTTCCAGGTCCACTTCTTACATTAAGACTAGTAGCAGTAACTTTATTATTTGAATCAATATATTGCAAGGAAACCCACGCTGAATCATTTCGATACAAATCTGTTTGAGGTGACATTTTCATTTGAGCATTCAGCACTGAATCCAAAGTTACATCATAAAATGTTTTAGTAATTGTCGGACCAGATTTAATTAATACGGTAGTTACCCACCAACCATAGCGTTCAGTAAGCATTTGCGCATTGGCATTAGCATTTTCATAACCTAAAAATCCGCCAGTAACAATTTTATAATAACCTTCTTTATCTCCTGTAGCTTGTGTTGTCGCTTTATAACCATTATTTTCTAGGCTGTTCTTGATATTACTTGCTTTCTCATAACCCAAAATCGGATTTGTTACTAAACGGAACGTTGTATAACCACTATTACCAGTAGGAGCTGTACTAACCCACCAATTATTAGTTTTAAAGAATGCTAATCCTGCATTCAATTTATCTTTTTCAACTATGGGTTCAGTTACTATTTGGTAATAAGGATAATAATATTCGTTAGTTGTTTCCTTGGTCACCCACCAACCTTTTTCTTTAAAAAAGTTTAACGCAACATCTAACTTTGATTGGTCATCAATTGGAGAAGAGACAATCTGAAACGTCATATTTTCTTTCATCCCTGTAGGACTAATGGTAGCCCACCAATTACGACTAGTAAAATAGTTCAATGCTTCCGTTAACTTTCCTTCATTTAATAGAGGTTCAGATACTATCCGGAAAACCACTCCAATTTTCCCATTAGAACTTGCAGAATACCACCAATTATTATCATTCAGATATTTCGAAAGCTTAGTCATCATACTTTCTGATAAAGAATCAAATTTAATTTGATAGATATTCTCTAAGTTTGTTTGGAGGACGGTTCCGGTTACACCTAAATCACTATTAATTCTATTGAGCACCGATTGGACTGTTTCTTCTCCGTAAAAACCGCCAGTAATTACATTGTATGTTTCTGAATATTGAACAGCTTCATACGTAGCATCTACCCCTGTTGATTTTACGAATTCCTGTAAAATTAATTTGGTATTTTCTTCTCCATAAAACCCGCCAGATAGGACTTGCTTATACTCTTTGTATTCCCCCATCGGTCGATACGTGGCATCTATTCCTGTAGCCTGTGTAAATTGATAAACAACATCCTTTACCGCATTCTCTCCGTAGAAACCACCTGTTACTATTCTCTCTTTAGCTTTTCTCTGACCCGTTGGTTCAGTTGTTGCCGAAATACCGGTAGATTGCTTAAAATCTTCTAAGACACCCTGAATAATATCTTTTTTAAATCCTCCAGAAATTATTTTATAGGAAGGTGCCTGTAGCCCCACAGGACTATAAGTCCCACTAACACCATAATTTCTTTCAATATTATTTAGTTGCTCTCGAGCATTGCTTTCACCAATTATTTCATCTGAAATTACTTGATAGTATGGTATAGATTTACCTGTTGATTGATATTGTGCATACCATCCTGTATCTGCCTGCAATTTGTACAATGCGTTTCTAACATTTTCTTCCCCCAAAAATTCACCTGTTTCAATGCTGTATATTGAATAATCAGTATTGGCATATGTAATCTTAGGTAAATTAACTAAAGCTAAAATAAGTGTGCCTATTAATATTAGCCCTTTGTGTATTTTCACAGATGTAAATCCCCCCTTTTTAACGCAACATCTTCTCTCAAGCTTCAAAAATTGGAAGCTTTATTTATTTGAATCTTTAATAACGGGAGATTTAAAAGCATATGCACCTTATATTTCACATTACAAACAGAACGAATAGATAATTAGACAAAAGTTTGACAAGAGCCTTTGAAAGTAATAATAGCTAAAGAGTTGAAGTTTCATATACAAGAGAATTACTTATACACCAATAATTTCATGAGAGAAATACCTCAGCAATTATATCATCATTTTCAATAATAATGAATACTTAGTTATAATTTCCTAGATTAACTGCACTAAATAACAATGATTCTCCTTTTCCCAATGATAACACTTACTTTTCCCTACAAAAAAGCCTTACTTACAAATTGGAAAATAATTGTAAGTAAGGCCTTTTCTATTTGTTAACCGCGCAATTCAGCGCCTGCTTTTTCTTTTACTGCATCCAATACTTTTGTATGTGCTTTTGTTACTTCTTCGTCTGTTAATGTTTTTTCCGGATCGAAGTATTTAAGCGAGAATGCAAGGGATTTCTTGCCATCTTCCATATGTTCTCCTTCGTACACATCAAATACAGAAACTTCTTTCAGCAATTTGCCGCCCGCTTCTGTTATGATTGCTTGCACATCACCTGCAACTGTCGCAGAGTCTACGACTAATGCGATATCACGAGTGATTGAAGGGAAACGCGGAATGCTAGTATATGCGATTGGAGCTACTTCCGCTTGCAGCAATGCTTGTAATGATAATTCGAATACATATGTTTCTTTAATATCATATTGCTGTTGCACTTTCGGATGCACTTGACCGACATAACCGATGTAAGTGCCATTTAGTGATACGCTCGCTGTACGACCAGGATGCATACCATCGATTTGCGCTGCAGCAAATGCAATTTGTCCGCTTACGCCAAGCTTTTCAAATAAGCCTTCTAGGATGCCTTTTGCTACAAAGAAGTCTAATGCTTTCTTCTCACCTTGCCAAGCTTGAGAGTGCCATAGTCCAGTTAATGCACCTGCCACATGCTCTCTTTCTTCCGGCAGCTCATTGTCTGCTGTGTGCAAGAAAACTGTGCCTGTTTCGTATAAAGCAACAGAATCATTTTGACGAGCTACGTTGTATTTTAATACTTCAAGAAGTTGAGGTACTATTGCTTGACGCAGAACGCTTCGCTCTTCACTCATTGGCATTGACAGCTTCACTGTATCTTTCACTTCAAGAGCAAATGCTTGTGCTTTTGCAGGAGAAGTTAATGCGTAAGTGATTGCTTGGTATAGACCTGCTCCTTCTAAATAACGACGCACTGCACGGCGTTTCGCTTGATAGTCAGAAAGTTTCCCTACTGTTCCACTTGCGTTTGGAAGTGTTTTAGGAATGTTGTCGTATCCGTAAAGACGAGCAACTTCCTCTACTAAATCTTCCGGTATCGTAATATCGCCGCGGCGAGTTGGCGCTGTAACAGTAATTTCATCACCATTTACAGTTGTTTCAAATTTCAGCTTCGCAAAAATCGCTTCTACTTCAGCCATTGTTAAAGCAGTGCCTAATAATGTGTTGATTTTTTCAAGAGTGATTGAAACAACAGCAGGCTCAACTGTTAATGTGTCGACTTCAACTGTTCCTTCTAATACTGTGCCGCCTGCATATTCAGCCATTAAAGTTGCTGCACGTTCCGCTGCTGCACGAACACGGTTTGGATCAACACCTTTTTCGTAACGAGCGCTTGCTTCACTGCGAAGACCAAGCTCTTTAGACGTTTTGCGAACAGATGATGCCGCGAAGTATGCTGATTCTAACAATACAGTTGTTGTTTCATCGCTCACTTCTGAGTTTGCTCCACCCATTACACCAGCAAGAGCTACTGGCTCTGTGCCGTTAGTGATTACAAGATTGTGCGCTTTTAATGTGCGCTCAGCATCATCAAGCGTCATGATTGTTTCACCTTCATTTGCATTTCTGACAACGATTTTTTTAGAACCAAGCTTGTCGTAGTCAAATGCATGTAAAGGTTGACCGTATTCTAATAATACATAGTTTGTAATATCCACTACGTTATTGTGCGGACGAATTCCTGCAGCCATTAACGTATTTTGCATCCATAACGGAGATGGCCCGACTTTCACATCTTTAATGATTTTTGCTGTATAAAGCGGATTTTCTTCATTCGCTTCCACTTCAACAGAAACATAATCAGATGCTTTTTCAGAGCCTGCTGTATAAGTGCTTTCCGGATATTTCACGTCTTTTCCTAAAATCGCGCCAACTTCATAAGCCACACCTAGCATGCTTAAGCAGTCAGAACGGTTTGGCGTTAAGCTAAGTTCTAGCACTTCGTCATCCAGATTCAGTTGCCCAAGAGCGTCCGTTCCTACTTCGACATCGTTCGGGAATACGAAAATTCCAGTGCTATATTCTTTTGCGATTAGCTTGCTTTCATAGCCTAATTCTTGAAGCGAGCAAATCATACCGTGAGAAGCTTGACCGCGAAGCTTCGCTTTTTTAATTTTAAAGTTGCCTGGAAGAACAGCACCCACTGTTGCAACCGCTACTTTTTGCCCTGCGTCAACGTTTGCTGCGCCGCACACGATTTGCACTGGCTCTTCTGCACCGATATCCACTTGGCACACATTTAATTTATCCGCTTCAGGATGTTTTACTTTTTCTAGAACGTGACCAACGACTACACCTTTAATGCCTTCGCTCTTTTGTTCTACTCCTTCAACTTCGATGCCGCTTTTCGTAATTTTATCAGCAAGCTCAGCAGCTGAAATTCCATCTAAATCAATATATTGCTGTAACCATTTATATGAAACAAACATTGTCTGTTTTCCCTCCTTTAATTATCCTTCATGAGTGTGAAATTGTTTTAAGAAACGAATATCATTGCTGTAGAAATGACGGATATCGTCAATACCGTACTTCAGCATCGCAATACGTTCCACACCGATACCGAAGGCAAAACCAGAATATACTTCCGGATCGAAGCCCGACATTCTTAATACGTTCGGGTGAACCATACCTGCACCTAATACTTCAATCCAGCCAGTTCCTTTACATACGCTGCAGCCTTTACCTCCGCAAATTTTACAAGAAATATCTACTTCAACAGATGGCTCAGTGAATGGGAAAAAGCTTGGACGCATACGGATTTCACGCTCTTGGCCGAATGCTTTCTTCGCGAACACTTCAAGCGTACCCGCTAAATCGCTCATTGAAATGTTTTTATCTACTACCAGACCTTCAATTTGCATGAATTGGTGAGAGTGAGTCGCGTCATCATTATCGCGGCGATACACTTTACCAGGACAAATGATTTTAACAGGACCTTTGCCTGCATGCTTTAACATTGTCCGAACTTGAACAGGAGATGTATGCGTACGCATTAACGTATCTTCTGTAATGTAGAAGCTGTCTTGCATATCGCGCGCCGGATGACCTTGAGGCAAGTTCAACGCTTCGAAGTTATAGTAGTCTTGTTCTACTTCAGGTCCTTCTGCCACTTCATAGCCCATTCCCATGAACAGGTCTTCCATTTCTTCAACGATTTTTGTTAGAGGATGGTGGTTACCAACTTTCACTTCATAGCCAGGAAGTGTAACATCGATTGTTTCTTCCGCTAATTTCGCATTGATTGCTGCTTCTTCTAAAACTGTTTGTTTGCTTTCGATTGCTGCTGAAATTTCTTCGCGAATGACGTTTACTAATGCACCCATTTTGGGACGTTCTTCAGCTGAAAGTTTGCCCATTCCACGTAGCACTTCTGTAATTGGACCTTTTTTCCCTAAATAAGCAACACGAACATCATTAAGTTCTTTTAAATCAGTTGCCGCTTCAATCTTTTGAAGCGCTTCTGCTTGCAGTTGTTTTAATGTTTCCTGCATCGTTCATTTCCTCCTTTGTTTTCCGATTCAATCATCGGTATGTCACTTCATTACTGAATAGTTTTATCTTCGGTTGTAAGCAGGTAATTTTAGACGCAAAAAAACCTCGTTCCCATATAAGGGACGAGGTATAATCGTCGCGGTACCACCCTTGTTAATGTACAAATAATCTGCACACTGCTTCATTGGTTTAACGGTTGTTACAACCGGAGCATCTTTACGCAAAAATTTGCGGTCCCGATGTCAGCTCGAGAGGTGAACTTCGCTCTTTCTTCATCATGAAAATGCTCTCAATCAAACGGCATTTCCTCCCTGTATGGTCCGTAAAGAGTTACTTTTCTCTGTCATAGCTTTTGCTTATATTATTATACCATCATATTATAGAGACTTTTATGCGCAGTTGCAACTGTGCGCGTCTATTTTATCAATTTGCGCACTGTCGATTCCGTTACAGACGGACGCTTCCGTGCTGAGGCGTTGCGTCAAACCTCCTTACAGCGCAGGAGTCGCTGCCCTCCACTCCAATCGACAGCAAAAAGCTTTATTTATATAGGTGATACAACAAAATCCCGGTTGCCACTGTTACGTTTAATGACTCTGCTCCGCCGTGGATCGGGATGTAAAGATTTTGATTGCACAAATTCAGCACTTCTTCGCTGACACCGTTTCCTTCATTACCGACGACTAAAGCAAAGCTTTCTTGTGGCGCTGTCTCACGGTAATCTGCTGCATTTTGCAAAGATGTACCATAGACCAGGATGTTTCTGCTTTGAAGCGATTCGATATATTGAGGCAGATTTGATTTAATGACCGGCAGATGAAAAATGGACCCTTGCGTCGAACGAAGCGCCTTGCTGTTGTATACATCTACACAGCCATCGCCGCAAATGACCGCATCTACACCTGCTGCATCCGCTGTTCGAATAATAGTTCCGATATTACCTGGATCCTGCACACCGTCTAACAATAATAATTTACGATAATCTGCGTCCTTCCATTCTCTTTTCTCGCAAACAGCAAAAATACCTTGTGAAGTTTCTGTTTCAGCAAGTTCCTTTACAACCGCCGCTGTCGTTGTATATAAATCGATACCATCCACATTCCATGTGCGCGGGATCGCTGTTTCTTCATCAGCGATAATAGCGATTACATAATCTTTATTTAAAGCTTCTTCCACTAAATGAAAACCTTCAACGAGAAATTGTCCTGATTTGTCACGGCCTTTCTTCGTCAGAAGCTTCTTCCATGCTTTTACCTTTTCATTTTTGGCAGATTGAATGAAGTTCATCCTTTCATCCTCTCCTTTTCTTCTTTTACGATTGTCCTATTATAGCCTAAACTGCATACATAATAAATCAATAGCTGTGAAAAAATAATAAATGCAAGGAAATGGAGGGATTATTTATGGGTTTGAACTTGCGCCATGCAATACTTCATAACGTATCAGGAAATAGTCAGGAACAGCTAAAGAACACAATTGCCGATGCTATTCAAAGCGGCGAGGAAAAAATGTTGCCCGGACTTGGCGTGCTTTTCGAGGTCATTTGGCAAAATGCCAGTGATGAAGAAAAGAAAGAAATGCTCACTGTATTAGAAAGCGGATTAAGCAAATAGCAATCGTGAGTGCGACTGCTATTCCAGGCCGTTGAGAAAAGACATTCTCAACGGTTATTTTCATTGTTTTATGTACCTGGAACAAAATAAATAACAGCAGCCGCAATCACGGCTACTGCAATTAATCAATCAAACGTAATTCGATTGACTGTTTCTCTGTCTAGTTTTTTAACAACTTCTGTAATCAGCTTCACTGTGTTTTCATAATCATCACGGTGCAATAGGGCTGCATGCGAATGAATGTAGCGAGTTGGAATTGTAATTGATAAAGCAGGAACACCGTTAGCAGTTATATGAATGCTTCCGGAGTCTGTTCCTCCGCCCGGTATTGCGTCAAATTGATAAGGAATGCCTTTTTCATCGGCAACATTTGTCACGAAATCACGCAACCCTTTATGAGATACCATGCTCGCATCATACAAAACAATAGCAGGACCGTTGCCCAGTTTGCCCATCGCTTCTTTATCGGTAACTCCCGGTGTATCCCCGGCAATACCGACATCAACTGCAAACGCGATATCCGGCTGAACTTTGAACGTAGATGTTTTTGCTCCGCGCAAGCCTACTTCTTCCTGCACTGTACCGACACCGTAGACAACATTCGGATGTTTTTCGTCTTTTAAGTTTTTCAATACATCAATAGCAATTGCACAGCCGATACGGTTATCCCACGCTTTAGCAAGAAGCATTTTCGGATTGTTCATCACTGTGAATTCAAAATGAGGGACGACCATATCTCCCGGGCGAACGCCCCATTCTTTCGCTTCTTCTTTTGCAGAAGCGCCGATATCAATGAACATGTCTTTAATATCAACCGTTTTTTTACGCGCTTCAGGCGATAAAATATGCGGCGGTTTTGAACCGATCACACCTGTAATCTCGCCTGTTTTCGTCACGATCGTAACGCGTTGCGCCAACATAACTTGAGACCACCAGCCGCCGACTGTTTGGAAATAAACAAAACCTTTGTCATCCACACGTGTAACCATGAAGCCGACTTCATCTAAATGGCCAGCTATCATAATTTTCGGACCATTTTCTTCACCTGTTTTTGTCGCGATTAAGCTGCCAAGGCCATCCGTGCTTATTTCATCTGCATATGGCGATATATATTTTTTCATAACGTCACGCGCTTCTTTTTCATTGCCTGGTATCGCTTTGGCATCTGTTAAATCTTTAAGCATATGTAAAGTTTCATCTAATTTAGTCATTCAAGTGCCTCCTGAAAAAATTTGACTCATACAGCTATTATATACAAACGAACAATCAGTTGCACAATTTCTAATTTCCTTAACTCTGAAGCGATTCAATCGTGATATCTTCCAATTCAATCCCTAACATTTTTCCGAGCTGCAAGTATTGTGACAACAACGCTTTATACATAATCGCAGATTTTTTCACCCTAAATAATGCAATAGCCTCCAGCAGTTGCATTAAGTGAGTTGACAAGTCTCCATTCACTTTAATATGCGGATAGTCCTCCATCCACTCCGCCTCAAAACCGCACTCTTCTCCAAGCAACAAAATTGACTGAATACCTTCTTTATATTGAGAAAGCAGTTCTGTTCGCAAAACAGCGGTATTTTCTTCACTCTCAAGACTAGTCATTGTATTCGCAAGGTTTGCTAATACGATCATAATATGTAAATATCTATTTTCAAGCACTTCATTTCCCAAGTCCAACGACTGATGATGAAGCGTCTTTAAATCCTCTATTTTGGTAATATGCATGTCGGCCCTCTTTTCTGAATAAATTTGCGACTGGAAGTCCCATTTCTTTTCAACATTCCGAAACTTTTAATTGTATTATACGTAAAAAAGATACAAATCTATTGTCTAGGGGTGTATAGCATGATTTTAATCTATAGTTTTCTGGTGCTAATTTTTCTTATTGTATTATATATAACCATAAAATTTGTAAATAAACCGCTCAGAAAATTAAAATCGGCACAAAAAAGAAAAGCCTTCTATATGCTCGATGACCCCGCTGATGTACGTAAAAATTTTCTTCTGACTTATAAAGGCCTGCTGTTTGAAGGAGAGAAATATCCGAATGAAACTAGTGAGGTTACATCGATTTTCATTTGGCTTCATGACTGGCAATCAAAAAGAAATCTTAATTCGGATGATGTTGATGAAATTGAAAAAATTCTATACCGGCATTACCCGTCTGCAACTATTGACTGGAGAAGAGCCGAATCAGATATTTAAATTTAACGAAGAAAAACTATGAGCGCTATTTGTATAGCTGCTAAGATTGGCAACCCCATTTTAAAAGCCGTATGTCTAGTTTTATGACGGAAATAGCGCATGCCGATTGTCGCTCCAATGCTACCTCCAATGAAAGCGACTGACCAAAGTGCCGCCTCAGAAATCCGCCATTGCTTCTTTTTGGCAAGTTGCTTATCTCTGCCCATGATAGCAAATCCGACAATATTGACCGCAATCATATAATAATACACAAACTTCATAAGTATCCCTCCAATAGAAAAACCGTTACCGGTCCTTTTTCATTTTTGATTTCACTCCCTGATTTCACCTCAATGGAAAAGGAGCCATGCGGGAACCAAAATGCGGAAGCGGCCCGCCCCGACTAGCATAAGACGAATCACGCAGGAAATTGTAAAATTTCCGGAGTGATTTGGCTTATGACCTCGAGGGGCTGGCCGCTGCAGCTAGACAAGGACTAAGACGAACCGCACAAGAAACCCGATTTTGGTTTCTTGGGTGGGGTGGAAAAAAGGAGCATCGGCTAAGAACGCCACGTCCGCATGTCTTCGCCGATATGACCTACATCCTGTTGGCCTCCGAGCGTGGCAGGTATAAGGTTAGACAGTAATTTTCTTCTAGAAATTATACTTTGTATAGAAGCAAAAAAGCCATCCTCAAAAGAGAATGGCTATCTATTCTCTATTCATTAATATGAATGAGAATTATTTTTCAAGTTGAGCTTTAGCAACGTTTGCTAATTCAGTGAACGCAGCAGCGTCAGCAATTGCAAGGTCAGCTAACATTTTACGGTTAACTTCGATACCAGCAAGCTTTAAGCCGTGCATTAAACGGCTATAAGAAAGACCGTTCATACGAGCAGCTGCATTGATACGAGTAATCCATAGTTTGCGGAAGTCGCGTTTCTTTTGGCGACGATCGCGGTATGCATACATTAATGATTTCATTACTTGTTGGTTAGCAACTTTGAATAATGTATGTTTTGAACCATAATAACCTTTAGCTAATTTAAGAACCTTTTTACGACGTTTGCGAGTAACAGTACCGCCTTTTACACGTGGCATGTAATTCCCTCCTATATAAATCGATCGAACGATTAATTACTTAATGTTGTCTAACATGTGGCGAATGCGTTTGAAATCGCCTTTGCTTACTAAGCTAGCTTTACGTAGTTTACGTTTTTGCTTAGTAGATTTGTTTGCGAATAAGTGACTAGTATATGCGTTTGAACGCTTAAGCTTACCAGATCCTGTCTTTTTGAAACGCTTTGCAGAACCGCGGTGAGTTTTCATTTTAGGCATATGGATTTCCTCCTCAATACAATCTAAAAATTACTTTTCGTTTTTCGGTGCTAAGATTAAGAACATGCTGCGTCCGTCCATCTTAGGAGCTTGCTCTACCGTAGCCAGTTCGCTGCACTCCGCAGAGAAGCGGTCCAATACGCGCTGTCCGATTTCTTTATGAGTAATCGCACGACCTTTAAAGCGAATGGATGCTTTAACTTTATCTCCCTTTTGCAGGAATTTATGAGCATTACGAAGCTTTGTATTAAAGTCATGCTCATCAATTGTAGGGCTCAGACGAACCTCTTTCAAACTGATGATCTTTTGATTTTTTCGCGCCTCTTTGTCTTTCTTCTGCTGCTCGAAACGGAATTTTCCATAGTCCATAATACGGGCTACTGGGGGTTTTGCGTTAGGAGCAACTAGCACAACATCAAGATTTACACGAGCGGCAATTTCCAGCGCTTCAAATTTTGTCTTAATACCTAATTGTTCTCCATTTTGGTCAATCAGACGAACTTCGCGGGCACGGATGCCCTCGTTTACCATCATGTCTTTACTAATAGTTAGCCACCTCCAAGGTTATTTTCGAATACATTCGTTTGCGTACTGAAGAATTTAATCCGCAATAAAAAAAGTGTGGATGTTTGCACACCCACACTGATGATAGACTAATTAGACATACGTCAAATAATCAAACCATAAGACCTGTAAACTACATAATCGTGTCAGCAGGTGAGAAGCGGGTGCCTCTTCTTTCCTCAAACTTGGTATTCAATTTCTACCTTAGAACTATATCATAGTAACTCAGACATGTCAACATCATATATTAACTGCCTTCTCACTAGACTAGATTGTTTTAACAACAAAACTTATGTTATCAAATACTGTCGTATTTTGCAATATATTTTTCACAAATACTTCTCGCTTAGCGCGCAACCTCAGCAGTAATCATGTTTTTGAAGTCTTCAAATGACATTGTTTCTGATTTTTGCTCGCCGTATTTACGTACATTGACTGCTTTTTCTGCCACTTCTTTATCTCCAAGAACTAGCATGTAAGGGATCTTTTGCATTTGCGCTTCACGGATTTTGTAGCCAATTTTTTCGTTGCGGCTATCTAAATCGACACGAAGTCCAGCAGCTTGCAATTGCTCTTGTACTTCTTTCGCGTAGTCAAGATGTACTTCAGGAGAAACAGGGATCACTTGAACTTGAACTGGTGCTAACCAAGTCGGGAATGCACCTTTATATTCTTCAATCAGGAAGGCAACAAAGCGTTCCATAGTTGATACAACACCGCGGTGAATTACAACCGGACGATGCTGCTTGCCGTCTTCACCAACATACGTTAAATCAAAGCGTTCTGGTAATAAGAAGTCAAGCTGAACTGTAGAAAGTGTCTCTTCTTTTCCTAGTGCAGTTTTCACTTGAATATCGACTTTAGGACCGTAGAATGCTGCTTCGCCTTCTGCTTCGAAGTATGGAAGACCAAGCTCGTCCATTGTTTCTTTCAGCATCGCTTGCGCTCTTTCCCACATTTGATCATCATCATAATACTTCTCTGTATTTTCAGGATCACGATAAGATAAACGGAATGAGTAGTCGTTTAGATCGAAATCTTTATATACTTCAAGAATAAGGTTGACTACACGTTTGAACTCGTCTTTGATTTGATCTGGACGAACAAAGATGTGCGCATCATTTAAAGTCATTCCGCGTACACGTTGAAGACCTGATAGCGCTCCGCTCATTTCATAACGGTGCATCATGCCAAGTTCCGCAATACGGATTGGAAGTTCACGATAGCTGTGGATATCATTTTTGTATACCATCATGTGATGCGGACAGTTCATCGGACGCATAACAAGTGTTTCGTTATCCATTTCCATCGGCGGGAACATATCATCTTGATAGTGGTCCCAGTGGCCTGAAGTTTGGTATAGCTCTTTGCTTCCTAATACCGGTGTATAAACATGGTCATAGCCCAGACGTTGCTCTTTATCAACGATGTAACGCTCGATTACACGGCGGATTGTCGCGCCTTTTGGTAACCATAGTGGCAGACCTTGTCCTACCTTTTGCGAAGTTGTGAATAAGTTCAGCTCTTTACCGATTTTACGGTGATCACGCTCTTTTGCTTCTTCTAATAAACGTAGATGCTCAGCTAAATCTTCTTTCTTAAAGAAAGCAGTTCCGTAAATACGTTGCAGCATTTTGTTATCGCTGTTTCCGCGCCAGTATGCGCCGGCAACGCTCAATAATTTGAACTCTTTAATTTTACCTGTAGAAGGAACGTGCACACCGCGGCAAAGGTCAGCAAAGTCGCCTTGCTCATAGATTGTCACATCTTCATCAGCCGGGATTGCGCCAATCAGTTCCACTTTGTATTCATCGTCTTTGAAGAATTCAAGAGCTTCATCGCGAGAAACTTCTTTACGAACAACTTCAATGTTTTCATTAACGATTTTTTTCATTTCCTTTTCAATAGCAGCAAGATCGTCAGTTGAGATTGGTTGATCAACATCAACATCATAGTAGAAGCCGCCTTCAATTACCGGACCAACACCAAGCTTCACATTATCTTTTCCGTAAATACGCTTGATCGCTTGCGCCATTAAGTGAGCTGTACTGTGACGTAAGATTTCCAATGCTTCCGGGGAATCTTGAGTGATAATTTCAATCGCTCCATCTTCTAAAATCGAGCGTTTTAAATCATATAATTCGCCATTCAGCTTACCTGCGATTGATTTTTTCTTTAGACCCGGGCTGATTGAACCAGCGATTTCTTCTGTAGTAGTTCCTTTGGCAAACTCCTTCACGTTTCCATCCGGGAAAGTGATTTTCAACATTTCAGACATATATTTTCCTCCTCTTGTTTTTCACAGGGATCAGTTTTTATCCATACAAAAAGCCCGTCCCTGTATACAAAATACAGGGACGAGCTACTATTATTATAACCCGCGGTTCCACCCTTGTTTCATTCCAAAATAAGAATGACACTTTAAAAATACTGATAACGGCAGCAACCGTCAGCTATTACTATTATCGTTTCACAGCTGAAGTTTAGAGGTGGTAAGCAATAAGCACTAGTTTGGAAGCTTGCAGCCGATGACTTCCTTCTCTGAAAAAACCGTTACAAATCACTCATGTCCTCATCATTACTTTTTTCGTATATTGCTTCAATATGTAAGTTATTATAATTTGTTATATGTGCAAAATCAAGAGCCCCGCTTTTATTTTTTGACACCCGAGAACTTCTGCCTCATATTGAACATTCTATATGGAAGCACTCTCACCCTTTCTTCAAAAATACGCTGAATTGTCAAGATGAGCGGATGATTTTCTTCGTCACTGTAAATAAACAAATGCTTAGGTGCAATCGAGATGAGAGGTGACAAAACGCTTTCATCTGTATACATTGGAACAGTCGATTGTAGCTTTTTATCAATATACTTCCTTAACTGTGATCGTTCAATTTTTGAAAATTGTTCCGTATAAAAATGAAAGTAATATTGATGCAAGACATGCAATTGCTTCATTTTCGGCGTAACTGAACGCATATGATTTCTGAGCGCATATACAAAACTTTGATATTCCTGTTCCATTTTGTATTCATAAATAGCATCTCCAACAAATTCAATTAAATGATCCATCACCCCGCGCATCCTGAATGTCAAAAAAGACGGAAAAGAAAATGAGATTTTCTTCTCGAAAACGAGCACAAGCCCATACTGTACTTTCAACTGCAGTTCATTCCAAAAATCCTCAAATGGCGCTTCATTCTCTCCCATCATCGCTAAAGCGATTTCTACAATCTCACGACACTCATCCATTTCACTAAAATAGTATTTTTCCGAAACAATTTTATAAAGCCACTGCGGCAATAAATCTTCTTGGATGAATGTTAAAATTCCATCTCTAATAAGCTGAATCATCGAAGCCATATTGCTTTCGGTAAATGTGATCGCAATCATGTTTTTCCCATCATAACTTATATTTGAAAGCTGTTCTTCGAAAACATGCTGTTTTATTAATATTGATTGTATTCTTGATGCTTGTTTCTCTGTATCAAATTGAATTTGTATCAATTCAACCCCCCCTAAACGAACCTTCTATACATGTATATGGGTTTCGAAGCTTGTTTAGAAGTGTAAAGAAAAACCGTTACCGGTCCTTTTTCATTTTTGATTTAACTCCTTGATTTGTCTTCAATGGAAAAGGAGCCATGCGGGAACCGAAATGCGGAAGCGGCCCGTTCAGCCCCGACTAGCATAAGACGAATCACGCAGGAAATTGTAAAATTTCCGGAGTGATTTGGCTTATGACCTCGAGGGGCTGGCCGCTGCAGCTAGACAAGGACTAAGACGAACCGCCCAAGAAACCCGGTCTTGGTTTCTTGGGCGGGGTGGCTTAGGACCGAGCATGGCAGGTATAAGGTTAGACAGCAATCTGCGTTCGAAAATTTTATCCTTTCTAAGAAGCTAGAAAAAACCGTTACCGGTCCTTTTTAAGTACTACTCAATAATTTCAATAAAAAAGATGACCTCATAAGAGATCATCTTTTTATTAACGACGGTTTTCCCCATCAAGAAAATACGGTTCAGCCAACGTTTTAATCCGTTCCATAATGCGCGCAGCTTTCACTTCTTCTTTTTCTCCTTTTTGTGAGAAAGTCAAATGATTGTACAGTTGGTTAAAATCGAAGTTAGAAGAGAAGAATGTCGGCAGCTCATCAGCCATTCTATGCTGCAAAATCGGACCAAGTATTTCATCGCGCGCCCAGCTCGTCATCGTTTCCGCTCCGATATCATCAAGCATCAAAATCGGCGCTTTTTTGACATAGTCGAGCTTCTCATTCAATGTGTTATCGCCGATTGCAGATTTGATTTCACGTAGAAAATCTGGCACATACACAAGCAAGCTGGAAATGCCTTTATCCGCAAGATCATTTGCGATTGCCCCAAGTAAATACGTTTTACCGACACCGAACGATCCATATAAATAAAGTGACTTCGGTTTTTTGCCCGTTATATAATCATCGATGAATCGATCGGCAGCCAATACCGCATTTTCCTTTTGCTCGCTATTAATATCAATTTCAGATAAAGTTGCCCGCAAAATATCTTTCGGTATATACAAACTTTGAATCAGCTTCTCCCGTTGTCGCTGTTGATCGACTCTCCGTCTCGTTTCACAAGGTTCATAAAATAAATCAATCGACCTGCCCTGTAATCTCATATGAGGAATATACCCTTTCACTGTGTTTTTGCATTCATCCAATGAAGGGCAATTTGAGCAACTCTTTTGCTGAGTCGTATAATCATAAAACTTCATCAAGCTTTTTTCGATCATTTCTTCATCTATTGAAGAACTATGGCTTTTCAAAAACGATTGTATATCCGGATGACTTAAAGTCTCCTTCTTCAACGCCTCATATCGGGACGAAAAATCTTTCGAACGGGTGAGACCTGTTAAGGCCTGACTGATTTTCTTCATATAGTTCACCCTTTCTTTTTATATTTCTCTTTCAGTTTCTCTTGCAGCTTTTGTTTTCTTTCCAGAAACTCTTTGTCTTCCTTCGTATTTTGTCCGGAATCTGCTTTCTGCGCCTTTGATTCATTATTCTTCAGCCACTCAGGCACAATTTCCGTACGGACAATCTTCTTGTTAGTATTGCCGCCGGTATTCTTCACATTGCTTTTAGTTGTTCTATTTTGCGCTTGCTTATATTCTTTTTTAGCTAATTCCATAGCTTCTTTTACGGTCTTGACGTTCTTTCTTGCCCAATGTCCGGCAATCTTTTCAATATAAGACTTAGACAGCTTCATATCCGTCATGATCATGACATACTCCAACAATACATTCATGACTCCCGGCGTAAGCTTTTGCTTTAGCATCACTTCTTCAATGATTTGCAGATCCGCTCTCGAAGGCTCACCGCCGCCGCTATGTTGTATAAGCAGTTCCCTTGGCGAAACTTGCTCAAGATGTTGAATTCGCTCTTCTTCTTTCGTAAGCGGCTTGTCCGATGCTTCCGTTCTATATTTAGCCGGCTGCACTTGGTCGCTTAATGAAGGGTATTCGCTGTTATATTCAATTTGGTACCAGTTCCTAGCTGATTTCCGCAATTCTTCAATATCGATTTCATTATTGTTGTTCACAGCGCTCATGACGACAGACTGCATCGCAATCGGATTAATTCCGTATATAAATGCCAACTTGGCAATTGCTGTCTGTACTTCTTTTGTGAAAGCTTCTTCGGGAAGGAACGCGGATTTAATTCCTGCAAAAAACAGACCAAAATCAAAATGCTCCATAAAGCCCTCAAGCTCTTGAGCCTCTTGACTGCTGACAAAAACTTGCCCTTCGCCCGCTTCCAAGTCCGCTTTCGCTTCATCTGAAATATACAACGAATCCATATGTTCTGATGTGAAAACGTCGGTAAACGATTTTGTGCATTCTTCATAACCGTCACTTTTTATATTTTCATCGGAGAAAAAACGTTTCAGCTTAGCGAAATGAGCTTTTCCAACCTTTTTATACAAATATATATTGAGCATGCCGTCCGTAAAAAACTGCTCCGGATTAAGCGGAGCCATCAATTCATATAGGAAAGAAGCCGATTCTCCATCGACTTTCTTTTTGTATACCCTTAACAGCCCTATTCCTTCAAGCTTTTTTCTTGCTTCGTAAATTTCATTTAAAGGCAATCCCAATATGTTCATTAGCCCGTAATGGTTACTTTCTTGCGAACATACCCGATTGCTTTCGAGCTCACTCCACAATGTCATGTATAAGCTAATGCTGATCGGTCCGATTAAAGGCTGATAAAGCATCGCAATGATTTTCCGGTCATATTCGCTTAGCATGCCTTTTGTCGCCACCCGATAGGCATCGACCGGAAGCAGTTGTTGCCAATGATTGATCATTACTATTCAAACCTTTCTTTCGCTCGCTCTTATCTTTCTTTATTGATTAAATCCTTCAATTCATCGATAAAAACATTAATATCTTTAAATTGTCGGTAAACGGAAGCAAAGCGTACATATGATACTTCATCCAACTTTGCCAAACGGTTCATAACCATTTCGCCGACGATTTCACTTTGCACTTCAGACGATCCGCTACTACGCAATTCTCTCTCGACTTCCATCGTCAGTTCCTCTAAATCCTTTAGCGGTACCGGGCGCTTCTCGCACGCCTTAATTAATCCGCGCAAAATTTTATCACCTGAGAAAGCTTCGCGTGTGCCGCCTTTTTTCACAATGATTAATGGAGTTTCTTCAACTTTTTCGAATGTCGTAAAACGATATCCGCACTTCTCACATTCTCTTCTTCTTCGTGTGGCGCGCCCTTCATCAACCGGACGCGAATCCAAAACTCTAGTTCCATTATGTTGACAACTAGGGCATTTCATATATTATCAACTCCGTTATCTTTTTCAAACGTTATCATAAACAAATACAAGATTTTGTATATTTATCTTATTAAAAACAATATCTTTCCACAATAGCCAAAAACAAATGTAATATACATTCGCTACCTTTATTCTAACGTTTAAACGGACCTCTGTAAAATAGATTCAAAGTCATAACAAAAAGGCTAAAGACGCAATAGTCTTTAGCCTGATCGATAATCTATTTTCTTATCGTGTTGCTACTTGCTCATTTTGAAGGAGCTTTTCAGCCACTAATTTTGTTAAGTCAACAACGCGGCAAGAGTAACCCCACTCGTTGTCATACCAAGCAAGTACTTTCACTTTATTGTCTCCAATAACCATTGTTGATAAGCCATCAATAATAGCTGAATTTGGATTTGTATTAAAATCGATTGATACTAATGGCTCTTCTGTATAAGCCAAAATATTTTCCAATGAACCTTCAGATGCTGTAACAAATGCCTGATTAATTTCTTCAGCAGTTACAGGACGCTCTACATCCACGACTAAATCCACTAACGAAACGTTAGGAGTAGGTACACGCAATGCCATACCATGAAGCTTTCCTTTTAATTGAGGAAGTACTAACGTTAAAGCTTTAGCAGCACCTGTAGAAGTCGGAATGATGCTTTGAGCGCATGCACGAGCTCGTCTTAAATCTTTATGAGGATTGTCCAAGTTCTTTTGGTCGTTTGTGTAAGCATGAATTGTAGTCATTAAGCCATTTTTAATTCCGAATTGCTCATCCAACACTTTCGCTACCGGAGCTAAACAGTTTGTTGTACAAGAAGCATTCGAAATAATGTCATGCTCTTCGATGTTCAACACTTCATCATTAACACCCATTACAATCGTTACATCTTCATTTTTGCCTGGAGCAGATAAAATAACTTTTTTCGCACCAGCTTCCAAATGTAATGCTGCTTTTTCTCTAGCGTTAAATTTACCTGTCGCTTCAATAACAATATCAATGCCAAGCTCTTTCCATGGCAGTTCTTTTGGATCACGGTTGTTTACAAGCGCAACACGTTTCCCGTTTATGATTAATGCATTGTCGTCTGCAATAATATCCCCATCAAATTTCCCGTGATTTGTATCGTATTTGATTAAGTGTGCTAAAGTTTCTGCAGGATATGATGCATTTACAGCTACTAATTCAACTGAATCTTCAGACATTAACTTACGAAATACCATTCTCCCAATTCTTCCAAAACCATTAATCGCAATTTTTGCTTTCATTGTTCGGCCCCTCCCGAATAAATGTTATACTTTTTATCCAACTCGATATTAATAGTATAACATATATCGATTTAAATGCGACTAAAATGTGCGATAACCTAAATAGTTATAAAATTCATAACTTTTAAACAAAGGCGAAAGCATCCTGTTTAGCACCGTATGAACTGAGGCTCTCAGGATGAGAGTCACAAAGACGTTGCCACAGGAATGTGGCGGTTTTAGTCTTTGTTCCACCCTTTCTTCAAAGACAAAGGAAACACGAAGAACGCATGTGATTCAATGTTAACTAATCGAAGGAAGGTTGCGGAAGTGCGTTAGGTGCTAGGTGCTGGACGTCGATTCATACATATTTTTGATTAATTGGAACCCAAATAAAAAAGCAGCATCAACAATATGTATGCTGATACCGCTTTTATCCAGCTATAGAAGTTCCAGCTTTTTTAAAATATTCAATAACTGCTGCTTAGATTCTTCCTCAGTTCCATTGTTATTAATGACTTCATCAGCCAATGCCAGTTTTTCTGATAGCGGCATTTGTGAGCGAATTCGTGCCAATGCCTCTTCCTTTGAGAAATTATTTCTTTCCATCAGTCTCTGCAACTGTACATCCGCCTCAACATACACAAGAATAGTATGATCGAAACTTTTTTGCATATTTCCTTCGAACAATAACGGAATATCCTGAAAAACAACCTTCTCTCCACGTTTGAATGCTTCTTCCTGACGATCATTCATCCATTTGCGAACTGCCGGATGCATAATGCTGTTTAATAATAAACGCTTTTCTTCATTATTGAAAATTACATTCCCCAGCTCCGCGCGATTCAATGTTCCATCTTCATTGAAAATATGCTCCCCGAATGCTTCCTTCACTTTTGTATACGCTTCTTCGCCCGGCTCAATCACTTTTCTCGAAGCAATATCCGCATCCAGCACAGTAAAGCCAAGCTGTTCAATCATTTTGCTGATCGTACTTTTTCCGCTTGCGATGCCGCCTGTTAATCCGATGATTTTATACATATAGACAATTCTCCTTCTCCAAAATTGCTATGACCGTTTTTATGTTTACCATTTTAATATACCGATGACAATCAGTAAAACACCAGGCAAGAAAGTTAGCTTGCCTACCGCTTTACTAAAAGATAATTTATTTCCGAAAATCATGCCCATAAGCAGAAATAAAGAACTCATAATGCCGATACTCACAGACAAGATCAATGGGGAAAAGCCAAGCATCGCTGCACCAATGCCCGCTCCAAAAGCATCTAAAGAAAGAGCTAAGCCAAGTAAGATGGCCTCTAATCCATTAATAGTCCCTGACCGGTCAATATCCGCTTCCATCGGTTTCTTCAAAATATTAATTGCAATGCCAAAATACTTCATTTCTATTGTCGCAATTACCTTTTCTTCCGTGACCGCTGATGTCTGTTGCTCCTCTCGCTGATCATCCGGCGATCTCAGCGTTTGCCAAACAATCCATAAACCAAGACCGACAATGATAATCCCCCCGATTCTGCTTGCAACCATCGGGGAAAGTAGATTACTTATTAATTCGCCTATGAGCATACTTGCCAAAAGCGTAATTGCAGACATACAGGCGATAATTAATATCGAAAATAAAGGGATTTTCATTTTTCTGATTCCATACGTAAAGCCCACACTAAAGCTGTCAAGACTGACGGCAAAAGCTAGTAGCATCAATGCCATTATGTTCGTCATAACTAAAAAAGCTCCCCCCTTACCATCAATACGATAATATATGGGGGAGCCCAAACATTGTTGCAAGTCTATAGATTCTTTTGGCACGACGGACAAATATGAGTGCCTCTGCCCGCTACTTTCAATTTTTCTATTTCATTTCCGCATTCCTTGCATGGTTCGCCATTGCGCCCATAAACGAGCAATTGCTGCTGAAACATGCCTATCTGCCCTTGTGAATTAATATATGTTCGAATCGTGCTGCCTCCTTGCTCAATCGCTTCAGCAAGGGTTGCTTTCACTTCGGCGACAATTCGCTCGATTTCCTCGTTCGTCAGCGATGAAGCCATTCTTTGCGGGTGAATTTTCGCCCTGAATAATGACTCATCCACATAAATATTGCCGACGCCGACTACAATTGTTTGATCTAGCAAGACCGCTTTAATGTTGCGGCTTGTTTTTCCCAGTTTCTGTATCATATACTCCGTTGTGAATTCATCCGACAGCGGCTCCGGTCCCAATTGTGATAGCGGCAAAGAAGATAACTCTTCACCTTTTAAAAACAGATGCATCGTACCGAATTTACGCACATCCTTATATCTTAATTGCGTTCCATCCGTGAAAGTGAATAGCACATGTGTATGCTTATCTATTTCCTCATCAATAGGGAAAACACCGTATTTCCCTTCCATGCGGAGATGCGAGACGAGTGCTAAGTCTGTCAAATAAAAGATTAAAAACTTTCCTCTTCTGCCGACGGATTCAATAGTTTGCCCTTTGAGAGCATCAATAAACTGCTCATGTTCAAACGGCTTTTTAATGATTTTCGGCCAGTAAACCGTCACATCCTCTATTTGCTTGCCGATTGTCAAATGCTCTAACGTTTTCCTGATTGTTTCAACCTCTGGAAGCTCAGGCACTGAAAAATCCCCCTATCATAAAAACCGTTACCGGTCCTTTTTTGAAATGTACCCTTTGTAAAGGACATTTATAAAAAAGGCCCTTAGGCTGCTTGATTAAGATGATCTCTGTATTGTACAGGGGTCATCTTATTTAATTTCCATTGATATCTG